>NZ_CP117834.1:2706760-3385680 GCF_028735875.1 Shouchella hunanensis
CCGCCGTATCATGAATCTTTAACAGGTGACATTAAAGGTTTGCGAATCGCAGTGCCATCTGAGTATCTTGGAGAAGGTGTCGATCCTGATGTACGTCAATCGATCCTTGATGCGCTAGCTGTTTTAGAAAAACAAGGTGCCGTATGGGAAGAAGTTTCTTTACCGCACTCTAAGTATGCTCTTGCTGCTTACTATGTAATTGCATCTTCAGAAGCCTCTGCCAACCTTGCTCGTTTTGATGGTGTTCGATATGGTTATCGTGCTGAAGGGGCAAAAGACTTACTCGATCTTTATAAGAAAACGCGCTCTGAAGGTTTTGGAGATGAAGTGAAGCGTAGAATTATGCTTGGCACATTCGCATTAAGCTCAGGGTACTATGACGCTTATTATAAGAAAGCACAGCAAGTTCGTACGCTCATCAAGAAAGATTTTGATGATGTATTTGCTTCTTACGATGTCGTTATTGGTCCGACAACACCTACACCTGCATTCCGCATTGGGGATCAATTAAATGATCCAATGACGATGTATGCAAACGATATTTTAACAATTCCTGTTAACCTTTCTGGTGTGCCGGCATTATCGGTTCCATGTGGATTTAAAGATGGCTTGCCGCTAGGCTTACAAATTATCGGTAAGCACTTTGATGAAGCAACGATTTACCGTGTTGCCGATGTGTACGAAAAAGCAACATCATTTTCTAAAGAAAAGCCAGCATTGTAAGGGAGGGAATTCGTGATGAATTTTGAAACAATTATTGGATTAGAAGTACACGTAGAGTTAAAAACAGAATCAAAAATTTTCTCACCGAGCCCTAACCATTTCGGTGCTGATCCTAATACAAATACGAGTGTGATTGACCTTGGCTATCCAGGTGTTTTACCAGTATTAAATGAACGAGCTGTTGATTTTGCAATGAAAGCTGCTTTAGCCTTAAATTGCCAAATTGCGACAGATACAAAGTTTGATCGAAAAAACTATTTTTATCCAGACAATCCTAAAGCCTATCAGATATCACAATTTGACAAGCCTATTGGTGAAAACGGATGGATTGAAATTGAAGTAAATGGAAAAAAGAAAAAGATTGGTATTACGCGTCTGCACATGGAAGAGGATGCAGGAAAGCTTACGCACGCTGATGATGGCTATTCTCTTGTCGACTATAACCGTCAAGGAACACCGCTTGTCGAGATCGTTTCTGAGCCAGACATTCGCACGCCAGAAGAAGCATATGCTTACTTGGAAAAGTTAAAAGCGATTATCCAATATACAGGTGTATCTGACTGTAAAATGGAGGAAGGTTCTTTACGTTGTGACGCAAACATTTCTCTTCGTCCAATAGGGCAAGAAAAATTCGGTACAAAAACAGAGTTGAAGAACTTAAATTCATTTAACTTTGTTCGTAAAGGCTTAGAGTACGAAGAAAAGCGTCAAGAACAAGTGTTAGTAGCTGGTGGTGTAATTGAGCAAGAAACACGTCGCTATGATGAAGCTGGAAACAAAACGATTCTCATGCGTGTCAAAGAAGGGTCAGACGATTACCGTTACTTCCCTGAGCCAGACTTGCTTAATCTATATATTGATGACAGCTGGAAAGAGCGAGTTCGTCAAGAGATTCCTGAACTGCCTGATGCGCGAAAAGAACGCTATGTGCGTGACCTTGGCTTACCTGCATATGATGCGCATGTATTGACGTTAACAAAAGAAATGTCGGATTTCTTTGAAGAGACATTGCAACAAGGGGCAGACTCTAAGCTTACTTCAAATTACTTAATGGGTGACGTACTTGCTTATTTGAATGCAGAACAGAAGGAATTAGTTGATGTTGCGTTAACACCAGCTGGTTTAGCCGGCATGATTAAGCTTATTTCAGAAGGTACGATTTCTTCAAAAATTGCTAAAAAAGTATTTAAAGAGCTTATTGAAAACGGTGGCGATGCGGAACAAATCGTTAAAGATAAAGGACTTGTGCAAATTTCTGATGAAGGTGAACTGCGTAAAATGGTTACTGACGTATTAGATGCAAATGAACAGTCCATTATCGATTACAAAAACGGAAAAGATCGTGCGCTCGGATTCCTTGTCGGACAAATAATGAAGGCATCAAAAGGAAAAGCGAATCCACCGATGGTAAATAAGCTATTAGTGGAAGAGATGAACAAACGGTAAGTAACAAAAACAAGAGAGCCAGCGTGTTCTCTTGTTTTTTATGGCGAAAGCGTTTAGTATGCTGATCTTTAGGGAAAAATAAGGAAGATGTTTACTAGTTTTTACATCTTTTCAGTCATTCTTGCATACGTTTCTCTTGGAAAATAACGTACAATGAGAATGGGATAAAGTGAAATGGAAAAGTAGGGATTGCAATGAAACGAGCGCGATTAATTTATAATCCGAGCTCCGGTAGAGAGCAATTAAAGAAAAATTTAGCCTATATATTAAATCGATTAGAACAAGCTGGTTATGAAGCATCTGCCCATGCGACAACACCTGAAGAAGGCTGTGCCATTCGAGCAGCGCGACAAGCAGGGGAGCGAGGGTTTGATTTAGTTATTGCAGCAGGAGGCGATGGGACGATTTTTGAAGTCGTTAACGGCCTAGCTGATTTGGAAACGCGTCCGATGCTCGGCATCATTCCAGCAGGAACAACAAATGACTTTGCTCGTGCGCTTGAGATTTCACGTGATATAGAACAAGCGATGAATGTCATTTGTGACGGTCATTATGAGCCAATTGATATCGGGCGAATGAATAATAAATACTTTACAAACATTGCTGCAGCCGGAACGCTTACTGAATTAACCTATGAAGTTCCAGCAAAGTTAAAAACGATGGTTGGACAAATGGCTTACTACATAAAAGGAATTGAAAAACTTCCTCAAGTAAAACCAACCGCGGTACGAATTGAGTATGATGGCAAGTTATTTGAAGGCGAGATTATGATGTTCCTCGTCGCAAATACGAATTCGGTTGGAGGCTTTGAAAAGCTAGCGCCAAGTGCATCTTTACAAGATGGTATGTTTGACTTCCTTGTAGTGAAAAAAACATCATTCCCAGAATTTGTTCATTTGGCATCCCTTGCATTAAGAGGGGAGCATATCAATCATTCCAAACTTCTGTATGTGAAGGCAAATCGAATTAAGGTAGAGCTGCTCGAAAATCATGAAATGCAATTAAATTTAGATGGTGAACGTGGTGGCGTGCTACCTGCGGAATTTGTAAACATGTACCACCATTTTCAATTATTAATGCCAAAAAACCGAAAAAAGCGCTAGCATAGAAGAGAATAAAAAAGAGATGTCGAACGAGGACATCTCTTTTTTTATGATAGTTTCTTGCTTTTTATTTGCTTTTATAGGTTTTTTTACGATTTAAGCAACATTAATCAAAATAAAAAGTTTGCTTTTGTTGTCATTGTTGAGTATAGTATAGAAAAGGAGTGTGATCTCATGCTTGCAGAGGAAAGGCAAAAACAAATTATGCAAGACTTGTATGAATCTCAATCTGTTAAAATTTCGGATCTTATTGAACGTTTGCAAGTGACCCGTGAAACGATTCGCAAAGACCTATATGATTTAGAAGAAAAAGGATTCATTCGTAAAGTTCACGGCGGTGCTGTGTTGAATAAATCCAACATTCAAACAGCTTATACAAATCGTAAATCGGTGAATGAAAAGGAAAAACGAGGGATTGCTAAAAAAGCAGCAGCGTTTGTTGAAGAAGGAGACACGGTCTACATTGACTACGGTACAACCGCCCTTTATCTCACTCAAGAACTAATGCTCCATGCTAACGACCTAACGATTGTTACGAATTCGTTAGCAATTGCTAATGAAGTCGTGGACGGCTCCGATTTTGAACTCATTTTAATTGGTGGAAACGTACGTCGAAATGAACGGTCAACCGTTGGCCCGATAGCAACACGAACGATGAATGATTTATTTGTTGATATTGGATTTTTTAGTGCTGGTGCATTACATCCAACACATGGTTATACAAGCGTACACTTAGGTGAAGCAGAAGTTTCTAGATTGATGCTGCAACATACGCACAAGCATGTGATGATGATTGATTATTCGAAGTTTGGAACAGTGCATATGAATCGTGTTGCAAAAATAGAAGAAATCGAGCGTCTCATAACAGACGAAAAAGCAGATAACGACATGCTTGAAGAAATTGAACAAAAGACAAAAGATGTTGTGATTGCTAAAAGTTCAGAGTAATCGATGGATCACTTCTTATTTGATGCGTCATTCGTCTATTTGAATCAATCGATTCACACAAAAACAGAACTACTTACAGCTCTCGGCACACAGATGGAAACTTCACGATGTGCCACTTCTGGCTATACGCGAGCTTTACTTCAACGAGAACAAGAACATCCGACAGGTATTCCGTTTCAACCAACAGGAGTTGCCATTCCACACAGTGATGAGACGTTTATAGTGAAAAGTAAAATTAGTCTGCTTACATTACGGCGACCGATTTATTATGAACAAATGGGAACAACGAGTACTTTTATTCCTGTGTCCGTTATTTTTTTATTAGGCATTAAGAATGATCAAGCAGCTCGTAAAACGGTTCTCACCCTCTTGGAAAAAATACAAAACCGTCATTTTTTATCTACCATTCGTTCACTATCATCACCCTATGAAGCAAGTCAGTATTTAAATAAGCATGTACAAAACCTATAAGGAGGAATTGATGTGAAAACGATTATTGTTGCATGTTCTGGAGCTTTGGCTACTTCGATGGTTGTTGCTGGCAAAGTAGATAGATTGCTTAAAGACAACAAAATCACAGCTACGATCGTAGAATGTCGTCTCACTGAAATTGAAGATAAGCGTGACCAAGCTGATCTTATTATTACGACAACCAATGTCTATCGTTCATATGGTGTCCCTACTCTTCATGGCTTGCCCTTTCTATCAGGTGCCGGAGTTAGTAAGGTCAGTGACGAAATACTCTCCTATTTAACTTAACTTGATGAAAATGCTCAATGAGACTTGTCGTATAGATTCTTGATATCTTTTCGTTCTTCCCGTATATATATGTAAAGAAAGGAAAAACGATAAGGAGAGAAGTTCATGTCAGAAGCAGAGATACGTCATCTTCGATTAAAGTACTGGCTATGGTTAAACGGATTACTCTTTTCGATGTACATTCTTGGTGTTTTCAGTTTGGTGCCAGTAGATGGATCTATCTTTATAGGTGTCTATTGTTTTGCTAGCCTGCTAGTGCTGGCAATTGGCTTATTTATACTGTTTAAGCGGAAGCATCTACTTCATTTTCTGCCATCTCTACAACAACTTCATCGTTTTCATATTCGCATATTGGGGGGACGTTGGACGTATTGGCTCATGGTTCAAGGCTTATTGCTATCTATAATTGGTATAAGTGCTTTGCTTTATTACAGTAGACCATTTCTTATAAATGATTTTCAGCTAACAAAAGGCTATGTCTTTTCTTTTCCCTTTTTTATCATTGTCTTTACGGTATTGTGCAATGTCTCTTTGTTCTTAGAAACAATGTTTATTAATCATCACCGGGGAAAAGGTAGTAAAACAAAGCCGCTCCTTCTTGCTTTGTTCGTTCCAGTTGTTGTCGTTGCTATTTACTTATTTAGCTATACAGCTATTTTAACGATAGTAGATTATTTAGTTTAGTAATAAGAGCTGATCAGCTCTTATTTTTTTATCCTACGGTTTTCTAAAGAAGGTAAAATTTGTTATAGTTCTTATAAGGGTTGATAAGGGAGGGAGACGGATTGTTAGATATACGTAAAGAACGACGTATAGAGTGGGTCTTTGAAAATGCCGTTATCTTACTAACCATGAGTATTCTTTTCGTCAGTTATTATTTTAGAATCTTTGAGATGGTGATCCTTTTTTTTCTAGTCAGTCTAATAGTCGTTTCGGTTATAAGAGCGGTTAAACCAGAATGGCCAAAACCTTTTTTAAAATGGCAAGAAACGCTTCGAGCTCATGAAATTACTTATTACGGCTATGCGGTTTGGAAGAATAGAAAAAGGTGGGGGCATGCTTTACTACTCGTTCTAGTAGTGATCCTTAGTTTTTTCATCGGTCCTTCTATGATTAATCCTAGCAATCAGTCTTTCTATAGTAATACTATACTAGTTGAAATACTTGTTCTCTATCTAATGATTTTTGTTTTATCTAGAAACATTGGTCATATCGTTCGCAAAAGCTATATAGATGCTTTCTTTGGTCATGATAGTAAAGGTTTTACTCTTAAAGGAAAAACGTTGTGTTTGGGTATAGCAATGTTGATCGTTTGGGTATTATTTGGCGTAATCATCTATTTCTTCTTTTCTTAATGCCAGAACAAAGGATGACGGTTAACGATGAATGAACAAATACAAAAAGCGAGAAGACAAGAAGTATTGTGGCTAAACGTATCTCTTTTATTGTTCGTCATACTATTTGTAGTTCATGTTCAAGGGCATATATCGTTCGCCACGCTGGTTGGGGTTACGATTATCATTCAACTTGTGTTAGCGACCTGGAATATGATTGCCGTTCAAAAGAGCTTGCTTCCCTTACGATGGCAACAGCTATTGGTCGAGCATGAGATTCAGCAATACGGGGCAGACGAATGGATAAGGAAGCAACGAGTAGATGGAGTGTTTTATTTGCTTTCAGCTATCTGCCTGTTCTTCCTAACGAATTCACAGCCAATGAGGTTGGACGAGGCGAGTGCGGTAGCTGTGTTTTTCATTTTTATTTGTATTTTCGTACCTATTGTAAACATTAGTAAGATTTTAAAAGGGAGAGCTGTTGATTCATGGCAGGTTGAGAAAGAAAAAGATTTTGTTATAAAAGGAAAGTCTTTCGCGCTGATACTCGGAATCGTATGTGCTTGGGTACTAGTAGCAGCAATTGGTTGGATGTGGTTATCAAACCGTTTATGAAAGGGGATCGTATGTCAACTTTACTACGAAAAAGAAACTATCCCCTTGGAAATGGCACCGTAAATTGATGAAGCATAAAGAGGAGCGGGGCAATTCTGTGTCTGCTTTAGTTGTAGTAACCGTCATTATGTCCATACCAGGTATTCTCTTAATGATAAACAATTGGCCACCATTCACGCAGCCTCTAATGAGTCTTACGACAAACGATGTGCTTATTTATTGCATCTACTTCTATGTAGGGCTCTCGTTAACAATGTTATTTATTTTTTCAACGCACAAAAAGTCGATCAAGAAGATCCATTAAAATGGAAGGGAAAACGTCTCACTGTTCTTGTTCTCATTCCGTTGTTTTGGACGGCAACAGTAATGGTGATCGGCTACATTGTCTAAATCTACAAAAAAACCGCCTCATTTAGTGGGCGGTTTTCTTGTAATAACGTGGTACACGCTTTGTCAAGGCGCAAACGATCTCGTAGTTAATGGTATCGGTACTATCAGCCATATGATCAATTGAAAATTCAACCACGTCCCCAGGTTGGACCCCATTTATGTCTGTTACATCAATCATCGTTTGATCCATGCAAACACGACCGAGAATAGGTGCTTGTTGCCCAGAAAGCAAGGCATATCCTTTGTTAGAAAGAGCACGAGAAAGGCCATCTGCATAGCCAATAGCAAGCGTGGCAATTTTTCGGTCATTCTCTAACATATGTGTTCGACCATAGCTAATCGTTTCGCCTTTATGAACGGATCGGACAGCGGCTACCATGGCATATACATGCATAGCTTGTTGCAGTGGTACAGGAAACGTAAGTGCTGTATCTGGGCGCAATCCGTACAAACTAATACCGACACGTACCATATCCATATGCTTCTCTGGATGATAAAGGGCTCCAGCGCTATTGCAGCAATGCTTAATCGGGATCGTCATATCTTCAGCTTCTACAGCTTGAAGAAATTCACAGAATCTAGAATACTGTTCATTTGTAAAACGAGATTCAAGACAATCGGCTTCCGCAAAATGAGTAAAGATGCCTTCAAGGTGAAGAGAAGGATGTGCGTGAACTGCTTTGGCAGTTTCTACTAATTGATCTGGGGATTGCATACCAATTCGCCCCATGCCTGTGTCAACTTTTAAGTGAACGTTTGCTTGTTTCTGTAATGTAGTAGCGGTATGTCCTAATGACTGCACATGCTGTTTATCAAACAACGTAATTGTAATATCCTTATTAATAGCGGTGGAGAAGGCTTCAGGTGGTGTATAGCCGAGCACGAGAATAGGTGCTGTAATTCCAGCTTCTCGAAGTTCAACGGCTTCATCTATTATGGCAACACCTAAATAGGTTGCGCCATGTTCAAGTGCTTCTTTGGCAACAGGAACAGCACCATGGCCGTAGCCATTCCCTTTTACAACCGCCATTAGCTGACAATTCTCCGCTAGTAGCTTTTTAAACGTACGTGTATTATAAGCAATGGCACTGAGCTCGATCGTAGCATATGTTTGACGATAACTTGTTTGTGTCATTTCTTTACTCCTTTTCCTATACAAGAAAGCCCCTCATCATACGATGAAGGGGCTTATGTGTGCGGTAGAAGGATATTATGCTTGTGCCGGCGTTTTTGCTAATGCATCTGCAACGGAAACAAGCTCATATCCAAGATCACGTGCAACAGCACTATACGTAACGTCACCATTTGCAACGTTTAGTCCAAGCGCTAAAGCAGGATTATCTGCTAATGCTTGTTGAACCCCTTTATTCGCAATTTGCATCGCGTAAGGAATTGTTACGTTGGTAAGTCCGAGTGTTGATGTACGAGGCACAGCACCAGGCATGTTCGCTACAGCGTAATGAACTACACCATGCTTCGTGTATGTTGGGTTATCATGAGTTGTAATTTTATCTACAGTTTCAATGATACCACCTTGGTCAATAGCAACGTCAACTACAACGGATCCAGGGCTCATTGATTTGATCATTTCCTCTGTCACAAGCTTAGGTGCTTTTGCGCCTGGAATAAGAACGGCACCAATCACAAGGTCAGAATCTTTGACTGCTTCAGCAATATTCAGTGGGTTGGACATTAATGTTTGAATGTCGTTTCCAAATTGGTCATCAATTTGACGAAGGCGGTCTGCACTTAAGTCAATGAGTGTAACGTCAGCACCTAAACCAACTGCAATTTTCGCTGCATTTGTTCCAACAACACCGCCACCAATAATGGTAACCTTCCCACGTTTTACGCCTGGTACACCAGAAAGAAGAATCCCTTTTCCACCTTTTAATTTCTCTAGGAATTGGGCACCAATTTGAGAAGCCATACGCCCAGCTACTTCACTCATAGGTGTAAGAAGTGGAAGCGTGCGATTTACTTCAACTGTCTCATACGCAATGGCAATTACACCACTGTCAACTAACGCTTGAGCAAGCTCAGCTTCAGCTGCTAGGTGTAGATACGTGAATAGAATCAATCCTTCACGAAAGTAGCCGTACTCACTTGAAAGAGGTTCTTTAACCTTCATAATCATATCTGACTGAGCCCATACCTCTTTTGCTTCTGAAAGTATCGTTGCGCCAGCTTCAGCGTAATCGGCATCTTCAAAGCTAGATCCGACACCGGCGTGTTTTTCGACTATTATTTGGTGACCAGCTTTTGTTAAGGCTACAACACCGGCAGGGGTCATTGCCACACGGTTTTCATTATTTTTAATTTCTCTAGGGATTCCAATAATCATCTATAATTCCTCCAAACAAGATAGTGTGAATGTGTACGTTTAGTATAAATCCACAAATGAAGGAACGCATTGTTACAAAAAAACAAAATGGAACCGGTTATTTGTTTAAATCAACAAAAGGCTTTAGTGTTTTTTTCTAACTAACTTTAGATCAAAATAAAGACCAATTTTTTGGACTGGATTTTTAATATCAATCATCGTAATTTCTTTTATTCGCTTTAAGCGATAATTTAACGTGTTTACATGACAGTGAAGTTTTTTAGCAGCTTTAGTTAATTGATCTTCATAATCAAGAACGGTCTCTAATGTCTCCATTAAATTGGTTTGATTTTCACGATCATACGTGACTAGCTTCTCTAATGCTGGGTTCGTCGCTAGCTTTTGAAGCTCAGGTGTGCGTTTTAACAAATCAACATAGCGGAAAGCCCCCAACTCATGATAGAAATAGGCACTTTTTAATTCCCTAGGAAATAACTGTTTTAATCGCAGAACAGCGGTGGCTTCATTGTAACTTTCATTAATAGTACGCACATCTTCTTTAAGATAACCGCAGCCGATAGCTTGTATGTCTTGATCAAATCGATCGTTTACTTGTTTGAGGAAAGAATGAAGAAATTGTTCCGTTTCTTCTACAAAAGTCCGTTTATCTTTAGGTGTTACTAACAGTATTAACTGATCATCATCGAATGTGTGAATTAAGATTTTCATTTTCTGCGTGGTGTTTGTAAGATACGTCAATTGTTTCATAACGTCCTTTGACAAGTCTTTTATTGAAAAGATCACAATGGCAATGGACTGATCTAGCTGGTGCCCAATCCGAAGTAATTGCTCCTTCATTCTTGTGTAGTTGGCGATTTCTCCAGTAATCATTTGCCAGAGTAACTCTTGTTCATTGCGCTCTTTTTTCTTCTTTTGTAAATTGAATTGTAGGAGCTGATTTCGGGCTTTCCGCGCAGCCATTTTTAATAGTGCTAAGCTTTCCTGATTAAGAATGCCGCGAACGTCTACAACCCAGATATAACCTAGTACTTCTTCATTTTTTCGAATGGAGATGGCGACGCGGTTACCAAGTCCGATTTCATCAATTGTAGGAATAATAAGTGGTTCGTCGCTGTAATTAAGCTTGGGGATAACACCATCTTTCCAAAAACGATTAATGACTCGTTCGGGTACTCTACGTCCAATAATGGTCGAAACCCTTGCTTGATCGGTTTCATCATCATGTGAACTATAAGCTAGTAAATAATGGTTGGCATCTTCTATCGTAACGGGACATTGCAAGTAGTCACTAATTAAGTCAGCAAAGTCCTCTAAAGAATCGAATGAACGATTAAATTGTTGCTGTAAATCATCGAACATCGCTGGTCCTCCTTCATTGGGAAATGGTAGATTGTGTGAAAAAACGAAGGAAACGTTTTCAGATTGTGGGGTTTCACAAATACAAGTATAATCTAGCATGGTAGAATAACTAACAACTAGTAATACTATCATACAATAGCTTTTGGTTCAGGAGTGACAAGATGAGCATTTTAGACATCATAGAAAACATTAACAGCTTTTTATGGGGCCCACCAGGATTAATTTTGTTATTCGGTACAGGTCTATTTTTAACCCTTGCATTAAAAGGTCTTCAATTTCGCAGGTTACTTCATGCATTTAAACTAGCATTCGGGAAGGAAGACGAAAAAGATTCCTCAGCAGAAGGGGATATTAGCCACTTCCGTACGTTAATGACGTCTCTTTCAGCAACTATTGGAATCGGTAACATCGCCGGTGTAGCAACAGCGATAAGCTTTGGTGGTCCGGGAGCTATTTTTTGGATGTGGGTTGTCGGTTTACTTGGAATGGCAACCAAGTATGCTGAAGCACTACTTGCTGTAAAATTCCGCGTGAAAAATGATCGCGGTGAATATTCAAGTGGTCCTATGTATTATATTGAAAAAGGATTGGGGAGTAAATTTAAATTTTTGGCAATTGGTTTTGCGCTGTTCGGTGCTATCGCTGCGTTAGGAATTGGAAACAGTGTTCAATCAAATACCGTTGCCGATGTAGCGAACAACAGCTTCTCCGTTCCAAATCTACTAACGGCTGTTCTTTTAGTTATACTCGTTGGCCTCATTATTTTTGGCGGCATTCAGCGAATTAGTTTATTATCAACAATTTTTGTTCCTTCCATGGCGGTTCTTTATATGGGTGGCGCTTTACTTATTATTTTTCTGAACTATGACATGATTATCCCAGCTTTTGAGCTGATTTTCTACTACGCTTTTAATCCAGTAGCGGCAACAGGTGGTTTTGCAGGTATTATCGTCGCTGAAGCGATTCGAAACGGATTTGCAAGAGGAATTTTTTCAAATGAAGCTGGACTTGGTACAGCAGCACTTATTGCAGGGAACGCTCGTGCCGATCATCCTGTAAAACAAGCGCTTGTTGCCATGACAGGCACGTTTATTGTGACGATTATTGTCTGCACGGTTACTGGACTTGTTCTCCTTATGACAGGCTTTTGGGATTCTTCAGGTGGACTTCTATCTGGCGTTATTCATGATCCATCTCTGGAAGGTGGCGCATTAACGGGAGCCGCGTTCGGATCGGTCCTTGGAACATTTGGTGAGTATATCGTAGCGCTTTCCGTCATTTTCTTTGGCTTCACAACAATTGTTGGCTGGTATATATACGGTGAAAAGTGTTTTGAATACCTTGTTGGCACAAGAGGTATTACCGTTTATCGTCTTATCTATGTAACAGCCTGTGGAATTGGGGCATTAGTAAGTCTTGAAGCTGTATGGGCATTTGCGGATATGGCGAACGCGCTCATGATGATTCCGAACTTAATTGCCTTATTGTTACTGTGGAAAATCGTCGTATCGGAAACAAACGATTACTTTACAAACTTTTATAAAAAAGGAAAGGTATAATGAAGGGAGGTGCTGTACAGGTGTACAGGCCTCTTTTTTTACCAACTACTACGTGATACAATGTACGGATGACATTAGCGAATAAAGGACGAAACCTTATATGAAACAGATAGTACCTGTACAAAAAAATGAAACCCTCACGGTAACAATAGAAGATTTGACTCATGATGGCTCAGGTGTGGCAAAAGTAAAGGGCTATGCTTTATTTATTCCACAAGCACTTCCAGGTGAAAAAGCGGAAGTGAAAGTTGTGAAAACGAAAAAAGGCTACGGGTTTGCGCGGTTAATGAACCTTGTCGATGAAAGTCCGAGCCGAGTAGAACCACCATGCCCAATTTTTCATCAATGTGGTGGCTGTCAAATTCAACATATGGACTACGGCGCCCAACTGCATATGAAACAGAAGCAAGTCAAAGAAGTAATGGCACGCATTGGTAAATTACCAGATGTTCCGGTTCATCCAGTTGTAGGAATGAATGAGCCGTGGCGCTATCGGAATAAGTCGCAAGTTCCTGTAGCATTCCAACGCGGAGAACTTGTCGCAGGCTTTTATGCAAAGCGAAGCCACCATATTGTTGATATGGATGAATGCATCATTCAGCATAAAGAGAATGATCTTGTTGTTCAAACCATTAAACGATTAGCAAAAGAATTACGGATTCCTGCCTATAATGAAGAGAAACATAATGGCGTTTTGCGGCATATTGTGGCAAGGTACGGCAAGACAACGGATCAAGTAATGGTTGTTTTAGTAACAAGGGGTAAAAAGCTCCCACAAAAGGACGAGCTGATAGCGGGTATACGAGAGGCTATCCCAACTGTTGTATCGATTGTCCAAAACATAAACAACGAACGTACCAATGTGATCTTCGGAAAGCAAACGGATGTGTTATGGGGAGAAACGTATTTGTACGACGAGATCAACGGCATCCGCTTTGCCATATCGGCACGCTCGTTTTATCAAGTGAACCCAGATCAAACAAACCGACTGTATCAGAAAGCACTTGATTACGCAGAACTCACTGGTAGCGAAACCGTTATTGACGCTTACTGCGGTATCGGAACCATTTCTCTTTTCCTTGCTCAAAAAGCAAAGCACGTGTATGGCGTTGAAATTGTTCCTGAAGCGATTACCGATGCAAAGCGAAATGCAAAACTCAACCATATTGACAATGCAACCTTTGCAGTTGGAGAAGCAGAAAAAGTCATCCCATGGTGGCATGCTCAAGGCGTTACAGCCGATGTTATCGTTGTAGATCCACCGAGAAAAGGCTGCGATGAAGCATTGCTTAACACGATGCTTAAGATGAAACCAGAACGAATCGTCTATGTCTCGTGTAACCCTGCTACCCTTGCTAGAGATTTACGCATTTTAGAAGACGGCGGCTACCGGACAAAAGTAGTTACACCAGTTGACATGTTCCCACAAACAAATCATGTGGAGTGTGTGGCGGTTTTAACATTGATTTAACAGGATGTTACGTGAGCTATTAAAAAAAGAAAGACAAACAGAATAAAAAAAGAGAGCTTCCTCATAAGGTAGCTCTCTTTTTTACATCGTTAAGTAGAAAGAGGGGACAACTGCATTTACGTACAGTGTAGTAGGAAATAATCGTTTTAAAACGGTTCAAAACCCTAAACGATAGTACATAAAAGACACCCGCTCATTTGAGCGGGTGTAAATGATTTCGTTATTCTGTTGTTTCAACAACACGTTCGAAAGAGCTTTCGCCATAAGTAAATTCTTTTAACGTTACTGGCTCACCTGGGTATAAGATTTCAAAACCAATTACTGCATCAACAGTAGCGCCTGGTTTAACGTTTGTATCGCCCATTTCAACTAATTCCGTTTTGTAGTCTTCAGGATATAGGCCATTTGAACCCATTAACGTTTCCACAGTCGTGTCTGTTTCTTGTTCAGCGGTAATGCCTTGGGATATCCAAGGGCTTACTGCATCTTCACTATTATTCGTAAAGGTTAATTCAACTGCCAAGATTTGTGTACTTGCATCATATTGGCTATCTAATTGCTCAATTTCTTTAATTTCATAGACAAATTCGCCGGTATCGAGTGTAGTGTCATTGGTTGCGCTATCATTTTCTTCTTGTGTATCTTCTTCAGTTTCGTCAGCATCTTCAGTGCTCTCGTTTGAAGTCTCTGTACTGTCCGCAGATGTTTCCTCTACTGGATCCGTTGTTGTTTCTTCGTTTCCATCCCCACATGCACTTAATACAACTAAACTCACTAAAGCGCTAGATAATAAAAGCTTTTTCATAAATAAAACCCCTTTTTATGTAATAAGTCTCTATTATAAAGGTCTTATTTCTATAGATATATAGCTTCGACATAATTAGACAATCGTCGAATAAATGTTTAAGTTTTCTGTAAGTTTATAGGTGATGAATCTTTAAGAAATTTGTTCATACTGATTGATTTTTTATAAAGTTCTTCTCTTTAAGAAGTAGAAAGCGCTCTACTTAAGCGAAGGGGGTTTAAGATGTTAAGCATTCAACAGAATGGAAACAACACGGCAGATGTATACAAAGGATTAACGATTGTAGCTCGATTCATTCGTCAAAAAAATGGGCAAGTTGCTGTAAAGGTTCTAACAGATGGTCATGATGAAATGACGGATAATGAGCAGAAGGCTTTATTGATTGTGAAAGAAAGAATTTAGTAGGAATTATGCTAGGGGAGCTAAAGATAGGAGGAGCATATGCCTGTACTCATGTTTTGCAACAAATGTGGAACACCAAAGAAATTGTCCGAATATGTGTTAAGTCAATATGTAACAAAAGCGCCTCATATTTATTGTGATCAATGCGATTCTACTAATTCAGTTACAGAGGAATTAAGGCAATACGCCTTTCAAGTAAAGGAGAGTGACAACTGGTAACAATGAACATGGTGGCAGGACACGAAGAAAAACAGAGAGTGTTAGTGCTCTCTGTTAAGGTCGACAATGGTTTACAAAGTGGTTATGATAGGACCTGCTTTTGTTAGAATAATGGTGTGTTCATATTGAGCAACATAACTATTTTTTGTTGCGAATGTCCAACCGTCGTTCTTTTGAAATACTTCTTCTTCAGAAGTGGATATAAATGGCTCAAAGGCAATAACCATGCCATCTTTAAGAAGTTCGTCATCCCAAGTGTCGTTGTAATTGTAAATATGATCAGGTGATTCATGAATCGCACGACCAATACCGTGTCCGGTCAAATTTTTTATGACTGTAAAACCGTTTGCTCGAGCTGTTTGATTGACGATTTTACCTAATCTGCTTTTCTTGGAACCAGGGACCGCTTTTTTTAACCCTTCTTCAAATGCCTGCTTAGCTACGCTACATAGTTTCTCTAACTGTTTGTTGCCTCTTCCAACTACAAACGATATTCCTGTGTCTGCAAAATAGCCGTTTTTCGACCCAGACACATCAATGTTAACCAAATCTCCTTCACGAATAACGCGGCTACCAGGTATGCCATGCGCCACTTCATCGTTGACGCTGATACACGTAAAGCCAGGAAATTGATATTCACTTTTCGGTGCCGAAACAGCACCTGCCTTTTCAAAGTAAGTGCCAGCAAGTCGATCGAGCTCTTTCGTTGAAATTCCGGGAATTGTTTGATGAACAAGCTCGTCTCTTATAGAGGCGACAATGCGGCCTATCTCTTTTAATCCGTTAAAATCTTCTTCTGTTTTTGCGATCATTTAATGTCATCACCTAATTTTAGAATATATCACGTAAATCGTTCATGTAAATTCTATCATAAAAGGAGGCTCTATACTGTTTAGAGTATAGAGATAACGCGCTAAAAAAAGAACCTTACAAAAAGGTTCAGCAGTTAGTAACGGTTTGTTCGAAGTAATTGAGCTTTTTGTGCTTCAAATTCTTCTAGTGTAATGGCTTCCATATCAAGTAATTCTTTTAGCTCTTTGAGTTTGGCAAAGTTGCGTTGCCCGTAATTTAGAGTATTGGATTCGTCCAAAGATGAGCTGTTTAGAGAAGTAATCGCATGATTCTTATAATCATTTTCAAAGGAGTGGCGAGAATTTGGAACGTGGAGATCACGCCGTTCAAAGTCTCTTTCGTGTCTTTTAGCAAAATGTCGATCGTAGCCATTGAGATCTCGTCTGTCTGGATACTGTTTTTGTCTGATAGGATCTCGTCTATCGGAGTATCGAGAATCGTAGCTGTAAGAGTCTCTTCTCTCTACTTCATGAGAATGATGGTTCCGATAACTATCCGAATATCTGTTTTCTTCGTGAAGGTGATTCAATCGTGAGGACGGCTGTCGTTCTGAATAAAGGGAGTCTCGGCGATCATTATGCATAAAGCTAGGTACTTTATGATAGTGATCCATATCTTTAATTGCTCGATTTGTGGCATCAATAAAAGGCTGAATGGTCGCTTTTTTGCAATTTTGGATAACAAATTTTTTAAACCCATCTGAAACAATAATTTCACCAGTTAAAAGCCCGATGTTCTGTGAAATTGAGGTAATTTTATTTAGGGCAATTTCTCGTTGTTTTGTTCCATAGATTAGGCCTTTATCTAAAAAAACTACACGATGATTTGTAACAATGACAAGCCAGGTTGTCCCCTCTAGTGATCCACTTATTGCATAATAAAGTACTTCATCTGGAGACAAAATCTTTGGAAGTTCTTTCACTTCTTTTTTTGTGCCAAAAGTATCTGTAACCCCAACTTGCTTTAAGCGAGCTAGAATGGATTGATAAGAATGCATTAAAAAGACTCCTTTTTTGTATCCCTTAAGTGTAATAGAATAAAAAAGACAAAATGGATAATGCGACAAGAATAGACAAGACCAGTCTGTATATTTTGAAAAAGAGCCTACTTAGAGGCTCAGCGATAGTAGCGATCGTCTGGGTGATTTCGTTGTTGATGGTGCCCATGACTTGGTGGATATTGATGATGATAACGAGGATCATAATTAAAATGAAAGTTGCTATAAGGTTGGTTATAATAATCTCTTCTGTACATTAAAACTTGATCAATCACTTGATATTCTAATACATCTTTAAGAAAATTGAGCCTTTTCTCAATAAGCAAAAGGTCAATTATCCACCATGCTCCAAAGCCTCCAAGGGTTACGGTCATACCGACTGCGTAGCGGGTATCTCCCATATAATAGCGATGCCCTCCAACAAAACCAGTAAAAAGCCATAGTATGTACGTAATAACCTTATTCTTTTGATGCTTTTGCATGATTCGATTAACGATGGCTTGTTCTTCACTTGATAAATCACGTCTTAACAGTTCATTCTCCAATAGACTGCCTCCTAACTATTTTAAGATAATAAAAGTATACTTGATTATTGAACGTTAGAAAACACTTCCGACAAATAAAGACATGAGTTAAAGAATATTTTTCCTAAACTTTCATTGTGCCCTTGACATCAATTTGTCCAATTTATTAAGATCAACGCATTGATTTGAAGTCGCACTATTTCAAAAACTGGAGGGGGAAATGACAAAGAAGCGTAGGCTAGCTAGAGTATTTGCCGAAGATGGAAAGTCTTTAACGTTGGCTTTAGACGGTTCTTATTTTTCGTCAAAAATAGAAGGGATTGACAAGGTAATTCCACTCATTCCTACGTTCGTTAAACATGGACTTGATGCAGTCCTCGTTACATACGGAATGGTCAAACGTTATCCAGACGCATTTCAAGATGTTGGGATGATGTTGAGAGTAGATATGTCAACAAATGTATTTGATGCTTCTGTTCCTGATACAACCACTGTATTAAGTGTTAAAGAGGCACTGCGTCTTAGTGCAGATGGAGTAATTGTCATGACGTTTCCAGGTGCTCATAATGAAAAGCATACGCATCAAGCTGTGCGAGAATTAGCGAGTCAAGCAGATGAATGGAACGTTCCTTTGATAGTGGAGTCACTGCCATATGGGTATGCAGTAACAACGGAATCTTCGAACCATGCACCTATTCTTGCAGCTGCGGCAAATATGGCGGTTGAGTTAGGGGCGGATGTAATTAAAACCCGCTATTCAGGTGAACTGGATGATCGGCTAATTGCTCAATATGCCAAAGTTCCAGTGCTTGCCTTAGGCGGACCAAAAACAGATGATGTGAAGGCATATTTATCATTTGTCAACCACTGTTTGGCAAACGGTGCGAAGGGTGTAGCGGTCGGACGAAACATTGTTCAGAATAAGTCTCCTGTTGCCATGGTGGCAGCGCTAAATGCGCTTATTCATAAAAGAGATTCAGTAGAGAGTGCGTACCAGCTATATCAAACCATGTACTTAGAAACCATGTAGTCGTTATCATAACGTTTTAAGGAGGATAATGATGAAATATGTATTGGGCATTGATAATGGCGGGACGATGACGAAAGCTACGCTGTTCTCATTGAAAGGAGAAGAAGTTGTAACAGCGGTAAGGAAGACAGAGATGTTAACGCCAAGACCTTATCATACAGAGAGAGATTGTGAAGAACTTTGGCAAGCCAATCTTGCTGTTATTCGTGAGGTTCTGACCCGCTCGGCGATAGCAGCTGTTGAACTATTAGGTATTTCTATTACAGGGCATGGGAATGGCTTATACGCTATGAATAAAGCAGGAGAGACGACGTATAACGGAATCATATCTACAGACCAAAGAGCTCAAAAGTACGTTCATCAATGGAGAGCGGACCCTCGCTATGACAAGGAAATCCTACCGAAGACGATGCAATCGGTTTGGGCAGGTCAGCCAGTCGCATTGTTAGCTTGGTTGAAAGAAAACGAAAGAGACGTCTATGCGAAAACAGATTATATTTTCATGGTGAAAGATTACATTCGATATAAGTTGACGGGAGAAGCTTTTTTTGAACAAACCGATGCCTCAGGTACAAGTCTTCTTAATGTTCGTGACCGACGTTATGACAAAGAGCTATTAGCATTTTTCGGGATAGAGGACGCATTGGAGAAATTGCCGCCTTTACGAGGTTCTACAGATTGTTGCGGTACGATTACAGGAGAAGTCGCTGAGCTCACTGGATTACAAGCTGGAACACCGGTTGCTGGTGGGATGTTTGACATTTCCGCTTCTGCTATTGCATCTGGTTTAGTAACGGAAGATCATTTATGTATTGTTGCTGGTACTTGGAGTATTAATGAGTACATTACAAAAAAGCCAGTAGTCGATAAACGTTTATTTATGACGTCTATTTATTGTATGGATGGATACTGGTTAACAACTGAAGCCAGTCCAACCTCAGCGAGTAATTTAGAGTGGTATATCAATCAATGCATGCCGTTGGAAAAAAATGAAGCGGAGGCAAAGAATCAATCGATTTACCCTCTTTGCAATGAGCTTGTTTCTCAAACAGAACCAGAAGAAAGTGAGCTACTGTTTTTGCCATTTTTATTTGGCTCAAATGCAGTATCTCATGCCAGTTCCTGCTTTATTGGACTGTTGAGCTGGCACCAGCGAGCTCACCTCTTACGTGCCATTTATGAAGGTGTAGTTTTTAGTCATATGGCGCATGTTGAGCGCTTGCTTCAATTTAGGGAAAAGCCAACGGTCGTTCGGCTTGCAGGTGGAGTAACAAAATCAGATGTTTGGGTTCAACTGTTTGCAGATGTCTTGCAGTTACCGGTAGAGGTTATTAATGTACAAGAGCATGGAACACTTGGAACGGCTATGTGTGCGGCTGTGATGGCTGGTGAATATGAGTCTATTCAACAAGCTTCTGAAGCTATGGTTCAAGTGAAAACAACCATTCAGCCCAATCAAGTAAAAGCCACTATTTACGAACAAAAATTTAAGCGCTACCAAGAGACGGTTGAGAAGATGGCGGATGTTTGGGCGTTAGGAGTAAAACAATGAATCTTGGCTTACAAGGAAAGCATGCCATTGTTACTGGTGGGTCAAGAGGGGTTGGAAGAGAAATGGCTTTATGTTTAGCGGATGAAGGAGCGAAGGTAACAATAACCTACCATGGACATAAGGAAAAAGCAGACGAAGTTGTAAAAGCGATTAGAGAGAAGGGTCAAGTGGCCAACGCTGTGCAAATGGATCTTGCTGACACAAAAAGCATCGAAGAGACGGTTGAACAGGCATTTTATTTCGGAGTTGTTGACATTTTAATAAACAATGCTGCTGTTTGGCCAACTCGTTACATTAAAGACATGTCTTTACATGAGTGGAATGAAACCTTACAAACGAATTTAACAAGTGTTTTTTTATTAAGCCAGCTGTTTGTTCAACACTGTGTGCATCAAAAGCGACCAGGAAAACTGTTAAATATTATTTCTCAAGCGGCCTTTCATGGTTCAACTACAGGGCATGCTCATTATGCCGCAAGCAAATCTGGCATACTAGGATTTGCTAAATCACTAGCTAGAGAACATGCAAAAGATAGAATTACTGTAAATAATCTCGCATTAGGCATTGTGGAAACAGACATGATTCGAAAATCTTTACAAAAAAAAGAAGAGTATTATTTGAATAGAATTCCCATTGGTCGTGTAGCTCAACCACGAGAAATGGCAGAGATTGCAACCTTTTTAGTATCAGAAAAAGCCAATTATGTAACCGGTTCAACGTTTGATGCTACAGGTGGAATGTTAATGCATTAACAACGTCTAAGAGGTGGAGATATGAAATGTTTGGCTATTGCTGATTTGTTAATCTCCGAGCATGTAATGAAGGAAGGGCTAGCTAGTCTTGAACAAAAAGGCATTGAATTAACTATACGTAAGTGGCACCATGATCAAGTAGAGGACTTACAAAAGGATAATGTATTAATTGAACAAAAAGGCTCTGACGCTGTTTCATTGCCAAATTCCATTACTTATGACATCGATCAATATGACATCATTTTAACGCAGTTCGCACCTTTGAACCGTTCCGTTCTTGCAGCAGCACAAAACGTATCTCTCATCGGTGTGCTACGAGGAGGGGTTGAAAATATTGATGTAGTGGAAGCAGAAGCAAGAGGCATCAAAATATTAAATGCATCAGGTCGAAATGCACGAAGCGTAGCAGAATTTACGGTTGGAATGATTATTGCAGAGATGCGAAACATCGGTCGTTCTCATGCTTCAATCATGAAAGGAAATTGGCAAAAAGACTTTGCCAACCAGGACCACATCCCAGAATTAGGGCGGCGAACAGTCGGGATCATCGGGTTTGGTCACATCGGTCAGCTTGTGGCAAACTATTTAAGTGGATTTGGCACAAAGATTATATTTTATGACCCATATTTTAATGGTGAAACAACGTGTACCCAAGTGGAGTTAATAGAATTGTTAAAGGCTTCTGATGTCGTCAGTTTACATGGTCGGCTAACAGCAGAAACAAAGGGGATGTTAGGCTATGAACAGTTTGAGCAAATGAAACAGACGGCGATCTTAATTAATACCGCTCGTTCTGGCCTTGTAAAAGAAGGGGAGCTGATAAGAGCTTTGCAAGAAAACGTCATAGCTGGTGCAGCTCTAGATACGTTTGACTATGAGCCTTTAACAAAAGACAGTCGTTTTCTCGCACTAGATAATGTCACATTAACCGCCCATTTAGCAGGGAGCACGGTTGATGCGTTTCGGCACTCGCCTATATTACTAGCAGAACGAATTTGTTCCTACTTAGATAGCGATAGTGTATGAGTTGACCAAAATAATTACATCATTTTCAGATACCCTGCGCGTTGATAGGACGAAGATTTAAATGGAAAGTTTTGCGTCATAATAACGATTAAGCTTCTTTAAGGTTTCTTATCTATGATTCTAACGTTACACTTACTGCTTTTATCCATTTAGGGATGTTTTTTTCAAATAAAGGTAGATGTTTTAAACGGTTTAAATTATTAAGTTCTCTGAGCGATATAAACAAAGTGTCCCACAAAATAGACTCTTCTATAAGATTGTAACTTGTGATTATTTGAGATGGTTCATGTGAAAATAACAAGAAGAGTGTCTTATCATAATTCTTTGAACGTATCCCTGCCCACTCCCAATCAATAAAGGTGATTTCGGTGTTAGAGTAAAGAATGTTCATCGGTAATAAATCTCCATGAGAAAACACAAGTTTAGTGTTGGCTGGCGTTGTCTTTAAAAGCGATGTTAACTTTTGTTTGATAGATGTTGCTAGGAAATCCTGAACATTAAAGATGTAGCGTTCCATTTTTTCTTGTCTGTTATCATTAAAATTCCATTTTGCGGGGATGGGGATATTAGAGATGGTGTTTATTTTCTCTATAATTAGCTTTAAATTTACTGAGTCTTTTAAGCAATATGCGTCCCTTTTAGTAGCTAATGGAAAATCTTTTAAATAAGCGATTATAAACATACTTAATGAAGAGTCTTCAAAGCACCAAATAATAGGAGGAATGTTGTCGAGATGGTTTTTTAAATAGTTATAAACAAAAATTTCATGTTCAATTAATTTAAAAGACTCTAAATCTTCATGTCGAGAAGCTTTTATAAAAAATTGATCGTTATGAAACGTTATACGATGCTTGTTTTTTAATTCATCACCTATAAAATTGATTTCTTTGTATGTGAAAAAGGTATTTAAATGCGAGGGAAGTGAAACCATTAAGTCGAACCTCCTGTGACATAAAAAGGTGAGTGCACTCGCGACAGTGTTTCTACGCGTGAAAAAGAGTGTTAAAACAATTCATGAAGACCCAAGTCGTCTTTAGAAGCAACTCTTATGATAAAAAGTTTTTGACAAAAGCGCTTTTAGAGAAAAAAACTAGAATACGTTACATTCTAGTTTGTGTAGACATATGTATGGTTCTTTCACAGGCTTATTACTTATTGTTCATTTATTTTGGCAACGGACCAAGGGTGACGAGGGTTTAATGTATTAAGCTTTTTTGCATATTCAAGGGCATTTTCAAATTCTACAAATACCCGATCAGTCACAGAATGGATGTTTTTTAAAATAAAAGTCTGTCCGTCTACAAGTCTTTTTAGGTGATACATTACTATTCCTCCTCAAACGATTAGGATACATCTATTATACACGCTTTAGCGCAATTACGTATATGCAAAAATCATGTAAAGGATGCGAAATTTATGGGAGATTTTTATTCTTTATAAAGCGGTAAAGTGACTGTGTTATCAATCGAGTCACTAGTTGTCCAAATAGGATGGGTAGGGCAGATAACAGAATGACGACATTCATGGTAAAGGGGTTAAACCAACTATCATTAGGAGGAATAATAAAGAGCTGTGCAAGGATAATGGAGCCAACAATCATAAAGCTATGCATAAGAAAGAAAACACGCAACGAGGCCCGTATGGATAAAACGCCCGCCAAAATCGACCAGATAACATGAAACCCGTTAATAAAGGAGTACGATATATCGGCACCATGATTTCGCATAGTGGTTTCATAAAAATGAAACAAAAAAGGACCCGGAATCAGCATCATACAGAACCATAAGATTTTCATAAATCAAATCACTCCTTCATATTAACAATAGTTTATCAAATGTTTTGACTCTATTCTGTACAAAAGGTAAAATACAGTTATATTGTAAGCGCTTACTTTATTTGAAAGAGGAGGAATAAGAATGATTTATGCAAACCCAAATCAAGAAGGTTCACTCGTTTCATTTAAGCAAACGTACGATAATTTTATTAATGGTGAATGGATAGCCCCTGTAAAGGGTCAATATTTTGATAACGTTACGCCGGTAACTGGTGACGTATTCTGTACTTTAGCTCGCTCCACATCGGAGGATATTGAGCTAGCGCTTGATGCTGCGCACGAGGCGAAAGATCGATGGGGCAAAACTCCGCCTGCTGAACGGGCGAATCTCTTAAATAAAATTGCTGATCGGATTGAAGAAAATAGTGAGATGCTTGCAGTAGCAGAGACGTGGGACAATGGAAAAGCAGTTCGTGAAACATTAGCGGCTGATATACCGTTAATGGTCGATCATTTTCGTTACTTTGCCGCGACGATTCGAGCACAGGAAGGTAGTTTAAGTCAGCTTGATGAAGATACGGTCGCTTATCACTTCCATGAGCCATTAGGTGTAGTTGGTCAAATTATCCCTTGGAATTTCCCATTATTAATGGCAACGTGGAAGCTTGCGCCAGCTTTAGCTGCAGGAAACTGTGTTGTTTTAAAACCGGCAGAACAGACCCCTGCCTCAATCATGGTGTTACTTGAATTAATTGAAGACCTCTTGCCAAAGGGGGTTGTGAATGTTGTGAACGGTTTTGGGGTAGAAGCAGGAAAACCGCTTGCGTCGAATCCGCGTATTGCGAAAATTGCTTTTACTGGGGAGACAACAACTGGGCGTTTAATTATGCAGTACGCGTCACAAAATATCATTCCAGTAACCCTTGAATTAGGTGGTAAGTCGCCAAATATCTTCTTTAAAGATATTATGGATGAAGACGATGAGTTTTTAGATAAAGCAGTAGAGGGGTTTGTTATGTTCGCCTTAAATCAAGGTGAGGTATGCACATGTCCATCTAGAGCGTTAATTCATGAATCCATCTATGATGCTTTTATGGAACGAGCGCTCAAACGAGTGAACGAAATCAAAATTGGCAATCCACTTGATACAGAAACAATGATGGGAGCTCAGGCGTCTTCTGAACAAATGGAAAAAATCCTCTCCTACATTGATATTGGCAAGCAAGAAGGTGCTGAAGTCTTAACAGGTGGGGAGCAAAATAAAGTTGATGGTAGTGAAAACGGCTATTACATTCAGCCAACCGTCTTTAAAGGAACAAATAACATGCGAATTTTCCAAGAAGAGATCTTTGGACCGGTCGTCTCAGTGACAACCTTTAAATCAGATGAAGAGGCGTTAGACATTGCCAATGACACACTGTATGGGTTAGGTGCAGGTGTTTGGACGAGGAATATGAATCAAGCTTACCGCTTTGGGAGAAATATTGAAGCGGGACGAGTTTGGACGAATTGTTATCATGCCTATCCTGCTCACGCTGCATTCGGAGGGTATAAAAATTCAGGTATTGGTCGGGAAAATCATAAAATGATGCTGGACCATTATCAGCAGACAAAGAACTTGCTTGTCAGCTATGGCACGAGTCCAATGGGGCTTTTCTAATTCGTTTAATGAAGAGGAGATGAGCGCGTGGTTGAGAAAGTCACAGCAACAGAAACAGCAATCGCCTTTTTAGAACAATTAAAAGAAAAGCATGGTCCCCTTATGTTTCATCAGTCAGGTGGGTGTTGTGATGGCAGTTCGCCGATGTGTTATCCAGAAGGAGAGTTTCTTGTCGGAGATAGTGATATCCTACTTGGTACGATTGCCGGTACACCTTTTTATATGAGCAAAGTTCAGTACGACTATTGGAAACATACGCAGATTATTGTTGATGTTGTTGATGGTCGTGGCGGGATGTTTTCAGTAGAAGGACCAGAAGGAAAGCGGTTTTTAACGAGATCAAGAGTATTTACCAATGAAGAGCGAGCAACTTTATAAAGACTCAAAAAAGGAGATCGTTTTAGGCGTCTCCTTTTTCTTGTGCTTGTTTGGATTCATTCCCAAAATAATCAACAGTTTTGACGGTATAGCGGGCGTTGCCTTTTTCAATTAAAAATGATTTTCGTTCTTGTTGTGAAACACTCGCTACAAGCGTTTCTTTTCCGTTCTCACTTACTTCATACACACGATAGCCTGCAATGTAATCATCTCGAACGGCATACCACGATAATAAGTTTCCTTGAACGGTTAATTCTGTCGGTTCGTCAGGCGGATTTTCGCTATCTGTTTCTTCTACTAACGAAGTATACACTACAAGTCGTTCATCATGATTACCGCTCTGTCGATCAAATGTGCCGGTACACGTAATTAAATTTAGTTGCTTGTGATCGGTAGAACCAAAAATTTCTGTTAGTGGTGCATCGTTATAAGGATATTTTTCTATACGATCAACAGTGAATTCTAATTCTTCTCCGTTATCATCTGTGACAAAGATCGATTGATTTTCTTCTAAATCACCTAAATAAAAAAATACTGCAGGTCCATTCTTATCATCAACATGCCCCGCCAGCACAGCATTACCACGTCCACCAGGCTTTGTTCCTGGTTCGTACCAGCCGACATCTGTTCCATTGTCAGGAACGCCCATTTGACCATTTTCTAAAAGACCTACTTCTGTAATAGGCGCTTCAACATCCAATGCAGGGATTCTTAATTTAGAAGGGAAAAGCTCGCTTTGTTTGTTTAATTCATGATAAGCCTCTTCAATCTTGTCAGCATTGATCGCGAATTCTTCTGCAATTGTTTGTTCCTGATCAAGGTGGACAGGTGGCTCTATTTCATTTTGTGTAACAGGTGAAGAAGAGGAAGATTCTTCAGCAGAGGTGCTACAACCGATAAGTGTGAGCAGGGAAAGAAAGAGTACAAGAAGTGGTCTAATTTGCACGACAGATCATCCTCCTTAAAAAATGTAAAAAGCGTTAACGACGATGCTTTCGCTACAGCACTAGAACAACATCACTCATTGCTCTAGAGCAATGAGTGAGTTTACTAATAAAACAGGAAGCCTTAAATTTTGCTGAAGAGACTTCAGACACATGCTATTTACGTAAAGCGCCGTCGAACGCGTTTTTTATCCGTTCTTGAGCCAACATTTACTCATTCAAATTATTAAGCATTCGTACGAAATTTACGTACTCCGAAATAACCAGTGAATGCGACTGTAGCTCCTGCTAGAATCCATGCCATCCATTGTAGAGAAATACCTTGCTGGCTTCCACCCATACCTGTTTGTGGCATTTCAGGCATTGCAGCTTCCTCTTCAAACAGATCCGGGTTTTGCTCAACAATGGCACCAGCTAAGCCTGAACCAATGTCGAATGTAAAGGCATAGCCTTCTCTGAATGTTTCAAATGATCCAGCATAGTCACCTTCTGTATAACGGTCAAAGGTTGTAAATACTTGATCTTCGTGCATGTTAACAAGTTCTGTAGCATCAGCTGCTGGTAAAATGCCTTCAGTTGCTGCGTCTAGAAATGTACCGAACTCATCAGCAAATGTACTTAGCTTGTTTTTTGCAGCCTCTTTTGCTTCATCATCTTCATTTTTTACAGCATTTACGTATTCACTTTGAGCTAAAATGTGATTTCCTTGCCAAATTTGTTCGAATTGCTCGCCGCCTTCATCACCGTATACAGACGCAATAGTTGCTTTTAAGTCGGCTGTATTTTCATCCTCTGCCCAGCTAACGAAATCGAAATCTTCGCTATCTTTAAATTCTTTTGACATAGAAAGGGTTGCTAAGGCAAAATGTTCGGCAACAAGATTACTTAAATCAGATCGTAAGTTTCCAGCGTCTGTTAAAGGTGTTGTTCCTTCGAACATCTCTGGGTTTTGTTCAACGATGGCATTTGATAATGCAGCACTGATATCAAACATATGTGATAGGCCTTCACGGTACGTCATGTAGGCTGTTTCATAATCGCCTTCCACGTACGCATTAAACGCATCCTCTACTTGTTGTTCATGAATGTCTAATACTTCAATAGCTGCATCACTTGGAAGTGCGCCTTCTGTTGCGCCTTCAAGAAATTCACCAAACTCTACGTAAAATTCATCAATCATTTTAGAAGCTTCTTCCTGTGCTTCTGTATCGCCATCTTTTACTGCTTGAACATAATCAGCGGTGTATTCATTATGTCCTGAGAAGATGCGGTCAAATTCTTCAGCGCCTTCATCGCCATATAATGATGCGATAGCAGGTTTCATATCCGCTGCATTTTGCATAAGTGCTTCTTGTGCGGCTTCAGCGCCATCGTCACCATCATATTGCTTTTGCATAGAAAGAACAGCAAGGGCAAAGTGTTCAGATAAAAGGTGGTCGAGTGTTCCTCTTAATTCAACTGCTGGTGTCGTTACTTGTGACATGCTTTCTTGTGCTTGAGCTCCTTGGACAAATGATGGGGCAATTAATGATGCACCTAGTACGGGTATTAATGCTTTTTTTATTTTCATTTTGAAACACTCCTTTTTGTTTTGATTTCACTAAGCTAACGCAAGAGATGTCAAAATGGATCACTTTTTTTAAAAAAACTTTTTTTGCATAAAAAAACCTGCCACACGTATTGAGTGGCAGGAGGCAATTATAATTCTTCTACTAGCACAATGTCGCCTTCAGGTGTCTCGCTTGTTTCATCAGGTTCTATTGTAATCGCAATGGTATCGTAACCCATCTCTGGATCAATGTCGAATGTAGAGATACCGCTCCCGTCTTCGGCTGGAGTAAATGTACCAGCTCGATATGGTTCACCATCTTTTAACAACCATACTTGGTATACTTGTGTATCCTCTGGTTGAGAGAGTTGTTCGGCTTCAACGACTAGTTGTTGATAATGATCTTTATTGACAAACGAAGCTGTAGCTTGAAATGGAATCGTCTCTGCTGCTGGTTGTAAGTTTAACCGTTGAACCAAAGAATCAACGGTTATGCTTGGTTCGATTGCTACATCATCAGGTTCACCAAGTTGACTCACTGTATAGATATTCCCAATTAAAGAAAGGAAGAGCGCCGCAGCCATTGCTGGGATAAGCCAATTTGCTTTCTTTTTTCTTTTTTGTATATGTTGTTCTTGTTTGTTTGTTGTAGATCCTACTGCAATTGGTTTCTTACCGTCTGAGGATTGAGATTCAACTGGCGCTTTTTCTGCAAACGCAGCTGAAAGTATCCGTTCTTTCATTTCAGGTGGAGGTTCAACTGGATCTACATCAAACCCTAAGTCATCCGTAAGCGCTCTGATTTCATTTAATTCTTCTTCGCATGTTGAACAAGTTTTAAAGTGAGCTTCAAATTCTTTCGTTTCTGTATCAGTCAACTGTCCGTTAACGTAGTCAATTAAATGAGTACACTTATCACTCATGAATGATCCCTCCATTCTGTTCTATGTCTTGGATCGTAGTTTTCAGATGTTTTAAAGCAAGCCGTAACCTTCCTTTTACTGTACCTAAGGGAAGATTACACGAATCAGCAATTTTTTGCTGTGATAAGCCTTGATAATAAAATAAGGTAATAACTTTTTGTTGTTCTGGTTTTAATTGACTGATGGCTTTTTTTACGACAGCGCGTTTTTCTTTCCATTCAACTTGATCCTCTACACTTGGATCAGGGTCTTCTGTCATTTCTTTCGTTGCGGTTTCTGAAGCGATTTCTCGCTTTTTTCGGTGATGGTCAATAACTGTATTACGTGTCATAGTGAGTAACCAGCTAGAGAATTTACCTTTTGTTTCATCATAAGAACTCTTCTGTGTCCACACTTTTATAAAGACTTCTTGAACAATTTCTTCTGCTAATTGTTTCTCTTCCGTCATTTTGAAGCTAAAAGAAAAGAGAAGTTTGCTGTACTTGTCATACATCTGTTCAAGGGCTTCTTTTTCTCCGCGCCTAAGCTTTTTATAAAGCTGTACATCATGTTCGGACATCATATTCTCCTTTTTTACTTGATCTCGATTTAGGAACATAAAAATCGGAATAATAGCTCTTTGCTGATTTTACATGTATTTGTCGAGAAAAGCCAAATAAAAAGGCATGGAAAGCTTTCTTATAAAGAGAACGTACGAATCAATGGTTTGGATCACTTTTTACGAAAAAAAGGTTTACTTTTTTGTATGACGGGTAATTTATTTAGTTCAACTTGATTGGCAGTAGAGGTTATGGTTAGATGGCATTATACAACGTATTTAAAAAGGGGACAAGATGATGAAGGAGTCTCAGAAAATAAAAGAGTGGCCATTAGAAGATAGTTATCGAACGTTACCAGCTACTTTTTATAGTCTTCAACAAACAAATCCCGTACCGAAGCCAGAAGTGGTTATCTTTAATCATAAATTAGCAAAAGAGCGATCGATTGATGAGACGATCCCAAGCACAGACATGGGACTTGATTGGCTAGCGGGAAATCGGATTCCACATCGAAGCGAAGGAATTGCGCAAGCGTATGCTGGTCATCAGTTTGGTCAATTTACCATGCTTGGCGATGGTCGAGCTTTGCTGCTTGGAGAACACGTAACACCAAAAGGTGAGCGTTATGATGTCCAATTAAAAGGGTCTGGAAGAACAACTTTTTCACGCGGGGGAGATGGTCGGGCAGCACTCGGTCCGATGCTAAGAGAATACTTGGTGAGTGAGGGAATGAATGGTTTAGGCATTCCAACAACGCGGAGTCTTGCTGTGGTGAAAACAGGTCAGGTAGTGCAACGGGAAACGCGTTTGCCAGGTGCTGTGTTGACAAGAATAGCGAAAAGCCATATTCGGGTTGGTACGTTTCAATATGCAGCTGCACGAGGGGACGTTTCTGACCTTAAAGCCTTAGCAGATTATACCATCTATCGGCATGAGCATGCTGTTAGCGAGGAAAAGAATCCGTATCTTGCTTTCTTATGTCAGGTAATTGATAAACAAGCGCACTTAATAGCGAATTGGCAATTGGTTGGTTTCGTTCATGGTGTTATGAATACAGATAATATGGCTATTAGTGGCGAAACCATAGACTATGGGCCGTGCGCATTTCTTGATCAGTACGATCCAATGAGAACATTTAGCTCTATTGACAGACAAGGGCGTTACGCATATGGAAACCAGCCCTATATGGCAAATTGGAATCTCGCTAGATTAGCAGAAGCGCTCATTCCTTTATTAGCAAATAATAAAGAAACTGCCGTCCAGTTGGCTCAACAAGCAATTGAAACCTTTACACCGTTGTATACAAGCTACTGGTTAAAGGGGATGAGAAAAAAAGTAGGCCTTATTGATAATGAACAGAAAGAAGATCGCTCACTAATTGATAGGTTGCTCAAAATGATGGCTGAACATAAGCTCGATTATACGCTCACGTTTAGACAATTAAGTACAGAGGGAACGCTTCCTGCATCTGTCGAAAACGAAGAACACTGTCAGGCATGGAAAAAAGAGTGGGAGAACCGCGTGGATCAACAGTCAAGGAGTAGGAGTGACATTCAAAACCAAATGCTAAGTGTAAATCCTTTTATCATTCCTCGAAATGAACACGTGGAACAAGTGTTAGAAGCTGTTGAAAACAATAACGACAACACATTACTACGTGCTTTCGTTAAAGCGATTCAAGATCCATACAAAGAGACTGAGACATCAAAAAGGTTTGCGCAAGTATCGAAAAGCAAGACACCATATATCACGTACTGTGGCACCTAAGCGTTAGCGAGGTGCTTTTCTTTATAGAGGATTAAAGAAAATGCCATAAAGAAGATCGAGTACAAGAAGTAAGGCAAGGCTTCCATATGCATATGTTCTTTTTAAGCCTAAGTAATAGCACTTAATGGTCTTCGATATAAGGGCAACAATGAATGTAATGGCGCGAATAAGTGCAATCGTTGTAAAGATTGTCTGATCTAGCAAGCCGAAATGAAACGTAAGTAGAAAGCTAACAATCATTGTTATGAAAAAAGGAACCCAAGCAATGACTTCAATTCGCCACCAAATTTCGCTTTTACTCGTTGAGTGGTACTCCTCCATCCTCATTTCACCTCCTATTAATTTATAGCCTTAATTTCCAGTGTTAAACACTCGGAATGGTTATGAAGTCTGCAAAAAACGAAGAACGTTGACACGTTATTAGAGGTTTCGTCGACAAGGCAGGAGAAACAATGGTGAGAGGGAATAGGCTAATGAAAGGAAGAAGACGGATAAAGGCGGTGTGGTCATGAATGTTCAATCAACACATGAAGCGCAACAATGTCTGGAAGGGTTTTTACAAATAAAGACGACGTTACATTCAGAGACAGAAGAGGATTGGATCTTTCGAGCTGGAGATGGCAAATTGTATAACATTCGAAAATATGATGGTGCTACCTTTTGCAACAAACGCCTTATTGTCCTACTTGCGCTAAATGAACATGAAGCAAGTTGGTCTCGTCTTATTCTTTCATTACTAAAGCAGTTTCCAGATGGAGTAGAATTCCTTGAAGATGATCCAAACTCATTTTATTTTGCGGCTTATCAAATAAAGGGGAAAAAACGTTTAAGGGCAACGATTCAATACAGTAAAGCGAATGGGTCTATTCGTATGTTAGAAGTAGAACAGTGGAACAAACGACGCGAATATGCCGGTTAATAATTGGGAAGAGGATTTTTTGAAATCACGTAGAAAACCTATGTAGGAGAGGAGAATGACTGCACCCATTCTCTTCTTTTTTTTGAGGAGAGTCATCGTCAATCTACTGAATAAATGCATAACTTCCATATATTCTTTTAAAAGATGGTATACTTTTACTTAGATTCTTAACAGGCGAAAGTAGGAGAGTGCCATTTTTTATTTGTACCTTAGTTTAATCTTACTGCACGTCACAAGTGAATTTTACGACCACATTGTCATTCAAAGTATCATCGGTAGCTTGGCCATTGTAATCATTGGATTGAACTTTTTTAAAGTGAAACGTTTATATTTTTGGGCAGGAACGACTTTCTTTTTTGTTGGTCTCATTTGTGCTTTTCTTTATGTTCCTCAAGAAAGAGCGTTTCTTTCCTTATTTGGTTCGATGACAAGCTTATTAGCTTTATTATTTGTATTGCCATATATGAGTACGATTATCGCGGTTGGAAAATACGATCGAGCTCTTGGTCAAATGATTCGTAAGCCACCACAACTAACAATGGTTCGATTATATCGACGTACATCATTGATGACCTATATGTTGACGTTGTTTTTGAATGTAGCAACAGTTCCAGTAGTTGTTTCAACGGTCAGAGCCCAAGTGTCTCAGTTAAAGGATGCATTCATTCAACGTTTTTTTGCACATAGTATTTTACGTGCGTATGGACTCGTGCTCCTATGGAGTCCAACGGAAGTTCTTGTTGCTTCAACAATTGATATGACTGGGACGAGTTACTTGCTGTTGTTTCCAACCCTGCTAGCAATTAGTATTTTGTTTATCTCACTTGACTGGTTTATACATAATCGACAATTACAGCATATTGATTTAAAAGCAGCTGTTGAGGGAACCCATAACCCGGCGCAGTTAAGAAAGAAATTACTAGAACTAGGGTTTGCCATTACTTGCTTTATCGTCGTTCTTTTAACCTTAAATACGCTTATTCCTCAATCGTTTCTATTTTCGGTTACAGTATTAATTATTCCATTTACATTTTTATGGGCATTTTTCATTAAAAAAGGAAACCGTTTTTTGCTTTTAAGCTCTGCATATGTAAAAGGAAACACCACTCAGCTCCATGGATTGTTCTTTTTATTTTTGGCGGCTGGCTTTTTTGTAGAAGTGTTTCCTTACACGACGTTATTTGATCAAATGGATTTGTTTTTCTCCTATGTTTACGAGACTGGTCCTATTCTATTATTCTATCTCCTTATTGCCTTATGTATCTTTAGTTTTGCATTAATTGGATTTCATCCTTTAATATCTATTGCTATCTTTTCACCTTTTTTAGCTGAGGCGATGGTTGTGCATCCATATGGCGTGAGTGTACTTTTAATTGGAGTGGGATTGAGTACAGTCATGATTGGACCATTTAATATAACGCCTACCATCTTAGCAATGCAATTGCAGGCAAATCCGTATTCAATCATTCAGAAAAATTTATTGTTTGCATTTGGCTACCTGTTGTTTATTGTAGCTGTGGCAACGGTGTTTAGCGTCTTCTAATTCTCTTAACAAAAGAAAAACAAGTAAGGAAAGTAGAGTGCCATGATCATAAAAGTAGCCACAGCCATTCTAATCATCCTATCAATCGTTCTAGTCGCTCAGTCAAGTTGGGTATCAGAGTTACGAACAGGTGAGGGTCTTGAAACAAGTGAGTTATTTCAACAATCACTGCCGTTTTTATTATCCCTGTCTTTTGTCTTATTGCTGGTTCAGAGCATTTTAACCGTTATTCCTCTAGCTTTAATCCTGATTTTTAACTATCTCTTATTAGGATTTTGGCTTGCTTATGCGTGGAGTCTTGGTACAAGCATTATAGCCAGTTTATTATCCTTTTGTTTGTACCGTTACTGGTTACAACATGTCTTTCGGCAGAAAGTTCGAAAAAATTGGGTTCAAGCTATTGAGAAGAACGGTTTTTGGGTTGTGTTAACAAGTCGGCTTGTTCCTGTAATGCCTTCAAGCCTCATTAACGTAGCTGCCGGAAGTAGTCGTATAACAGTAAAAACCTTTCTCTTTGCAACTTTTATCGGCAACGGCCTTTATTTAATGGCACTCTTTTTGTTAATGGAGGGTTTTATTGCCGGAGGAACGGAATGGTTCCTTTTAATAGGTGTTGTGTTGTTATTTTGCACGATCGCTGTTAAGAAAAAATGGACAAAACGAATGAAAAGTGGAGTGAACGAACAATGATAATTAGAAAGTTACATCAAGATGAAGCCGTACCGTATGATCTATTGTTGTTAGCAGATCCTAACAAAAAAATTGTTGATAGCTATATGAAGCAAGGTCTTTGCTATGTGTGTGAACAAAAGGGCGAACATATTGGTTGCTATGTAATAATTCAAACGAGGCCAGAGACCATTGAAATTGTCAATGTAGCTGTAAAGGAAGCGTTACACGGTAATGGATTTGGAAAAGCGCTTGTACAACATGCCATTGAAACGGCGAAACAAGCTGGTTATAAAACGGTCGAAATCGGAACATCTAACTCGGGGATACACCAAATAGCCCTTTATCAAAAATGTGGATTTCGGTTGGAATGGATTGATCGTGGTTTCTTTTTACGACATTATGAGGAAGCGATTTGGGAGAACGGTATACAAGCAGTGGATATGGTTAGAATGGCGATTTACTTATAATTAAAATTTATGGTTTAAAGTAAAAGAAAGGCAGGTATGATAGAGTAGTAGAGAGTCAGAAAGAAGGTTATACAATGATTGTAAGGGAGATCGAGCTATTTGAGCGTGAATTAACCATCTTAAAAAAAGAAAAGCAAAATAAATTGCTCTATGCCTGCTACCGAGCAGAAATTGATAGTCAAATTAACTTATTAAAAGAAGCCGTTTATTTCTACAAATGTGCTAAGCAAAAAACAAGCCGTAAATGATACGGGCTTGTTTGTTTTTTTTATTGGATTGTTTTACGAACGTTTTTTATCGTAGATAGAAGCATAGTGACAAACAGAATACTTAATACAAGGCTGATAGGTGAAGTCACATAGCCAAGAAAGAACGTACCTAGGTCGTGGTGAGCAGTAATCATCGCTGCACGATACGATTGATCAATTAAGGGTCCAAGCACAATGCCTAAAACAAGGGGCGCAAGAGGAAAGCCAAACAACCGTAAGACAAAACCTAACAAGCCAAATCCGATCATCCAATAAACATCAATCATTGTGTTGTTAATAGAGTAAGCTCCAACAACGATAAGAACAAGGATAACCGGCATAAGAATACCTTTTGGAATTGAAATCACCTTTTTAAATAAATGGATGCCAGTCATCCCAAATATAAGTAGAAAAAGGTTCGCTAAAAATAAAGAACCGCAAATGACCCAAAATAAATCAGGAGAGTTCGTAATAAGCAACGGTCCTGGATCGAGTCCATGTACAATGAGTGCACCGATGATGACAGCTGTAACCGCATCGCCTGGTATACCTAGTGTTAGCATAGGAACAAATGCACCACCAATCGCGGCATTATTAGCTGTTTCAGGAGCTATTACCCCTTCGTATGCGCCTGTTCCAAATGGCCGACTTGGTTTTTTCGTGCTACGTTTAGCGTGGTCATAACCAAGTAAAGCTGCAATTTCGCCTCCAACACCAGGCAATACACCAGCTAATGCCCCAATCACAGAAGTTCGAAGTGTAAGGGGCAAGAACTTGATTACCATCGCTAAGGGTGGAATGATTTTTCCAACGACGTTATCCTTATGATCTTTCGTTGTTTTTTGAGACAATTGATAGAGAACCTCCGCAAAACCGAATAGACCAAGTATGGCAATAATGACATTAATACCGCTTTGAAGTTCCAATATACCAAACGTTAGCCTGGGGCTAGCCGAAATCAAATCAAGTCCAACTAAACCGATAAAGACACCGAAACAAGCAAGGAAAATAGATTTAATAAACGCACCTTGACTCATTGTACCGACTAACAATAAACCGAGTAAAGCGAGCAATAAATAGTCTCTATGAGCGAAATAAAGTGCAATGTCAGATAATACAGGAGTGGCGAATACGAGCAGAAGTAAACCGACCATTCCTCCAACAATGGATAAGATTGTAGAAAGTCCTATGGCTAACCCTGCTTCACCCTTTTGTGCAAGTGGGTAACCATCAAAGGAAGTAGCAATTTGAGCGGGACCACCTGGCATGTTTAAAAGAATGGCCGGGCGAGCACCTCCATAGACCCCCCCGACATATACCCCAACAATTAGAGCAAGTGCAGATAATGTGTCCCATGAATACGTTAGAGATAAAAGCAAAACAGTGGCCATTGTAACAGAGAGACCAGGAATAGCCCCAACATAAATACCAGCAAATGTTCCTAATGCTACGAGAAGAAGAAGCTGATAGTCAAATAGCGGCATAAGAAATTGTTCCATAACGTTCCTCTTTTCTAAAGCGAATTAAAATTAAGGGAAAACAATTTGAAAAACAGTTTGAAAGACAAACACTATAACAACGACCAGGCCGAATGAAAGAAGGAAGCTTTTCCATAAAGAGAGGGTACGGAAAAACAGAAAGCTTATAGATAAAAACAATAGAGTGGCGATGCTAAATGGAACATAGGGAATAAGAATAATATAAACAAAAACGAGACCAATAAAGCCAAAAAAGTAAAATGAATTTGAAAGTTCGTATGTAACGTGTTCTGAAGATTTAAAGTGCTGATACGCTAGTATACAAGAAAAAACAACCATTAAAAAAGACAGGACGAGTGGTAAAAACCGCCCTGATGATAGAAATTCATCATAAACAGGTATGTGCATTGCTTGTGTAACGAAAAGAACGCTAACTGCAATCCAACCTATGTAGAAATAAAATGCCGGGGACTTAATCAAAAGGATTCTTCCTTTCTTTCCGTGTTTAATTACTCGGGATGGGAATATTGTAGTTGCTTGGATGCTCTGCAAAGCCAGATTGGTAAAGGAACCAGTTTGTTCTTGACTCCCATTCCTCCTGATAGTCAAGCGCCTCATCACCAGTAAGGCCGAGCGGAATCATTTTTTTACTTTCAATAAACGATTGAAATTCCTCAGTATGAAAAGCCTCTGTAAAACTATCTCTAAGCTCCTCAATAATAGGTTCGGGTGTTCCTTTTTTTACGTATGCACCGTAATATGCACCCCAGGGAAGATGTTCTAAATAGTCAGGTGCTACTTCACCAAGGGCAGGCCAATCACCAAACTCTTCTAAGCGGGTATCATTGATAATTCCTAACACTCTCACTTTATCAGCGAGAATGTAATTGTAAGCGGACGGTAATGAAACAATCGATGCCTCAATTTGTTTGCCCATTAAACCTGTGATGGAAGCACCTTCTCCTTTGTAAGGCACCATTGCAAAATCAAGCCCTAACATGCTTGTGACAACACCTGAAGTGCCAACAGGTCCCGTTGTAGCCATTAGAATTTTACCTGGATTTGCTTCCGCCTGCTCAATCAAATCATCCAATGTTTGGAAAGGCGAGTCTGGGTGGACAATAACAACTGGAACGGTTCTAGTAAACAACATCAATGGTTCGTAGTCATGATAACTTAAATCAGATATTCCTGTTGTACGATATAAATTAGGATTTTCTGCGCCGAACAAAATTTTATACCCGTTTGCTGGATCCTTATGTACATCGTAAGCAGCAATTGAACCAGCTCCACCTTCAACATTTTGCAGGACGATAGATTCACCTAAAATAGGCTCAGTATACTGGCTAATCACACGAGCGATGGAATCGGCTCCTCCGCCTGGTCCAAATGGAATAACACCAGTGATTGAACGAGATGGATAGCTTTCCGAATCCGTCCCAGTTGTAGCAGAGTTGCAAGAAGTTAAAAACATAATAAGTAAAGGGAGCACTATTAACTTTTTAGGAAACATACAGTCACCTCCATATTATATAGAAAGCGTTTTCAAAAAGTTCCGTTAAATGGAATAAGAATATTGTAGAGCGGAAATACGTAAGTGAATTGTAGCAGAGAAAAAAGAACTTGTCATTGTTTTTTTGCAATTCAGCAAAAAAACAATTCACAGAGAAGATAAGAGGAAAGTAGTTGACAAGTGGATAAGAGTATCGCTAGAATTTGAACCAAGAAATACTTGTATACTAGTATTAATATTTAAAAGGAGGATAATGATGAATCATCCATTTTCACTAGCTCACCTCACGGCTTTAGAGTGTGCACCACCAGAGTTAACCTATTTAGCGGCACAAGCTGGTTACGATTTTGTTAGTATTCGTCCCATCTATATGGGATTGCCTAATGAACCAAACTATGATTTAGCAAACAACAAAGCAATGTTTAAAGAAACGAAACTAGCGCTACAACAAACGGGGTTAAGTGTATATGATATAGAATTGGCTCGAATTAATGATGACATTGATCCGCTTATCTATGAGCCTGCGTTTGAAGTGGCGGCAGAACTTGGAGCAAAACACGTTTTAAGTAGCATTTGGACAGACGATACAGAGCTTGGTCGTGAAAAGTTTGCTCAGTTATGTGATATAGCAAGGCCATACGGACTAACTATTAATTTGGAATCAGTACCAATTGCATCTGTGAGAACGCTTAAGGGAGCCATTCATGTATTAGAAGATGTAAAAAGAGAAAATGTAGGACTAATGATTGATGCCCACCACTTTCATCGAGCTCATGATTGTGTGGATGATATCAAATCAATTCCAAAAGAATGGCTTCATTATTTTCATTTATGTGATGCACAAAAGGAAATTCCAACAAGCAAAGAAGAGATGACACGTATTTTACGAGAAGAGAGATTGTATATAGGTGAAGGTGGCCTTCCCTTAAAAGGTATGTTAACGTGTTTACCTGATGATATGGTTTTTTCACTTGAGATGCCCAATAGACAAAGAACGAAAGAGTTAGGGACGTTTGAGTATATAAAGCAATGTTTAGCATCTGCAAAAACATTTATTGAGAAAGGAAATACGTATGCAGTAAAAAAATAACTTGTATACTAGTGTTTTATAAAATTTCGTGGTATGATTTCAGAAATGTGAAATCTGTTGTGGTACACTCTTTTTAACAAAACGATTAGTTAATAATTGTTGAAAAGGTGGAGACTTAGAGTAATGGAAAAACGTGATTCATTACGAACTGTTCGACGAGCATTATCCATACTAGATTGTTTTTCGTTCCAAAATCAGGAGCTTTCTTTAACACAAATCGCAACTGAAATTGAATTAGCAAAGTCGACAACAACTCGATTGCTAACAAGTCTTGAGACAGAAATGCTTGTACAGAGAGATGAGAAAACAGGGAAGTATAAGCTAGGTACCAAATTAATTTATTTAGGTCAAATTGCAAAAGATGCTTATCAGCTGAAAGATGTTATGGCACCACTTATGAAGCAACTTCGAGATGAGACGTTAGAAACCGTGAATTTGTATACAGTTGACCGAGGAAAACGAGTATGTATCTTACAATTTGAAGGGTATCAGCCTCTTCGTCATGCTGTTCGAATTGGTGAATTACTACCGCTTCATGCAGGAGCAGGGGGAAAGGTCTTACTTGCTTATCAGTCTGAACAACGAAAGCAAAAATCGGTAGAGGGTTTAACGACAGTCGAACAAAACGAACGGTTAGCTGACCTTCAACGAATTAAGGAATCAGGCATAGCTATTAGCATAGAAGAACGTGAAATTGGTCTAGCGGCAGTTGCAGTAGCTGTTCCGAATCGTGATGGGAGTGTAACCCATTGTTTATCCATCTCTGGCCTTGTTCAGCGGTTCTCAAAAGAAAAGATTAAAGAATTTGAGCAACGTTTAAAAGACGTACGAGCACAAGTAGAGCGTGATTAAACATAACGAATTAAGAAAGCGTTTACGATAAAGAGACGTAACGTCAATAAGGAGAAGAGTATGTCAACAATTATAAAGAAAATGGAAGCTGAACACATTCAACGTCCACTAATCTGCGCCCCTCTTGTAGGGAAAACGTTCGCGGCTATTAAAGAGGAACTCTTCGTTATTACGAAGAAACAGCCAGGGCTCATTGAGTGGCGTGTTGATTTTTTTGAAGAGCTTCACAAGACAGAATCTGTTATTGAAACAGGGAAATGGATAAAGGAGAACGCTAAGGGGATACCGGTGCTATTTACAAGACGTTCTACTCGTGAAGGCGGAGAACCCATTTCTTTAAATGAGGAACAAGTAACTGATTTGTACGTCAGTGTCATGAAAGCAGATGTGATTGATGCCGTCGATGTGGAATTAAGTTCCCCGGAAGAAGCGAAAGAAACGATCCTTTCACTGGCAAAGGAGAAAGAAATACAAACGGTGATGTCGTTTCACGATTTCTCAAAGACACCTGAAAAAGAAGCGTTACTGGCTGTTTTAAAGCAAGCACAAGAAGAAGGTGGAGACGTAGGGAAAATTGCATTAATGCCACAATCACTTCATGATGTGTTAATTGTTGCTGAAGTGACAGAAGAAGCAAATCGAGAATTAACGATTCCCATCATCACAATGTCAATGGGTCCTAAAGGAGCCCTTTCTCGCTTATTTGGCGGTGCTTTCGGTTCTGCCGTTAGTTTTGCTGTCGGTCAAACAGCTTCTGCACCAGGACAAATCGCAATTGATCAACTTGAAAGGGTACTCGATGTAATCGACGGGAGTCAAGTGTAAGAGAAAAGCACGTTTCCTTCTATAGGAAACATGCTTTTTTATTTATGCGATTGTTTGTACAGTAAGTGGTTTTGCCCCCAAGTGTGCATGGCCGTAAAAATGGGCTCTAACGTCTTCCCGTATGTGCTAATGCTATATTCAACTTTTGGCGGAATTTCTGTATAAACGTGTCGCTCAATAATGTCTTCTTCTTCTAATTCTCTAAGCTGTTGTGTGAGTACTTTTGGGGTTATGTTCGGTATCGCTCGTTGAAACTCACCAAAACGTGTCGTGCCATTGGCTATTAAATGAAGTAAGATGAGCAGTTTCCATTTGCCGACAAAAATCTCCAACGCCTGATTTACTTGGCATTGGTCAGGTATAATGTTCATAAAATGACTCCTTTAGTATACTTTTGTATACCTTCTTTCGTTAAAGTACGTACTTTTAAATGTGTTTATCATAAGGCAAAATAAAAGAAGATACAAACAATGTAACTTAATGAATTTAGGAGGATTTCCATGAATCGCATAAAAAACGAAAATGGTTTGGAATTTGGTATTTATACGCTAGGAGATCATCTTCCGAATCCACATACGGGAAAACGTATTTCTGCTCAGCAACGCATTCATGAAATTATTGAATTTGCTAAGCTTGCAGATGAAGCTGGCTTAGATTTTTTTAGTGTTGGTGAAAGTCATCAAGCTTACTTTGCGACGCAGGCACATTCTGTTGTACTTGCGGCAATCGCGCAGGCAACAAAAAACATAAAAATAGGTAGTTCTTCTACGATTATTAGTACATCTGATCCAGTTCGTGTATATGAAGACTTTGCAACGATTGATTTAATTTCTAATGGACGAGCGGAAATTATTGCAGGTAGAGCTTCACGCGTAGGTTTATACGAGCTTCTTGGTTATGATTTGCGCAACTACGAGGAATTATTTGAAGAGAAATTCGACTTACTGAACAAAATTAACAAAGAAGAGCGCGTTACATGGGATGGTGAATTTCGAGCATCCCTTAGAGATGCAGAGGTTTTACCTCGACCATTAGAAGGGAAAATGCCAATTTGGCGTGCTGTTGGTGGTACCCCAGCAAGTGCTATAAAAGCAGGTATTGCTGGTGTGCCGATGTTTCTTGCTCACTTGGCTGGTCCGACAGAAGCGTTTAAACGTTCAATTGATGCGTACCGCGGTGCATTAACGGAAAGTGGCTATAACCCAGCTGAATTCCCAATCGCCACAGCTGGACTTTTCTATGCAGCAGAAACGACGCAAGAAGCTCAGCGTGCCTATTATCCTTGTGTGAACGAAGGGATAAAATTAACGAACGGATCAGGCTTCTCAAAACGAGCATTTGCACAAGGAGAGGATGTACGAGACGTATTAAATGTCGGCAGTCCTCAGCAAATTATTGAAAAGATTCTTTACCAATACGAATTGTTTGGCCATCAACGTTACATTGCTCAGCTTGATTTCGGTGGAGTGCCATTTGAAGAATTAAAGAAAAACTTAGAGTTAATTGCAACAGATATTCTACCAGCTATTCGGAAATATACAAAGGGGGAAACGGCGTGAAAATCGTTGCGTTATCTGGATCGGTTGTCGGATCAAAAACAAGAACCATTATGAATGAGGTCGTTCGTCACATACATGCCTATGATGAGGCAACGGACGTCACGCTAATCGATTTGGCTGAACAGAACATTCACTATAGTGACGGTCGACAGTTTATTGATTATACGGGAGATACTGGATATGTGGCACGTACGATTATGGATGCGGACGCGCTAATTATTGGGACCCCTATATTTCAAGCGTCTATCCCTGGTGCGTTGAAAAATGTATTTGATTTGCTTCCTGTTAATGCTTTCGAGAATAAAATAGTAAGTATTGTTGTAACAGCTGGTAGCTCAAAGCACTATTTAGTGGCAGAGCAACAGCTCAAGCCTATTTTGAGCTATATGAAAGCACAACTTGTTCAGACCATTGTTTTTGCAGAAGAAAGAGATTTCCAGCAAAAACAATTAGTGAATGATGATGTACGATTCCGTATTGAACGTCTTGTTGAAGACACACACCTTTTAACAAGAACATTTGAAAAGATACGAGAAGAAGCAGAAGATGCATATGGTTTTTAAATAAGAGGTTGGCGAAAGCCAGCCTCTTATTTCGTGTATTTCCATGCTTGAAGGACTGTCGTAACAGCTTCTTCCAGTTGTTCCTCTGGAATACTGGCAAAGCCAAGCACAATACGGGGATGCTGAGAAACTTGTTGTTCAATCGTATAGTGCGAGAGCGGATAAACCTTTACTTGCACATCGTTTGCAGCTTGAACAAGTTCTTCTTCACTCATACCGTTTTTAATCACAACGACAATATGGAGTCCAGAGCGCTCACCAATAATTGATAATTGATTTTCATACGGCTTCATGGCTTGTAAAACAATGTCACGCTTCCGACGGTATAGTTTTCGCATACGGTTTACATGCTTTTCAAAATCCCCAGCTCGCATAAACAATGTGAGTACATGTTGATCAATTCGAGACACTGTAGAATGATGAAACGAAAACAGATCGTTATACCGCGGAACTAATGTTTGTGGTAACACCATATAACTTAGCCGAGCAGATGGAATAAGGGACTTTGAAAAACTGCCAACATAAATTACTTTATGATGCTTATCCATACTTTGAAGAGACGGAATGGTTTTACCACTATAGCGAAATTCACTATCATAGTCATCTTCAATGATAAAACGGTCAGTTTTTTCTTCTGCCCATTTTAACAGTTGTTGACGTCGGTTGACAGATAAAACCGCTCCATAAGGAAAGTGGTGTGAAGGCGTTGTGTACATAATCGTAACAGGTGATTGAGTGAGTGCCTGTACATCTACACCTTCTTCATCAACAGTAAACGGATAAAAATCGTGTGGATGATGTCGCAATAGCTTGCGCATAAGTTGATATCCAGGGTCTTCTATCCCATAAACACTTTTCTTACCAAATAAGAGAAAGAGTTGCTGCACTAATGTCTCCATCCCAGCGCCGATAACAATTTGATCCCATGTGCATTGGACGCCACGGGAATGATAAAGGTAATTGGCAATCTCTTGCCGAAACACTTGGTCGCCGGAAGCATTTCCAAGTAAAAGTAATTGTTGATTTGATGGATCGACGACTTGACGTACATATTTGCGCCACTTATCAAATGGGAAGTAACGTGTATCGATATGCGTAGGATGAAAGTTGAATCGAATAGGTGACAATTCCGTTACGCTAGTTGTTGTATACTTGGAAGAAACAGGTGCATAGTCAAGCTGTTCGTATGCCTGCACAAAAAAACCTTTCCGTGGCAGCACTTCCACATATCCTTCTGCAACGAGCTGGTTATACGTGGACTCCACGGTATTCTGGCTTACTTTTAAGAATTCGGCAAGCTTTCGTTTTGATGGTAGTTTCGTACCATGATCAATTCGTCCAGCTGTAATTTCTTTTTTTACGTGCAAATAAAGTTGCTCGTAAAGAGGTGTCGTAGCCTCTCGGTCTAAATGTACCCATAGTAAATCCATTTTATCGTCCCTCTTATCTGAACCCATTATTTTTTTTAAAACTGGCACTTACAATACAGTCAGTTTCTTTTTATACTATGAAATAAATCTGAAAAATGCAATCAAAAAGGAGTGGACAAGATGGAACGTATGTTAGGGACAGATCGAGTCAAACAAGGAATGGCGCAAATGCAAAAAGGTGGCGTCATCATGGACGTTGTTAATGCAGAGCAAGCAAAAATTGCGGAGGAAGCAGGAGCAGTTGCTGTTATGGCATTAGAGCGTGTACCGTCTGATATACGTGCAGCAGGTGGTGTGGCTCGTATGGCTGATCCAACAATTACAGAACAGGTGCTTCAAGCTGTCTCCATTCCTGTTATGGCAAAAGCGCGTATCGGTCATATTGTAGAAGCACGAGTTCTTGAGGCAATGGGTGTAGATTACATTGATGAAAGTGAAGTGTTAACACCAGCAGATGAAGTCTATCATTTGAATAAACGCGACTTTACTGTACCATTCGTATGTGGCGCTCGTGACCTCGGCGAAGCTGCGCGTCGGATTGGTGAAGGGGCATCTATGATTCGTACAAAAGGAGAACCAGGTACAGGGAATATTGTAGAAGCTGTTCGTCATATGAGGAAAATGCAGGCTCAAATGAAACAAGTGATTCACATGTCAACTGATGAATTGATGACAGAAGCGAAAAATATTGGTGCTCCTTATGAAATTCTGCTTCAAATCAAAGAAGCTGGTCAATTTCCGGTTGTGAATTTTGCTGCTGGTGGAGTGGCAACACCTGCCGATGCAGCATTAATGATGGAGCTTGGCGCAGATGGGGTGTTCGTTGGTTCAGGTATATTCAAATCAGAATCACCGGAAAAGTTCGCTCGCGCGATTGTAGAAGCGACAACGCACTACAAAGATTATGATTTAATCGCACGACTTTCAAAGAATTTAGGAACGGCTATGAAAGGGCTAGATATTTCAACGATTGCGCCAGAAGAACGTATGCAGGATCGTGGCTGGTAGTATGGTGAAAGTTGGGGTACTTGCTCTCCAAGGTGCGGTGAGCGAGCACATTAAGATGATAGAAGAGAACGGTGCTACTGGTATTGCTGTAAAGCGGGTGGAGCAGCTTGAAGCAATTGATGGTCTCATTATTCCTGGTGGGGAGTCAACAACGATGCGGCGCCTGATTGACAACGATCATTTTTTTGAGCCATTAAAAGCATTTGGTAAAAAGGGAAGGCCTGTTTTTGGTACATGTGCGGGCATGATCTTAATGGCTCGCTCCCTTACCGATCAAAAAGAAGGCCATTTAGGGTTTATTAATATGGTCGTCGAACGCAATGCATTTGGGCGACAACGAGAAAGTTTTGAAGCCCATTTATCTGTGATGGGCATTTCAGAATATGTAGAAGCGGTCTTTATTCGCGCACCTCTTGTTCAGGAGATAGGAAAAGAGGTTGAGGTTGTAAGTGAATACGATGATGAAATTGTAGCGGTTCGACAAGGTCCCTTTCTTGCATGCTCATTCCATCCGGAGTTAACAGATGACCCAAGGATGCATCAGCTCTTTATTCAAATGGTAAAAGAACATAAATAGAAGCCTAGTTTACTAGGCCTCTTTTTTTATAATATGTTTACAGTGTATTAAGTAAGATAAGAATAAAAATAAATTTAGGCACGAATTGGTTTTCTTAATGTCCAGAGCTGATGAATCATAATGATTGTTACAAGAATCGTAAGGTAAGTTAACACTTGCCAACCGAGTTCAAGATAGGGAGTAACGATATCTTGAATCGTTCGGTTTGTAAAAAAAGAGCGGTAATAAACTGAGACGAAAATAAAAAGAGAGAGTAAAAGGATCACGAGACTCATGCCTTCCACCAATTTACTTTTTGTCTGTCCTTTTTCGGCACTATACTGGTTGTGCCAGCCATCTTTTTTGTTTTTCGAAAGGCGATCCTTCCACACCTGAATGAATGTCATAAGGTTAGCCCAGAGATAGATTTCACTTGAGATAAGCGTTATCGCTAGCAACACATCGATTGGGCGTCGCATAGGCGTTTTTAAAGCTAAAATTAAATTTAATAATGAAGCCACGACAACAGGAATAATCCATAACCAACTCCATTGAAATTGATCTGTCATTAAAGCTAAAGGAATTAAAATGATTAACAGGATTCTGATGAGTAAATCAAGCAATCGTCGAAGCTGAGAGCCCCACATCCGGAATATATGTGAGCTTGACACATTTAACTCTCGATTGGTTAATAGCTCTACAGTACCTGACGACCATTTAATGCGTTGTTGACGGAACGTGTGATAAGATCTCATAGAGTCAACAAAGCATCGTGCCGACGGGCTTATTAACGTTTTCCACTTTGCTCGCTGAAGTTGCCATGTTAACAACATATCTTCAACATCACTGTCATCTTGCCACGGCCCATCTAAATTATTGCGATTAACAACGTCTTGCAAGGCTTCGGGTCGAAACAATGTACCTTGCCCGCCTAACACGTAAGTACTTCCACCTTGATATTGCAAGGTGAGCAACCAGCTCGTCATATCTTGTTTTTGCTGGTGCGTCCACCATCTTGCTATCGGCCCTCCATATAATCCGCTTTCTAACTTTTGCTCATAATAAGGGTCATCTAAAGACAAAAGACTTTTTTTCCTAGGCATACGCATTGTGTATTTTGCCATGACGCCGCCAATATTACGGGCGCTCATAAGATCGTCCCAAAGTTGCTTTAGTGCCCCTGGAGCAAGACGACTATCGGCATCCATACCTAAAATCGCTTTTATAGATTGATTGTATTTTTCTTGATAGCTCGACACATGGTATTCATATAAGCTTAGAGGATCACCATATAAACTTTTCCATGCGGCGTTTAATGCGCCAACTTTTCGCTGACTATTGTTCTCGGTTTTTAAAATAATGACAGTTAATTTTAAATCCTCACCTGCTTGAATTGCTCTTTCAATGGTCCGATCAGTACAATTATCTGCAATGACAATGATATCAAGCAATACATGTGCTGGTAGTACTTGATCAGCTAGTCCTTCTAAGCAATCTCGAATGGACTTTTCTTCATTATGTGCAGGAATGAAAGCAACAATCCTTGGCCTCATAAATGCGCCATTCATTACTGGGACATACTTTTTAACCATAGCACACCCCGCCTATTATCCTGTTTCAATATCTTGATTGAGATATTAAAAGGTTCTTTGTGCCTAAATTGTAGCTGATTTCAAATGAATTAAGCAATAAGAATTTTTATTTAACGTATAAATAGGTAAAAAGTATTGTTTTTGTGTCTGGGAACAGAAATGTAACCCAATAAAGGAGGCGGAATAAGTGTCTATAGAAGTGAATTTGTCTGTAATACGTTTCATTTGTTACAGTACATAGCTATCATCGCATGATCAACCTAAAAAAGAAGCTGGGTAGACCAACTTCTTACACCTCCTTAAAAATATCATCGTACGTTTGCAAGATAAACGATTTATGATAGTCGATTGCATAGTTTTGTTTCAGGATGCTTTCCTTTGCTTTTGTTGCATGAACGCGGGCTTTTTCATCCTCGCCTAATTTTGCGTAACATAATGCTTTATAGGCATCTGCCGTTGTGAGCATTGATAAATCCAGCACATGGATACGGAATGGGTATTCATTGATAGACGGTAAATAGTGAAGCGATTCCTTGTAGCGTTTAAGTTCATATAAGGCTTGCCCATAAATGTGTTGAAATAGAATTCTTAAAGTATCGTCTTTTCTTACAAAATTTTTTCTATCATTAATTACTTCTAGCGCTTTGGTAGGGTTGTTTTCAAACATGATCGCTACTATGGCTTTATTAAGGGTATGGATACTTTTTAAATAATCATCCTCCAACAATTCTGTTAATAGATGATGCTTATGCAAATAGTAATTGACTTCTTTTTCGTCTTTGGCTAGCATTGCGAAATGGATAGCAAAGCGGTAGTATTGATCTACCTTGTAAAATTGTCGTTTTTCTATTGCAAACGTGAGTGATTCCTTTAACCGTTTTCTCCCTAAATCTGATTTTCCCATGATCATAAGCAACGCTACCTCTTGGAAATTCCACTTGGATAAGGTGAGAGGATCAAAGTCTTTTATCTGATCAGCGTATGCCGCTTGCTTCTTAGTAAATAGCTCTATTGCTTTTTCATATTCTAATTCAAAAGTGAGGTATTCAATATAGTCAAGCGCGGTATTTGCGGCTTCGTCTAGAAAAGAAAGTTCAATAAAACGTTGTTCGGCATTTTCAAAATAAGTGCGCCAATTATTTTCATCAACTGTAGAGTTCACCGTTTTCTTTTCTAATAAAAAAAGACCGGTATCTGTTTGATGGATAGATTGGCTTTTATAAAAATACGCCTTCCCTAAGTCCCGAACGAACTGTGCAGCTTCATACGTATGTGGCAACGTCATTCCTGCAAAAGGGGTAAGGAGGGAAGCAACGTCATCGTAACGATGATTGGTTAATAAAGCTTTTAATTGGATAATTAATGATCTTAAATCTGCTTCAGTAATGACATTCACATCTGCTAATAACGATTGAGGGTCTGTCTCAAGGGCTTCAGCAATGTGAGTAAGGCTTTCCATAGAAGGTTGGGCCTTATTGTTTTCTATTAAACTTAACATGCCTTTTGTTAAACGCCCTTCAGCCACTTCTGCAAGGGTTTTTCCACGTTGCTTGCGTAATTGCCGGATTCGTTCTCCTAATGTGCTCATATCGGATCGCCTTTCTTTCCGTGTTTCATATCATTATAAAAGATTGAGAATAAAAATAAAAGTTTAATATTATTAAACTTTTGCGTTGCTCTTTTTCATTTTATCTGTATATAATAAGTTTAATTAAATTAAACTTATTAGAGGAGTGCTTGGAATGGATGTAAAATTAAAGCGTGCAACGTATCATTTATGGACTTTTGCGTTTAGTAAGTTTATCTCGTCGTTTGGAAATAGTATTTATGTTTTTGCAATGAGTTTATTTATTTTAACAATGACAGGTTCTGCAATGAATTTCGCCATTAATATGATTTGTACTATTTTACCGCGGACGATTCTTGCTCCATTCGCTGGTTATATAGCGGATCGTTTTCCGAAAAAAGGAGTCGTTCTATCGTCTCAAGTGGTTTCTCTTTTAATCGTTTCGGGACTACTCGCTTATACGATAACGAGTGGTTTATCGGTTATCGCCATTTATGCAACAACTGCTTTGCTTACCATTTCGCAAATGTTTACTGGGGTTGCGTTTACTTCTTCTATTACGCGGCTGGTAGATGAGGCACGTATTCAAAAAGCAACAGCGATTAATCAGATGGTCGTCTCATCTTCAACGATTGGGGGGCCGATTATTGGAGGGATGCTTTTTGCCTTTTCGCCTATTCAAGTGTTTTTAGTGATTTTCATTATTGCGTTTTTCCTTGCTGTTTGCGTGGAAGCGACAATGGATTTTACACTTTATGGGTCTGAGCGAACAAAGGAAGAGAAGAAGGAGAACATGTGGCAAGGAATGAAAGCGGGGTTTCTCTTTATTCATCAGCAACCAATTATTCGGACAATCGTTGGAATGGCGTTAGTTGTCAATTTTTTTACTGGGGCTCTTTTAATTGGCATGCCGTTTATTCTCGTTGAAACCTTGCAAATCGACACTCGCCATTTTGGCATCATTGAAGGGATCTTAGCAGGAGGGGCATTACTTGGAGGACTCTATTTTTCAATAAAGAAAGATGTGGTATTTCCGTTAATGAATGTAAAGCAAGGTCTACTTGCTTTTTCGTGTTTAATGACGCTATTCGTATTACCGTTAATAGTCTTTATTCCTTACAATGGGATAGTGATTTTTTATAGTATGGTTATGCTACTTATTGGTTTTTCCATTACATATGTGAATACACCCATTGGTGTTTTGCTGCAAAAACGGGTAAGTGATCAATATAAAGGAAGGGTATTTGGCATTCTAGAAACAGGTGCTACTGCACTCATGCCACTTAGCTTTATCCTCTATGGATTTATGTATGATTTCTTAGGGCCAATTGGAACCCTGCTTCCTTCAGGGGTGTTACTTTTAGCTGTGACCCTTTACTTGTTGCGAAAGAAAATCATGTCATCGGCTCATCCTGAGTTACATCCTCCAAAAACAAAAATTGTAGAGAACATGTATATGTAACACATTTAACGGTTGGTGCTTCTCAAGAAATGAAGAGACACAAACGGTAATGGGTGATTTAGAAAAAAGCCAATTGATTAATTAATTGGCTTTTTTGTAGGCTAAATCAGCTTCTTGTGGTTTTGGCTGAAGAGATTTTTTCATTGAGAATCCAATTACGATGAGAGCGAGTAAAGCGAAGAGGCTGCCGACAATGGCATTCATTTCAACGGTACTTCTCTCGATGACAAGTCCGCCACTCATGGAACCAAAAGCAATACCAAAATGGAGTGCGGAGTTATTTAAACTTTGCTGAATATCAGATGTTTCTGGTGCAGAAGCAATTAAATAGCTCTGCATCGCCGGAGTAATCGCCCAGCTTAATAGACTCCAAACCATCATGACAACAATAAAAAGGGGCATAAATGCTGTAGTCAACGGTATGGAAAAGATGGCTACCGTAAAAAGAGAGATGACACCAATAATGGTTTTTTGCGGGCCGAATCGATCAGAAAGTAGGCCACCAATACCTCCGCCAATAATAGCGGCAATACCGAACAGAAGATACATCATGCTAATCCAATTTCCATCAATACCGATTGATTGTAAAAAGGGTGTTAGATAAGCATAAAGTGTTAAATGTCCTGCAAGAAATAAAAAGGACGTTAGTTGAATAAGTATAATTTTCGTGTTTTTTAATGATTTTAGTTGTTGAATGAGAGGAATACTTGGCTTTGGAGTGATTTTTTCCATAAATAGCGCAACAAATAAAATGGATAAACCTGTTAAAAGAACAATCAGGATAAATGGTGCTCGCCAACCAAAAGCATTTCCAAGCAGTAAACCAATCGGAACGCCTAAGACAAGAGAAGCGCTAACGCCCATAAAAACAATACCTATTGCACGTGCCCGGTATGGTTCACTAACAATGTTTGATGCAATGGTTACGCACAGTGAAATGAGAAGCGCTGCGCTCATTGCGGAAATCATTCGAGCGAGTAGTAAAATCCAATAGCCTGAGCTAACGACAGCAAGAATGTTCGCAAATAAAAATACCACTAATGTAATGAGTGTTAGCTTCTTTCGTTCTATTTTCGCTGTAGCGGATAAAAGAATGGGCCCTGATAACGCGAATACAAATGAAAAAATGGAAATCAGCATACCGACTTGTCCCAATGTAACGTTTAAATCGGATGCAACTAAGTGTAAAATGCCACCTAAAATAAGTTCAACAAGACCAACGACAAAAGAGACGATGGTTAGTAAGTAAACACGTTTATTCATAAAACACCTCTCGTTATTTTGTTACCACTAGAAGAGTAACATAAATGTAAATCTCTCTACAAGTGGAAATGTTTATAGAGTTTGGTCTATCCTAAAGAAAGGGATAATGAGAAAGAAAGGTTGATTAGGTTGCTACAACAATTTGGATTCACCCAATATGAGAGTCAAGTGTATACATCATTAATTACAGTCAATCAGCCTCTAGATGCTACGGCAATTGTGAAGCGGTCAGGTGTGCCGCGTTCGAAAGTATATGAGGTTATTACAAAACTGATTGAAAAAGGAGTTGTTCTCGAAGCCTTTGTGGAGAAAAAGCGGCAATATACTGGTCTTCCGATGGAGGCTTTAATAGAGAAATTAACGGCAAACTTTGAAGCAAATATTGAAGAGTTAAAGAAAATTGAAGTTGAAGAAATAGAAGTTGACGATCGGGTATGGACATTACGAGAGGATCAATCAATCTTGTCTATTATGAAAGAGCTAATGGAAGGAGCCAAACAATCCATTCATTTATCTCTTTGGGCGGACGAAATGAAAGCCTTTCTTCCTTTGCTTGAGGAAGTGTATCACAGTGGGCGGGAGGTGCACTTGCATGCGATAGGAACGATTCAAACGGTAATTCCAACTATGTCTGTTTTAATCCCAACCCATGGACACGATTCTTTAGAAAGAAGCCGGATTTTAATTGTAGATGAAAAGGAAATGGTCTTTGCTGGGATTGAAGAACACGGGTGGCAGGCCATTCGAACCCAATCGAAGCCACTCGTGACATTTTTTACGGAATTCTTTTATCACGATGTAGTGCTTACTAAAATTACCCAGCGATATCATGAGCTCATTATGACAGATGATGAGGTAAAGGACATGCTGTTAAAGTTGAAATATTAATGGGTCATCGTTAAAAGGAAAGATGGCTGTTATATTTACAGATCAAATTGAATTGGGAACAACTACACTAGGAACTATGTTTCGGACCATTCAATTAGAAGAGCCGTAAGTAACCATTAAAGAGGCATGGAATCAACAAGATCTTCACAGGTTGACAACAGAAATGCCACAAGCTTTTTAGGAGGAATTACTGGCACATAACCTTATTTTAATAAAGCGTCATTACCGAAATAGTAAATAGATGGCTGTCTCATTGGCATTAAGTGCACAAGACAGCCTTTTGTATTAACAAGAAAGGGTGTCAACAGATGGATTATATCAAGATGATTCGAAACAAAGTAGGGTCGGCTCCAATCATTCTTAATTTTGCTGGTATTTGTGTAGTGAACGAGAAGGGGCAAATTCTTCTTCAAAAAAGAGGGGATTATAACGAATGGGGATTTCCTGGGGGCGCCATGGAAATAGGTGAATCCCTTGCAGGTTGTGCCAAAAGAGAAGTTTTTGAAGAGACGGGCTTACATGTTGAAATTGACTATCTTATCGGCGTATATTCAGATTATTTTACTACATATCTTAACGGTGATCGGGCTCAAACCGTTCTGCATTTCTTTAAAGGCTATCCAGTCAAAGGGAGTTTGAATGTGGATGGAGTGGAAACAGTTGAACTTGCTTTTGTTGACCCTGAGAATGCGCCGCCTCTCTTCAATCAGCAGCATATGGATTGTCTAGCCGATTATCGAAACAATATGAAAGGGAGTTTCCGTTGAAAGATTATATGGAGATCTCAAGCAATATTTTAGAATAGTGAACATAAGATAGTGATACAACACTCTTATTGGGAGGGGTGTGTCATGGCGAAAAATAAGGGGACTGGTAAAAATAATTACAACGATCCCCATGAACAATATTTGGAAAGCTTATTAGAACTATCTGAAGATATGATCTATCTAGGTACGATATTAAGTACCATATCTTCTGCGCTAGGGTTTGTCGGCGTTACGATTGCACGTGACATTTCAAGACAAAGAGATGCTTCATCAAGCGTTGATGAAGAGGCGCAAGAAGCAGCGACATTCTTTTCAGCTGAGGCAGCACAAACTGGTGGACTTCGCAGCCCAGTTGGTGATCAGCAGGAATATGCGATGTATTTGTATACACAAATGAGGCAAATGCAAGGGGAGTTAAACCGAGTGCATAAAGAGATGAAGAAGATGCAAGAGCAATTTAATCGCTGGCACCGCCCATCAAATTAGTAGCATTTACTTATATGGGGCATCACTTTATATTAAGGCATTTTTTATCGACAAACATGAACACTTTGAAGAGTCGTCTAAGCAAAGATTGCCTAACAGTAGAAGTCATTCTTCATAAAGCATTGAACTAGTAAAGGGGAGCGAGAGTGTCGTCATTGACATTCTCGCTTTTCATTTCTATTCTTATAAAAGAAATGCGAGTAAAACAACAAAAGCTAGTGCAATGGGAACGAGTAAAAAATAAAGCCAAGAAAATGTTTTAATGCTACGCTCACTGCTGTAGTTTGTATCTGTTCGGTTCATCGATACAAGCGTAAGAACAAGGCCAGCGATACAAATGCAGGCGGCGATCAGGAAGACAGGTAACATAGTAGAAGTGCCCCTTTTTAATCGAAAACATGCTATGATTCTAGCATATTCTTTTTATCAAAGCTTACCACATTGTCTTACCTAAATGAAGGAGGGAGCCTGTTACAACAGAACAGGGGATTATGAAAACTTTACAGCTTTTGCTACAGGTTCTATTTTTATATGGACTCTCCGCGTTTGGAGATTTCTTATCCCGTTGGCTGAATCTTACTATTCCAGGTTCAATCATTGGGTTTCTTTTATTGCTGTTATTATTGAGCACAAAAATAATTCCAGAAAGCTGGGTCGAGACAGGAGCCACCGCGTTATTATTCGTGTTACCCCTTTTGTTTATACCGTTTAATTTAGGGGTTATGCAATATCCGGAACTTCTATCAACGACTGGATTTCTTCTATTCCTATCTGTTATAGTCAGCACGTTGCTATCGATGATTGGAATCGGGCATTTCTGTCAATGGTATGAAAGAAGTCGAGGTGATTGGGACGAATGATGTATCCAATAATAGCTATAGCCATTGTTGCTGCAACGGTTGTCATCTATTTCTTGTTTCGGAAGCTTTACTTACGCTACCCCTATCCCATTCTGTTGCCTGTCGTGACATCGACCGTGTTTATTTTACTCATCTTACTATTATTTAATATTTCGTATGAAGACTATTTAATTGGAGGAGAATGGTTAAGTCGTTTAATGGGACCTGCTATTGTGGCATTAGCGTTTCCGTTGTACAAGCAACGCGTTCTTGTTCTACGCTATAGCGTTATGATTGGTGGCGCCGTATCCATTGGTGTTTTTTTAGGGTTCAGTACGGTGTATGGGTTGGCGCTTTTGTTTCGATTCAATGAGACCCTCGTTGCGACAGTCCTTCCAAAATCGATTACAGCACCTGTAGCAGTGGAAATCTCTGCAGCCTTACACGGATTGCCACCGTTAACAGCCACATTTGTCCTTGTGGCAGGCTTTAGCGGTATTCTCATTGGACCATGGGTCATGCAAAAAGCAGGTATAAGGAGTCTATATGGTAAAAGCATTGCACTCGGGGGTGCATCTCACGCCATGGGAATTTCTAAAGCAGCTGAGTATGGGAACATTCCTCTGTCGATGAGTTCCATTGCTATGACACTAAGTGCTATCGTTGCATCCCTTTTGATTCCTATTTTCATATGGATCTTTTAAAGAGGGTGTGTGAAAACACGCTCTTCTTTCAATTAAAAAGTTCCATTAGCTTTAGCCAATGGAACAGAAATTCCTATACTTTTTCTAACACATACGCTTTCTTAGATCGATATTCCTTTTCACCATTATCTGAAGCGTGCTCAAAGAATCCATCAAAGCTTTGAGTGACTTTGAATTCCCGTTCGGGATCAGAAAAAAGGTGATTTTCGTTTGAAGATAAAAGAACAACATCTTTTTTATTCACGAATTGATCTAAGTCTGTCGCTTTATAATGGACTCCAACATCTAATGAATTGTATGTTGCCATGTCATCTCCTCCTTAAGCGGTTTTTGTTCCTATATCCAAATGTAGGAGATATTAAACATAGCTGTTGCTATTGTAGTGCTTTCATGTACCAAGCATCACAAGAGAAGTGCTCTGTTTTAAGTAGAGGTTCATCTAGCTTCTGGAAACCATGCTTTTGGTAAAAACGATTCGCAGCATGCATCGTATGAATTGTTTCGAGATAACATGCTTCATAATATTGCTTAGCAAAGGCTAAACTTACCTCTAATAATTGCTCTGCAACACCAGTCCCTCTAGCTTCTTGTAAGGCGTACATCTTTTGTAGTTCACATATAGTAGGAAAACCAGATACACCGCCAATTCCAACACCAGCAATGATACGGCCATCTTTAACGGCTACCCAGTACTGCGTTTTATCTTTTTGATACAGCTCATAAAAACGGCTTAAATCAGGATCTGACCACGCAGTTCCTGGTTTATTTGCGCCAAATTCAATTAAACAAGTTCGAATTAATTGTTCTACATCTTGGTTGTCTTGTTCTTGAATTTCTCGAATAATCATAGCTATGCTCCTATCATTAATGGTTAAAGCTTCTTAGAAGATTATGACAACTATTGTACAGCTTTGCGACAAAAGAATGCAAGATAGAAGAAGCGAAGACATGGTTAATTATGACATAATAGAGTAAGAGGGGGTGCATTCTTTGGTCATTAACGATTCGCTCTATGGTATGTTTAAGCTTGAACCAGTTCTAGAAACATTAATAGCTAGTCCACCAGTTCAACGTTTAAAAAAAGTACATCAGGCAGGCGGTTGCTTTCTTGTGAAACCCGAATGGAACGTGACAAGGTATGAGCATTCCATTGGAGCAATGCTGCTTGTTCGTAAATTGGGTGGAGGCGTTGAAGAGCAAATAGCCGCTTTATTACACGATCTATCACATACAGCCTTTTCCCATGTAATTGATTATGTTCTAGGTAATAAGGATGAAAACTATCATGAGACTCTTTATGAAAGACTTGTAAAAGGAACAACCATACCTGATCTAATCGATCAAGCAGGTTATAACGCCCAGTCCATTTTATTTTCCAATAAAAAGTGGACGCTTCTAGAAAGGTCACTGCCTCATTTATGTGTAGATCGGATTGATTATACGTTGCGTGATCTTTATTCATATGGTGTGATTTCCTTAAAGGATGTTGATGCATTTCTTAATCAATTGGTTGTGGTCGATGGGAATATCGTTTGCGAAGAATTAAGCTGGGCAGAATGGTTTGCATCTATGTATTTTAAAGAAACCGTTGAATTTTTTTTACATCCAACGAACGTTTTTGCTAATCAGCAGCTTGCGCATATCTTATCAGTAAGTTTAGAAGCAGGAATTGTGACACTCGATGACTTAGTTAAAACCGATTTTGATGTTTTGGAACAGTTACGGCTGAGTCAACATGAAACCATCCAGGCGCTGTTAACAGCGTTTGAGAAGCCGCTCTCACCGTCTCATTTTCACTTAAAAGCTAAGCATATAAAATTAAAATATAGAGTCATTGATCCGACGTGCGGTTAGGAGCTGGATGTGTATCTGCTTCTACTCAATCTACGTTAGTGAGAGAGCTACATGCTCAAACAAAAAAAGCATCAACAACAGGTGCTATTGTGACGATTGCAGAAAGGGGAATAAGATGACCCGAGAACGGCTATTAAAAGCATTTCCTAATTTAACTAAGCTTACAGCATTAGAAGAATATCTGTGGATTAACACGTCTAAAGGAAAGAAGGCCATTACAAAAAACCATACATTATCCATGGAGGCGATTTTAGAGGCAGAAGCTCGACTAAATCGGTTTGCTCCTTATATATCCCTTGCGTTTCCAGAAACAGAACGAACGAACGGATTGTTAGAGTCGCCACTATTGGCAATCGACTCTTTTCAGCAGTCCCTTGAAGAGTATTATCAGGTTACGATTAACGGTAGTTTGTTTCTAAAAGGTGACCACTTGCTTCCAATTTCAGGTTCGATTAAAGCAAGAGGGGGCATTTATGAGGTTTTGACGATTGCGGAAAAGATCCTTATTGAGGAAAGCGTGTTCTCAAGAGAAGAGTCTTATGAGAAGTTAATAGAGTCTACATATCAAGACGTATTGTCTCGCTATACAATTGTCGTGGGTTCGACAGGGAATTTAGGACTAAGTATTGGTGTTATGGGAGCAAAGTTAGGGTTTAACGTTATTGTACATATGTCAAGCGATGCTAAAGCTTGGAAAAAAGCGTTATTGCAGCAAAAAGGAGCGCACGTTGTTGAACATGATCAAGACTATAGTTTGGCGGTGGAGGAGGGGAGGAAACAAGCAGAAGCGAACGTGAACAGCTACTTTATTGATGATGAGCATTCGACGACGCTTTTTTTAGGTTATGCCGTTGCAGCGTTGCGTTTAAAAAAACAGCTTGATGAAAAAGGTATTACCATTAACCGCGATCATCCTTTAATTGTTTATTTACCTTGCGGCGTTGGTGGAGGACCTGGTGGAATAGCATATGGGCTGCATCAAGTATTTGGTGAGAACGTAACGTGTTATTTTGCAGAACCAACCCACTCTCCTTGTATGCTTGTTGGAATGATGACAGGATTACATGAAAATATTCACGTGAAAGATATAGGAATTGACAATCGAACGATTGCAGATGGACTTGCGGTAGGACGACCATCAGGCTTTGTCGGAAAGGTGATGGAGCCAATTCTTGGAGGTATCTATACGGTAAATGATGAGACGATGTATAAGCTTTTAGCGATGCTCATTGATCAAGAAGAAATAGCTCTCGAGCCGTCAGCAGTTACAGCTTTATTCGGACCTGTACAGGTTGCCAATTCAGCAAAAGATGCTGTGCATCTAGCTTGGGCAACAGGTGGTAGTATGGTACCAACTAACCAAATGCAGCATGATTACGAAATAGGTAAAGCACTATTAAATTAACTCATTCTTTTTGAAAAAAGGGATACTTGTCCATAAGACGTATCCCTATTTTTGTGTTTTTTTCCTAGAACGAAGCTGTTTGTGCGCATCAAAATCCCATGTAGACAAGAAGAGTTCAGCTGCTTGATAACCAGACTCGAACAAATAATCGCTTTGCTCATCCGTTAGTAGGAAATCGGTTGCTGTGATGGAATCGGTATAAATTTGTATTGTGCGATCTCTCGTTTCATCACTTAAATGTCTCATATCATGAGCTTGCATCATCGTTTTGACAATGTTCTGTGCTAAATGTATTGGCGTTGGAATAATGGCATCCCCTTCAATTCGATCTTTCAAAAAGCGAAAGCCGAAGGTTGGGTAGCGAGGATTTTCAACATCAAACAGCCAAATCGGAAAATTACTTAGTAAGCCGCCATCAACAATATACGCCTTACTTTTGTTTGCCAGCTTCCATCTAGCAGGGCGATAAAAAAAGGGGATAGATGTACTCATTCGCACTGCTTGAGCAATCGTTACATCACTTGGTTTCATACCGTAACGGTTTAAATCGTCAGGAAAAATGATCATTTGTCCGCTACTAATATCTGATGCAATGATTTTAAGTTTTTCAGGTGGAAGATCTGCGAAGGTTCGAATGTTTTTCCTCCGTAATAGTTCTTCGAGCCACACGTCAATATAATCGTTCTTATACATACCTAAATAAAACACGAGATTAATAAAATTTCCAACAAAAGGGATGTGATTGACCCAATTCTTCCCTCGTAAATCTTTAAAATTTAATACTTTTAACTGTTCATTTATTTCTTTACTTGTATATCCTGCTGCAAGAAGAGCGGCAATAATAGCCCCTACAGAAGTTCCAGCTAATTTCTGCCATTGCACACCATGAGCTTCCATTGATTCAATTGCTCCAGCAAAAGCAATACCACGAATGCCTCCACCTTCAAAAACTGCATCGACTTTCATTGTATGCCTCCTTTCACTTCAACAAGTTAACGAAGGAACTTGTCTACTCATATTCTATGAACCAGCAGTAAAAAAAGTGTTTCATTTCCATTAAAGAGGAGTGCATTCAGCAAAAATCAAAAAAAAATTAGAAAAATCTTCATGATATACATAATTTTTTTAGTAGAAAGCCAAACTAAGAGTGAAACAAAATATGAATAATGGAGTTGAATGAAAATGAAGAAATATCTATTGCATTCTTTAGCCCTTACTTTTGTTGCAACAGCGTTAGTCGCATGTGGAGGCAACGATAATAATGATATGAATTCACCAGATAATGATATGGAAATGAATGAACCTGGTGAAGATAGTGTTGAAAACCAAGGCTACGGCATGAATGATCATGGTGAACAACATATGACAGTTTCGGGTGAAGTGGCTGATAGCGTTCGTGAATTAGATGGTGTTCATCATGCAGCGGCAATCGTGATGGGAAGCCAAGCATATATTGCTGTGACAATGGATGACGAATCACATGATGTATCAGACGATATGAAGCAAAAAATTGCTGACAAAGCAATGGAAGTTGATCACAATCTTAGTGATGTTCATGTTTCTTCAAACCCTGATTTTGTGGAACGGATGAAAGGCTACGGTGACAGAATTGAGAATGGTGAACCTGTAAGTGGTTTTGCAGATGAATTTATGGAAATGGTTCATCGTATGTTTCCAACAACAAAACGATAGTAGTGAAAAGGAAAACCTACAGGTTATTATCTGTAGGTTTTTATTTAGTGTACAAATATTTATTTACCTTTGAAGCGTATGTATTAAACTTTGTTGAAGAGGTTTTAAGTAAGATTTCTTAGAAGTGAAAAGGTATAAGTCCCGAGTGAACGGACAATTAGAGAGACGTTTGAATAGAAAATGTCGATTCCAAGGTGGTTCAACCATCAACTTTGGAATGATAGCTACCGCATGGTTTTGTGTCAAAGAATAGAGAAAGGATCGGTAAGGGAGGCTATGAATATCCCTTTTTTTCCAACCGTTTTTCTCGCATAATGTATGCCACATTTGATAAAAGCGACTTGTTTTTGGTGGAACAATTTGTGGGTATGAAAAACATTGCTCAAGCGAGAGTTCTTCACAATCAGCAAGTGGATGGTCCTCAGCTATGGCAACTTGATATTCATCATGCTTAACGAGTGTCGAGTAAAAGCCTTCATGAGAAGGATAGTCTTCAAAAATTGCAGCATCAATGTCTCCTTTTTTTAGCATCGGTATAAATTCAAGGCAGTTATCTCGTGTATATGTGCACGTGATGTTCATTTTTGAGGCTTCATATGTAAGAGTTTGGGGTAAATACGTGGACGAAATAAAAGGTGCAACACCTAAGCGAACCGCGTTTTTTGGTACAAAGCGATGGAGTTTACGCTGTAGTTCATGCCAAATGGGCTGCATCTCATTATAGAAAAGTTGTCCTGTTTCTGTTAATGTCATCCCCTCGTGTGAGCGAATAAACAACGTTTTGTTTAAAGATTTTTCTAATTCTTTTACATGTCGACTAACAGCGGGTTGGGTTAACCCCAGTCGAGTAGCGGCTTTCGAAATACTGCCTTCTTCAGAAATCGTTAGAAACGCTTCTAAATATCGAATGTCCATTTAAGTCTCCTTTTTAGTAACAGGTGTTATTGGGCTTTTGTGCCAACTTTTTTCGCGTTCAAGCTACACACACTATATCAGAAAAAGTTAGCTCAAATGTATACCCTTCTTTCCGCAAAACGAAACCACTTTTTTCTGGAAAAAAGCGTGTTTTTTAAATGAATGTATGTAAAGAGGTTGATTGTGTAAAGGAAAAGCATATTTTTACGTGTGAAAGCTATAGTGGTGTGCTAAAATGTACATAATGATTACTAGTCGTTTACAATGTATACGAGTGAGAAATTAGAATGAGAGAGGTTTACACATGTTAGATATTCAATTTATAAGGGATCATGCCGACAGAATTAAACAAACGGCAGTTCAAAAGAAGTTAAACGTCCCAGTAGATGAACTCATTGAAGTCGATCAAAAGCGACGCGAACTTATTCAGAAGATTGAAGGCTACCGAACAGAGCGCAATCAACAAACAAAAGCGATCGGTGAATTAGCAAGAGAAAAGAAAAAAGAGGAAATGGACGCAAAGAAAGAAGAAGTCCGTCTTCTGAACCAATCAATTAAAGAGTTAGAGACCGAATACCAAGAGGTTGAAACGTCTTATTTACACATAATGAATTTAATTCCGAACGTTGTCTCTGAAGATACACCTGTTGGTAACTCTGACGAAGATAATGTTGAATTAGAAAAAGTCGGGGAGATCCCACAATTTTCATTTACACCTAAAGATCACATGGAACTAGGACAGGCTCACGAAATGTTTGATGTGGAGCGAGGCGTGAAAATCGCTGGAACGCGTAATTATGTGCTAAAGAACCAAGGACTATTTTTACATAGAGCGGTTCAGCAGTTGGCTGTCGATTTATTACATGAGCGTGGTTTCTCCATTATGGACGTACCGTTAATGGCAAACGAAGAAGTATTATATAGTACAGGCTTTTTTCCAGATGGTAAAGAGCAGACGTATCATCTAGAGAAAGACAATAAGTATCTAGTAGGTACTGCGGAAGTACCCCTTGTTGGTTTTTATGGAAATGAGATTGTCGATGTTGAGGAACCAATTCGCTTAGGTGCAGTATCAAACTGTTTCCGAAGAGAAGCTGGATCTGCTGGAAGAGATGTTCGGGGTTTATACCGTGTCCATCAGTTTGCGAAGGTTGAGCAAGTTGTTCTTTGCAAGAATGATCCAGAACTAGCCGATCGTCTCTTATCAGAAATTACCGAGATTGCAAAAGAAATATTAAACTTATTGGAACTTCCGTACCGAGTGGTGGCTGTTTGTACAGGCGATATGTCTCAAAAAAATCATAAACAATATGATATTGAAACGTGGATGCCGAGTCGTGAAAGTTATAGTGAAACCCACTCTTCTTCAAACGTAACAGATTTCCAAGCGAGACGGTCAAACATTCGTTATCGTGACGAAAATGGAAAACTTCAATACTGCTATACGTTAAATAATACGGCAGTCGCAACACCTAGAATTTTGATTCCGTTATTAGAAAATCATCAACAAGAAGATGGCTCAATTGCCATTCCTAAGGCTTTGCAGAAATATATGTACGGGAAAACTACGATTCAGCTCTAATGGTTACGTCGCCTTTAATAGGGCGACGTCCTTTTTTCTTTTATTCTTTCAGAATAATTCGGTAAATGGGGGAGTTCCGTGTATAAAAAAGACCCAACAATTCGACCGTTAAAACAAGGGGATAAAGCTTTTTTATTAAAGTGGTTAACGACAGAAGAGGTTCTTGCATTTTATGAGGGAAGAGATCGGCAATTTACAGAAGCCCTGATACAAGAAAAATTTTATGCCGATACTGAAGAAGATCGCTGGATTGGTGAAGTGGGTGGTGTGCCGATAGCGTACTTACAATCTTATCAATTAACAGTTGGAGATAAGCGAACATACGGGTATTCAGTATATCAGCCGGTATACGGAATGGATTTGTTTATCGGCGAAGTGACGTATTGGAACAAAGGCTTTGGAAGTGCTTTTATTCACCTACTTATTGCACGTATACGAGAAAAAGATGCAGCTGCAATTGTGACGGTTGATCCACGAGTTAAAAACGTACGTGCTATTGCTTGTTACAAAAAATGTGGCTTTTCAATTGTGGGAAAAGTAGAGAAACGAGAATGGCATGAAGGAAGCTATCATGATGTTTACATAATGGAAACGAAAGAAACCAACGGAATCGTTACTTGATGAAACATTCTAGACATGAAGCCTTACTCGACTCTAAACATCGTGCTTGCTCCTATTTACGACAATTTATTTCTTGGGAAATAGTAAAACCAGCAGCCAATTATTTGGTAGCTGGTTTATTTAGCAGTTCTTTCGCCATCAAACGATAAACATTGAGTCTGGATTCAAAAGAATATTGATTGCTATTAATCATAACTTCGTCAAAGCCGAACGTCTCTTTTTCCTCCAACAACTGGTTGCTTACCTCTTTAGGTGTTCCGACAAGGTGTAATGAGCGATTTTTAGCAAGAATGGCTCGATCCATTTCTGTTAAAGGATACTGTTGAGCATCTTCAGGACTAAGCGTTTGTGGTAGTCTTCCACGCATAAGAAATAATCGGGCCAAATCAATTGGTAGAGCAAGAAACTCTGCCTCATCTTTTGTTTCTGCAACTGTAACTGCATACGACACGCTAATGATTGGATCAGGCATGAAATACGATGGCTCGAAATAATGGCGGTACGTATCAAAGATCTCTTTAGACATTTCTCCGTTAAAAAATTGTGCAAATGAGTACCCCACCCCTTGCTTTCCTGCCTGTCTAGCGCTATTTCCGCTAGATCCCAATAGCCATGCTTCTGGTAACGCTACTTCGTGTGGGGAAGCAATGACTTGATTATAAAGAGGATCATTGGTTTTTTGATCATTGATCAGCTGTAACGTTGTCGCTAATTTATCGTACTGATCATCTGGTTGGTATGCTTTTCCTTGAGCAAGGGCGTGAATGGAATAATGATCCCCACCGGGAGCTCGACCAACACCAAAATCGATACGGTTTGGCGCGAGAGCACTTAATGTTTTAAAGACTTCTGCCATTTTTAAGGGCGAATAATGCATCATCATGACACCGCCTGTTCCTAGGCGGATTCGCTTCGTTTGAGCAGCTAAGTGTGCGATTGTAATTTCTGGAGCAGAGCTCGAAAAAGACGTGCCATTATGGTGTTCAGCCATCCAAAGTCGATGGTAGCCTAATTCGTCCCCTAAGGTTGCAAGTGCTTTCGTAAATTGCAGTGCATCAGTAGAGGTTGACCCTTGCGGTATGGGTGCTTGATCAAGAATGCTTAGTCTCATTTAAACGGTCTTCCTTTCGTGTTTACTGTTAAGCACTATAACATAGAACAAAATAAAACCCTATTTTACTGCTCAAAAAAAGGGTTTAAATAAAATGAACGAATTGATCTTATAAACGTATAACAGTTGTGCAGATTAGAAAGATGAAGAGCATAGGGGTGGTGTTATGGAAGAACCGCTTGAAGTATTGATTCAAAAAGCGCAGAAAGGCGAAGAAGAAGCATTAGCTGTGTTATTAACGAATCACTACGACAGTGTTTACCGTTTTTTATTAAAAGTCACTTTCGATCCTGACTATGCTGCAGATTTAACCCAGGAAACGATGACAAAGGCGATTATAGCAATAAAAAGTTACAAGATAAAAAAAGCAACATTTTCTACGTGGCTATTTCAGATTGCGACTAATGCCTTTATAGATAAAAAACGAAAGAGGAAGCATGAAGATCAGTATGTACGGATGCAACGGTTACAATGGTCGATGAAAGAAGAACCGCATGCTGAATGGCTTGATATTCAAAATGTTTTACTGAAGCTAGATAGCAAAAAGAGAGTTCCGCTCTTATTGAAGCATTATTATGGTTACAGCTACGAAGAGATTGGACGAATCTGTCAAATTCGGACTGGGACAGCAAAGTCGAGAGTGAATAGTGCGGTTGACTACATTCGAAAGGAGTTAAGGAGCGATGAAGGAATTCGACGATAAAGTGAAAGATGGATGGGCTCAACTGGATAGGAGTCAACTACATTCACCAACCAAAGAAGATATGATTGCGCTTATTCAGGAAACAAAACGAAAACAGCGACGTGAAGCCATTCTCTTCTTTGTCATAACGCTCATTCTTGTTAACATCGTTGTTTTTTCGATTGCAAGGTTACCAGCTATTTATGTAACGATGAACGTTATCTTAGTGGGATTACTTCCTGTACTTTTTGTATGGGGACTGGTGAAACGTTGGAGGGATCGTTATGAATTATGATTTACAACCATTAACCGAAGTTCCTATCTGGGCTTGGATAGCACTTGGAATACTGCTCTTAATGCAAAGTATTTATTTGTATTTTAAGAGTCAAAAGAATGGGCAGATGAAATGGTTTTGGGGTATTTGGGGTGTAACTCATTTTCCGATGCCGCTGGTTGTTTACTTTATATGGACTTATTGGTTTATACCGATCGTTAAAGGAAGAGGGGATGAGTAAGATGAATGATGTGATCGAGATCGTAAGGATGTTTATACCACTTATAGTTGTTCAACTACTACTGATGATTGTTGCCTTAATTGATCTGTACCGCCGTAATTATGTTCGAGGTGAGAAATGGGTATGGGTAATCATTATTATAGTCATTAACTTACTTGGCCCAATAGCATACTTTATCTTCGGAAGGAAGAAAAGTAATGAATATTAACGTAATTGAGCTTAGTAAAGGATCTCGAATTTGTCATGTGAACGCTCACATTGAGACAAATAACATTACGGCACTAATCGGTGAGAATGGAGCAGGAAAGACAACCCTGTTGCAGTTAATTGCTTCTTTATTAAAGCCGACATCTGGCAGAATTGAATTTGAAGGCGTGACGAAAAAAGATATCCGTTCGTACATTGGTTTTTTGCCTCAATTCCCATCTTTCCACGATTGGATGACTGGATTAGAGTATCTCACGCATGTCGGTCAATTAGTTGGCATGAAAAAACAGCATGCGGTCCGTAAAGCTACTGATCTTTTAACCCTTGTCCGCCTTGAGGATGGAAAGGAGAAGCGCATAGAATCATACTCTGGAGGAATGAAACAACGACTTGGCATTGCTCAGAGCTTAGTGAACGACCCGAAAGTGCTGTTACTAGATGAACCTGTATCAGCATTAGACCCTAAAGCTAGAACAGAAGTAATGGAACTTCTACTAACACTAAAAAAAGAGCGAACGATCATCTATTCAACTCATGTTCTTCATGATGCAGAGCAGATTAGTGATGCCTATATGCTTATGCACAAAGGCCAATTAGTCGAAACCGGTTCTCTTCATTCAAAAGGGGAAGAGTATGTGCTAGAAATTGAGACCGCAGAGTGTGAAAGGCTAGAAGCTGAACTTAAAGCTGTTTACCCAACATGGTGTATCACTAGAAGGGTAAATTATGTTGAGATAAGGATCACACCAAATCAGACGCGATACGATTTAATGCTATTATCAATTCTTGAAAAGGGTAGCTATTCATTTGATGGAATTAAAAAACGTAAAAAGACCCTCGAGGATATTTTTCGGAAAGCGGTGACGATATGAATCAGCTTACCGCGCTAATAAGAAAAGAAGCGCTTGAAAACTGGCGCAACTATAAATGTTTATGGTTGCCGACTTTGTTTGTCATCTTAGGGATGATGCAACCATTAACGCTTTATTACATGGAAGATATGCTCGTTTTACTTGGTGGTTTGCCAGAAGGGGCGAATTTTGCAATGCCAACACTAACTGCGGAGGAAGTAGTTGTTAATACTTTGAACCAATTTTCACAAATTGGTATGTTTGCAATCGTCTTGTCTTTTATGTCGACTTATACGAATGAACGAAAAACAGGAGAAGCCTTGCTCATACTTGTGAAACCAGTGACACATTGGTCCTATTGGCTTTCAAAATGGGTTGTAGCTCTTGCTTTAGTAATAGGAAGTTTTATAGCGGGTTTATTAGCAGCACTTTACTATATTTCCCTATTGTATGGATCGATATCGTTTTCATCAATCGTGTTTACGGTACTCATCTATGGATTATGGTTAATGTTTATCGTGACTGTAACCCTTTTCATTGGAACAATCGTTAAAAGCTCAGCAGTAGTAAGTCTCCTTAGTATTTTACTAATGATGCTTGTGATGCTTTTTCCAGTTTTATTTGGAGAGGGCGCCTTGTGGACGCCTGCAGGACTTCTTGTTTTGGTAGAAGCCTTTCTTTTGAACGATCCTATAAGCTTCAAGCCCGTTTGGATCACAATGAGCCTTATCATTTTACTACTATTAGGAGGAATGAAATACTTAACAAAGAAAGAGTGGAGTATCTAAAGAAAAGTCCCTTAGGTTGACACCTAAGGGACTTCTTTCAATAACGGAAACGCAAGGTGAACGGTTGTTCCTTCTCCCACTGTACTATCGTAAAAAATGGTACCTTCATGCTGTTCAACAATTTTATGACTAACTGTCAATCCTAAGCCTGTGCCTTTTTCTTTTTGTGAAAAGAATGGCTCACCTAATCGTTCAATACGTTCCTCGCTCATACCGTAACCGTCATCCTTAATCTTGACGGTAAGCGATCCATCTCGGGCTTGCATTGTCACGATAATAGCACTGGCACTCGCTTCTATCGCATTTTTAATAACATTAATAAACAATTGCTTAAGTTGATTTTTATCCCCATATAGATAAAGAGGGTACGGCTTTTTAAATGATAAGCTACTGCCATTTGCTTTCGCTTCAGCAGATAATAGATGGATGACATCTGATAGAACGTTTGTTACATTTGTTTTCGAAAAAATGACATCGTGAGGGCGTGACAGGACGAGTAATTCACTTGCAATCATATTAATGCGTTCCAGTTCCTCTAACATAATACGATGAATAGGGTTCTCTTCCTTGCTCTCTGTTTGAAACAGTTGAACAAATCCTCGAAGTGATGTCAATGGATTGCGTATTTCATGAGCAATTCCTGCTGCTAATTCGCCAACTACGGCTAACTTTTCGGTCGTACGAAGTTTTTCCTCTGCTTCGATCATCGGTGTCATATTGTGTGCGTAACCTGTAATGCCGACAAGTTCTCCATTTATCATGATAGGTAGCGATGCACAATTGACGATGACCTTCTTTCCAGTTCGATGCTTGATCCGAATCTCATTACATTGAACAACTTCTCGACTTGTTATCACTTGATAAAATGTTAGTTTTAAGCGAACATGATCTCGTTCATCAATAAATGAAATGAATGGTTCTCCAATACTTTCTTCTCTATCATAGCCGGTGACGTGGATGAAATGTTGATTAAGATCGGTAATATTTCCTTGAAGATCAATCATATAAACAAGCTCAGGGCTGTAATCAAACAATGCTTTATATCGAAGCTCGCTCTCTGCTAATCGTTGTTTTGCTTGTATTCGCTCTGTCACATCTCGACCTACAACAATTAAGGCTTTACGCTCACCGCTCTCTGTAAAAAGAGGCGTCTTCGTCGTATCAAATATTTTCTGTTCCCCATTCTCTAGCGTTATAACTGTTTCACTCCTCGTTGTTTTTTGGAGTGCCCACGTTTGTTCATCTGTCTCATTTGCTAGTGAAAATTCCTTTTTAAAAAAAGGTTGTTCTTCAGCAAGCTGGCTATTTGTTTTTCCGATGTAATGATGTTGATCTAAACGGAAAAGTTTTAAGGCAAATGTATTAGATTGAATCCAACGACCATCCCCATCTTTAAAGCTGATGAAGTCAGGAATAGAATTAATAAGTGTTTCGACCTTCTCTTTTTCTTCTGTTAACGTGTTAATCTTCTCTGATTTGTTTAACAAGAAATAAATAAAAACGCTGGTTGCGATAATAAAGAAAATCCCTTTTAATTTTTGGTAAAAGGAATATAGTTCAGGCTCCCAACTTAGTAATAAATAATCGGTTCCTATCACCCAAATAAGACTAAACCCAATAAAAGAAACAATGATTTTTCGTTTTACGTTCATTTTCATGTCCACCTTTAAGATTCTATCGTCATAAGACTACCTGCTCTATTGGGGAAAAACAACAGGATTTGAATAAGTCTGTCAATTGATGCTAGCTTTCTGATGAATGAATTATGAGAACAACGAAGAGGAGTTAGTCATGGTTAATCAGCTTCCGCCAGATCATCTGCAACAATTTGTAGGTGGGAACTTTGAGCAAGTTGGGAAGGCGTTTTTAACGTTGTTTTAACAAATTGGTGGTTTAAACCAAAATCGAAGTTGGTGTGGTCGTACTCACTATACAACGTATCAAGATTTACTGGTATTAAAGAAAAAAAGCAGTAGGAATATCACTACTGCTCTTCCGTTCTAGCAAAAACGATCTTGCGGTTTAGGAACCGACAGTCCGAACAAAGGTCGTAGCTTGAGTGCCAAAAAGGTTCCACCGATGGCCATTACGCCCCAGATGTAGCCATGTGCACTAAAGGATGCAATACCCCCAAAATAAGCACCCACGTTACAACCAAACGCGAGACGTGCGCCGTAACCCATTAGCAAACCACCAATAACAGAGGCAGCCGCATTTTTTGCAGTAATGTTTGATAGTGTAAACAACCCACCTGCTGCAGAAGCGAGAAAGGCGCCTAATATAACACCAAAGTTTAAAACTGTTGTCGTATCAGCGAAGATAGATGCATGTAAGGCTTCTGTACTTCCTTGCCAATAGCCCCAGCTCTCAACATCGAATCCAATTGCATCGGCGGCTTTTGAACCCCATAACGTAAATGCTGATGTTACACCCCATGGCGTACCGCGTGTCAATAGAGTTAAGGCGTTTAACACTGCAAGTACAATTGCCGCTGTAAATAAAGGCCAAGAACCTCTAAATACGCGCTTCCAGCCAACGGCAGAGGGTACGGCTGCCATTTTTGGTGGATTTTTTTTCTTTTCAATACGAATTGTAATCCACGCAATACCTGCAAAAATAAGTAAAGATACTAACAGTGCGCCACCGTAGCCTAGTCCAGTTGACGTTGCTAAAGAAAAGGGTTCGGCTGATGGCATATCGTCCATCCAAAACGTAAAGTGGGCTGCTCCGATTGTAGAACCAATGATAAAGAAAAGTAGCGTGATAAACATAACAGATCGTCCGCCACCAACAGCATATAATGTACCTGACGCACAACCTCCACCAAGTTGCATACCAATACCAAAAATAAAGGCACCGACAAGTAAACTGACGCCTACAGGGGAAACGTATCCGTTCGCGTCTGTTCCAAAAAACGTGGTACCGACTGCTAAGATTGGTGCAAACAATAAACAGGCTACTGCAAGCATAAGCATATGCGCTCGTAAAGATTGGCCATTCCCTACAGATGCTAACCTTCGAAAAGCAGATGTAAAGCCAAACCTAGCATGAAATAATGTAAATCCAAGTCCAATTCCTATTAGTGCTAACAAGGGTTGGACAACATGTTGTGTAAGAGCTAAAAAGACAGTTAATAATATGGATACAACTATACCAACTATCACTAAAAGACGCTGTGGTGGATTCAATGGTTTTGTTTCTTCCTGTTGCGCTTTCGTAGACACTTGATCACCTTATCCTATTAAATTTATCCGAAAAGGATTGTATTATCTTATTTAAAATTATGTACGCTGTCAAGGTAAATCCATTTGTACTTAGTATGCTTTATAATGCGGGTTTTACCAATCAAAAGTAAAAACCAAGGCTCAGGCCCTGGTTTTTACTTTTCTAACCAACTGTCAACAAGTTCACGATTTTGTTCAATCCACTGTCTAGCTGTTTCTTCGTCATCATCTAATTCCGCTTGTAACTGAAGAAGTTCTCCAAGTGTTTCATCTGTGAATTTAGCATTATTAAGCCACGTGATAACGTCTGAATGATCTTCCGCTAATCCATTTCGAGCGAGATAATAAATATCGTCTGGCTCACCATAAATGCGGTCTGGATCATCAAGAAATTTCAAGTCATATTCTCCTAAAGTCCAGTGTGGGCTCCATAATGTAACAACAATAGGCTCTTCATTTTGATAAGCATTTTGAAGTTCTGCAACCATCGCTTGTTCAGACGAAGCTGCAAGTGAGAAATCTTCTAGTCCATAATGAGGAATTACGTCATCTTCTGTTAACCCCATTAACGCTGAGCCTGGATCAATGCCATAAATGGTCCCATTAAGCTCGTCATAAGCATCTGGGAGATCAGCTATTGACTGAATATCTTCCATATATGTAGGCACCGCAAGCCCTAATGTGGCGCCTTCATAGAGCACACCATCTTCTTGAACATCAAGTTTATCATTATTCTCGTCAATGTAAGCTTTATCTGTTAATGGTAACCAAGTGTTAAAGCCGATGTCATAATCTCCTTGCTCTACACCTGAAAATAAAAATGCTTTTTCAACAGAAGCTAGTTCAACATCATAGCCCTGTTCTTCTAAAAGCTGCTCCCAAACGTGGGAAAATGCGATCGCCTCTGCGTATAAATTATAGCCTATCTGAATAGAACCAGTTGAATCGCCTTGATTGCTGTTATCGCTTCCACATGCGCTTAAAGAAACCATGGTAGCGAATGCAGTTGCGACAAGGTAATGCTTTTTCATAGTGACATGTTTCCTCCTCATTGAAATACATAAGTTAAACCTTACCATATTGTTTCGAATCGTACATCTTTTATGCACAGGATAATCAGGTTTGTTAGGGAGAAGAAGAGGGAACTACTAAAAAACACCCCATCCTATAAGGGGGTGCTCGTAAGCCATTATGGTCGAAATACTTTATTTACTTTCCAGTGCATTTCAGGGAATGTATTTAAATTTAGTTTTGAAGCTAAATGGTCTGCATGTTCATAAGAGGAAAATAACTTGTCATAAGGTGTAGAGGAGTTTTTTAGCGACTGAGTATAGCCATCGACGATACGGGTTACAGCGTACATACAACGAACTCCTTCCCTCTTGCTCTTAACTGTATTATGGCATACATAAAGAGGGACTTCATTATAAATTTTCTGAAAAAAGAGCGAGCTTTTGTAGGATTTTGTAGAATGTGCATTAAATGTATCGAGCTTGATGTGAATGTACGCATTTTTGTCGAGTAAAGATTAGGTTCTTGAGGTGAAAATATTAATGGATACAATGATTTGGATCATTATTGCGGTTATTTTGTTTGTCATCTTAGCAGGTGTAACGAAAGCCATTTTACGTATAGCCTTTTCGTTAGCAGCGGTTGCAGCCGTTATCTTTTTCATTTGGCAATTGATTAGTAGTATGTAAGTGTATGATACGAACAAAAGGCAAGTGGTTATCTGGTTAAAACTAGTTCACGAGCGCGTTAAACGACGGTTTTTTTGCGCTCGTTTACTTGTTTAGTGGTACAAGGACATCTATATAACTAGGGACAAGTTCAATCGTGACAGGTAATGACATTCCTGACTCTCCATCAACATTCGTCGTTAATTCACTTTCTGCCGATACGTGAACGCGCTTTGCTTTGAAGGCATGAACGTATTTACTATGCTCTAAAGTACCGGCTAGTAAGGAAGTACCAACCGCAGCTGTATTTAATAAATTCGTATCTTGTATGATGAAGCAATGTAAATAACCGTCGTCAATTTCTGCTGAAGGTGCTAGCTGTTCAAAGCCACCAACTGAATTCGTTAAGGCTGCAATAAAGAGTAATGCTCGTCCTTCCCATGTTTGCTCATCGTATTCGACACTCATTGTGCATGAAGCATCACCTGCGAACGTTTTAATGCCTTCTTTTACATATGCAAAAAAACCGAGTTTTGATTTATCTTCTGATGGAACTTCTGATAGTGAGGTAGCTAATTGACCAGCTGCTACAACATTGATAAATAGTTGGTCATTTATTCTACCAATATCTGCTCTGCGTGTAGTGGTGGAACGTAACATGTCAATTGCTTTTTCTGGTTGTAAAGGAATATGAAGTGCTCGAGCAAAATCATTTACTGTACCAAGTGGAATAACGGCTAGTTTGGGTCGATATGTTTGGTCAATCATGCCGTTTATCGTCTCGTGTAGCGTCCCATCTCCACCAAGGGATACAACTAAGTCGATTTTTTTCTCGCACGCCTCTATACAAAAAGAGGTTGCGTCAAACTCTTTTTGTGTCTCTTTTACTGCAACTGTATAGCCTATATCTTCTAGCAAGCGAGATGCTTGTTCGCCATACGTGCGTGCTTTTTCTTTACCTGAACTTGGATTTAAAATAATGAGTGCTTGTTTCATCGATTTTCACCTCTAGCAAAGTTATCATAGTTTAGTTTTCTCATATCCACAGTAAATTTGCACGTAATTGAAACCCAAATCCATTTCACTCGTAGTATACTGTGAGGGGAAGGGGAGAGTCGATGTTTTTTTGGATTATGATTATGGGGTTAACGTGTTTAAATTTAAATCCGGTTGAATGGGTGCGCGGCATGAAACAAATGCCAAAGCAATGGTTGTTGAGCCAAGTACTCCGCTACGGAATTGGAGTAGTGTTAAGTTTTGTTATTATTTATATTTTATTAGTGGATCATTCACTTACTGGATTTTTGAATAGTTTCGGATTTATCGTTGCCTTAAACTTGCTTGTATCAGGTTTTTTTCAAGCAGCGAAAGGGTTATCTACCGCAACTAAAAAGAAAAAAGTGCAGAAACTTAAAAAAGGTAATGTTCGCTTAACTCAAGCAGGAATTGGTGCTGTTTTATTTGTTGGGTTGCTTATTATGAACATTGTATACCCACTAACCATCACGCAACAATTAAGTGAATTAGGTGAAATTGAGATTTCAACCGATTCAATTGATTCAGTAACGGAAGAAAGCGTTCGATCCGTTCCACATTCGTATGCTCGATACAAATCGGAAATTGTATTCGGGAATATAGAGAACTATTCCTTTTATGAACTAGGCGAGTCCGCCATTCAGCGAATTGATGGCGAATTATACTGGGTATCGCCAATTGAATATTCTAGTGTCTGGCGTTGGCTGAGAGCGGATAGCGCACCTGGTTACGTTATGGTTAGTGCAGAGAATCCAAACGCAGAAGCGGTACTCGTTGATGACTATGAAATGACGTATGTACCGAGTGCTTTTTTAGGAGAAAACTTAGAAAGGCATATTAGAAGTCTTTATGGTGACGTTATACTGATTGATTATTCTTTCGAACCGGATAATGATGGAAATCCTTATTACGCGTATTCCTATGCGTACTATGACCATTACCGTAGTGCACCGAAAGCAGATGGCGTTATTTTAGTTGACCCAGTTACAGGAGAAACGCAGAAGTATGCGTTAGGGGAACAACCCGATTTTATCGATAATGCTATTCATTATTCATTAGCACTTGATTATGCGTACTGGTTTGGAACGTACAGCAATGGATTAATTAATTCTTTATTTGCCAAAGAAGGGGTACACCAACCAACGAGTGATGAAGAGATGATTGGTGTGCTTGGACCAGATGGGAATATGTATTGGATGATCGATCATATGAGACCCAATCAGGAATCCAACGCAATGGTAGGCTTTACGATGGTTAATGCCCAAACAGGAGATGCGACCTATTATGCAGGAACATCTGGTATGACGAATGCTAGAGGTGCAAGGGATGCCGTGAATCGCTCATTCCAACGTGAGCAATGGGAAGGTACACAACCTGTTTTGTACTCAATCTATGATAACTACACATGGGTAGTACCGGTAGTGGATCAAAGTGGGTTAATGCGTGAAATTGCTATGGTTCATGCTGACACGTCAAGCGTTGCTACTGGAACATCGAGAGAGGAAGCGTTTCACCATTATCGTCAAATGTTAGCAAACGATTTAGGAACAGATGATTATATACCGACGAATCTACTAGATGAGTTAGAGGTTGAAGGAACTGTATATCGAGTGAGTCAAGTATCTAATTCTCGTTTCATCCAAGTGCTACTAGAGGGAGAAAGTCGTGTATTAGAATTTGATATGACAGGAAATGCAGCTGCTGTATTCATTCAGCCAGGAGACGAAATTGAAGTCATTGTGAACGATACCGGAGAAAGTGTTTTGCCAGTTATTGAATTCATTAACCTTACGACGGATGAAGAATTTGGAGAGATCGAAGACTTTGAGTTAGAGGATGAAAATGAACAAGAAGTGAACGAAGAGGGAGATGTAGACTCTTCAGACGAGTAAGAAATCTAGCCCGCTGTAAACGGTGATTCTGTGAAGAATCATTTGTTTACAGCGTTTTTATATGAATATAATACTTCATTTTTATTCGACAAAAATTGCAAATAATTAAAATGTGTGATAAATTATATGAAATCGTTGAAGAAATAAAGGGAATTGTCGTTAAATAGAGAATATAGAGGAGGAGTCTAGGGAAAATTTTTACTAGATAAAACTATTTAAAAACTTAAAAAACATTGTTATATGAATCAATCTTATGTATTGTTATACGTATCTTTAGTAGTGCCGTTAGGGGGGGTCTAATGGATAACATTGTGCTTCAATTGAAAGATTTACAAACGACTTTTCAATCTGGTAGAAAATCTGTGCCAGCTGTTGATGGCGTTAGTATTCAACTACATAAAGGTGAAGTTGTCGGAATTGTAGGTGAATCGGGTTGTGGGAAAAGCGTAACGTCCTTATCCATCATGCGACTTATTCCAAGCCCGCCTGGGAAAATTAGTAGAGGTGAAATTCTCTTTAATGGGGAGAACCTCGTTACTGTTTCGAACAAGAGAATGAAGAAAATAAGAGGAAAAGAAATCTCCATGATTTTTCAGGAGCCGATGACTTCTTTAAATCCTTTGTTCACTATTGGAAATCAACTTGTTGAAGCCATTCGTAATCACAATAACCTATCAAAGAAAGAGGCGCTAGAAAAGGCCATCCAGTTAGTCGAGATGGTCGGTATTCCTCGTGCAAGAGAAATTGTTGAAAGTTATCCGCATCAATTATCTGGCGGAATGCGTCAGCGGATTATGATTGCGATGGCGATGTCGTGTGACCCTGAAGTATTAATTGCAGACGAACCGACAACGGCTCTCGATGTAACCATTCAAGCACAAATTCTAGATTTGATGAGGGAATTGAATCAAGAAAAAGGAACAGCTATTTTATTTATTACACATGATTTAGGCGTAGTAGCCGACATATGTAATCGTGTTGTCGTGATGTATGCAGGTCAAGTTGTTGAAGAAGGATCGACCCGAATGATTTTAAAAGATCCAAAACATCCCTATACTCAAGGGTTGATTCGTTCATTGCCAAATATGGCTGAAAAGCAACAGACGCTTTATTCGATTCCAGGCACAGTGCCACAGCCAGGATCTATTGAAAACGGCTGTCGTTTTGCAGATCGTTGTGAATTTGCTTTTGATGCATGTTTCTTCGAAGATCCAGCTTTACTCGATTTAGAAGAAGGTCGTGCTTGTCGCTGTCTGCTATACAAGGAGGAACAAGAAAGTGTCGGCTAAGCCCTTACTAGAAATTAAAAACTTGAAGACGTACTTTGATATTAAAGGTGGCGCTTTATCTAAGAAAGTAGGAGAAGTGAAAGCGGTTGATGGCGTATCCTTCTCCGTAGAAGAAGGGGAAATCGTTGGGATTGTTGGCGAATCTGGTTGTGGGAAATCAACAACTGGAAAATCGATCTTGCGGTTAATTGAGCCAACATCCGGAGAGGTTCATTTTAATGGAGAAAATATATTGGCGCTTCCTGATGAAAAAGTTAGAAAAATCAGAAGAGATATGCAGATTATTTTTCAGGATCCTTATGCCTCATTAAACCCTCGTCATAAAGTAGGGAAAATAATTGGTGAGCCAATGCTTATCCATGGAATAGGCGATAAACAAGAACGAAAAAAACGCGTAGAAGAATTGCTTGAAAAAGTAGGTTTGCGAAAAGAGCATGCCAATCGGTACCCTCATCAGTTCAGTGGTGGCCAAAGACAGCGAATCGGAATTGCTCGGGCGTTAGCGGTTCATCCGAAACTAATTATTTGTGATGAACCAGTGTCTGCTTTAGATGTTTCTGTACAATCGCAAATTCTTAACCTAATGGAGTCATTGAAGGACGAATTTAAGTTAACCTACGTGTTTATCGCCCATGATTTAAGTGTTGTGAAACACATAAGTGATCGTGTTGGAGTCATGTATTTAGGCAAGATGGTAGAACTCGCTTCAAGTGACGCTCTATATGAAGAACCGAAGCACCCATATACAAAAGCACTATTGTCTTCTGTTCCAATACCTGATCCTGATTTGAAATCAGAGCGAACGATTTTAAAAGGAGATGTACCGAGTCCGTCAAATCCGCCGAGTGGCTGTACGTTTCATACAAGATGTCCGAATGTAATGGATATTTGTAAAACAGCAGTACCAGTCTGGCAGGAAGTGGAACCAAACCATCGCGTTGCGTGCCATTTATTCAATCAAAATGATGAAAAGGGGATTATTCAATGAAAAAAGTAAAAATGAATTTAATTTCAGTATCATGCTTGTCTCTTTTATTATTGGCAGCTTGTGGAGGCGATGAAGATACAGCAAGTGATGGAAACACAGATACAAATGACAATGGAAATGGTACAGAGCAAACAGATGGCGGGGTATTGATTTTCGCTAGAGGCGGAGACTCACAAGGATTGGATCCTGGTGCCGTAACTGATGGAGAATCATCACGTGTAACAAAACAAATCTATGAAACATTAATTGAGTTTGAACAAGATTCATTTGAACTAAAAGAAGGGTTGGCGACAAACTGGGAGCCTAGTGAAGATGGATTAAGCTATGTCTTTACATTAAGAGAAGGTGTAACGTTCCATGATGGTACACCGTTTAACGCGGAGGCTGTTAAAGTCAATTTTGAACGTTGGGCAGATCCAGATCACGAATTTGCATTTCGAGATGAAGGCTATACGTACAGTGTATATGGAACACTATTTGGTGTAGGCGAAGAAGATGTCATTGAAGAAATTAACGTTGTTAGTGATTATGAAGTTGAATTTGTTTTAAATGAGCCGTTAGGTGCGTTTTTACAAAATGTTGCGGCAAGTTATTTTGGTATTATCTCTCCAGCGGCTTTAGAGGAATATGGGACAGATATTGACGAGAATCCAGTTGGAACGGGTCCGTTTAAGTTCGAAAGCTGGCAACGAGATTCAAGCATTGTATTAAAGAAAAATGAAGATTATTGGGAAGAAGGACTTCCGTACTTAGATGGTGTTACGTTTTCTGTTATCGGCGACAATTCAGCGCGACTCTCTTCTCTCATGTCAGGTGATATTGATTTAATGGATGGATTGTCACCAGATGATATCGCCCAAGTTGAAGGCGCAGATGGGTTCGAAATCTTTGAGCGTGTACCAAATAATATTGGGTACCTTGGTTTTAATACCGAAGTAGAGCCATTTGATGACCCACTCGTTCGAAAAGCATTTAACCATGCAATCGATAAAGAAGGTGTCATTGCAGCTGTATACGGTGGACAAGCTACCCCAGCTAAAAATGCAATCCCGGAAGATTACTTAGGACATAATGATGACATCGAAGATTACGAATATGATCTAGATTTAGCGAAAGAACTCTTAGCAGAAGCAGGACTTGAAGATGGATTTGAATTTGATTTATGGACGATGCCTGTTGCTCGACCTTACATGCCAAATCCAATGCGCGCAGCTGAATTAATTCAAGCAGAATTAAGTGAATTGAATATTACCGCTAACATTGTAGAAAAAGAATGGGCTGTTTATTTAGAGGAAATTGAACTCGGCTATCATGATGTATTTATGCTTGGATGGTCCGGTGTCAATGGCGATGCCGATTATTTCCTAGGAACCATTCTTCATACTGATGGTATTCCAGGAAGTAACCAAACGTTCTATAGCAATGAGGAAGTAGATGCACTATTGGATCAGGCAAAACGAACGGTCGATCCAGATGAGCGAGCGAACTTCTACGAAGAAGCACAAGTGCTCATTCATGAAGATGCGCCTATGGTTCCACTTGTTCATTCGATTCCCGTGTTAGCAGGTTCGGATATCATTTCTGGTTATGTTCCTCACCCATCAACGAGTGAAAGCTTGAAGCACGTTTCACTTACAAATCAATAACATCGATGAAAGGCGGTAGCATGAATGCTGCTGCCTTCTTTATCCAAAGAATAGAGGTGAAACTGTGTTTTCTTATATGTTACGAAGAATCGCTTTACTAATTCCTGTTTTAATTGGGATGACGGTTGTCACGTTTTCGATTATTTGGCTCATTCCTGGAAACCCAGCACAAACAATCTTAGGCGAACAAGCTTCTCCTCAAGCAATTGCAGAATTAGAAGATCAGCTAGGCTTAAACAACCCATTTTGGGTTCAATATGGTAGTTACATAGGAGATTTACTAACAGGCGATCTTGGGGTTTCCATGCGAACAAATAATGAAATCATTACCGAGATCTGGCCGTATTTAGCTGCAACGATGGAGCTAACGTTTTTTGCCATGTTATTTGCCATCATTATTGGCGTAAACGCAGGTATTGTCAGTGCGTGGAAACAAAATTCATTTTTTGATTATGCATGTATGCTTATCGCTCTTGTAGGGGTATCAATGCCGGTTTTCTGGTTGGCATTGATGGAGCAATGGATCTTTGCACAGGAGCTAGGTTGGCTTCCGACTGTTGGAAGAAGCGATCCACGAGCACCGATTGAACCAATTACTCATTTTTATATTATTGACACGTTATTAAGAGGAAATTTTGATCAAACCATAACGGCTATACGCCATCTTGTTTTACCTGTCATTGCTCTTGGGACGATCCCAATGGCGATTATTGCTAGGATGACACGGTCAAGCATGCTAGAAGTATTGCGGTCTGACTATATTCGTACGGTTCAAGCAAAAGGCTCTAGTCAAGGTATTGTCGTTTATAAACATGCACTAAAAAATGCATTTATCCCAGTATTAACGGTTGTAGGTTTACAAGCCGGCGCATTACTCGGTGGAGCAATTCTAACGGAAACGATTTTCAGTTGGCCTGGGGTTGGTCGGTATATTTATGAGGGTATTTCGTATCGAGATTACCCAGTTATTCAGTCAGGCATTTTAATTGTTGCTACCATTTTTGTGTTTATTAATCTCATTGTCGATCTTCTTTATGCATCTATCGACCCGAGAATTAAATATTAAGGGGGATTAAGAGATGGAATCAAGACCAATAGCCACTCAACCTCATCAGCGTCCTCCGTCGAAAGAAGAAAAAACAAGGTCGATATGGGGAGATACGTTCTACCATTTATTCAAGAATAAATTAGCACTTGTCGGTGCTGTTATTTTAACGTTCTTTATTTTGCTTGCTATTTTCGCCCCGTTATTAACGTCGTATACGATCGACAAAACGGATCCTTCCATTCGTTTAATGCCTCCTTCATCAGAACATTGGATGGGGACAGATGATTTAGGACGAGATGTTTTTACTCGTGTTGCACACGGTGCACGAATTTCTCTTTTAATCGGCCTCTTTTCAATTAGTGGTGCGCTTGTCATTGGAACCACACTTGGATTAGTAGCAGGGTTCTACGGACGTTGGGTCGATATGCTTATTTCTAGAATTTTTGATATTATGCTCGCATTCCCAAGTATTTTATTAGCCATTGCCATTGTAGCGATTTTAGGACCATCTCTACAAAATGCGATGTTGGCCATCGCTATTATTAATGTGCCGATATTTGGTCGAATTGTTCGTTCAAAAGTGATCAGTTTACGAGCAGAAGAGTTTGTCTTAGCCGCAAAAGCGCAAGGTATGAAAAATGGACGAATTATGTTTCATCACATTTTACCCAATAGTTTAGCGCCAATTATCGTGCAAGCAACTTTAGGATTTGGGATTGCGATCATAGAAGCAGCCGCACTTGGATTTCTTGGAATGGGAGCTAGTCCACCCACACCAGAATGGGGAAGAATGTTAGCTGATTCTAGAGGTTACATTCAAAATGCTTACTGGACGGTACTATTCCCAGGTTTGTCTATCATGCTGGTAGTATTAGGATTTAATATGTTAGGAGATGGATTAAGAGATGCCCTTGATCCAAAAATGAAAGACCAAGGGTAATAAAGGTATACTGAGAAGCGAACATGAAACATTTCCATGTTCGTTTTTTCAATTTATTCATACACACTAAAAGGAGCTGTTCTACATGAGTGGAATTCTTTATTTCGTAAGGCATGCTGAAGCAACAGGGCAAGAACCGTCTGCCAGATTAACGAGTAAAGGGAAACAAGATGCGAAGGATTTAGCTTTGTTTTTTCAAGAGAAGGCGATTAACATGATTCTTTCAAGCCCTTACAAAAGGGCAATTTCAACGATTGAACCGACAGCGGAATTGTTAGGATTACCAATTGAGCAAGAGGAAAGGCTAATGGAGCGTTGTTTAAGTCCGGTCTCACTTACCAATTGGCTTGTGCATTTACAGAGAAGTTTTGCTGACGATTCCTATTCTCTCGAAGGTGGTGAATCGTCCCATGAAGCTCAAGCGCGTATTCTGTCTGTCGTAAACAGCTTAACTGAACCAACCATTATCGTAAGCCACGGAAATCTTCTAGCGTTACTTATCCGCTATTATCAGCCTGAATTTGGTTTCAGCGAATGGGAAGCGATGGGGAATCCGGCTGTTTATGAACTCTGCTTAAAAGAAAGAAAGGTTAATTTGGTAAGGTGAATGCGTAGAATAAATGACAAGATGAGGTTCTATTGAGTAGACGATTGGTAAATGAATGAGGCAAACAGAAAAAGATTGACGCAGTACTACGAAAATTTGCTATAATACATACGATTTGATTTCGTTTGAGTTAAAGAGAAGGTGGAAATTTGGGAAGAGAAGATACTGCAAATCCGTTGGAAACTGAAAAGATTAGTAAGCTCTTTATGCGGTATTTAATTCCATCATTGGTTGGCATGCTATTAATGGCCATTAATCTAGCAGTTGACGGTATTATGGTTGGCAATCGACTTGGTCCTGTTGCGTTAGCTGGTGTAAACATTGCTGGTCCAGTCTATACCATTTTTGTGGGCTTATCGTTATGGCTAGGGATTGGTGGAGCGACTCTATATTCACAAGCAATGGGTAGAAAAGAAAAGGGACGTGCGCAAGTCATCTTCACCCATTCCATTTTACTAATTGGGTTGGGGACCATTGTAATAGGCGCTTTGGCTTTACTCTTTCACGAGCCACTTGTCTACGCACTAGGTGCAAATGAGGAAACAGCTCCATTTGCTGCTGCGTATATGAATGTTTTCTTAGTTTTCGGTTTTATTTTCACCTTGGAAAATGCATCAAGTATTTTTGTCCGTAATGATGGCAACCCAACGCTTGCTATGGCAGCGCTCGTCACAACGGCTTTTTCAAATGTGGGCATTAACTACGTTATTCTGTATGTACTCGATTTAGGGGTGCGTGAAATCGCATTCGGAACGATCATTGCTGCGTTCTTAGGCTTACTCGTTCTATCTTCACATTTCTTTACGAAAAGAAGTAATTTAAAGTTCGTAAAGGTGAAATTTGATTTATTATTATCAAAGCAAGCTTTACGATTCGGGTTTCCAAGTTTCTTAGCAGAAGTAGGCATATCTGTTTTTACAGTCTCTCATAACATTATGTTTGCACGTCTTGCAGGTACAGTGGGCGTTGCCGCTTTTTCCGTTGTCAATTATGTGCATGCAGTTATGTTGCTCATGTTCTTAGGAATGGGAGCAGCGGTTCAGCCTATTGTTAGTTATTTTCATGGTGCAGCAGAACATGAGAAAAAAAGACAGCTTATGAAACTAGCTATTCGAACAGGTTTTGTTGCCGGACTCATTTGCTTCTTAATTGGCCAGTTCGCAGCAGTCCCAATTGTGAATATCTTTGGAGATTTCCCTGAGGAAGTAAAAGAGTTAGCGGTAAGAGGCATACGATTATTCTTTATAGCATATTTAGTTATGGGGGTAAACTTTGTACTGATGACGTATTTCCAGTCAATTGGAGAGGTAGCGATTGCAACATGGATTACCGCTGGGAGACAGATCATTCTAATGTTGCTGTTTTTATTAATAGTACCGTTCCTTTTAGGCGTTCATGCGATTTGGCTTGCCATTCCTTTTGCCGAAATAACCGTATTAATACTTATTTACGTTTATTTGAAGAGGAGTAACATTCACTTTGGTGAGAAACGTGTATTTTAAAGAAAAGGCTGTAGACATTGTCTACAGCCTTTTCTTATATACTAGTTGCTTTTTGCTTTGGCATGATCGGTTACTGCTTGAACACCACGAGCAATGGAACCACTAAAATCATCTGCCTGTAACGATTTCAAACCAGCTTCAGTAGCACCACCTGGTGTTGTGACTTGATCACGTAATTCTGTTGGTGTAAAACCTGCTTTAAGCATATCTGCACTTCCTGCCAGCATCTGAACAACGAGATTCCGAGCTTGAGATTGGTCAATGCCAAAAGATTGTGCAATTGATTCAAGCTGAATGACAAATTCATAAACGAAAGCAGGTGCGCTTCCAGTAACGGCAGTTAATTCGTGAATAAGTGATTCGCTTAGTTGGGCACCTGTCCCGATAGAAGCTACTAATGATTCGACATAACTTTTTTGTGTATCCGTTACATGTGAACCGTATGTATAAAGGCTTATCGAAGCTCCTGCTTGCGCTGCCGTATTCGGCATGATCCATGCAGTTGCTACCCCAGCCGGTAATTGTGCTTCAAGGTCAGAAGGTCCGATACCCGCAGCTACAGTTAACACGAGTTGGTTCCTAACGAGAGGACGTAACGTTTTCAAAATAGATGGGTGTGCAGAAGGTGGAGCGGCAATCAGAATGACATCCGCTTCAGTAACCTTTTCAGACCAATCTGAAATCGCTTCAATTGGATAAACCTGTGTGAGCTTATCTAAATGAGCTTTGTTTGTTTGATTACTTACGTATACGGGTGAGAATGCTGGATTTGGTTTAGCTAGAACGCCTTTAAATACAGCTTCAGCCATTCTTCCAGCACCGATAAATAATAATGATGGCAACGTGACTTCACTCCTTTAATATAGTAAAAGACTTACGCGAAAAAAAAAGAAAAAAGCGTAAGTCTTTTATGAAAAAATACCAAATACTGGTATAAATATTTTAGGTAATTGAACTATATAAAGCTTATCAAACTGAAAAGAAAAAGTCTATATTTTTTTTAAAAAATTATGCAAAATAAGAAAAGAGACTTGAGAGAGGGTGAATATAATATGAACCAGCATGATTACGAAACGGCTGTGTTAAAAGCGTCATTAAAAAAGATTGATCGAATGTTTACACATGTTCAGCAAATTCCGATTTACCGAGGAGATGACTTTACTCAACAAGTGTTAGAAGATCGACGGGAAGCGAAGCGACAATCTCTCCGAATTGCAAATGAAGAACCATATTTTGCTCGCTTAGATTTTCTTGATTTTGAAAATGAGGACAAGAAAGCCCTATACATTGGTAAAGTTGGTGTACATGATGATGAAGAGGATCACCCTTTAGTGATTGATTGGCGAGCACCGGTTGCTTCTTTATTTTATAGTTTTAACGGCAGTGAAGAGGATGTCTATTACGAATCGCCAGATGGTATCGTGGAAGGCGAAATCCAATTAAAACGAAATGTAGTTATTCGAGGGCGTGAATTAAAGCGAGTTGTGGATAGTTACGTAGAGGGCCAAGAAAGTAGCGGTGGGGATGAATTCCTTCTCTATAAGTTAGGTGAACAAAAAGACAACAAATTAAAAGACATTGTATCGACCATTCAAGCAGAGCAGAACTCAATTATTCGCTCTGATGTAAAGAAGCCATTGCTTATTCAAGGGGCAGCAGGTAGTGGAAAAACAACGGTTGCTCTTCACAGGTTGGCCTTTCTTCTTTATGAATACAGAGAGCGTTTAAAAGCAGAACGAATGATGATCTTTGCTCCAAATGCAATGTTCCTTGATTATATTGCCCAAGTGCTTCCAGAGCTAGGAGTAGGCGATATTCAGCAGTCTACTTATGTTGATTGGGCTTTGCAAAAATTAGATGATTCCTATGAAGTGGAGTCAACAGAAGACCGGATCTTCACTCGTTTTGAGCTACAGGTTGAACCAGAAAATCAAGTCGTTATTAAAGAGAAAGGGTCTCTCGCTTTTCGAGATCAACTTAAGAAATACGTGGAGGAAGAAGTAGCCAATCGTCTACCAATCAAAGATTTTATACCTTGGGCGAGTGGCCTTGTTCAGAAGGAGAAGATACAGGAATGGATAACCCAGGATTTCGCTCATTCTGCTCCTTTAAAGCAAAGAGAACGACTGCAAGCAAGGTTAAAGCGCTGGGTTGAAATAGAGGTAAGGATGTTTGAGGATGAGAAAGAACGCAAAGCGTATAAAACAGAAGGGTTGAAGGCAGTAAGAAGTTATATGAACAGCTGGAAAAAACCAGATGAATTAAAGCTGTATCTGAATTTTTTACAGCAACAAAACCACCCAATCTCTCAGTCACTGCGCAGTGGTAAATTGTTTATTGAAGATCTGGCTCCAATGGTCTACATACACCAACAATTAATTGGTATAGATAAGGAAGCTCGCTTTGATCACTTAGTGATTGATGAGGCACAGGATTTATCGCCCTTTATCATTTCCTTATTAAATGACTATACGAGAAAAGGAGGCTTGACGATTCTAGGAGATCTTGCTCAAGGCATACACGGTGAAGAAGGCATTGTTACGTGGGACTCGTTTATAAAGGTTCTTGGTCAGAACTGTACTTACGTGCAAATGGAAAAGAGTTATCGCTCAACGATGGAGATTATTGAATATAGTAATGGTATTCTTGAACAGGTCGAAAACCATCCGCCTTTAGCAAAGCCTGTTTTTCGAAGTGGTGAGCCTGTGAAAGTGATCTCTTATTCACTGTCTTCCATGCTTCAGTGGCTAAGTGATGTAAAAGCGTATGAAACCATAGCCTTTCTAACTAGGACAAAGAAAGAAGCGGAAACGCTTGCTTTGGAATTAAAAGAAGCCGCTATTTCAGCGACGCTAATTCGTGCAGGGGATACAACGTACAAAGGCGGAATCTCCATACTACCAATTTACCTGTCAAAAGGGTTTGAGTTTGACGCTGTTATGCTAACAAATGTATCAAACCATCATTATCCAAACAATCCTGTTCATCAAAAGTTGCTTTATGTAGGTTGTACAAGAGCACTTCATTCGTTATCACTTTCATATGAAGGGACACTCTCCCCCATTATTCCATTATAGTTAGTTGAAAGAGGAACGTATGCCGTTCCTCTTTTTTTGGCAACTGAATAGAGTGGATAGAAGGGAGGGTTTAGTTTGGAACGTAGAGGAGTTAACTACTTAGCGATCGGCGATTCACTAACTACGGGTGTAGGCGCTTCAGGCAAGCCTGATGGGTTTGTTTCAATCTACCGACATTATGCGAGTGGCGCTTTACAAGCTCCTGTGAAAACACTAACAGTAGCTCGGAGTGGTTTAACAACTGGTCAAATCCATCGTCTCGTCTATCAGCAACCAGTGACATCCATTACGGAAGCCAATTTCATTACAATTACAGGTGGTGGAAATGATTTAATTCAATCCGTGCAATATGGTCGACAACCTTTTTCCGTTGAAAAAGTAGAACATGCAATTAAAAACGCTATTTATTGGATGACTCAATTGGTTTCGTATATAACGGAAATCAAACGAGGTAAAGCCATTCCTTACAAAATCATTGTGTTTAATAGCTATAATCCACTGGACTCTGTACCATTTGTGGACCAGTCTATCAAGTCGTTCAACCGCGGAATACAATCATTAACACGGTTTCCACATGTACAAGTTGTAGACGTCTATCAGGCTTTTAAAAGACGAAATCACTATGTTCTTTCTCGCGATGCTTTTCATCCAAATAACAAAGGCTATAGTATAATGGCGAATGAGGCAGCAAAAAAAGGTTTTCAGCTAAACTAAAGTGTGGATTTTTAAGTCTATTCATTTAGAGCGGCTTTGCATGGTCAAGAGGAAGTCGGTATTTATTCGTCAGCGCCTTGAATGGAGAGACAAAGAGGAATGGACAAAGTAACAGTTTTTTTAAATCAATGGGACGGCTGGTTCATGTTTAGTGAGTCGCCGTTCTCTTTTGCGATTAGTCAATCACTACTATTTTTATTTGGGAAATGACGGGTGTAGTGTTCCGAAACGTATGGAACAGATTGTGGCTTAGAACAACCTCATCATCATGTGGAAGGTTCTGTCTGATTGCATTACAGTTTACCGTATAATCAACAGGGTATATCTAACTAATTTTTGACTTTTTTCTGTATGTTTTACATAGTACAACAGATCAAATCATTGTATACTAAGGGAAGCAATGATGAAGAGGGGGATCGGACGTGAACGCGCGGTTTGTTAAATTAATCTCTGCTGCTTTTTTTGTGTGTATAGCTGGTATACTTGTTTTTGCGATTACTGGATAATGAACGTGATAAATATAGATGGAAACGTTTAATAGTACTAGTAAAGTCGACAGTAGAATGTGTAATTATGTTAGTGAATAAACATGTTGAGTATATGTTTTCGTAAACGTACATGAATAGAATGATGACATTAGTCCCCGTAAAAATACGTTATGAAAAAAATTCTAAGTGCATTCTTAGGATTTTTTTTGTTTATATCGATTATAATAGTCTGAAAGAGAAAGATAGAGGGGTAGATAGATTTGAGGACAGTTTTTTCTTATTTGCTGTCGTACAAGTGGGCTGCAATTATTGCGTTTATTTTTATGCTGTTAGAACTGACAGTTGAATTAATCCAGCCTTTATTATTGGCCCGAATCATTGATGATGGCATACTTCAAGAAGATTTAACAACCGTTATCGTTTGGGGAAGTGTCATGATTGGCTTATCCCTCGTTGCGTTTGTTGCAGGCATACTGAACTCATTTTATGCAGGACATGCAGGGCAAAGCACAGGGTTCGATTTACGAAACGCGATGTTTAAAAATATTCAGCGGTCCAGTTTGGACAAATTGCAACCGTTTGCCACCTCTTCATTAATGACGAGGCTAACAAACGATATAACGCAAATTCAAAATACCATTTTTATGGGGTTACGTATTATGGCTAGAGCGCCCTTACTCGTTGTAGGTGGTGCCTTTATGGCTTTTTTAATAAATGCTAGACTGGCATTCTTTCTAATTCTTACCATTCCAATCCTTATTTTCTTTTTACTATGGATTTTGAAAAAAGGTGTACATATTTTTGGACAAGTTCAAAACCAAGTCGACAAGGTCAACCATGTCGTTCGAGAAAATTTGACAGGGATTCGACTTGTTCGAGTTTTTGTACGTAAGGCTCATGAAGTCAATCGTTTTTTTGTAGAAAGTGATACGCTACGAAAGCGTATGGTGCAGGCATTTCGATTGATGGAACTAACGATGCCAGTTCTTTTACTTTTAATGAATGCATCGATCTTGCTTGTGCTATGGTTCGGTAGCTTTCAAATTGATAATAATACCGCACAAGTTGGCGATGTTGTGGCAATCGTTAACTACGCAACGAGAATTACATCTGCTCTAGGTGTATTCGCAATGATTATTATGGTGTTTTCAAGAGCAAAAGCATCAGCATTGCGAATTGAGGAAGTTTTGTTAGAGCCTGATGATGAACTAAAAGGTCAAGTGCAGCTCCCGCAACCTCCTACATTTAAGGGTGAGGTTCAGTTTCAATCGGTATGGTTTTCTTATGATGGGCAAAAAGAGCCTGTTTTAGAAGACATTTCGTTTCACGTACATGCAGGGGAGACCGTTGCAGTTTTAGGTGAAACCGGATCTGGAAAGACTTCTTTGTTTCAACTCATTCCGAAACTTTATGAAGCGGATTCTGGTGAAGTGACAATAGATGGAACGTCCATTAAACACTGGAATATACAAGAGCTCAGAAAGCAACTGGGCTACGTCCCCCAGTCTATTCGTCTGTTTTCGGGAACAATTCGAGAGAACATTGCTTGGGGAGTCCCAGATGCTTCACTTGAACAGATTGTTCTAGCAGCTAAGGCAGCGCAAATTCATGAGACGATTGAGAAACTAGAACAAGGCTACGATACTGTGGTTGGACAACAAGGAGTCAATTTATCAGGGGGACAAAAGCAACGCATTTCAATTGCACGTGCATTGCTTCGTGAACCTAAGATCTTACTTTTGGATGATAGTACAAGTGCGTTAGATACAAAAACAGAAGAACAGTTTTTACATGCGCTAGAGGATTACTCATGTACGACACTCATTATTACGCAAAAACTTTCGACAGCGAGGAAGGCAGATAAAATTCTATTGCTAGAATTCGGTAAGATTGAAGGCTACGGGAGTCATGAGCAGTTAATGGAACAATCATCGTTTTATCGTAAAATCCATCAGTCACAATACGGGAAGGAGGAGTAGCGTGTCTATTAAAACAATCTTAAAAGAGCCGTTTCAATATAAAAAAATTGACTGGCGTCATTATCAACATAAGCAAAAAGAAGATCAGCCTTCAAAGCCAGCTCACCCACATGCTGCAAGAGTTGGTAAAAGTCAAAAAGCCCGTGATTGGAAAGAAGCAACGCGAAGAATTCTTGCATATCTACGCAAACGTCAGAGTGCCATTTTTGTTGTTATGGCTTTAGTTATCATCAGTTCCTTACTTATGTTAGTAGGTCCCTTTCTTATTGGCGTTATTATTGATAATTATATCATTCCAATGACGTTTGATGGGTTAGGCACCATCTTACTTCTTTTATTCGCTTCTTTTATTGGTTTATCAATTGCAACGTTTTTTCAAAATTTTATTATGGTTCGTATCGCGCAAGCTACGATTTATGAGATTAGGAGAGATTTGTTTAACCATCTACAACAACTGCCGATTCGCTTTTTTGATAAAAGGCAACATGGCGACATTATGAGTCGAGTGACAAACGATATTGAAAATATATCGGCAACCTTAAATTCATCTATCGTGCAAATTTTATCGAGTGTTGTTACATTTATCGGTATTTTAGCAGTCATGTTATGGTTATCACCCATTTTAACGATTGTGACGATGACGGTTATTCCTCTTATGTTCTATGGTTTAAAATGGATTACGAAGCGAACGCAAGTGTTTTTTAAAGAGCAACAACGTACTCTTGGGACATTGAACGGTTATTCAGAGGAGACGATTGCGGGTCAGCAAATGGTCAAGACGTTTTCTCGTGAAGATACGGTCATTGATGGATTTACTCAGCGAAATGAAGCCTTAAGAGTAGCTGGCTTTTGGGCGCAAACCTATTCTGGTTTTATTCCAAAAGTCATGAACGTCTTAAATAATTTAAGCTTTGCTGTTATTGCTTTTATCGGGGGAGTAATGGCGGTTAATCAAGTTGCTGGTGTTACTATTGGAATGATTGTTATCTTTGTAGAATATGCTCGTCAGTTTACAAGACCACTGAATGACTTAGCAAACCAGTTCAATGCTTTACTTTCTGCATTGGCAGGGGCTGAGCGAGTATTTGAAATCATGGATCAAAAGCCAGAAGAAGAAACGGAAGATGGTTCTTTTCAAAGTGATTTACAAGGCCATGTGGCGTTTGAACAGGTAAGCTTTTCCTACGAGAACTCTCCAATATTAAAGAACGTCTCATTTACGGTAAAGCCAGGTGAAACAGTTGCATTTGTTGGTCCAACTGGAGCTGGGAAGACGACGATTATTAATTTGCTGACGAGGTTTTACGATGTGAATCAAGGTGCAATTACTATTGATGGAACTGACATTCGAAAGCGTAATCGACCCGACTTGCGAAGTCAAATGGGCGTTGTACTACAGGACTCCTTTTTATTTCAAGGAACTATTCTTGAAAACATTCGCTATGGACGACTTACGGCAACTGATGAAGAGGTATACGAAGCGGCGAAGTTGGCAAATGCCCATAGCTTTATTAAGCGACTGCCAAAAGGGTATAAAACAACGTTAAAGCAAGATGGCGGCGGCATTAGTCAAGGTCAGAGACAATTAGTCTCAATTGCCCGTGCGTTATTAGCGGATCCAAAACTATTAATCCTTGATGAAGCGACTTCTAGTATTGATACTGTAACAGAGATGAAGATTCAAGAGGCGCTAAAGCGTTTGATGCATGGACGAACGAGTTTTGTAATTGCGCATCGGCTAAATACAATTGAAACAGCTGATAAAATTCTCGTTTTGCAGGCAGGAGAATTAACGGAAATGGGTTCACATGAAGAGTTAATGGAGAAAAAAGGCTTTTATTATGAATTGCAACGAACTAAAAATATGGACGCAATTCTATAAATTAGAAAGGAATGATGCAAACAGTGTCGAAATGATAAGCATAGTGAATGAGGGGGATGCTAAATGACATGGTTATTGAAAAACTCATTATTAATGTATTTGCCATTGTAATCCCCGTGCTTATCTATGGCCTTCGGGCTGAAGGTAGCTGGAAAATTCAACGTTCATTAACGATGTTTTTATTTATGAGCGGAGCGGTTTTATTGTGCCTGTTTTTTTCCATTAATGTTGGAAACATTCAATGGGACTTACGCTATATTCCGATACTGCTTGCGTTTTTATATGGAGGTAAACGAGCTGGTTGGGGCGTTGCAGCTATTGCGGTAGTAGGCAGAATAGGTCAAGGTGGAGATCTATTTATACTAGGGGTAGTACTGATCGTGTTAACCGCTCTTTTTTATGCCTTATGTGTTAACCGCTTTTATATGTTACCACCTAGATGGTCAAGGATTCGTTATGCATCGTTGTTATTGATTCTTCCTGCCACTATTCAAACCTTTGGTACCTTATACTTAATTAACTATGAAAACCACCTGTCTGAATCGTGGGTAGCAGGATGGTTGTATATTGTCTTTCTTGTCGTCACCGTTGTGCTTGTTACTTATTTATTTGAGACTTTATTAGAAAAAGAGCGTATTGTAGCAGAGCTCGTTGCGACTGAAAAAGATTTTACAAAAGGGGAGCTGGCGGCTTCAATTGCTCATGAGGTACGAAATCCGTTAACAGTGGTAAAAGGGTTTGTGCAATTATTGTCAGAAGATAAACAACATGCTGAATATCATAAACTGATTTTAAGTGAACTGGATCGGGCAGAATCCATTATTTACGAGTTTTTAAATACAACGAGACCGCAAACGAACGCTACCTTTCATTTAAACGAAACCGCACGTGAGGTAGTGGCTTTACTCACTCCCTATGCACAAGAGCGGTCTATTCAACTGACAATCGGCACATGTGAGCAAGCCATCGTAAACGGGAACGAAAACAAGGTAAAGCAAGCGCTAATGAATTTTGTGAAGAATGGCATTGAAGCGTCAAATGAAGGGGATACTGTAACCATACAATTAGATCGTTTAAAAGATCGAGCGCAAATTGAAATCAATGATAACGGTGTAGGAATGAGTAGACAGCAATTAAAGCAGTTAGGCACAGCGTATTTCACAACAAAGGAGTCTGGCAATGGAATCGGAACAATGGTATCCATTCGTATAGTGGAAATGATGAACGGGATGGTAACATTTAAAAGTAAACCTGGAAAAGGAACAAAAGTAGTCCTTTCATTACCGATAGAAAAGGAAAATGAATAGGAAATATAAATTTTCCATATAAGAAGATGGAAGGTAGCGAATCATTCTTGCTATCTTTTTTGTTTATAGTTGAAGGTATGCTGGTATACCAGCATACCTTTGCTTAAAGATAGTCATCGACACGAACGATTTGTCCATTTGCAAAAGTGGGGTTCTGTAGACAGCGAATAAGAGAACGGGCGACGATAGATGCAGGCTGAAGTCTTCCGCTTTCATAAAAGCGCTTAAACTGTGCTACAGATGGGAATTGGTTTTCTTGAAAATGTCGAATGGTTTGTTGCATAGTCGTATCCATGATACCAGGGTTAAACCCAGCTACTAAAACAGGTGACGAGGCATCTTCCTGTTCTTTTGCGATTGAATGTACAATCATATTTAGCCCTGCTTTTGAGCTAGAGTAACCGGACCAGCCACTAATAGGCTTTGAAGCTACTCCTGATGTAACAAAGAGCATTCGTTTTGAAATCGTTAACGATTGCACGGACTGAATAAATAAATTGCTTAGTTCGAGAGGGGCTACTAAATTCACTTCGACTTGTTGACTAAAGCTTACCTTTTCGAGAGTGCCGAGCCTCCCTACAGGATTAATAAGAGCAGCGTTATAAATAAATAACATTTCTGTGGCAAGCGAAACATTAATTGAAGCGAATACGTTTGAAAAAATATCCTGACGTGTAGCTACATGGCTAGCATCGAAGGATACATGAGTAAAAGATGGATGTGTATGTATCTCTTTTGGTGCTTCTGTTCTTGAGAATCCAATCACTTCATACTGTTCTTCCAGCAATTGCTTAACAACGGCTGCCCCTAATCCTTTTGAGCTACCAATAACGATTGCAATGCGCATCTGTTTTTCTCCTTTTTGTTTAGTATAGTGATTCGTTACTAACCAATCAATCAATGTGTTTGAAAGATCGGTTACGTGGAATAATATAAAAGAAATGTCTGATTGGGCTACTAAGATGGGGGAATGATGAAATGACCTTTTCGTCAAAAACACGAAAAAACTCACTGGAAGACATGCAACGTAATGAATTAGACTTATTAATTATTGGTGGAGGCATTACAGGTGTAGGAACAGCACTTGATGCAGCTACAAGAGGGCTAAAAGTAGGTTTAGTCGAAATGCAAGATTTTGCAGCAGGCACCTCAAGTCGATCAACAAAATTAATTCATGGTGGTCTTCGGTATCTAAAACAATTTGAAATTAAGCTAGTGGCTGAAGTAGGAAAAGAACGAGAAATCGTTTATGAAAATGCACCCCATGTAACAACGCCGCTAAGAATGATGCTTCCATTTTATAAAGGTGGTACCTTTAACTCCCTTACAACATCAATTGGTCTGCGTGTATACGATAAATTGGCAGGTGTCAAAAAATCAGAACGAAGAACAATGATGCGTGCGAAGAAGGCGTTGAAGAAAGAGCCGATATTGGCTCCTGACCAGCTAAAAGGGGCAGGAATGTATGTTGAATATCGGACAGATGATGCCCGCTTAACAATGGAAGTAGCGAAAACAGCTTCAATGTATGGAGCACACTTAGCCAATTATGTGAAGGTAGAGTCGTTTACGTATGAAGATAATCACGTTAATGGTGTAGTTGCAAGAGACTTACAATCAGGGGAAGCTATTGTAATTCATGCAAAGCACGTTGTGAACGCAACAGGGCCTTGGGTTGATACACTACGTGAGCAAGACCGCTCAAAACAAGGAAAGACGATTCACTTAACAAAGGGTGTTCACCTTGTTTTTTCAAAACGAAAGCTACCCTTAAACCAAGCACTTTACTTTGATACACCCTATAACGATGGGCGAATGATGTTTGCGATCCCTAGAGATGAAAAAGTGTATGTCGGAACAACGGATACAAATTATAAAGGATCAATGCATGAACCAGGTGTAACAAGAGAAGATGTAGATTATATTATCGGAGCTGTTATGGCTCGGTTTCCTGATCATAAAGTAACAAAAGATGATATTGAATCAAGTTGGTCGGGGTTGAGACCGCTCATTCATGAGGAAGGAAAGGACCCGTCTGATATTTCTCGTAAAGACGAGATCTTTGTTTCGAGTAGTGGCCTAATTACGATAGCAGGTGGAAAATTAACAGGCTACCGAAAAATGGCGGCTGACATTACAGACCGTGTATGTAAGTCTTTAGAAGACAGCGGGGTAGACACATATCCGCAATCAAAGACGAAACACCTTGTGTTAAGTGGTGGAAAAGTTGGTGGTTCTGATCAGCTGGAGCATTTCAATAATGTCCATATTGAAGCTGGCGTACAGTTGGGATTGGATAAACCGATTGCAAAAAAATTGGTTGAGCGATATGGTTCAAATGTGCCTCAAGTCTTCGCTTATTTAGATGATTCGAGGGCAGAAACGTATCACGTACCAAAAGATTTGTGGGCTTCTTTACGATATGCCATTCAGTACGAGATGGCACTCACACCAGTAGACTTTTTCTTGCGTAGAACATCAGATTTGCTATTTGATATTCAAACTGTCTCAACGTTTAAGGGGCAAATTGTTCAAGCAATGGCGGATTTACTATCGTGGACAGAAGAAGAAATGAAAGCACACCAAGAGGAGTTAGATGAGCAAATTCGTCTCCTAACTCTTACAGATATATAATCATAAAAGGGACTTACTGGAAAGCGTTATATCTAGTAAGTCTTTTCATAAATTGCAAAAAAATATGTAGTTTGGTATAATTCAAAGATTGTTTTAGTTGACTATTGGAGGATTTATATGGACGCATTTCACGATCTTATAAAAAGTATTAATGGTGTTACATCGTACATACTCGTCGCTGCTTTAATTAGCGTAGGGATCTATTTTACATTTCGGTCTAATTTTGTTCAATTTCGTTTATTTCCAGAGATGTTTCGGGCCATTACCGAAAAGAAAACGAAAAAAGGGGAAGTTTCTGCTTTCCAAGCGTTTTGTATTAGTGCTGCCTCTCGTGTAGGTGCTGCCAATATCTCTGGTGTAGCATTAGCAATCGTTATGGGAGGGCCTGGAGCAATTTTTTGGATGTGGGTCATTGCCATTATTGGTATGGCGACAGGTTTTATTGAAAGTATGCTAGGACAAGTTTATAAAGTACGTGTTGATGGTCAATTTCGTGGAGGACCAGCTTATTATATTGAGCGTGCGCTAGGAAAACGATGGTTAGGGATCGTTTTTGCAGTGTTAATTGCTGTTACATTTGGGTTTATCTTTAATTCACTACAGGCAAATACGATTGCCGTCGCATTTGAAAACGCGTTCCAATTTGATCCACTTATTGTCGGAATTATTATTTCCCTTGCAGTCGGTGTCATTATTTTTGGGGGAATTCGTTCTATCTCTGTATTTTCAGGTATTGTTGTACCGATTATGGCTGTACTTTATCTTGGAGTTGTGGGATTTGTCGTTGTAACAAATGCAGAAGCGATTCCAGCGGTGTTCTCATTAATAGTAGGAAATGCATTTGGCTTTCAGGAAGCAAGTGTCGGAATCTTTGCTGGCTTATTAGTCGGTGCTCAAAGAGGCTTATTCTCAAATGAGGCTGGGATGGGGAGTGTGCCGAACGCCGCTGCGACAGCGGATGTGTCGCATCCGGCAAAACAAGGGCTTGTTCAGTCGTTGGGGGTGTTCTTCGACACAATTATTATCTGTTCAGCAACCGCTTTTGTAATATTGTTAACGGATGTCTATTCTTCTGCTTCAGAAGGAGTGAATGGTGTGGCGTTAACGCAGGAGTCATTAAGTCTGCTAGTCGGTGATTGGGCTGTCCCATTCATTGCAATTGCTATCTTTTTCTTTTCGTTTACTTCTCTCGTGGGAAATTATTATTACGGAGAGACGAATCTTGCATTTATTAAAGAAGGAACTGGTTGGCTTCAGGTGTACCGTCTAGCAGTAATGGGCATGATCGTATTTGGCTCTCTTGCTAGTATTGGACTTGTGTGGGATATGGCGGATGTATTTATGGCGTTTACAACCGTTGTAAACTTAATCTCCATTGTGCTTATAAGTAAGATTGCCATTGCCGTTATTAATGACTATGTATTACAGCGAAAAGCAGGGAAAAATCCTGTATTTAAAAGCAAGAACATACCTGGCTTAAAAAATGCAGATACATGGGACGATTAAAAACAAGCGACTACGCTTGTTTTTTTTTCTGTCTTAAATTACGAACTTGTCTCATACCTTATTAAAGAGAGAAAAGGAGAGATGAGCTTTGGGTACGTTTTTCCGTGGTGTTCTTGTTTTGAGTGGAGCAGCTTTTATTGGAGAGTGTTTGGAATTTGTTATTAATATGGTGTTAGCTAGAGAATTAGGTGATGAAGCATTTGGACTATACATGGCGATATTGCCCACAATGTTATTTGTTGTTGTTTTAGCAAGTGTGGAGCTGCCAGTTGCGATATCAAAGTTAATTGCTGAAAAGGAGCCAAAGTATCATTGGGGTATACTAGTACAGTCCTTAAAACTAGCAACCATTTGTGCGGTAACTGTGATGGTAGCAGCACTTCTCATTTTGCCACACTTAAGTGTGTTACAGCAGTATCATGTTGGTGTACAGTGGATGCTCTTTTTACTTATACCAGTCATTACGTTTTCGTCTGTCGCAAAGGGCTATCTAATTGGTGCACACCAAACCTCTAAAATTGCAATCGCAAATATTTTAAAACGAACTGCACAGCTTAGTGGATTGCTCATTGTGTTTTACATGTTTTCCTTTACGAGCGATCTTGCTATTTTTATGGCGTTATTGGCATTGAAACTGAGTGAACTACTTGTTCTTTTTTATTTAGTGGTTGTATTTATTCGCAAGATACACGAAACAAAAAAGGGTCACCCACAAAAGAAAGTCAGTCAAAAGGAAGTACAGAAAAAGCTATTGGCTGTTTCCATTCCGACAACAGGCTTACGCATCTTTCATTCTATTACGTTTGCAGTAAAACCGTTCTTAATTACAACGGCTCTTACCAATGCAGGAGTTCTTGAAAGTGTCGCCCTCGTACAGTACGGAAAACTAGCAGGGATTGCCTTTACAATCGGGTTCTTTCCTGCATTTGTAGCGCATTCTCTTCTTGTTGTGCTAATACCTATTGTTGCTGATAGCTATGCAAAACGTCAGTATGATACGCTTCATTATTATCTGAGACTGTCGTTGCTTGTTACATTTGGTTATGGATTACCAGTTGTACTCGTGTTTTATTTTTTTGCTGAACCAATAACGACCATGTTTTTTGGGCCATCACCAGCAGCCGACTACTTGAAAATCTTAATTCCTTATTTTTTATTCCAGTATTGTGCTACACCATTACAGGCGTATTTAATTGGAATTGGACTCGTTAAAGATGCGTTTCTTCATTCATTCTACGCAACGGTCGTATCTTTCTGTTTAATGATTTCGTTAGGTTCAATGCCAAGTTTACAGATGAACGGTATTATTATTGGCATGAATATGAGCGCAGTCTTGCTGACCATATTGCACTATATTACGATTTGCAAGAAACTAAAGCTAAATATGTTCATGCGGCCAGGTGAAAGCAGGATATTTAGATAATGAGAGAAGTGCAATAGAAGTAAAGGAAAAACGAAAGAAGGATAGATATTAGACTCCCTCCAATGTAGTCACTTAATGTGAAGTCGTTGGAGGGATTTTTTGTGTTAAAGCGAGGAAATGGCACTGTCAGTTCGTGTTTCCAAGCCACCGACATACGAACCTTTTGTTTCATCTCTCCAAATGATTTGGCCTCTTCCGAATGAAATGACATCATTTGCAACGCTAATTTCGTGACCCTTTCGCGCTAAGCCTTCTGCAATATGTCGTGGAAATGTTGGTTCTACTATTACTTTATTTCCTTCAGTCCATTGCCAACGAGGGGAGTCTAGAGCAGCTTGAGGGTGTAAAAGAAAGTCGATCGTATTCATAATTACCTGCACATGCCCTTGTGGCTGCATAAATCCGCCCATAACACCAAATGGGCCAATACCTTTTTCATCCTTAGAAAGGAAGCCGGGGATAATAGTGTGGTACGGACGTTTCTTCGGTGCTAACGCATTATCGTGGCTAGCATCTAAAGAAAAAGCATGACCGCGATTTTGTAAGGAGATACCGGTGTCAGGTACAACAAGTCCTGAACCGAAGCCCATGTAATTCGATTGAATAAACGAGACCATATTGCCTTCCTCATCAGCTGTACAAAGGTATACGGTCCCACTACCGACGGGTTTACCAACTGTCGGCAAGTTAGCCTGATCCGTAATTTCTGATGCTCGTTTAGCTGCATAGGTTTTGTTAAGTAAAGACTCCGTTGGTACACTCATGTGACCCTCATCGGTTATATACGCTTTTCCGTCAGCAAAAGCAAGCTTAATCGCTTCAATTTGTTTGTGATACGTTTCTACGCTTTCTTTTTCGCCAATTTCTAATGCTTCGAGAATATTTAACGCAATTAGCGCAATTAAGCCTTGCCCATTAGGGGGAATCTCCCATACATCGTACCCTTTATAATTTGTGCAAATGGGTTGAACCCACTCAGGTTCGTATGCTGCTAAATCTTCTTTACGTAAATAGCCGTTATGTTTTTTAAAGAAGGCATCGATCTGATCAGCTAATTCCCCTTCGTAAAAAGCTCTTCCGTTTGTTTCACCAATTAAACGCAACGTTTTGGCATGATTGGGAGATCGCCATATTTCGCCGGGTTCAGGGGCACGGTTATGTAACGAAAATGTATCGAACCATGCGTTAAATTCTTCAGCTGTATGTTGCTTCTTAAAGCGATTGTAGCTCATTTTCCATTGTCTTGAAATCGTAGGGGTGACCGCAAAGCCTTCTTCTGCAATGTCGATGGCTGGTTGGAGTACATCTAGTAACGATAGTTTACCAAATCGTTCGGAAAGACTTGCCCATGAAGCAGGTGCACCAGGGACCGTTACTGGTATAAGTCCGGTTGTCGGCATTGAATCAAACCCTCGCTGTTTCACTTCCTCAATGGTTAATGCTTCAGGTGATGGACCGCTACCGTTTAATCCATAAATGGCTCCATCTAGCCAGACTATTGCAAAGGCATCGCCACCGATTCCATTTGAGCAAGGTTCCACAACAGTTAAACAAGCGGCTGTCGCAATGGCAGCATCAACTGCATTTCCTCCTTGCTTTAAAATGTCTCTACCAACCTGAGCGGCAAGTGGTTGTGATGTTGCGACCATACCTTTTTTTGCATAAATCGGCATTGTTGTGGAAGGATATGGGTGGTAGTGTGGATCAAATTCCATTTTATGAAGCCTCCTTTTTTAGTAGTGTAACACGATCAAAAAGAGGGAAGAAGAAATTAAGATTAAAATGGCTATCATTGTTATTGACTAATTTGTATATACAAGGTATGATCAATGCGAATAATATATTTGTATATACAAATTAGAGAAGAATAAAAGCGACGTTTTTGAAAACGTTAGCAAAGGAGGAAACAAGATGGCTGTTAACTATAAAAAGTCTGCTGAGCAGATTTTAGAGGCCATTGGCGGAGAAGCAAACATTTCTTCTGCCACTCATTGTGTAACAAGACTGCGTCTTGTTTTACAAGATGAAAGTCAAGTTGATACAAAGGCGTTAGAAGACCTTGACGTTGTGAAGGGGACATTCTCAGCAAACGGACAGTTTCAAATTATTTTAGGAAACGGCGTTGTTGATAAAGTGTATAAAGAATTAATGGCGCTTACGGGACGTGAAGAGCAGTCAAAAGACGATGTGAAAGAAGCGGCTGCCAAGAAAGGTAACCCCTTACAAAGAGCGATTAAAGTATTGGCAGATGTCTTTATCCCTATCTTGCCAGCAATTGTAACGGCTGGTTTGTTAATGGGGTTAAACAACGTTTTAACTGGTGATAACATTTTTTATGATAACGCATCAATCATTGATGTTCATCCTCAGTGGACTGATTTTGCGGATATCATTAACGTGATTGCCAGCACCGCCTTTACGTTCTTACCAGCGTTAATAGGGTGGTCAGCCGTAAAACGATTCGGTGGCAGCCCGTTACTTGGTATTGTGTTAGGGTTAATTCTCGTTAACCCAGCATTATTAAGCGCGTGGGATTACGGAAGTGCTCGTGAAGCAGGGGAGATTCCTGTCTGGAACCTGTTTGGATTAGAAATTCAAAAGCTTGGTTACCAAGGCCAAGTTTTACCAGTGTTCGTCGCATCCATTATTCTTGCAAAGATTGAAGTATTCCTAAGGAAACGCATACCTGATTCATTCCATTTACTAACGGTTGCACCAGTTGCCTTACTTGTAACGAGCTTTATCACATTTATTGCTGTTGGTCCAATTACATTTGCTATTGGAAATGGCATTGCCGACGGATTTATTTGGTTATTTAGTGCGGTTCCTGCCATTGCTGGATTCTTATATGGAATTATTTATGGACCACTCGTTATTACCGGCATGCACCATACCTTCTTAGCTGTAGATTTACAGTTAACGAGCGGTGGCGCAGGTGGTACGTTCTTATGGCCAATCTTAGCGCTTTCTAATATTGCCCAAGGGTCTGCAGCATTTGCTATGTATTTTGTATTGAAAAACAAGAACTTAAAAGGGTTAGCGAGTACATCCGGTCTATCAGCTTGGTTGGGAATTACAGAACCAGCATTATTCGGAGTGAACCTTCGCTTCCGCTTCCCGTTTTTAGCAGCTATTATTAGCTCTGGTTTTGCAGGCATGTTCATTTCTGTTCAAAGTGTTTTAGCAACTAGTGTTGGTGTAGGTGGTGTACCTGGAATTTTCTCTATCCAGCCTGGTAGCTGGGGGGCATTTGCAATTGGTATGGGAATCGTCATCTTATTGCCGTTTATTGCAACGCTCTTATACGGCAAGATTCGAAATCCGAAAAGCCTACATGAATAGGAAAGTAGTGCAAGAGTTAGAACTATAGTAATTCATAGAGTTTTTTAAAAGGAAGACCTGCCTTAAGCAGGTCTTTTTTTACTTGTATATACAAGTGTGGTAAACTAAGTACGTATGATACCAATGAAAGGGTGAACTGTAATGGAATGGTGGAGAAAAAGTACGGTTTATCAAATCTATCCAAAAAGCTTTAATGACACAACAGGTAATGGTGTCGGTGATTTACAAGGGATCATTGAGAAGCTTGATTATATAAAAGAATTAGGAATTGACGTTATTTGGTTAACACCGATTTATACGTCTCCACAACAGGATAACGGCTACGATATCGCGGATTATTACACAATTCATGACGAGTATGGAACTATGGAAGATTTTGATCAGTTGTTAGAAGAAGCCCATTCACGTGGCATTAAGGTCATAATGGACTTAGTTGTAAACCATACTTCTACTGAGCACCAATGGTTTCAATCGGCGATGCAAGGTAAAGATGCAAAGTTTCGCGATTTCTATATATGGAAAGAAGCAATAGAAGAAAAAGAGCCGACAAATTGGCAATCAAAATTTGGAGGCTCTGCGTGGAAATGGAATGAAGCGACCCAAGACTATTATTTGCACTTATTTGATGTAACTCAGGCTGATTTAAATTGGGAGAATGAAACAATGCGTCAGCATGTCTATGATATGATGCACTTCTGGTTTGAAAAAGGAATTGACGGCTTCCGCTTAGATGTTATCAACTTGATTTCAAAAGACCAGCGTTTTCCAAATGATGATGGTAGTGTAGCTCCTGGTGATGGACGTAAATTTTACACAGATGGACCACGTGTTCATGAGTTTATCCATGAAATGAATCAACAAGTATTGTCTAAATACGACAGCATGACAGTCGGAGAAATGTCCTCGACAACGATTGAAGACTGTATTAACTATTCAAACCCGGAGCGTCAAGAGTTATCCATGACGTTTAATTTTCACCATCTAAAAGTCGATTATCCAAACGGTGAGAAGTGGACTGTTGCTGAATTTGATTTCGAACAATTAAAATCAATTCTATCTGAATGGCAAGTACGAATGCATGAAGGTGGTGGCTGGAACGCGCTTTTCTGGTGTAATCATGATCAGCCACGGATTGTGAGTCGTTACGGTGATGATAAAAGGTTTCACCAACACTCTGCCAAAATGCTTGCTGCGACGATTCATCTTATGCAAGGTACGCCTTACATCTATCAAGGTGAAGAGTTTGGCATGACCAATCCATATTTCACCTCTATCGATGATTACAGAGACGTAGAGTCGTTGAATATGTATAAAGAATTGCTTCAAGATGGGAAAAATGAGAAGGACGTTCTAGAAATCTTACAACATAAATCCCGTGACAACTCTCGTACGCCTGTCCAGTGGAACGATGACCGTCACGCTGGATTTACGACAGGAACACCTTGGATTCATGTTGCGAACAATTATGAGCATATTAATGCTGAAAAGGCGTTAGCAGATAAAGATTCGATTTTTTATTTCTACAAAAAGCTTATTTTACTCAGGAAAGAGTTCGATGTCATTACAGATGGGAATTACACTCACTTAACACGTAATCATCCAACTGTGTTTGCTTATGTAAGGGAAAATGAACAGGAGAAGCTACTCGTTATCTCAAACTTTTATCGTAGTAAATCCGTGTTCACGTGCCCTGCTTCTATGGTATCGTTAGAAGGAGAACAAGTCATACGAAATTATGATGGTGAAAAGAAGCTAACAGCATCATTAGAGTTAGAACCTTACGAAACCATCGCATTTCTGTTAAAAAAGTAGGGCGATACGTTGAAAAGTAAATTTCATTCCATTTACCAACATTTAATACGTGATATTCATGAAGGACGCTATATGCCAGGTGATACATTACCGTCGGAACATGAGCTAACGACTCAATTTGAAGCTTCGAGAGAAACCATTCGTAAAGCGTTAAAGCAGCTTTCTGAACATGGGTACATTCAGAAGATTCAAGGGAAGGGCTCTGTTGTATTAGATGTACAGCGACTTGATTTTCCTGTTTCAGGCGTAACAAGTTTTCAAGAGTTAAATCAAAAATTAGGTATGAATGCATCAACAGCTGTTGTAGCGTTTAATGAACTAAAAGCAACAGCAGAACAAGCTCACGCATTTCAACTGCCTGAGGAAGAGAACCTTCTAGAAATTGCGAGGGTACGAATGATTGATGGTGAGCGGATCATTCTTGATAAAGATTGGTTCCCAAAAGCACTTGTGCCAGGACTAACAGCAGATATTTGTGCTGGGAGTATTTACGCGTACATTGAGAATACGTTGGAACTGACAATTAGCTTCGCCAAAAAAGAGATTGTCGTCGACGTTGCTACTGAAGAAGATGTTGAACTTCTCGATGTTGAACCAGGAAGTCACATCGTTGTTGTGCACAGTTTAACGTATTTGGAAGATGCCACTTTACTGCAAATAACAGAATCAAGACACCGTCCAGATCGCTTCCGCTTTGTAGAGTTTGCTAGAAGGCATAAGGCGTGAGCAAATTAGTTTTCTTGTGGGTGCAGAACCTTTATACTTGTTGAAAAGAAGCAATGGAGGAGAGGTAAACATGTCTGTATTTGATTACACGGTAAAAACGAGTAATGGTGAAGATTTTCCATTATCAAATTATGAAGGTGACGTTCTTCTTGTTGTGAATACAGCAACAAAATGCGGGTTTGCATCACAATTTGATGGCTTAGAATCGCTTCACCAAACGTATCAAAATGACGGATTACGTGTATTAGGCTTCCCAAGTAATCAATTTATGAATCAAGAGCCAACATCAGATGATGAAATGGAAAGTGTTTGTAAATTGAATTTCGGTGTGACCTTCCCTCTTTTTGCGAAAACCAATGTAAAAGGGAAAGACGCTAATCCACTTTTTAAGCACTTAAAAAGTGAAAAAAAGGGTACAATAGGCGAAGAGATTAAATGGAACTTTACGAAGTTCTTAGTTGATCGAAATGGTCAAGTTGTGAAGCGGTACGCGCCACAAACGAAGCCAAGTCAAATAGAAAACGATATTAAAGCGGAAATCGATAAAAAGCAATAGCCAAAAAACTGTGTAGCAATCGGCTACACAGTTTTTTTAGGAGGATTATTGACATTTATGGAAATCGAACGGGAGCAACAAGCGATAGCATTTCTGAAGCAATTTTATAAAGAGACGAGCCGAGTAGGAGTATCAGAACGCATTGAAGAGGTCCTTCAAGAGATAAATGTTAAGGGATCATACACGTTAACACTTGATGAGCTTACGTATGGAGCCAAATTGGCGTGGAGAAACAGCAATCGCTGTATTGGAAGACTGTTTTGGGAACGAATGCATGTATTTGATGCGAGGGATGCACGAACGAAAGGTGACGTGATTGAGGCATTAAAGCGACACATTATGTATGCTACAAATGAAGGAAAAATTATTCCTACGATTACGATTTTTCCGGAGGGCGATGTAGTACGCATCTGGAATCATCAGCTTATCCGTTATGCAGGGTATGAAAAGAACAGGAACGTTATTGGGGACCCAGCTTCCCTTGAATTTACACGTCTTTGTGAATCGTTGGGCTGGAAGGGGAATGGGACTGATTTTGACGTGCTTCCTCTTGTATTTTCCATTAAAGGACAGCCACCTGTTTATTATCCAATACCAGAAGAACTTGTGAAGGAAGTGCGTTTGCATCACCCAACTTACAAATCGTTTAACGATTTAGGATTAAAGTGGTATGCGGTGCCAATTATTGCTGATATGAGGTTAGAGATCGGTGGCTTGTCCTTCTTTGCTGCGCCTTTTAATGGTTGGTATATGGGGACCGAGATTGGCGCCCGTAACTTAGCTGATGATTTTCGTTACAATCGCTTAGAACAAGTAGCCGATCAATTGAACATCGAGCGAAAAAAAGAATCTTCCCTATGGCGAGATGAGGCTTTAGTTGAGTTAAATCGTGCCGTTTTACATTCGTTTCAACGAGATGGTGTCAGCATTGTTGATCATCATACTGCTGCAAAACAATTTCAACAGTTTATGAAAAATGAAGCAAAGCAGCAACGAGAAGTAACAGGAGACTGGACTTGGTTAATCCCGCCTATGTCACCGGCACAAACATCTATTTTTCATCAGACATTTCATAATGAAATCAAGTCACCGAACTTCTTTTATGAAGACGCGCCTTATCAATAGTACAGTGTGCTATACTGCATAGATAACGAATCATATGGAAAAAGGAAGATGTTCATGAGTTTAATAAGAGTTGAAGGGCTAAGTAAAACGTTCGGGGAAAAAGCGCTTTTTCACTCTATCGATTTTACAATTGAAGCTGGAGATCGAATAGGTCTATTAGGAGTAAATGGGACTGGGAAATCTACACTTCTTAAAGTTTTAGCAGGTGTGGAAGGAAAAGAAGCAGGAACTTTATTCCGCGCAAATGACTTTACCATTGAATACCTAGCGCAGCAACCGGAACTTCCAGATAACGAGACGGTCCTTCATTATATCTTTAAAAGTGAGTCAGAATTACTGCGAACGGTCGCTCGTTACGAAGAAGGATTAGCAAAGCTTGAACAAAATCCAATGGATGAACGATTGCAATCAAATCTAATTACGTTACAAGCCCATATGGATAAAGTGGATGGATGGGAAGCGAGTACTCAGGCAAAAACAATCCTTAGTAAATTGGGTGTTTTTGATCTGACAGCACCCCTTTCTACATTATCTGGAGGACAAAAGAAACGAGTAGCAATTGCCCGCTCACTTATTCAGCCAGTTGATTTACTATTGCTTGATGAACCTACAAACCACCTTGACCATGAAACTGTTGAATGGCTTGAAGGGCACTTACATCAGTATCGAGGTGCCCTAGTTGTTATTACTCATGATCGCTATTTCTTAAATCGAGTGGCTACAATGATCTATGAATTAACAAACGGAAACCTGTATCAATATGAAGGGAACTTTGAGACATATTTAGAAAAGCGCGCCCTCCGGGAAGAACAACTTGAACAAGCAGAAGCCAAAAGACAAAATTTACTCCGACGAGAAATGGCTTGGCTTCAAAGAGGGGCAAAAGCACGAACAACGAAGCAAAAGGCGCGAATCCAGCGAGTGGAAGCCTTAAAAAATCAACAGGGTTTAAAAAGTAAAGAGCAATTAGATGTTGCAATTGGTTCACAACGTTTAGGGAAGCAAGTCATTGAATTGAAAGCAGTTAGCAAAACCCTCAATGGTAAGGCTTTGTTTACAGACCTATCTTATCTACTTACTAACCAAGAGCGATTAGGCATCATTGGGGCTAACGGGAGTGGGAAGACAACGCTTCTCAATATTATGGCAACTCGTTTGGAACCTGATAGTGGTGCATGTATTGTTGGAGAAACAGTAAAAATTGGCTATTACACTCAGGAAGATGCTGAGCTTGATGGGAATCTGACTGTTATTGACTATATTAAACAAGTAGCTGAAGTGGTATACACCGCCAAGGGGGATCAAATTACGGCTGAGCAAATGCTTGAGCGTTTTTTATTCCCGAGAGCACAACAATGGACCTTTATTCGACGACTTTCAGGTGGTGAAAAGCGCCGTCTTTACTTGCTGCGAATATTGATGGGCGAACCGAATGTACTATTTTTAGATGAGCCAACCAACGATTTAGATGTGGAAACACTGGCGGTCTTAGAGGACTATATTGAAACCTTTCCTGGTACAGTTGTAACCGTTTCTCATGATCGCTATTTTCTTGACCGTGTCGTCGAGCAAATGCTTATTTTTGAAAATGGAACTGTTCAACGTTATCAAGGGGATTATACAGATTACCTTGAAGAGAAACGAACGGAAGTTGTTCCAAAGAAAGAAAAAGAGCCATCCGTTGAGCGGAAAAAAGTTGGTAAGAAGCTTTCCTATAAGGAACAAAGAGAATGGGACGGAATAGATGAAAAGATCGCTTCACTCGAAGAGAAGCAAGCGTCATTAGAGGAAATCATTCAAGAAGCAGGTAGTGACTACGGTAAAATCGCTGATACGATGAAGGAAAAAGAAGTTGTTGATGAGGAACTTGACCAGACACTTGAACGTTGGGCAGAGCTAGCTGAAAAAGTGGAACAGTTAAAGTAGACAACGAAATGAGATTCATATGGAACGCTAGTAACGGACAAGTTAAGGGAGAAGCTAAAAAACAGCTACCTCTTTTCTACGATACGATTACTAGCGTTTTTGTGACGTTTAAAGGATAAAGTTGTCACATATAAAATGATCGAAAATGATTGATTGTGATTGTTTTTGAATGTATAATGAAAAAGTCTTGTAAGCAAAGAGGTGTATGTATGTTAACTGTAGAGAGACAAGAAATGATTCTTAAGCTTGTTCAAGAACGGGAAGTAGTGAAAATTTATGAGCTTATTGAAGCTACTCGTTCTTCAGAATCAACAATACGAAGAGATTTAACTGAACTTGAACAAGGAAAGAAATTAAAGCGCATACATGGTGGCGCGACGGTACTTCAAACGATGAGAGATGAACCAACGATGGCTCAAAAATCATTCAAAAACAGTCATGAGAAAAAGCAAATTGCTAAACGAGCAGCTGAATGGGTGGAAGATGGCGATTGTATTTTTTTAGATGCTGGAAGTACGACGTATGAAATGATTCCTTATTTAAAAGGAAAGAACATAGAAGTAGTCACAAATGGTGTTATGAATATTCAAGCGTTGCTAGAGGCAGATATTCATACACATGGTCTTGGGGGGCATGTGAAAAAAGGCACGTATGCGTTTGTGGGAAGAGGTGCCATTGAAGCCATTTCAAGTTTTCGATTTAACAAAGCTTTTATTGGAACGAATGGTCTTACACTTAAAGATGGATTTACCACACCAGATCCAGAAGAAGCCTATATTAAAGCAAAAGCCATTGCATATGCTCAGCAAGCGTTTGTGCTAGCCGATCACACGAAGTTTGGTGACATTACATTTTCAACATTCGCTTCTATTCAAGACGTACACATTGTAACAAGCTCATACGTTGAAGAAGAACGAAAGAAGCTCTATCAAGAATTACAGAAAAGCACGGCAGTAGAGGTGGTAAAGCTATGATTTATACGGTGACCTTAAACCCCGCAATGGATTATTATGTGTCCCTTCCAACATTACATGTTGGTCATGTGAATCGTTCAACAAACGATCGAAAAGTAGCTGGAGGGAAAGGTATCAATGTATCAAAGGTATTAAAGAGGTACGGGACTCATTCCACAGCACTCGGCTTTATTGGTGGTTTTACAGGTGACTTTATTCATGAAGCCGTTATGCAAGATGGCATCGATTCAAACTTTATCCGTATTAAAGGTGATACACGCATTAATGTAAAGATAAAGGCAGAAGAAGAATCCGAAATAAATGGTTTCTCTCCTGAAATTACGATAAGTGATAAAGCCACTCTAGAAGAGCAGTTTAAACAACTAAATAAAGGCGACATCGTTGTGTTAGCAGGTAGTATCCCCCCATCGCTACAAGCGAATTTATATGCTGAGTGGACAGAACAATTAAATGGACAAGGTGTACATGTTTTTGTTGATACAAGTGGTGAAGCGCTAAAACAGGTTATCAAAGCAAAACCAGCCTTCATTAAACCGAATCAACATGAGTTAGCGGAATTAACACAATCAGTCATTACCACCAAAGAAGATGCGATTCCTCATGCCAAAGCTCTTGTTGAACAAGGTGTTGACTATGTTCTTGTTAGTTTTGCAGGAGATGGGGCGTTACTGGCAACAAGAGATGGTATTTACAGTGCAAATGCACCAAAAGGAGAATTGATAAACTCTGTCGGTGCTGGTGATGCGACAGTTGCTGGATTTATTCATGCTCATCATGAAGGAGCAAGTGTAGAGGATGCCTTTCGATTCGGAATGGCTTCAGGAAGTGCAACCGCATTTTCCCTTGGCTTTGGTGAACTAGCGGAAGTAAAACGTTTAGAAAAAGAAATTGAAGTGAGCACCATATAAGGAGGAAGATACGAGATGAGGATCTCTGACTTACTAAAGAAAGATACCATTATACTTGACTTACAAGCGGTTTCAAAAGCAGATGTCATTGATGAATTAGTGATGAAGCTTGATGAAGCAGGGCGATTGAATAATAAAGAGGATTATAAGAAAGCTATCTTAGCAAGAGAAGATCAAAGTACGACAGGGTTAGGTGAGGGAATTGCCATTCCACATGCAAAAACAGCGGCTGTTCGAACACCTGCCATTGCCTTTGGGCGTTCAATTGCGGGGATTGATTATGAAGCACTAGACGGACAACCAAGTCAGCTGTTTTTTATGATTGCTGCTTCCGAAGGTGCAAATAACGAACACTTAGCAACCCTCTCGAAGTTATCGACATTTCTAATGGATACGACTTTTCGTGATCAACTGCTGGACGCTCAATCAATTGATGACGTTATGGCGATTATTGATAGAAAAGAAGCGGAAGAAAGTGACGAGGAAGAAGAGGAAGTTCAGTCTACATCTGCTGATGATACATTTATCATCGGTGTTACTGGATGTCCTACGGGTATCGCCCATACGTATATGGCTGCTGATGCGCTAAAAAAAGAAGCACAAGAACGAGGCTTTTCTATAAAGGTAGAAACAAATGGCTCAGGTGGCGTGAAAAACCGTCTTACAAAAGAAGACATTGACCGAGCTGATGGCATCATTGTGGCGGCAGACACGAAAGTTGAGATGGATCGCTTCGATGGAAAACGCATAGTCATTGCACCAGTAGCAGATGGCGTTCGAAAGCCTGCCCAACTAATTGATCGCTCATTAGCAGGGAAAGAAGCTGTTTACTCTGCTCAAGGTGGTCAGAAAGAAGAGAGTGGAGAAAGTCATTCAAGTGGTGGTTTTGGGAAAAGTGTTTACAAGCATTTAATGAATGGTGTTTCCAATATGCTACCGTTCGTTATCGGTGGTGGAATCCTTCTTGCCATCAGCTTCTTATTTGAAGTGGATGCCCTATTAGGGGAAGATAACGTCGTCACGAATATTCTAGGCTTTATTGGTGGCGATAACGCATTTGCGCTGTTTATTCCAGTCTTAGCAGCCTTTATTGCGATGAGCATTGCAGACCGTCCCGGATTTGCGCCTGGCTTAATCGCAGGATACATGGCGTATAATGGAGACGCTGGTTTTCTAGGAGGCTTATTAGCAGGTTTTCTTGCAGGATATATGGCTTTAGGTGTAAAAAAACTACTTTCCAATATCCCGCAGTCTTTAGACGGTTTAAAAACCATTCTCTTTACGCCAGTCTTAAATATACTCTTTACCGGCTTAATTATGTATGTCCTTATTACCCCACTTGCATCTGTAAATACGGGTTTACAAAACTGGCTTGGTAATTTAGGAACAGGGAATATGGTTATTTTAGGGATTGTTCTTGGCATTATGATGGCAATTGATATGGGGGGACCCATTAATAAAGCCGCTTATACATTCGGTATTGCCATGCTTGATGCAGGGAACCTTGGTCCCCAAGCGGCTGTTATGGCAGCAGGAATGGTGCCACCGCTAGGAATAGCTATTGCGACAACGTTCTGGAAGCATAAATTTACAAAACAGCAACGTGAGTCTGGACGAACCAATTATGTACTTGGTGCATCCTTTATTACAGAAGGTGCCATTCCGTTCGCGGCAGCAGACCCGGTCCGTGTTATTTCAGCAAGTGTTATTGGTGCTGCAATTGCAGGAGGGCTGACAGGGTTGTTCCAAATTACGTTGCCAGCTCCTCACGGTGGCGTGTTCACCATGTTGCTCGTAAATGATTCAACGTTCTCCTATATGGGACTTTATGCACTCGCAATAATTATTGGTGCCATTGTGACAGGCGTTCTATATGGCATTATGAAACGACCAATTGATTAGTAATCGAGCCTGCTCTATAGGAGCGGGCTTTTTTGATTTTGAACCATGTGGGTATAGAAAGAATATGGTAAGCTTTGTACAAATAAAAAATAGCTGTTAAGGTGGTGGCTGTGTGAAGCAAATGGAGACACTTAACGTATTAAACTTGGAAACAGGACAGTTTGAAGGCAAAACCATTACAATTAACGATGGAAAAGTTACAGAAATGATGGAGGCACCAATTTCTCATTTGCGAACGTATGCATTACCTGGACTGGTTGATAATCATTGTCATATACAGCCTGCATATGCACCACTTTTTACAGCTGCTGGTGTTACAAGTGTTCGGAATACAGCAGGAAATTCGCTTCATTTAAAGCCATTAAAGGATCACCAGTACGCCTCCTTTAGCCCAACCGTTTTTACTGCTGATCGAATGATTGATGGTGTACCCGGCTTATGGGGGAAGACGAGTAGTGGCTCGTTCTCTACGCAGTCTAAGCATGACGCTATAGAAGAAGTAAAGCGACAAGTTGACGTAGGCGCATCTTTTATTAAAGTCTATGGTCGATTAAAAAGAGACGTTATGGAGGCAGTGGTAAACGAAGCTGCCAAATGCAAACTTGATGTTAGCGCTGACTTATTAGCCTCTACCGATGTTGACGCAAGAACAGCTGCTAAAATGGGTATTCGTTTTTTAGAACATAATTCTGGAATCATTCAGTCTCTTATTCCAAGTTGGCATAGCTTGCTTTCAGAGAAAGAAGATAGAGCGTTACTTGAGAAAGGTTTAGACGAAGATAAGCTTTCTACCTTGTGTGAAGAATTGATAACAGCAGGGGTCGTAATCGTACCAACCTTAAGTTTATTTGCACAAGGAACAAAAGAGTCTCATTGGAGCATTTCAACATCTGTTAAAACGAGCGCGTTGACAAGCTTGGAGGAGCATTGGAACTATGTACGACCATACATTCAGTCAAGTAAACAAACACGACTATTGGAAGTGAGCAAACAAATCACGACCGCCTACCATGAAAAAGGAGGCACGATATTAGCAGGAACGGATTCACCTGCAGGAGTCGATACGTACCCGGGTCAGCTTTTACATCGAGAATTGCAATTACTCGTCCAATGCGGCCTCTCTCCTTTTGAAGCGATCCAATCAGCAACATCGATTCCTAGTAAACTTTTCGGTTTGAACAGTGTCTGTAAAGTAGGGGGACAAGCTGACCTTGTTATCTTGAAAAGCAACCCGTTGAAAGATATTTCAGCAACACGACTGATCGAATGGGTTGTGAAAAACGGTATGTGGCATCGACCAGAGGCGCTTATTGCTAAAGCCGAACAAAACCAACAGAAATACAATCAAGCTTCGTATGATAAGCAAGAACAAGTTTATTATGACTATATGAATAAACAGTATCCTCATTTAATGAAATAAAGAAGGTGTTCTAAATGGAAAAACAATTGTTCTTTTCAATGAATGTGAAAACACCCTTTGAAAATGAAGAACAACTTATGTATGAGCCATTTTGGCAACTAGGCATTTTAAAAAATGAAGAAACACGTATGCAGCGTATTGAAGCGTTATTAGGTGTGAATCAACTTCAAGAGGAAAGAACGAAAGTACGAAAGCAACAGCAGCTGCAGCGAGATGCCATTCAAACAGCACTAGAAGTAGGGTTTGTTACCGCATGGATTGGGCCATCTGCTGGAGAAGAGCTTGCATTTATGGAGTTAGCAGAGCGTTTAAATCATTCAGAAAGGTTAACGCTTCGACTAGTTCCTGGACCCTTACACATTCATGAACGCGCCCCAGCGCTTTTTACCGAGTTGGCGCAACAACCTCCACTTACAAAAAAAGAGTGGAGTGTGATGGTCCCATCCTTTTCTAACGTAGAACATAAACAATTAGTTGAACGAATGGATCGGTTTACACACGAAGTACGTAAGGATGGCTACTTCGATCCGGAGATTCTTGAGGCATTAAGGCAGTTTAAGGAGCCTGTCCCAATCGAAAAAGTAGTTGCAACCGTGTACGCACAGCGCCCTGAATATCCAGTAGCGTTTTATTTTCAACGAGTGAGTGAAAACATTCGAAAAGGGTATATCAAAAAAGAGCAGCAGGCCATTTATTTGCATGACGAGTTGATGTGAGGAGGAGGTGTATGGATTGTGGAATTGGTCTCCTATTCATATTGGAAACGAAACCAAATAAAAGCTATCTTTAACCGCTTTCCGTCCTCAGTTGTTACCTTTCGTATGGTAAGAAACTATTATTTCGTATATTCGGTTCAGTGGTCTAAGATGGATACAATGGTTATACGAGAAGACTTAAAAGAAATGGAATGGCTTTTGAATGAGGAATTAGGTTTAGTGCATTTTTATGAAAATCGAAAACGTGCATATTGAAGAAATGAGGAGATTAGGCAAAAAAAGAAGCGCATAGCGTAAAGCCTTGCACTATCATTACAGAAAAAAACTGTAATTTTCGCAGAAAGCCGTTATCGCAGCGCTTCTTTCATGTCATGTTCTAAACGTGGTTATATAGTAGCTTTTTGAAGTTTGTCGATAAACGATAAGGAACGGCCTGTTCCAATGGCCACTGATTCTAAAGGATTCGGTGCAACATGTACCGGAACAAAGATTTCATCTGAAATCCACTCTTTTAGTCCGTTTAAAAGGGCACCGCCTCCAGTAAGAAGAACTCCTTGATCAACGATATCTCCACTCAATTCAGGAGGACAATCTTCAAGTGTTGCTCGAAGTGCTTCTAATAATTGGTGCAAGAGCTCGCCCATGGCTTCTTGAATTTCGAATGAATGGAGTTCAATCGTTTTTGGTAGCCCATTTACGAGATCCCGTCCACGAATTTCCATTGTCAGCTTCTCGTGCTCAATTGGTGCATAACCGATGTCTATTTTTATTTGTTCTGCTGTTCGCTCACCAATTAAAATATTGTATGTTTTTCGTACGTATTGAATAATGGCTTCGTCAAGTTTATCTCCGCCAACGCGAACGGAATTAGAAGAGACAACCCCACCATAAGAAATAATCGCCACTTCAGTTGTGCCACCACCAATATCGACAACGACATTTGCCGTTGGCTCTTCAACAGGTAAGTCAGCGCCAATAGCGGCTGCAACAGGTTCTTCAATAATATGAACGTTCTTCGCACCACAGCTACGTACAGCATCTAAAATGGCACGTCTTTCAACGGATGTTGATCCGGTTGGTGCGCAAACAACTACATTTGGTTTGCGCATGGCAAGTCCCATATTTTTGCTTGCTTTTTTCATAATTTCTTTTAATAAGCTAGCTGTAACATCGAAATCAGCAATAACACCATCGCGTAATGGACGAACGGCAACGATATGTGAAGGGGTCTTCCCTACCATTTTCTTTGCTTCGATTCCAATCGCTAATACATCTCTTGTATCTATATTAAGTGCTACGACAGATGGTTCGTTTAAAATAATACCTTTTTCTTTACTGTAAACTAAAATGTTTGCTGTTCCTAAATCAATGCCTATTTGTGCAGTTGAAAACATAACCAATCACCACATTTCCTTCTATTTCTTTGACTACATGATAGTGTACCAACTGTGTGGAGAGAGATAAAGTGAAAAAGGATGGAAAAAACGTTTCAATTCGATTTGGAGATATAAGTCGTAATGCCTGCTTTGTTACATAAATGTAAAGAAGCACCTAAATATAGGGGCTTCAAAAGGTGGGGGAGGGATTCATGTAATGGAAACAAAATAAGAAAAATGCCCTCATTGGGTCATTACCGTTTTGTAACCAATGGAAACAGGATGAAGAAAATGATTCGAATACAAGGAAATTTAATGCTTGTTATGATAGGCTAATGATAGAGGAAGGATGTGATCATGTGGGTGGAATTCTATTGTTCGATGGTGTATGCAGTCTGTGTAATCATCTCGTAGACTTCGTCATGAAACGAGACAAAGAAAAATACTATCAATTTGCATCTCTCCAATCTGAAAAAGGCCAATCACTTTTAAAAGAATATCAACTTGAAGTCGATTTAAACACAATGGTGGTAATTGAGAATGATAAAGCCTACGTAAAAAGTGATGCAGTATTAAAGGTAGCACCTAAATTGACTGGCGGTTGGTTTATACTAGGAGCTGGAAAGTGGGTTCCACGTTTAATTCGACATAAGCTTTACGATGTAGTAGCTGCAAATCGTTATCGCTTATTCGGCAAGAAAACCACATGTCGTTTACCAACTGAAGAAGAGAGAAGTCGGTTTTTAACATAATTTTTGATGAAGTTCGTGATTTTTCTGTTCTGTACAGTTGGAAGAATTGTGCTATAATTACAAAAAGCACGAGGGGGCATCATAGTGAAACAGACTGAATTGCAACCATATTTGAAAGAGCGATTAGAGAAAGCGAAGCTTCAATTTGAGCGTACAATCGACTGTAAGCATACAGAGTTTGACGATCTCTATCCGTATATCTCAGAACAGCCTACGTTTTTTTGGTACAAACGATACGTGGCTTGGCAAGAGCTGTTAACACTTGTTGAGATGGCTTCAGATTTTGAAGTGAACTGGGAAGAGCTTTTTCTTAAAAAGCAAACGATATACATTAAAAAACGAATTTTAGATGCGAAAGTATTGGATAACTGGTACGAGCAATCAACTGCCGATTCTGCACAATAAAATAAATAAACACTCACTCCTGAAATCACGCAACCTGATTTGAGGAGTTTTTTTTGGTTCATTCCATTGCATGAAACAGGAGGATATCTGCTGCTCATGCCACTGAACAAATTCGTAACAATAGGGAGAATCATTCTCTGACACAGCTAATGAAGTGTGATAGATGCGTAGTTTTGACTATAAATTTCTTTTATTTTCTCCCCTATATCTTCTTCTAACTCTTCACGAGTAGGCATGCTATCGTAATTTTGGATGATATGAAACGTTTGTAACGATAAGAGTAAATAGGGGTATTTGTCCCCTTTATCTAACACGAGAACGAATAGTTTTTCTTTTTCCGTACAGACAAAATTTCCAATTTCCTCCACAGAGCGTTTTCGATCCACATTAATTTCCATGATTCGCCTCCTCTTTGCTTCAGCTTAGACAAAAATTAAACGTTTTAATCAAGGAAGTAGAGGCGTAGTGATGAAGATTTATAGTGTGATACACTACATGAGTAGAAGAATAATAGAACTGGTTTAGGAATGTCCTAGTAAACGTAGTTGACCAAAGTGAGGCGAAGAAAAAGTGGCAAAGCAAAAATATTATGTTGTATGGGCAGGAAAAGAGCCTGGTATATACGAAACGTGGTCAGAATGTGAAAGGCAAGTGAAAGGGTTTAAAGGAGCTCGGTACAAATCATTTCCAACAAAGACTGAGGCGGAACAAGCGTTTTCAGGGAAACCAGGTCAAGGGATTAAAAAAACAGCTAAGAAACCGTTACAACGAGTTCAACAGGATAGTGGAAACGACGTCATTTGGGACAGCATTAGTGTAGATGTTGGAAGTCATGGGAATCCAGGACGTGTGGAGTACAAAGGTGTTGATACAAAAACGGGCGAGGTTTTATTCGAGAAAGAGCCAATTAAGCTCGGAACAAATAATATGGGTGAATTTTTAGCAATTGTACATGGGCTTGCTTATCTAAAACAGAAACAACTATCAAAACCGGTTTATTCTGATTCTAAAACGGCCATTAGTTGGGTGAGAAAGAAAAAAGCAAATTCAACATTGCCACGTGATGAAAAAACAGAAGAGATTTGGTCCCTTATTGATCGAGCTGAGAAATGGTTAAAAGAAAATCCAAATCATCACCAAGTATTAAAATGGGATACAGAACGAAACGGTGAAATTAAAGCTGATTATGGTCGAAAAAGTTAAAAGTGAACGTTTTTCATTTCGGGTATAGGGAATACTTTACAAGAACACATAAAAGGGGACGTGACGTTTATGTATGCAACATTAAAAGGTGTTCAGCAAGAATTTGTCTTTTCAGGTGCCATGAAATCTTTTCATGCTAGAAAGCAGCAGCTAGAAAAATTAAAAGAAATGCTTCATCAACATGAACAAGAATTTCTTAGAGCAGTCAACAAAGATTTAAATAAGCAAGAAGCAGAAGCCTTTATGATGGAACTTGGAACTGTGCACGCTGAAATAACGCATACGCTGGAATCATTAGAAGAATGGATGGAGCCAGTAACAGTGAAAACACCTGTTACACATACCGGTTCAAAAAGTTATTTAGTAAATGAACCGTACGGAAGTGTATTGATTATAGCGCCGTGGAATTATCCAATTCAATTAACGTTTTCTCCTTTAGTAGGGGCGCTAGCAGCTGGAAATAGTGCGGTTATTAAGCCTTCAGAATTAACACCTCATACGTCAAGTGCAATTGCTGCAGCTGTTCGCGCAACATTTGCTCAAGAAATTGTCGCAGTCGTAGAAGGCGATGCCAAAACTTCGGAAGCTCTGTTAAAGCAGGGGTTTGACTACATTTTCTTTACAGGGAGTGTGGCCGTAGGAAAAATTGTTATGAAACATGCTGCCGAACATTTAACACCCCATACCCTTGAATTAGGTGGAAAAAGTCCCGCCATTGTTGCCGAAGACGCAAAGCTTGACTTAGCGGCAAAGCGAATTGCATGGGGGAAATTTACGAATGCGGGGCAAACGTGTATTGCGCCTGATTATGTAATGGTTCACGAGTCAGTCCACGAAGATTTTTTGAAAAAGCTTAAAAAGCATACGTACAATCTGTTCTCCCAACGAACAAAAGAAGGTACGTTCACACAAATTGTAAATGATAAACATTTTGATCGATTAGCAGCCTTTTTAAATGATGGGGAAATCGTATTAGGTGGTCAGAGCTCAAAGGAAGACCGTTTAATAGCACCTACTCTATTAACAGATGTTGATTGGGATGCCCCTATTATGCAAGATGAGATCTTTGGACCGATTTTACCGATCTTTCCATTTGAATCAGCAACAGAAGTCCTAGTAAGAGTCCGATCGTTCCCTAATCCACTTGCTTTATATGTGTTTTCAGAAGAGGAGCAAACGCAGAAACTTTACACCGAGCAGCTCTCGTTTGGGGGCGGCTGTATCAATGATACGATTATGCATGTAGCGAATCCTTACTTACCTTTCGGTGGGAAGGGGCCAAGTGGCATTGGGGCATATCACGGGTATGAGAGTTTCCGTACTTTTTCTCACCAAAAGGGCATGCTAAAACAAACAACCGCTTTTGATATGCCGTTACGCTATAAAAGCGGTAAAGTTATGAACAAAATTATTCGAAGTGTTTTCAAATAGGAGCGTGTATATGAAAGAGAAAATTGATGTCATTGGAATAGGAATTGGTCCGTTTAATTTAGGACTTGCTGCTTTACTCGAGGAAAAGACGAACGTAAAAAGCGCATTTTTTGATGAAACAAATGTGTTTCAATGGCATCCTGGAATGTTATTAGATGGGACCGATTTACAGGTCCCATTTTTAGCCGATTTAGTTTCATTTGCAAACCCCACGAGTAAGTATACGTTTTTAAATTATGCTCATGTTCATGACCGCTTAATGTCATTTTTCTTTTTTAACCGTTTCGACGTACCAAGAAAAGAATATAATGCTTACTGCCGCTGGGTTTCAGAACAATTAACGAACTGTCATTTTGGGAAAAAGGTAGTAAATGTCCGCTATGTAAAAGAGGATGAATGCTACGAGGTGACGGTAAAAGGGAATCATCAAACAGAGCACTACTATAGTAAACATCTTGTTGTTGGTACTGGTAGTGAGCCGATGGTGCCAATAGAATTGGAAGAAGGGTTGAATGATGACCTCATACATTCTAGTTCTTATGGATTTCATGAAGAGAAGATAAAACAAGCGAAATCGATTACAGTCGTCGGATCTGGACAAAGTGCGGCCGAAATTTTTTATAAGCTTCTTGACGACCAAATTCAATATAACTATGAATTAACGTGGTTTACTCGCTCACCGGGTTTCTTTCAGCTTGAAGACTCAAAAATTGGTCAGGAACTTTTTTCGCCTAGCTATGTGGATTATTTTCATAGCCTTTCATATGATACGAGAAAAAAAGCTCTTCCGATGCTGGGGAACTTGCGAAATGGTGTACAACAAAAAACGCTTCACAAAATTTATGACAAGTTGTATCACCGTAGTATTGAATCCCATCATGCGCCAGCACTTGTTCAAGCAACAACGGAAGTGAGTCGTGTAGAAAAGAGTGCTACGAAAGGATACACACTTTTTGCTAAACAGTGGCAAGAAGATAAATCGTTTAAACATCGCACAGACAAGGTTGTATTCGCGACTGGCTACAAACCTAGACTGCCTCAATGGTTTCAAGAAATGCTAAAAGAGGTGGAAATGGAATCAGAGAAGGAATTTGCTGTGACTCGAAACGCAGCTTTACGTTTTCTTGATGGAAGAAAGAACAACGTCTTTTCATTAACGAATCTAGAGCATGCGTTAGGGACAAGCGCAACCAATTTAGGATTATCAGTAGAGCGAAATGTACGAATCGTAAATGAGCTGGCTGGCGAAGCAATCTACAAAGAAAGTCCAGGGTCTGTGTTTCAACGCTTTTCAAGCGAAGAGAATAAATAATAATGATTATTAAAAAAGAATTCTTTTTGCAACAGGTTTGAATGCTTCTAGGAAGGGGAACAGTTTATCATTGCAACAACGGAATAGAATGATACCTGTTTTCTGAAGGAGGCACTACATATGACACGTTTAACAGATAATCAAGGTCATCCGATTTATGACAATCAGAATTCAAGAACAGCCGGGCAACATGGTCCGACTATGCTAGAAGACTATCATTTAGTAGAGAAGCTAGCTCACTTTGACAGAGAGCGTATACCTGAGCGGGTTGTCCATGCACGAGGCGTTGGTGCGTATGGCGTTTTTAAGGTGAAGACGAATATGAAACGTTATACAAAAGCTGCTTTCCTTGCTGAAGATGGAAAAGAAACGCCATTGTTTGTTCGTTTTTCTACTGTTATTCACGGTGGTACCTCTCCAGAAACATTGCGAGATCCTCGTGGCTTTTCTGTGAAGTTTTATACTGAAGAAGGCAACTATGATTTTGTTGGCAACAATTTACCCGTGTTTTTCATTCGAGATGCGATTAAATTTCCAGATGTCATTCACTCATTAAAGCCCGACCCACGTACAAATATTCAAGATCCAGATCGTTACTGGGACTTTATGTCTTTATCACCTGAAACAACGAATATGCTCATGCATTTGTTTACAGATGAAGGCATACCAGCTTCCTACCGAGAAATGCGGGGATCAAGTGTCCATGCGTTTAAGTGGGTGAATGCACATGGGAATATGGTCTATGTAAAGCTGCGTTGGGTTCCGAAAAAAGGTATTCGCAACTTATCAGGAGAAGAAGCAGCTGAAATTCAAGGGAAAGATTTTAACCATGCAACAAGAGATTTGTATGAAGCAATTGAAAAAGGTGACTTTCCAGAGTGGGATCTCTATGTTCAAATTCTTGACCCTGCAGACCTTGATCACTTTGATTTCCATCCACTGGATTCAACGAAAGACTGGTTAGAAGAAGACATTCCTTATCAACACGTTGGTACAATGACATTAAATCGTAATCCGGATAATGTGTTTGCAGAAACGGAGCAAGTTGGTTTCAATCCGGGAAATCTTGTACCAGGAATCGAACCTTCAGAAGATAAAATGCTTCAAGGAAGAATCTTCTCTTACTCTGATACGCAACGCTACCGTGTAGGCGCAAACTATTTAAATTTACCAGTCAATTGCCCATTTGCTCAAAAAGCAAACTTTCAGCGTGATGGTGCAATGCCAATTGGACAGCAGACAAATCGAATAAATTATGAGCCGAACCGTCACCAAGAAACACCTGCTGAGGCGGAAGAGTATGAAGACTATAGAGCGCCTATTAGCGGTACAATAGGTAGAATAGCGATTGAGAAGAAAAATCATTTTGGTCAAGCAGGAAAGATCTACCGTAATTACGAAAAAAGTGTTCAAGAAGCCCTCATTAAAAATATTGTTGGTGATCTAGAACAAGTAAAAGAAGAAACCGCTTTACGTGCAGTTTGTAATTTCTATCGAGCTGATGAAACCCTTGGCCAAGCATTAGCAAATCAATTGAAACTTGATATTTCTAGCTATGTGCAACATGCTGATCACTAAAGAAATCTTTAATTCCAAAAAGAACCAGCCTTAAAAGGCGGTTCTTTTTTTGCGCTAAAGTAAAATTTATCTTATGATAACTGAAAAAGGGGGAAGGTTATGAAAATTGTAGATTATGAGAAAAAATTTGCTGAAGCTACGGCAATAATGTGGAATGAGAGTCGTGAAAACTTTGGCGGTGGCGACAAAGTTGAATCGGCAGAAGATCGTGATAAAGACGAGCGAAACTCAGGGAATTTGTCAACCATGTTAGCCCTTCAAGAAAACAAGGTGGTAGGCTATTGTGGTTTGGCTGAATTTAAAACGGATAAAGATGCACTATACATTCCATTATTGAATGCTCACCCGCAGCATATCGGTAAAGGGATTGGGAAACAGCTTGTGCTTGAGGCCATCAAACGGACCTATAAAGCAGGGTGGCCTCGTCTTGATTTACATACTTGGCCAGGTAACACAAAAGCTGTTCCATTGTACAAACGATGTGGTTTTTTCTGGGAAGAGCGTGAAGAGACAACCCATTTAATGAACTTTATACCTCTTGTTCTGCAACACCCATTTATAAAGAGATCCGTGACTGAAACAAACTGGTATCAAGCATTAAAACGGGATTTAACGGTAAAACCGGATGTGGAAAAAGAAAATGAATTTTCCGTTTTTACGTATCGCTTTGAGTTCGAGCATGATGAGGTCTCAGTTGGAATTGAGCATTCAAGTCGAAAGGTCTATAAGATTGAAACCGCAGAGGCAATGGTAGAGTATTTACTTCCTCATAAACAATTGTTCCCGAATCATCCATATGAAGCCACTCTTAAAATTCATAATAAAAAGAATTGCCTTCTATCTATTCACGTAACTGAAACGGTTGATAACCGTTTACAAATGAAGATGGCAGTAGATGATGTACTAGAAAAGAATGAACAGAAAACCTATCGTTTTCCGTTTATTATTTCTGAGGTTAGAAAGGAAGATGAAGCAATCTCAGATGGCGTCACATACCCAATGGCACGTATGCCCCTATTTATGGATGGGATAGCTTGTCCATTAGCGTGTGGATATTCAATAAAAAAACCATTTGCACTTCAAGCAAAACCACAGTTAGAACAAGGGAAGGTTTTTTTTCAACTAAAGAATCATCTACCGACAAGTCAACAAGTGAATATGCGTGTGAACGACCATCCGCTTGTTCAGTGGAATCAAAGCGAAGCAGACGTTTCTCTGGCTGCTACTGGTGTAGAATCATTTACACTCACATGTAAGCAAAAACGTGCTGGTGTCGTGCCATTGTTTGTAGAGCTAGCGAGTGAAAGCAAGGACCGACACCAATCTTTAAGCTATACTGAGCAGGTTCCTTTTCTTGTAGAATCAGACGATACCGTTGGTTTTTTCGAAAAGGAGCGAAGTCTTGTTGTTGTGAATGGAAGACGTCAACTCGTCTTTGATTATGAAACGTACTTCGTCACGATGAAACAATTCGGTCAGGACGAACCTTGGACTATGCTTTATCCTAGCTTCAATGAACCAGTATCGAATGAACTGGCTCAAACAGGCTGGACTTTACTCAAGCCGGAAGTGACAGATAATGGTGTACTCATAACAATTAACTATCCTATTCATAATGGAGATGCGCAATTAACCATTGTGTACGAGTGGGAGAAAAATGGAATCATTGAAGCAAGCTATGTTCTTAAAAATAAGAGTAGAAACGTGTTAGATTTAAAACAACTGATTATTCCTTTTTACTTTCAACCTGATTCGATCTATTTGCCTATTAAGGGGGAAGTGGTGCATGTGTCCCAAATAAACCAAGTGTGGATTCAAGATCTACCTTTAGACAAGCTTAGTGATCCATGGGTGTTTATGAAGTGGGCTAGTAGTACTCTAGGAGTTGAGGGAAAAGATGGTGCAGAATGCTTAGAGATCGATGATGACTTATGCGTTCGTTGGAAATTAGATCCGCTTCAAGTTGGGGAAGAATCCACTTCTAAGAAACTACTTCTCTATTCAAATATAGATAACAGCATTGATCATTTTATGGCTAGAAAGCATACGAAGCCAGTTGTAAAACCATTAAAACAAGTGGCGTTTGCTACTCATGGTTTCTACCATCGAGGTGGTGAGGTAAACGTGGCACTTCAAACGAATCCCAATCAACCAGATCATGGGATGATTACAATCGTTGATGACAAATCTGTTACTTATCCGTACGAACCGATGAAGGGCACAGAAACCATTCAGCATAAATTAAACCAACCAGACCAACCAGTAACAACACTTGCCGTTACTGTTCAAGGTAAATCCATCCGATCTACTCATTATTTACAAGCGCTATTTGTTGGGAACAAGACGGTCACGACACAAGTAGAGCAGGAGAATGGAGTAGAGGTTCATCTTGTTGATAATGGTGTTTTCACATTTAAAGCTGCCAATTCGTTTTATCCGTCGTTGTATTCGATTAAGACGAAAAGAGAGTGGCTTCATCACTCTTTCCCTACAGCAGGTGCAAAAAGTTGGTGGAATCCATGGGGCGGCGGCTTTATGACTATACCTACTAATCTACAATTGAGAACGGTATATGAACAAAAACGTCAGACAAGCTTTGTGACGAGAGTGGATAATTGGAATCAAGAGTGGACGGGGATTAGAATATCTATAACCTTTTCAGATCATCCAATTTGGAAAAATGCCACGATTAGCCAATATTTTCTTACGTTGCCAGGATGTATGTTGCTGACACATTATACAGAACTGGAAGATAGACAGGATCGAATCGATGAGCAAGAATGGTTAATGGGATGTTTTTTTAATCGTGATCAATTATTTCTTTACCCTACTAATTCGAATCAGCTTTCGTTTCGATTAGGAGAAAGGACACAAACATTTGCTGGAAATCAATTAGAAAAAATAGCGCGCCTCTATTGTGAAGAGACGGAAGAGACGCTTCTTATAGCTAGACCGAAGCACCAACGCAAACCAGAATTTTATGAGAATAATGATGTATTCTCGTATATGACTAGGGAACCGATTAACTGGCAGCAGGAGAATGGATTTGCTGTTTCACAGCCACATTGTTTTGTATGGACAAAAGGTTTAGTGCAAGCAGAGGGATGGGAATGGTTAACTTCATTGCAATTTAAGGAGGAATAACGAACGTTGAAAATCATTGATGCACATGTTCATTTTTCAAGAATTCACACCTTCCAACAAACAGCAGTCGATGCAAGCATGCTCGCTTATGACCATACGGGGATTGAACGGGAATGTCAAGATGCAAATGTCATCGCAACAGTTGGCATGGGTGTGGAAGAGAGTGTTACCGGTGCTTTTCCCGACCATTCCGCTCCCGATTTAATGGGGCTGAATTTGCCGAATCGACCACAAACAATGGGCATTTGTATCGGGATAAACCCTTTTCGCTTTTCGACAGAATCAGCTGAAAAGCTAGATGCTTTACTAGAAGAAAAAGAATATGTTGGGGTGAAGATTTATTTAGGGTATTATCCATATTATGCATTTGATGATGTGTATCAGCCTGTTTATGAACTTGCGAAAAAGCATCGTGTTCCAGTTGTATTTCATACTGGTGATACGTATGCAGAAGGAGCCATTCTAAAATACGCACACCCCTTAACCATTGATGAGGTTGCTGTAAAGCATCGGGATGTGACATTTGTTATGGCCCATTTAGGAGATCCGTGGTGTTTAACCGCGGCAGAAGTGATGTACAAGAATCGGAATGTGTATGCAGACTTATCTGGTCTAATTGTGGGAACAACAGATAAAGTAGCGCAGCATATGAAAAAAGATAATTCATACTTCGATCATTTTAAACATGCGCTTATTTATGGGGATGCTTATGAGCGCTACATGTTCGGTACCGATTGGCCACTTGTCCCAATTAAGCCATACGCAGAATGGTTAGGTGGGATTATTCCAGAAAAGCACCATGAGGCATTCTTTCACGATACTGCGCTTCACGTATTTCCGAAATTACATGCATTGATATAAGCATAAGCCTGCCTTTGCTCTCATACGATTAAGTGAGAACAGAGGGGGCTTTTATTATGTTGAATTGGTGGACAAGGTATTGTAAGCAGGAGAAAGTGTTACTACTCGTAAGTGCTTTAACTGTTTTGTTTATGGTTTCAAGTTTGTTCTTTTAACTATAACGTGCAAATCTAATCTATTAATGGTACGCTATTACGGAATACGAAATAAAACCGTTTTTTTTGAGGAGGATATGATGAAAGAAACTGTTCAGTTTCCAATGACGTGGGATCTACATTCAATTTTTGAAGGCGGAAGCGATTCAAATGAATTCACAGAATTCTTCAACGAAACAAACAAGCAATTAGACCAATGGTTAGACAAACCGTCCGTTCAAGTGGAAGAATTAGTCCAAGCGATTGAAACCATTAGCCCAAGACTTTGGCAAACAGCTGCATTCGTCTCTTGCCTAGCCGCTCAAGATGTAAAAGATAAACAGGCGTTACTTTTAGCAGAAAACGTTCAAGAACAAAAAGTGAAAGCACAAAAGCTTTATTTATCTTTAGAGGAAGAATTACGAAGTATGTCTGATGACGCATTCAATCGACTGCTTACAAATGAGCAAGTGAAGCCGTCTGCTTACCTTCTTAAGAAAACCCGTTCACATGCATTAGATAAAATGAATACAGAAAAAGAAGAATTAGCAACAAAACTTGCCAAAGATGGCTATCATGCATGGGGTTCCGTTTACAATGAAGCTGTCGGACGAATGGTTATCCCGTTTGAAGAAGATGGAGAAACAAAGATGTTGTCGGCAGGTCAACTACATAATCGTTTAGGAAGTACAGATCGCCAAGTTCGAGAACGAGCATCAGAGGCTGCTTTACATGCTTGGGAAGAGCAGGCACCATTGTTTACGCAGACGTTAAACCGTTTAGCGGGCTTTCGCTTAAAGCTTTATGAAGAGCGTGGGTGGGAAAATGTTTTAAAAGAACCACTAGAGCTTAACGGTATGACGGAAGACACTTTAAATACAATGTGGGCGACCATTACAAAAAATAAACCTGAATTCTATGCGTACATGGATAAAAAAGCAACATTACTCGGTGTGGATCAGTTATCGATTCATGATGTAGGTGCGCCACTTCCACTCGAAGATGCGTCAAAGAATACCATTCCATATGAAGAAGCGTGTCACTTAATTATTAAACATTTCAACCGGTTTAGTCCAAAAATGGCTGAGTTCGCAGAAATGGCACTGCGTGAAGGTTGGGTAGAAGCAGAAAATCGTTCTGGAAAGCGTCCAGGAGGCTTTTGTACGAACTTCCCAATGAATAAAGAAACACGTATTTTCATGACGTATGACGGGTCGATGTCGAATGTTGCTACCCTTGCCCATGAATTAGGACATGCCTATCACAGCTGGTGTTTAAAAGACAATGACGTACAATCACAAAAGCAATATCCGATGAGTATTGCCGAGACAGCTTCAACGTTTGCAGAAATGATTGTAGCAGACGCTCTTGTTGACGAAGCCGAGAGCTCAGATGTTAAAAAGATGTTGCTCGAAAATAAACTGTCCCGATCTCTTGCTTTCTTTATGAATATTCATTCGCGCTTCTTATTTGAGACACGGTTCTATGAAGAGCGTAAAAACGGTATGGTACCAACAGAACGTTTAAATGAGTTAATGGTAGATGCTCAAAAAGAGGCATATGGCGATAAATTATCTTCTTACGATCCTTATTTTTGGGCATCAAAACTACACTTCCACATTACTGGGCAGCCATTTTATAACTTCCCATATACATTCGGATATTTGTTTAGTATGGGAATCTATGCGCGAGCTTTAAAGTCTGAAACATCCTTTGAAAGTGCGTATATCTCCTTGCTGCAAGATAGCGGAAGCATGACAGTCGAAGCATTAGCAGAGAAACATCTCAATGTAGACTTAACAAAACCTGACTTCTGGCAAGAGGCCATTGATGTAGTGTTAGAAGACATCCGCAAATTTTAATAAGAGAAATACGTACAGCATACTAGCTGTGCGTTTTTCTTTTATAGACAATTTCAAATGGAGTAGTGGATGTTTAGCTCTATCCAATTAGGGAAGTTTCACTATAGTGTAGACTCTCCACGTGAGTCTTCTGGTGGCTTCTTGTATGGGATAGATTTAGTAAAAGAATAAAAAAGTAAAATAAACACTGACAAAGTGGAGGTTTAAGTGTATCTTAGTTATAAAATAAGGGAAGTGTCTCATGATCCCTTCCACGTGCTAATGTGTATGCGCTTAATGAATGTGTATATGTGACAGATAGATTTGTTTGTAACATACGTTATAAATAATAAGAAGTTTTGCTGTTTTTAAGAATGAAAGGAGCAATAAAGGTGAAAAAAGCGTCGTTTTTCCTTTTATGCAGTGCTATGATGCTCACGGCTTGTGCTGACGATCAAGAACCTTCGGAGACGGAACAGGTTGATGAGGGGAGCAATGAACAAGTAGAGAATGATCAACTTCAAGGGGATCAAGACGAAACCGAGGTGGAAGAAGAGACCGAAACGGATCATGAGTTTGATGACTCTTCAGAAGAAGAGGAAGAAAAGGATGAAAAGGAAGTAGAAGACCAGTCTTCAGAAAAAGATGAAGCAGACGAAGTCATTGCTGAAGAAGATGGTTTAAATCCAGAAGGCATCATTCATCGAGCAATTGAGGCAGAAGCGCAATTTTCATCTTACTCACTTGAGTGGCAACACCACGATGTAGCGGATGATGGGTCCGTAATGGAGGCAAAGGGTTTTACGCTCATTAAATATATGGAAAACGAAAACGGCCCTGACTATTTTTATCGAGAGGATTCCGGTGTGGAGTTAGAAGAGAATGAAGCCTCTACGATCTATGAGGCACAAACGCCAGAAGCGAGGACTCTCTATATTGAGGGCGAAGATCAAGTAACATTGCAAACAGCTGCTGATGAATTTGTTCCGACTATCTCCATTCGAGATCTTCATGAATTTATCAATCAAAGTGCTGATTATCAACTGAATTATAGAGGGATTTTTGAAACAGAGGGGTATGAAGCGTACCATATCTTTGCTGTAACAGAAAATGAAGACACAGAGATTAACCTTTGGTTTGACACAGAAACAGGCATTCAAGTACGGCAAAATGAGTTTTTTGCAGGCTATAATGGAACAGTTTCTCGACTGACCATGTTTGATTCAGATGTAGAACTCACAGAAGCAGACTTTCAAATAAGCAATATTAGTCAATACCCAGTAGTTGATGAACGTTAATGCAAAAAGAAGCACTCTTTAAGAGAGGCTTCTTTTTTTAGTGTCTAATAGTCGTGACCGTCGCTTTGTAAATACGCTTTATCTTTAAAAAACAAGCGCCAAAACCATATAAAAACAGGGATTAAGATGGCGAGGCCAATAATAAAGCCAATCAATAAATAGTGAAACATCGTTTCGTTCGTGAATGAATTGTATATCGTGACGTCTGGATACAGTAGGTATGGCAAGTGCGCCATCCCGTAGGCTAAACTGGCAAGACCAAACTGGATGACTGTGAAAATAAGCGCCATCCGTGGCTGCCCTAATTCTCTGTTTTTTGATGGCCACCATAAAGCACTATAGCCAATGGCGAAAGCAAATAATGAAGCTGTATACCATCCCCATAAATCCATAAAATTGTCAAACATCCACGGCGCTTCTGGAATAAGCGTAAAGATTGCTGCGATAGCAATGACCAGTGTGAGTGGTCCAAGGATTAGGGCGTTTCTTCGATAGGTTCGAGCGGTATCAAAATCCCCAGCTTCTTTCGCATAATCAGCCATAAAGAGGGAGGAAATAAACAGCTCTGTCATTAAGCCGAAGCCGATATGCGTATAGAATGCTGGACTTTGCAGGAGACCATCTAAGAGAATATATTGTTGGTCTCCTGCAACGGTTACGAAGCCGCCAATCGCCGCCGGCAGAATGCTTATTAAGATAGCAGGAATAATGAGTCCGCAAATGCCGGACACAAGTGTAAGCACTCTTGAATACTTTTCTGTACTAAAAGCGTAAACCATAAACGCACTTCGAATTGTTAACAGTAGAAGTACTAGGCATAGTGGCACAATCATTAATGTACCTAGTGTAGGTGCGGCACCAGGGAATAAGGCAACGAATGCGACAACCAGTAAAACAAGAAACACGTTCGTCACTTTCCACGCCGGTGACAAAAAGTTATTGGCAATACGTGAGGCTTGAACATTATTTCTTCGCTCATAATACATTGCCCAAAAACCTGTTCCAAAATCAATTGAACCTGCTACTGCATAAATAAATAATAGGATCCAAATTAATAAAATGCCTAAATATACTGGTTCCATTCGCTATCCTCCTTATGATCCAATCGCATTCATGTCTTGTGCAAGAGGATTACGTTTAAAGTAGAAATAAAGTACAAGACTTGTGATAACTAAGAGAACCGCATAGAGTACAGCGAAAAAGAAGAAAATGATCCCTAAGTTTCCTGAAGTAGTAGCGGCTTCAGACGTACGTTGAATGTTGAAAATGGTCCATGGCTGCCTACCTGTACAGCTGAAAATCCAGCCTGTCTCAATGCCGATCATTGCAAGTGGACCAGATGCAACAAACGCAGCTAACATCCACTTCGGAAACACAAAATCTTTAGTCTTGCGTTTTAGAAACCAATACAATAATCCACCTCCAGATATGGCAATTAATCCTCCACCAATAAAGACCATAACATTAAATAAAGTGTGGACGATGAGCGGTGGCCAGTCTTCTTGTGGAAAATCATTTAAACCCTGTATGACACCGTCTGTTGAGTAGGTAGCAAGCCAGCTTAATAGACCTGGAATTTCGATCCCACCGATCACTTCATTTTCCTCAGGACTTGGAACCCCGAATAGCGTTAATGGTGCATTCGACTGAGTTTCAAACAAACCTTCAGCAGCAGCGAGTTTAATCGGAATTTCCTCATAAAGCATCACCGTAGTATCATGACCTGTTAAGCCAGTCCATAAAGACATTCCTAATCCAAAGATGAGTGCTAACAGCATTCCTTTATGGTGGTAGCGACGCTCAGCATCAGTAATCGATGGTTTCATTAGTTTGTAGGCTGCAACAGCGACGAGCACAAAAGCACCTGTCATATAAGCAGTGCTAACAACATGTAATGACGTTGCCCAAAAACTAGTCGATAACGCCGCTGATAAAGGATTCACATTTGTAATCGCTCCGTTTATAATGTCGAAGCCTTCAGGTGTGTTCATCCACGCATGAGCGCTCGTAATAAGAACAGCTGAAGCAACTGCACCAAAAGCTATAAAAAACGAGCTAATGATACGCATAGGCGTCGTGAGACGATCAGCCGCATAGACATAAATCGCTAAAAATAAAGATTCAAGGAAAAACGCAAAAATTTCAATTTGAAACGGGAGCGCAATGACCTGTCCAACGATTTCCATAAAACCGGGCCACAGGAGAGAAAGCATGACAGCAACAATCGTTCCTGTTGGAATGGCAACCCCTAGTAAAATCGCTAAGCCTTTCGTTAAGCGTTTTGCTAAAACAGCGTAGTCGTTATCTTTGCGAATAACACGCATTAGTTCACCGAAAAAAATCATTAGAGATATACCAACGGTTAGGGTAGCGAAGATGATGTGAAATGCCATTGACGTACCAAATAACATTCTTGAAAGTAAGACATTATCCATGTGAATCCTCTTTTCACTTTGTTTAAGAGGTAATTTGTGCAAGTAAAAAAAATATATACAAAAAAAACTCTCTCAAGTTCATTCACTACTAAGAGTGAGTAGAACGAGAGAGAGTTCGTATTTAGTAACGACGTGACTTGGTAGAAGTGTTGTCTACTGAAGCTCGATTCTTTTTAAGAGCACGTTCGTATAACTTGTCGTCTATTTTTGAAAGTGCATCCGCATCCTTCAACAATTCATCTCGATTTCTAGCCATTAAGTCTTCATAACGAACAGAATGTCTTCTGCGCAAATCCATCACCTTTTTCTGAATATTTCCTAACATCAGTATATCACCTCTATTTGTATATGCAAGGGGAATTTGTTACAAATTTTCGATAAAGAAGATTTATGTCGAAAAAAGTCACGAAAAAAAGTTTGTGTATTTTTAAGGGATACACTTTACACGTAGGGTGTACATTTGGTAAACTATTCTGCATATATAAATGAAAATAAGGGCACGTTAAAAAAATGGAGGGAAGCTTAATGACAGAAAAAGATCGTCAACGTATGGAAAGTTTAGAGGCCAAGATACATGCGCTTTCAAAGGAAATGAATGAACTTAAGCAAAAATCCTATCCAAATTTTGAACAATTAGAAACGGATAAATCATTGGTACAGACATACAATTAGAGCTGTCAGCGTAATTTCGCTGACAGTTTTTTCATTCTTCTTTGCAAAAGCGTCGAAAATTGTTTTAAAATGATACTAGAACAAGTTAGTGCATAGGAGGATGAAGATAATGGGTAAGCGTAAATGGGGTTTCATTCTTGTAACAGCAGTTGTTGTTGCAGTCGCGTCGAAGAAGGAATGGCGTGAGCGGGTATGCGTAGAAGCAAAGCTTGCTTGTAAGCAAGCGGAAGAGGCATATACGTTCCTGCGTGATAATCGAGAAGAGATGGTTTCTCAAGCAAAAGAGACGATTGAAGGTGTGAATCTTCTTTGGAAAGATGTTGCTAATGATGTTCGAGCAATTACGGAGAAAGCGGTTCACATTCGAGAAACTTCAGAAGAAGCGATTCATGCAGCAAAAGAAGCAGCAGATGAAATTAAAGCTTTAAAAAAACAACGAGAACTTGAATAGAAAAAAAACAACGGGTTATTCTAAACGTAAGGACGGTAGCTATGCTACAGTTCTTCCTATAAATCAATTGCGGTAGCTTGATGTTGATTGTCACACGTTTTCTAACTAGAAGAGGTGGTTGCGTTGAGCAATGTAAATGTCTTTTTTATCATGTAAGACCATACATGATGAAGGAAGGTGTTTCCAAAAGACAACGATCGACTCTACCCTAAAGCAGATGATTTTAAGGCAACAACAGCAGCCAAGCGCTGCTGTTGTTTTTTTTTGGTAAACATTCTCTTTTTCGATGTGGATAAAACATTTACGATTGTTTAACACTAAGCACATCAATAAAAAAAGGAGAAAATTTGATGAAAAAGATAATGATCGCATCCTTACTATTTATGCTCATTCAATCAAATCTTACGTTTGCTGCAGAAGAGCCGCAAAAAGAAGAAAATACGTTTATGATTCCTCAGTCTGTGTTATCGATATCAAAAGAAAATACTTATAAAAATCCGACTCAAGATTTGCCATATTTACAACCAAGTGAATTGGCACAGCAACTGTTGGATTCAACTCATGAAGAAATTGAAAATCCAGATCTTATCCGTATTATGAATGAATCATCCATCCAATTTGCCAAATTAGGTTTTGCTATGAAAGCATCCATTTATTTAGGCGAATGGCCACTTGCTTATGAATCAAAAGGAACAGAAGTGAATTGGGAATATCAAAAAGTGAATACGAATTACATTGATAATCGAGGCGGGAATGCGCCAAAAACAATGTCGTATTATCAAGAGCAGCAGAAGAAAATAACCGGTGGATTAACAGCGAAGATACCTAATTCTGAAGCTGTAGAAAAAATGATGATGATTTCTGCAGCAGAAAAAACGAATCTTCCTTTAGCGTTTGATACGGTTATTGGACAAAGCACGGCGAAGAATAATCAATACAACGTGCCAGCAAACCAAGTAGGATACTTGTATGGCTATGTGCCGGCTGTTCATGAAAAAGGGGACGTCACATACGGAGAAGTCTATTTAACGTTACGAGGTGGGAAGCCAAAGTTAGACGTAAAAAACGTAACGGAGCAAGGAATTGGTGCTTGGATTCCGGTTCAAGATAATTTGTCTTTTACCTTTATGGCGTCAACAAAACCTAGATAAAACAAAAAAGAAGTTCACGCTTCGTGTACTTCTTTTTTTGTTTGCTACAAATTTGAGCTTCTTTTTGTAAAGTCAATGTCACTGTAATAAGCATCACGTACAAGTAAGTTTGGCCCAAGACATTTTACAGCTGGACAATGACAGGAAATCCCTGCATTTAATGAAGAGGTTTGCCAAATTTTATAGGCGTCTGGTAACGATGTATGCTGTATATTTCCCAAATCAGGCGCATCTCCAAAATCGGTGACAATGATATCTCCAGAAAACAAGTTAATATTTAGTCGAGAACGTCCATCAGGGTCATTACGAACCGTCACGTTCTTCTCTGCATACAATCGTTTTTGTAAATTGAGATCATCTTGGTTATCGGAACAAGGGTAAAAAGGTAGGGTTCCGAACAACATCCATACGTTAGGATCACGATGGTCTAAAAGTCGATGAATGCCGTCGCGAATTTCACTAAGTGAAGCGGTCTCCAATGCGGAGGCAAAATCACTAGGGTACATAGGATGAACTTCATGACGCTGACAACCCATTTCAACAATTTGTTTGTGAATGGATTCAAGGTGAGGCAACGTTCGTTTGTTAATCATTGTTTCAGCTGATACCAATACGCCTCTAGACGTTAATGATTTAGCGTTGTCAATCATCCGGTTAAACATAGCTTCACGTTGTTTTTCTCCTGGTTTACGCTCGGCATGAGCAAATCCGATAAGGTGAAAATCGTCAATGCTACCGTAATTGTGGGAAATATGTAGCACATCTAGATAAGGGATAATAAGATCATAGCGTTCTAGCGGCATTGTTAAATTGGAATTAATTTGCGTTTTTGCACCACGTTCATGAGCGTATTTTAAAAGCGGGACAACGTATTCTCGAACTGACTTCATTGACATCATCGGTTCTCCGCCAGTAATACTAAACGCACGAAGTGTTGGAATGTCGTCGAGCCGTTGTATAATCAATTCTAGTGGAAGCGCCTCAGGATCTTTTGGAGATAGTGTATAGCCAACAGCGCAATGTTCACACCTCATATTACATAAGGTAGTCGTCGTTATTTCTATATTCGTTAATGAAAGTTGGCCAGCTTCAGCTACATCTAAGTAGGCTTCCCAAGGATCGTGTTCTGGTGTAATGCTTGTAGAATATTTTGTAATCATTCAAATCATACTCCTTTACTACAACGTCTATCTTATCGTATCTTGTAAAGAAACAAAAGACTGTTTGAGAGTATATGCATACTTTGTTAAACTTAAGCCATTGCATGTAAGTTAAAAGGAGAGATAAAATGGGTCGTGCTGTATCAACAAAGAATGAACAACTTGATTATTTACAAAAGCGATTTGAACTATTAGCATCTGTTATTGAAGGAATGGATGCCGACTCCGCTAGTGTCGAAGAACTCGATTCAATTTTAAAGATGATTGACGACATCGAGGTGAAATGTCAACAATTTCGACGAGACTGGCCAAACGCTTAAAGAAGGAGGCGGTAACTATGAAGCTATATTTTATTCGCCATGGAGAGTCAGAAGGGAATAAACAGGGGAAAATTCAAGGGACAATGGACTTTCCATTAAGTGACCTCGGGGAACGACAAGCCGACGCAGTAGCTGAATTTACGAAATCTTTATCGATTGACCAAATTTATACGAGTGATTTGACCCGTGCTCTTCATACCGCACAAGCGATTACAAAAAAACATAATCAATCTTTAAAAGAAACCACACTATTACGAGAAGTGCATTTAGGTTCCATTCAAGGAAAAACAAGAGAAGACATTTATACTCTGTACCCTCACTTAAAAGGAAAGCCTCTTGTTGGTGCTGATATAGAAGGATCTGAAACAACAGATGACCTCAGTGAACGTTGTGAACAATTATTTGCTCTTTTAAAAGAGAAGCATGCCAACGACGAATCGATTTTACTCGTTTCCCACGGGGGCTTTATCAGCATGGTACTTACGTATTTAATTGTCGGTAAACAGTGGGGAGAAGCAAGTCGTCCATTTGTAATTGGCAATACGAGCGTTAGCCTTGTTGAGTGGGATCTCGAATCAAATCGTTTTTATATCGACTATACAAATCGAACGGCTCATTTAGAAGCAGTTAAAGCGGACTACCAAGCCCGTAAAGGAATTTTATAAAAAAAGACGCATACAGCTACTTGTATGCGTCTTACATTAGTTCTTTAAGAAGTACCGTAAGCTTGATAGTGATCCTCAACGTCTTCTTCATCCGATCGCTTCAATACTTCTACTAATTTAATTTGGTGACCATCAAAGGCCTTTACAGTAAACGCATAGTCATTAAAAATCATGGTTTCGCCTACTTCAATATCATACTTTTCCGTAAGTACCCAACCACCAATTGTATCTACTTCATCTTCGTTTAGTTCAACGTGAAGCAATTTATTGACATCAGATATGAGTGTCTTTCCATCTAAAAGGTAATGATCATCATTAATAGTGCGAATAAGAGGGTCTTCTTCCACATCAAATTCGTCTCTAATTTCGCCAACAATTTCTTCGATAATATCTTCAGCCGTTATCAAACCAGCAGTGCCACCATATTCATCAAAAAGAATTGCCATATGTGTCTGTTTCTTCTGCATTTCTACAAGAAGATCATTGACTGGAATCGATTCAATTACGTTGATGACCGGACGTATATAATTCTCCAACTTTACTTCTTCGGTAATGGCTGGAGAAACAATATCTGTTAGGACTTCTCGAACATTGACAATGCCCAAAATGTTGTCTTTATCACCGTTTACTACTGGATAGCGTGTGAATTTCTCTTCACGCATAATGGCTAAATTGTCGTCTAAACTATCTTCTATAGAGACGGCAGAAATTTCAGTTCGAGGAACCATAATTTCTTTTGCCAGCCTGTTATCAAAGTCAAAAATTTTGCTAACATACTTAAACTCAGACTGATTAATTTCCCCACCTTTGTAGCTATCAGAAATGATTAGGCGCAGCTCTTCTTCCGAATGGGTTACTTCATGCTCTGACATTGGTTTAAAGCCTAAAAGGCGGATTAAAATCCGAGCAGATCCGTTTAAAACCCAGATAAAAGGATAGAGTAAGCGATAGAACCAGACGAGTGGACGGGCAATTAAAAGAGTTACCTGTTCTGCTCGTTGGATCGCGATCGTCTTAGGGGCAAGTTCACCAATAACAACGTGTAAGAACGTTGCAAAGCTAAACGAAACAACGACAGCAAGTGTTGTTACCATTGCAGGCGGTACAACCCCTTCAAAAAATGGATGAAGCATTTGCTCGAACGTTGGTTCAGCTAAACGCCCAATCCCAAGGGCTGTAATCGTAATCCCGAGTTGGCAAGCGGATAAATATTCATCTAAATGCGTCGTTACCCTTTTCGCGTACTTCGCTGATCTCTTTCCAGCTTCTAAATGTGGTTCAAGCTGCGTACTTCTAATTTTAACGATTGCAAATTCTGATGCCACAAAAAATGCGGTTAATCCAATTAATATCGCCACAGCGATAAGGCTAAGTCCCTGTTGTATGTCCAAATATTCCCCTCGTAAAGAGGGAGTCACCTCCTGTAGTGTTCAAAAAATAGGCTAGTTGAGCTTCCTAGTTTGGAACAACAGGCTAACGCATATTCTTTACCAAATGTGTAAACGTAGTGCGTACAATGACAATGTGTTTTATGTGAAGTAGATGGTTTCGCAAGAATAGCGGAAGCCCGACTCGATTGGGAAGCAAACGAGAAGTTCCAAACGATAGTTGCACGCATGTATCGTTTTTCTATCTACTTTGTACTCTCCACCATCGAATCACCCCGCTCTCGTTATTAAGTACTTATATTTTATGGGAAGAATAGAAGAACGTCAAACACTTTATTTAAAAAAATTAACAATTCAAAAAAGTGCTAAACATTTAGTTGTTTAGCACTAGGTGCGTTCAGCTCGTCCAAAAGTGAGCGCTGTTACTAAGCCTGCTAAGAACGTAAAAAATGTAACAAGACCATATAAAAAGCTATCAGGTAATGAAGATGGCATAATAACGAGAATGGATCCTGCTACAAGACCTAACATAATGGAATAGGTAGCTTGTGTGTAGGTTTTTAAGAAATAACGTATTACTCTACTTGTAAATAGTACGCCGAACACCACACCTAAGCCAATCGCTGCAATCACAGGCAAATGCAATGAATCAAGAGCAGAAATAGCCGTGTAATAAGCGCCAAGGACCATTAACACTAATGCACCACTAATGCCAGGCAAAACAAGCGCCATGCTTGCTAGTACACCAGAAAAAAATAAATAAATGTATGTTCCAGCATTGAAGTCGGTAATCACCGTTTCCACAGGCTCGCCGATAAGGCTAGTAAGAGCCATTAGCGTGAATGAAACAAGAATGAATCCATAATGGTAGGATTTAAAGCGTTTGTTCGTTTCAGCATGCGCAGAGCGCCATAAAAATGGAAGAATACCAACTACAAGGCCAACAAATAAGAACATTGTTGGAATGGGGTGCTCTGCGAGTAAGTATTTAATAAATTTTGCAGCAATCAGTAAAGCAAAAACCATTCCAATCCCTAAAGGTATTAAAAACCCTAGTGCTCGCTTTATGTTTCCTTTTGTTATGTCGCTTAATGAGCCAAGTAATTGTTCGTAAATACCCATTAACATTGCGATTGTACTCGCGCTTACGCCAGGAACGGTTTCAGTAACTCCCATTGCAAAGCCGCGAAAGAAATTTGTCCATTTAAACATGCACGTGCCTCCAATATTCATTCATACACCAATTTCAATCAAACCATAGCGTATCTGAACATGCAAGTCGAAAAAAAACGAAAGATGTGTAAATCGAATAGTTTTTTACTGTGAACCTCATACTAACATCAAGTACAATTTAACGGGAGGAAAGATATGAAAAGATGGTTGGTTTTTAGTCTTATATTCTTTGCATTTATAGCAGTTGCAGTAAAGCCGGCTTACGCTTTCGATAATACGAAATTTAACTGGAGTTATAAGCCTGCGCCTACTCATACACCAGCTGATACAGAGGAAAAGTATAAAGCGTTATTAAAGCAATCGGACAGTTATTATATCGGAAATACAAATGAAAAAGCACTCTATTTAACGTTTGATAACGGTTATGAGAATGGCTATACGGAAACGGTTCTAGATGTATTAAAAGAAAAGAACGTTCCAGGTGCTTTTTTTGTGACAGGGCACTATTTAAAAACAGCGGAGCCATTAGTCAAACGTATGGTGGATGAAGGCCATATTGTTGGAAACCACTCCTTCCACCATCCAAGCTTGCCAGCAGTAAACGACAGCAAGCTCAAAGATGAGTTAGATTCTGTTAAAGACATGTTTACAACCATTACTGGGGAAGAGCAAATGCGGTATTTGAGAGCGCCTAGAGGGGAATTTAGTGAACGTACACTTATGTTGTCAAAAGAATTAGGCTATACAAATGTATTCTGGTCTCTAGCTTATAAGGACTGGGAAGTCGATAAACAAAGAGGAAAAGAGTATGCATTTGAACAAGTGATGAAGCGAATACACCCAGGTGCTGTTATGCTCATTCATTCGGTTTCACCAGATAATGCAGCCGCCTTAGGCGATATTATTGATGCTTGTGAAGAACAGGGCTATACATTTAAAAGTTTAGATGACTTAGCGTTGGATCAACCACTACCATAAATAAAAAGGAGCTGCATCTGCGGCTCCTTTTTAATTCATTTGACTATCGTAAGCAATGGCACTTGCGATCGTTTCCAAAGTAGACAGATCGGTTACATCAAATGCAATTGATTCTTTTGTCCGTACAATCATCATCCCAATTTCTGTGCTAGCAGCGTTTTTTACAGGGAACTTTAATTCACCATTACATTCCCATCGTAAATCATTGCTAAAGCAAGAAGCGGCAACAAGTGTATGGTTTAAATCTTCATACATATAGATGCCGACCCAGTCAATATAAGGTACTGTCTCAACTAAGCTTTCAACTGTTTTTTCAAATACATAATCTGTGTCTTGTTTTTTGTAAACGTGAGCCATAATTTTTAGAGAAGCTATATCCGTAGGAATAGACAACTTATCACCACCTCCGAACACAATTACTTCTCCATTTTATCAGAAGTTTTCATAAGATGAATTAGAAAGTTTAGGAAGGGTAGAAAAATTTGTTATACTATGTAAAAGAAAACCCCAATACATTAGGGTTTTAATTAGGAGGAAAAAATTAAATTTTTATGAATGACAAGGAACAAAGTAGTATTCAACTAACAAAAGGTCAACGGTTTCCACTTACAATTAAACGCTTAGGTATTAATGGTGAAGGTGTAGGCTATTTCAAAAAGAAAGTCGTGTTCGTTAAAGGAGCGTTACCGGGTGAAGAGGTCGTTGTAGAAGTAACGAAAGCAAGCCAACGGTTTACTGAGGCGAAAATTCGGAAGCTACGAAAAACGTCACAAGAACGCCAAGCCCCGCCATGTCCAATATACAATGAGTGTGGTGGATGTCAGCTTCAGCATATGGATTACGCCGCAACGTTACGCGGGAAAAAAGACATTGTGGCACAAGCTTTTTATCGCTATACGAAGCTAAGCGAAGAAAAACTCCCTTTAAACGATACGATTGGTATGGACAATCCATGGTTTTACCGCAACAAAAGCCAATTACAAACGCGGAAGACGAATGGCACAGTTGCGGCAGGCTTGTATAAAGAAGGGACTCATGAACTCATTGATTTATCGGAATGTCTTGTCCAGCATAAAGAGCTTAATGCAGTGACGCAAGTAGTGAAAACAATTTTACAAGACTTATCGATTCCGATTTATGACGAGAAAAAACATAATGGACAAGTAAGAACCATCGTCACGCGAGTTGGGTTTGAATCGGGGCAAGTACAACTAGTGCTTGTAACCCGGACAAAAGAGTTTGCGAAAAAAGAGTTACTTATTGAGAAAGTACGAAAGAAATTACCGCAAGTCACATCATTTATGCAGAATATTAATCATGAGCGGACTTCACTTATCTTTGGCGAAAATACTCATCATTTAGATGGGGAAGAAACGATTAACGAACGACTAGGTGAGTTTGCTTTTGATTTATCTGCACGCGCATTCTTTCAGCTTAATCCAGCCCAAACGGTAAAGCTCTATAACGAAGCAAAGAAAGCAGCGAAACTAACTGGAAAAGAAAACGTAATCGACGCCTACTGTGGTGTTGGAACAATTGGACAGTGGGTAGGTAAGAACGCTAAAGAAGTACGAGGGATGGACACGACGAAAGAAGCGATTGCTGACGCACGAAAAAATGCTAAGCAACACGGGATTCGTGCATCCTATGAAGTAGGAACAGCCGAAAAATGGATGCCGGTCTGGTTAAAGGAAGGCTTCAAACCGGATGTTGTGATTGTAGATCCTCCTCGAAGCGGATGTGATGGGAAGCTTCTTCAATCAATTGTAAAAGCAAAACCAAAACGAGTGGTTTACGTATCGTGCAACCCATCCACCCTTGCAAAAGACATTGAACAACTGATGAAAAAAGGCTATAAAATCAAAAACATTCAACCTGTCGACATGTTCCCATGGACGGCGCAAGTTGAAAGTGTAACCGAGCTAACCCTGTAAATACAGGGTTTTTTCTCGTTTGGGTGGCAATGATCACATTTTGGCGATAATGAGTTTTTCCGTGAAGATCTTTGGTAACGTGAGATTTTGCAATAGAAGAATTTCTTGTCATTAGTGTCTCCATGGTAAATCTTTTCTTACTTTTTGGTATTGGTTTTACTTCTTTCTTTACGAAGGTGAGGAATGATTACTGTCCATGTCAAAAATAGAGAAGAGGCAAGTATTAAGGCATTCAGCCATTTTACTTGGTCATCATGAATTATGCTCAATATTAAGTAAACACTACCGCACACGAGAGCTACTATAAGAGAGTCAAACCATTTGTTAAAATGATACATGGGAATACCTCCTATGTTTTTCTTTTCTTGAAAATGAAAGGAAAAACACATAGACCAATCGTTAATCCAGTCGCAATAACAAAATGAGTTAACCAGTTCTCTATGAATGGATGGTCGCCGAAGCGAATGAGAAAGCTGAGTAAGTATGTAAAGACAAAAGATAGTAGGAAAACAATAAGCGCATCTAGCAAGGGATTTTTATAATCATAAGAACCTCCAATAAATGATGTTCAATCCAGTACCCTTGAGGGAGGTCGTAAAAAGATTAAGTACCAGGATAAGACAATTACGAAGTGGTCAAAGGGAGTAGGTTCACCCTACCCCTTTAGGACTTTATTCTTTATCAAATACAGTTCTGTTTTTTTCACGTGACGTAACATAACAGATGAAATAAACGACTGTTGAAATAACAATAATTCCGAGGACTGATTGTGTATTAAGTCGTGAGACAATCATTAAAAAAATGGCTACTGCAAAACCTACTGCTAGGGCATTCCTGAAACACTTATTAGCGAACATTTTTAATCCTCCTAAAATAATTTATAGAAAACCATACCTCTTGTAAGGAGTGCTAAAACTAAGAATTTTTTTCATATAAGAACTTTTGAGGGCTTTAAGCGAACGAATGAACGGACGTGAACACGTAAGGTCAAACTAAAAAGGACCGTATACGCTTTCTATTACTGTTTTTTAATTCCGTGATAGGGTAATGGAGTAACACGAGGGAGGGTCTCATGAAGAATATGAAGCTTGCAATAATTAGTATGAGCGTTGTGTTTTTTGTAGCAACGATCATAAGCCTTGTTTATTCCCTAAGTAAAGGAGAAGCTAATGCTATTTATTTAATCATTTCGGATTTTTTTCTTGCCGGATTGTTTATAACAACAATTATCTATGCGTATAAGCGAAACCACAAAAACGATAATCGGATAATGTTAGGCATAATGTGGTTATTTCCCCTATATTTTATCGTAAGTGGAGTATACAGCTTTATAAGACTTTGAATCACTGATGCGGTGTGCCCTGCAGCTTAAAACAAAAAATAAGCAGGCTTGAGCCTGCTTATATATTCTGTATTCTCCAGACATCACCGTCTAATAGAATAAGATCTAAATTCAACTTTTTAACTTCAAGTTGCGCAGAAGCTAAATCAGTAAAGGTTTTCTCGTTGCGTTCTGAATCCACTGAGGTTTCTGTAATCCCGTTAACGTACCGAACAACTCTGTACATCGGCATTCTCCTTTGCGGCTTAGAAAAAAGCCGTAAAGACATTGTCTCATATTTACGAGCAACTTTGAACAGAGCGTAAACAGTTTACATACCCTTACATCTTTATAGGTAAACATAATTTTAGGAGAATAAACAAGAGAAAGAGGGATCCTATAAAAAATTGTCTAAATGAGCAGTTACTTAGAAGATATACAAGACAGAGATGAAGACGAAGTTATATTGTGAGTATTATGCCCGTTACTTATGTGGAATCAAAAGCACGGTAAACAACACTACGAGATCAAGTAATGATGAAACGCACATGATTTTGAAAATAAAAAGATTATTGGTGTGAATATAAGCTATAATTTTATAAAAGTGCTTATACATTAAAGGTAAAAGGGGATGTGTTGATGAATGCTTCGTTTTTTCTGCGATTTAAAGCTTTTATGATTGATTATCTACTTATTCTCATTTATTTACTTATTCTATTTATAGTCAATGTACTAATATTTCCATCTCTACAAGAATTTTTTACAGGCTCGTTGATTGTAGCGCAATTTGCAGGATTTATCATGGTCACATTCCCTGTTTCACTTTATTTCATTATTAGCGACTCTTCAATTGGTAAACAATCTTTTGGAAAAAGGAAAGTCGGTATACGAGTTGTGGGATACAATGGGCAAGAACTATCAATTTTTCATTTAACTTTTCGAACGATGTTAAAATTTTTGCCTTGGGAATTGTCACATTTTCTTGTGTATCGTCTTGTTTATATAGGTAATAATGAAGTCCCATTTAGCTATTATTTGGTTGGCGGGCTCATTTACGCACTTATGTTTTCGTATATATTGTCAGCCATTTTTACAAAAAAAAGACAATCCCTGTACGACATTGTGGCAAAAACACAAGTATTGAAAATTAAATAAGTATTTGAGTAAAAGGTTTAGCTAAAACGGAGGTGTCATAAAGTTACGGTTTTGGAGCTTAGTCCTATGAAATTATTCCTCGCAAGATTGATGATACCATATGGTAAGACTGTGTGGAGTGCATTTTAAAAGAACTAGAAGAGGGTAAAGCACTTCATTTATTGTTTCATTAGTAACTTCTTAATTGTATATAGCTGTATAGAATGTCATTCTCATAATAAGAAGTAACATACCAATTATTCATAACTATACTTTAGGTGCAATCATCTACGCGGGGTAATTGTATTGATTTTTCTACGTTGTTACTATGAGTACACTTATTTTCCTAGGTCTTTCTGATAAAAAAATGAGATTAAGAAAAAATAAATTTGATGTACTGAAGAGAGCTTCCTACTAGGTGGTTCTCTTTTTGTGTATTAAACCCTGATTTTGTTATTCCAATTATCATAAATGGATTTCAGTTTACTACATTGTGTGAAGAAGACCAGTTGAAAGAGACCAACTCAACTATCTATACACGAACTAAAAAAATGATTAACGACCTTTGATAAATCTTGCTTCTGGTCTCTTTGTGTATTGAACCAATATAAATACGAAGAGATATAGATGCTACTTGTAATGGAAAGCAGACTCAGTAAGTGTTGCGATTTCAACGTAGTTCTCTCAATGGTCAAAATGGAGGAGTGTCAGATGACAAACGAAAATAGTAATAGTGTGAACATGCTTGAAGATTCAGCTTTTTATAGTGGTGTTACAACTAGAGAAGGAAGAAAGAATGGTACTACTTACTATGTAACTGTAATCGAAGTTTCAGAAGGGGGCACTCTTAAACATGGGTTAGCTAATAACGCACAAACAGGTGAAACTGCAAGGTCATTTGCACAACGTAACTCAAATACAGTTACAATAAATGCAGGTATTTTTCACCCTACTCAAATGACTTTATCGGGAGTCAATATTGTTAATCGGAGGATTCTATCCGATAGAAGAACAGATAAAGCTAGATACATCCTTGCGTTTAATGATAACAATCAATTTAAAGTATTTCGACCTCAGACTACAGCAACCACAATTATTAATGAGGGTTATACGAATGCAGTCACTGGGTTTATCCCTTTAATAGAAAATGGTGCTAAACTTCCGCAGACTGTTTATGATGACTATGAGCATAATCAAAATCCTCAGCCCGCACAAATTTTTGGTCAAAAGATTACTGGAGATATTGTCATTTTGACTGTAGATGGTCGTACGAATTTTGATAGGGGCTTCACTTCCCATGAGTCAGCAGAAATCATGTTGCAAGAGGAGGTTGCTTTTGCTTTTACACTGGATGGCGGTGGAAGTGCTCAAACTGTAGTGAGAGGTGCCATGGTTAATCGTTCAATCGATAATAATGGCATGACTGAAAGAAAAGTACCTGATTTCTTCTACATTCAAAAACCAGTGAACGGTGTTTCGGCTCAAGATCTTTACTCGTTGGGATCTGACGTTGGCAGAATCTCTAAACGCCTTCAAGAAGTAGAATCTATGGTACAGCGAATTGATGAATACAACAGGGGCTTTATACAACTTCGAGGAGAGGAGGGTTATAAAACCCAAGGAATTGAAGTGTGGGAGGGTAACAAGCGCAAAGTGAAATTAAATTTACGAGAAGAATTTATGTCTTTGTACGATTATCAAAATGATCGAACAGTCTTTAGAGTTCAACCAGATGGTACGATCTCATCTTTAAAAGGGACACTAGGCACGTTCCATAGTCAATCCAAAGCTGTAACAGATGCAAATGCAATAAGCGAGAACGGTCGCTACTGGATCAGACAAACTGACGCTACGAATGTTCCTGCCGGACAAACAGCTTGGATGATTGATCACTATCAGTTAAATAATGATGCTTTGCAAATAGCTACACCATTTGTACAATCTTCCATTGGATTAAGAAAACGTAGAAAGACTGGTGGAACATGGACATCTTGGATTAACGCCTAGCATATTGACTCCTTAGTTGCACTAAGGAGTTTTTAATGCTTATTCACTCTTATAATAGATAAATTTACCTATTTCTATTGTATTGTCTAAATCATCTTATATATAATATCGGTGTAGTGTAAACGGAAGGGTGATGAGGGATGGGTTTTTTTGATCTAAAAGCAATATGTGCGGTCTGCGATGGTGAAGCAGGGTTACATCGGTATAGAATTGCTAACAAAGAATGGGTTTGTCCTACTTGTTATAAAAAGGCTGGTTCTAGTTTAAAGAAATTTATTGCGAAAGCGACCGCCGATGAAATTAGAGAAGCAATAGCGAAAACTAGCAATAACTCAGCAGAATTGGATCATTTTAAGGCGACAAAGAAAATTGGAACACTAGTAGAATTTGATGATCATCAAAAAAAATGGTTGGTATTGTCAGAAATACTCGGAAGAAGAAATCGTTCAATCGTTTATCGGTACGAGGACATACTCGACTTTGAATTACTGGATGATGGCGAAACGATTGCAAGCGGTGGCCAAGGGAGAGCGCCTATTAATGGAGGGTATTTTAGTCATACCGGAACAATGGCTGGAGGTTTAACTGGCAAGCGTAGAACCCGGGGTGTGTGTAATAGTTTACAAATTAAAGTAACGATGAATGATATAAACGATCCAGTCGTTTACATACATTTTTTGAAAAATGCTAAGTCAAAAAGAGATGAATTGGTGTATCGGTCTTTATTTGAAGAAGCTCAAGAATGTCTATCGACGTTTCAGGTTATTTGTGATCGGGAGAGTAATCAAAAACCCCTTACTGAAACAGCTTTTTCAGTAGCAGATGAAATTAAAAAATTTAAAGAATTACTTGATGATGGAATCATTACAGAGGAAGAATTTCATAAAAAGAAACTTGAGCTTTTACGTTAAAAAGAACCCTTATTGGTATTGCCCCTAAATAGTTAGAGTGCCAAGCTAGCATTTGGGGTGTAGTACCATTAAGGGTTTATTTTTTTGTCCGGAATTAGATGGATGTGATCAAAGATCCAAATAGTTCACATGCCTAAGTATGTTGTGGTTCTTGGAATAAGCGAATGATTAATCAAAGAAAACTTGTACGTTTCAAGAAAATATTAGGAAAAACGCTAAAAAAGAAGAAATTCTTTTATTTTTCGACAGCAATATTTTTATTGTTGCTTTATAATAAACAATAATCACATCGTACATCATCGTAGTGAAGAGGAGGGTCTTTCTTGTCTGATTATCTATATCAACTTGTTAGAAATTATTTAAGTATAGAAGGGAATAAGCAAGTAGACATCTCAAAAGCAACAGGAATATCGAAGCCGCTTATTTCTATGTTTTTGGATAAGAAAGGTCAAAAAGATCTGCAATTTTCTAATTCCTTTGCTATTATTCGCTATATTGAAAAAGAAGATTACTTAGATGTGATGGATGATTACTGTCGGACGCTGACAAAGCCAATTGGTATTTTGAGTTCGCTTGAATATGCTTCGAATTTTAACAGAAGAGACTTGCTTGATGATTTGTTATCTGTTCATCAAGATCATAAAGGCGAAGTGAAAGAATGGATAGAGATATACCGGTTTGAGCGGGATAAAGATTTACTGACTTCAGAAATGGCGTGGGAAAGATGTCGAAGCTTATTTGGGAAAGTGACTATTCCAGAAGCGCTTTTAAAGCTGGAATTAATTGAATCCACGTTAACATTTAAACAAAATTTCTATGATATGAACAACTTTCTGGCAAGAACGGATCGGAAAGTACATGTGTTACGAGAAGGGTTCTTGAAAGATTCGTTGTTACTTAAATACGATTTACAGCGAGCTTATGATAGTTTATATAACCGCATCGATATTCAAGATGCGATACAAAATGCCAATAACATTCTTAAAAGTCCTCTAGCTTCTGATTTCATTGTAGCTAGTGCAAATCACTTACTTGGACACGCCTATCAGGGCCATTCCGTCGATTTGGCTATACGTTATTTGGAGATGGCTCAAGCTTGTTATAAAAAAGCAAATTCAAAGAAACACGAAGAAATGGAGCAAGATATTGCGTTTGTCTTAAGTATACACAATGTTATCCATGACCGTTGTTTAAGTTGTGGAGATGAAGAAGAAGTGGCACATCAACACTACGTTCGAGGGGAGGTGAATAAAGCAATACGGTTGCTTAAGAATCAAAGTCAACTAAGTCCTTTTGGTAAGCTCTATTTAGGTTTATGTACAAAAAATGTACATCAAGTGTTTGAAGGTTACGGCGAAATGAAGCAAAGTGGTAACAATTACTTTGCAACGTTCTTCACAACAAAGCTAGATAGTATAATTTAAAGAGGTGTTGGCGTATAAAAAAGGTAATGATAAGTATCATCGTTGTGATGTTATTTTTACTAAGTTCGCCCTTTGCTCAACTGACAACTGGTACTATACCTGAGTTAGTTGAAATAAAAGGCGGACCGACGCAACCCGGCGGATCTTAATAGGACTGTAAAACCATTTTAAACATATAGATAAAGAAACTACATTTCGTTTATGATACAAAGACTCCTTAGAGAGTCTTTTTTCGTTTTGCAAGAGTTTTGTGGAGGGACGCTCTTATTTCTCGGTAAAAAATGATGGTGTTCATAAACAGAATTCCCCCGATTACTCTTACGCTACGGGCAAGCCACTCTAGCTCAATTGTTACAGAAAGCATAGTGAGGATTGGTCCAAGTGCAAGCAGTAAAAGCATGATCGTACGTTTTGTGTTCATTCTGTAGTCCTTTCCTAAAACAATATATGCTTACAGTGTAGCAAGAAAAATAAAGAGTAGGAATCTTTTTCAGTTGTAACATGGTAGTAGTGCAGTGGGAACAATATTTATTTGAACTAGGCATTTGTTTTAACCGTGGTACAATCGTTACATAAGATAAAAGAAAAACGTCCACGGAGTGTGAGGAGTTATGCAGTTATACAAGACACATATTATTCATCCCCATACCCATGTACCTCTTATTGTGTATTACAATCAAACAGAGGGATTTGTTAGCTTTGAGCGAGATGAAAAGGTTTTAAAAGCGATTTATAATGTGAAGCGGGACTTGGCATTAAACAAGCAGTTTCAGGAGAGTCTTCGGAGAGCAACGCAGCTTTGTCAAACACAATATCCGCTTGATACGTTAAGGCAAGCAGAGCAGTTTTTAAAGAAGCTTGGTATTGAGGAACAGAGTATCAAGTTCGAGAAAGTGCTGCTTCATTAAAAAATCGCATGGTATCAGTTGTATCTGAAACCATGCGTTTTATCGTTAGTTTAACAATTGTTTAAGTGCGGCTACCGGTTCATTGTAGTCAAATGTAAAACCGTGTTGAATGGCTTTACGAGGAAAGATGTAAGCTCCGTCGAGGATGAGCGTACTCATTTCACCGAGGGCGGTTTTTATAGCGAAAGATGGTGCAGGCATCCAATGTGGACGACTCATCACGTTAGCAATGGTTCGGTTTAGTTGATTCATACGAACAGGGTGAGGCGCAGTGGCATTTAAAGGGCCAGAGATTGCTTCTTCCTCTATGGCAAATAAAAACAAGCGAATTAAATCGTTTATGTGTATCCAAGACATCCATTGCTTCCCTGAGCCCACTTTACCGCCAACAAAGAATTTGTAAGGAAGAAGCATCTTCGGAAGTGCGCCTCCTTTTGTGTCTAAAACTATGCCAATTCGCACGTACACTGTTCGAATTCCAAGTTCTGAGGCTAAAGATGCGGCGTTCTCCCATTTTTGTGTAACTTCACCGAGGAATGGTGTGTTCGCTGGTTTATCCTCTTCTGTAAATTGCTGTGTATCAGAATAGCCATAGTAGCCCATAGCTGAACCATTTACGAAAACGGTTGGCTTTTTTTTCAGTTGTTTTATAATGGAAATCAATTCGGTCGTTGCTTCTAGTCGACTTGAGAGGATGCGTTCTTTTTTTAATGCTGTCCACCTCCCCATAATGGATTCTCCAGCCAAATTAATAAATGCGTCTGTGCCTTCTAAATGCTCAGCAGGAGTGGCATCTGGTTGAAGCCATTCTACATAGGAGATGTGTTCTTTGCTTTGCTTATTTGCTGCATTTCGCGTTAAAATGGTGACGGTATGTCCTTGCTCGACTAAATAGTTTGTTAATTTTTGACCTACTAATCCCGTACCTCCAGTAATAGCAATATTCATGTCCTGAGCTCCTTTATCATCGTTTGTTCTTGTTATACCCTTTACCGTAACGAATAACACGTTAAGGAATGACTAGTAAAGAAAGGAGCGAGGTTGTTGCCAATCATATCAAAGATCACGATGCAAAAAAAGGCTAAACAGCGTTACAATATTTTTGTACTTGACCGTCAAATTGAGCGTTATTCGTTTAGTGTGGATGAAGATATTCTAATTAAATACAACTTACGTAAAGGGATGGAGCTTGATGAAGACGCCATGAAAGAAATTGCCGAAGCGGATGAGGCAAAGAAGACGTTTCATTTGGCTATTCATTATTTATCATTTCGAATGCGTTCCGAGAAAGAAATTAAAGAGTATTTAGTAAAGAAAGAGCGCGAAGAAAGTCATATCGCACAAGCCATTCAACGGTTAAATGCGGAAGGATTAATCGATGATTTAGCGTTTGCGCACGCTTTCGTGCGCTCAAAAGTAAATCAAAGTTTTATTGGACCAACTAAATTAAAGCAGCAGCTTTTGGAAAAGGGTGTTGCTGAAAAGCATATAGAATGTGCTTTGAGTGAGTATGATGTTAACTGGGAAGTCAACCGTTTGGAAAAATGGAAGGACAAGCAAGATCGAAAATCAGGCATCGTTAAAGATTCTAAACAGCAGCAACTTAAGAAATGGCAAACGCAACTTATGGCAAAAGGCTTTCGTTATGAGGCGATAAGCCGTCTAATGCGTACGTTTACAGATGAGATGAACAACAACGAAGAAAAGCAGGCATTAGCGTATCAAGGGGACAAATTGTTTCGGACTTATAAAAAAAGATATACTGAACCTTTCGAGTTAAAACAGAAAATGATTCAAGCGTTATATCGAAAAGGTTTTTCGTTTGACGATTGTAAAGCGTACGTAGATGAACAAATGAGAGGAATGTCTGAGTAAATGGAAAAGCGATTTAGTGACATGGATGAATATGAGCTGAAGCTAGAGATTGCAATGTTAAACGAGAAAGCTAAAAAAGCTGAGCAGTTAGGCAATAGTAATGAATTTGCCGTTTATGAAAGAAGAAAGACGATTGCGCAGTCGTATTTAGTAGACCCCGATTCCATTGAACCTGGACAAGCGTATCGAATGACTGATGGGGTTACAATATTCGAGGTGTCCTATATGAATGGCCGTTTTGCTTGGGGGTACCGAACAGGTGAAAGAGAGCTTGCGGGCGTCCCAATCTCGTTATTAGCTGATAAAATAACGGATAAATAAAAAAGAGGCTTTCTTTTCGAAAGCCTCTTTTTTAGCGCTAGGTACGTTTTCGCATCTGCGCTTCAAGCACGATATTGTGTTGACTTTGCTGGGTTTCACCATTCACTTGGTGGAAGGCGTGCTTTGAATTGGCACGCGGTGACATGAACGGATCTTGGTACAAACTGTTAAAACGCGATTTACTATTTTCCTTACCCATGAATCATTCCTCCCAGTATTAAAACGTTTTAAAGTGGTTGGACGAACTCATTCGTTCTTTTGGACGATCATTAATAGATCCATCCGGACGCTTGGATGCGGCTGCATCGGCGTTATCGGCTTTATTACCATTAAACGAAATCGGATTCGGAAAGTTTTTCGCTTTATTTCGCACTCGTGAAACCCCCTCCGCCTTATCGGCTTACCGTTAATATGACCGGATGAGGAACTAATTATTGGAGGGAATTATAACCAGGCTACGTAATAATTTTTAACTTCTTTCTTAATGTTTCTTCACTATAAACCCATCCTGTATAGGAAGTAATAACGTTTAGCTGTTCATCCATCTTCACAATCGCAACAAATGGATAGTATCCGTTGCTGCGATAGCGTAGGTCTACAAAACGGACTTCATAGCCATTGTCATCAGTTGCTTCCATCTCCCAACGATATGTTGGTGAAAAAGAAAGGAATGCGGCTAGATTCTTATCCGAACGTGCCGCCTGCATAACTGAATCGTTTGGAATCGGATCAAACGTATAGCTTTCAAAGAAATGAATAACACGATCTTTTGATTGTGCAACGTACAACATGTCAGGTGTACGTATGACTAAATGCCATTTGTTCCAACGAATCGTTGGAGATACAAAAATGTGGGAAGCATTTGGGTGTATTTGTCGTGCTTGGCGAACCACCTTTTGTTTTTGTTTATAGCGCCAAACATAGTAACAAATAAGAAACAAATAAATCCCAATAAACGCTGGACCTGGAGGTAGACCAAGAATCCAAAGCATAATCCCAAAAACATGAGAGCCGAAAATAACAGGGTCAAAAATATTAATGACACCGAGTGCAATCCACCTGTTGCTAATCGGGCGCAATGCTTGTGTCCCATATGCGTTAAAAATATCGACAAACACATGTAAGAAAACAGAAATAGCTGCCCATAAAAGTAATGTTGGCCAATAGGCGTCTTGAAAAAAGAGCATCAGTCCACCTGAGACGATAAACGGCCAAAGAAATAATGCCGGTAACGAATGGGTAATGCCTCGGTGGTGCCGAATATAAACGGCATTATTTCGTAATTTAAGGATTGTATCGAAATCTGGAGCATTTGAGGCTACTAAAGTTGTAGCTAATACGGCTGTCGCCATATAAGGAGATGCTGAGACATTTGGATCTAACGTCGCAAGTCCAGCCAGCCCCACACCCATAACAATATGTGTGGATGTATCCATTCTCTATAACATCCTCCTTTAATTTGTGAAACATTCGTACGTTATCAAGCGCTACAATTGTTACGCATTTTTTTAACTTATGCTATAGTTATACCCGTCGTGAAGTAAACTAAGCATTCTTTCATGATGAATGTATTGATGCGACAAGTCAAGATGGTAGGTGATTGTTTGAAAAACCTTGATCAACATAAAATAGAGTCGTTTCAAACCAATTTAGTCCATTGGTATGAACAACATAAACGAGACCTCCCGTGGAGAAAAAATCAAGAACCTTATCAAATTTGGGTTTCTGAAGTCATGCTTCAACAAACAAGGGTTGATACAGTTATTCCTTATTACGAACGGTTTATGCGCTTATTTCCAGAAATGGAAGATTTAGCGTATGCGGACGAAGACGCCATTTTAAAAGTTTGGGAAGGGTTAGGCTACTATTCCCGTGTTCGAAATTTGCAAAAAGGTGTTCGTGAAGTTGTAGAGCACTACGGAGGGCAAGTACCAAAAAGCAGAAAAGAAATGGAATCATTAAAAGGTGTAGGTCCATATACAGCTGGAGCGATTTTAAGTATTGCGTATGGGTTGCCAGAACCTGCTGTAGACGGGAATGTAATGCGGGTGTTGTCTCGAGTCTTTCATCTAACAGAAGACATTGCTAAGCCGAGCACGAGAAAAGTTCACGAAGCCATTCTGTACGAAGCCATCGACAAAAACAATCCGTCTAGTTTTAATCAAGGGTTAATGGAGCTAGGAGCACTTGTCTGTACACCTACGTCACCCGGCTGTCTACTTTGTCCTGTAAGGGAACAATGTGATGCATTCTCATTAGGTATCCAAGAAGAATTACCGATAAAAAGTAAGAAAAAGAAAGCAAAGACGATTCATTTAGACGCTTTCCTTCTCGTCAACCAAGATAAGAAAGTGTATATCGAAAAACGCCCTTCTGAAGGATTATTAGCCGGCTTATGGCAATTGCCTATGCTACCACAAGCATCTTCAGATGAAGAGAGACAAGGGGTTCTTCATCATACGTATTCAATAACAGAGAACGTTCAAAAGCAACCATTTCATGTTAAACATGTTTTTAGCCATATTATTTGGGAAATTGATCTTTATGTAGGTGATGTCAGTTTACTGGCTGTTCCAGAACACTGGAAAGCAGTATCGAAAGAAGAATTAGAAGGGTTTGCGTTTCCGGTATCGCAACAAAAAGTATTAAGCTATTGTCTAGAGGAGGATTTACTTTGAACCTACAGTTAAAAGGGAAAACCGTGTTTGTAACAGGTGGAACGAAAGGGATAGGCAGAGCGATTGCGCTTGCATTTGCAGATGAAGGATGTAAAGTGGCTGTATGTGCAAGAGGAGAAGGGGAAGCGTTTACGACTGACATTCCCGTAATTTTAGGGGATGTGACCAAATTTGAAGAACGAGAGCGAATTTTTCAAGAGGTGACAGCACGTATTGGTCCGATTGATATTTTAATTAATAACGCAGGCGGAAGTAATGGGGCGGAAATTGAAAAAACAACGATGGATGAATTCCATCAGGCGTTTGAATTGAATTATTTTTCTGCAGTCCATTTTTCAAAGCTCGTTTTGCCGGGAATGAAAGCAAATAAAGAAGGGGCTATTCTTCATGTCAGTTCTATTTTTGGTCGTGAATCAGGTGGGAAAGCAACGTATAATAATGCAAAAGCAGCGTTAATTAGTTTTACGAAAGCGTTAGCTGATGAAGTGATGCATGAAGGCATTCGCGTTAATAGCGTGGCGCCAGGAAGTATTTTACACCCCACTGGTAACTGGCAGAAGCGTCTCGATGAAAATCCTGAGAAAATAAACCAGTTTGTGCAAACAAACATCCCTGCAGGGCGTTTTGGCAAGCCAGAAGAAATTGCGGATGTCGTCGTATTCTTGGCTTCCCCAAAAGCTAACTGGGTAACTGGATCGAGTTTACAAGTTGATGGTGGACAGTCAAAAATGAATATGTAGATGCGTAAACTAGCTAAATGAGCTTCAAAGTGCTAAGAATATTCGGATGAGCTTATTCTTTCCATACAGAAACAGGGCTATAACCGATAAGGTTTACTCCATGACCTTAAACGATAAAGCCCTGTTTCTGTACTTATAAACCTGGTGTCGTGTCGTCTTCGTTTTGAAGGTGTATTTCGGAAATTTTCTGTTTTGTTTCTTCTGTTCCTAATGTATAGAGTCGATCGTATATATCATTCATACCAGTTTGATATTCGTCTTTATCAGCATCAGCTGTTAAATCATCAAAATGCTTAAAGCTAAAGAGATTTCCCAATTCAACATCGTGCTTATGAACTTCACGGATGAGTCGTTCAAACTCTTCCTTTTCCGCTTCCGTAGCGGAAATTTCATATTCAATTAATTGTCCATCATCTACTTTTGTTAAGCTAATGTTGTCCATACTAATTGGATTTAAATTAACGTAGTAAAGCTGTTTACTTTTATCCATCGTTTCTCTCCTTAATCATAATGAACTTCTGTTCCGCTTGTCCAAGTTGCTTGATGATGAAGTCCACCACGCTTTTCAATTTCTTCAATAATGGCTTTATGCTTTGAATTTCCTTGTACATTTAAATAAGCAGTCATTTGTTGCATCCCGTGATGAAAGAAAGCTAATTCTTTATCAGTCCAATCTGCTGGTTTCACCATCTCTAATTCAGATAAATCTCGTCCTACATACATGGCTTATCCCTCCTATTGTTATTAGATTGTCTGTTATAAACCGTGGCTATACGTTATAATGAGGCGAATAGACAGTAAATAATTGGAGGATTTCATATGGAAAGAAAAGTTGCATTAGTTACTGGAAGCAGTCGTGGTATTGGTAAAAAGATTGCCATTAAACTTGCCCAGCAAGGCTATAATATTGTCATTAATTTTGCGAGAAGTCGTTCTCAAGCAGAAGAAACAGCCGAAGAAATTCGTGCTTTAGGTGTAGACGTGTTAACAATAAAAGCGAATGTTGGAAAGCAAGATAAAATAAAAGAAATGTTCGCGGAAATTGATGAGCATTTCGGACGTTTAGATGTTTTTGTTAATAATGCAGCGTCTGGCGTTCTACGTCCTTTAATGGAGCTTGAAGAGAGCCATTGGAACTGGACAATGGACATTAATGCGAAAGCCCTTCTTTTTTGCGCGCAAGAAGCAGCAAAACGGATGGAAGTAACAGGGGGAGGAAAGATTGTTAGTTTAAGCTCACTTGGCTCTATTCGCTATTTAGAAAATTATACAACGGTAGGTGTATCAAAAGCGGCCGTTGAATCATTAACACGCTATTTGGCTGTCGAGCTCGCTCCAAAAGGCATTGTTGTGAATGCTGTTTCTGGTGGTGCTGTGGATACAGATGCATTGACTCATTTTCCAAATAGAGAGGAATTGCTAAAAGATGCTGCTGAGCGAACACCCGCAGGAAGAATGGTTGAAGCAGACGATTTAGCAAAAGCAGTAATGTTCTTACTTTCAGACGATTCCAGTATGATTTGTGGTCAAACGATCATTGTAGACGGCGGCATCTCACTTTTAGCTTAGCCTAAAAATTTTTGTATAGAAATCACCTCCTCGGGAGAAGTTAAATAGCGTGGAGGTGATAACCATGAACAACAAAGCATCTAAAACAAACAAAAACCAAGTGAAGAAGCAAAACCAAGCTTCTGAACAAGGGTACAACGCTGAATTCGCAAGTGAAACAGATGTACAAGAAGTGAAAGAGCAAAACGCTCAGTCTGCTTCTAAGAAAAACCAACAGTAATTGTTGGGAAAGAACACCTTTTTCCATTCGGAAGAAAGGTGTTTTTTTATGTCACATTCCTTCTATATTTGCGTTATAGAGTGTTTACGTTTTAAATAAAGTATGAACATTGTATAATATAAATGTAGAGTAGAGTTGGATAGTAAACAATTTGGTAAAAATAATACCGAAGGGAGAAAAGTATGAGCTTTCCTAAGGAAGGCAGCACCATCCAAATACAAAGTTATAAACATAATGGTACGCTTCATCGAATATGGGAAGACACGACGATTTTAAAAGGGTCTTCTAAAGTAGTAATTGCAGGCAATGACCGAATCATTGTACGAGAATCTGACGGTCGGCATTGGCGTACACGTGAACCAGCGATTTGTTATTTTGATGCGGATCAATGGTTTAATACAATTGGTATGATTCGTGCAGATGGGATTTATTACTACTGCAATATTGGAACACCCTTTACATGGGATGAAGAAGCGCTTAAATATATTGATTATGACTTGGATATTAAAGTATATCCTGATATGACGATGAAGCTGCTTGATGAAGATGAGTATGAACTGCATAGCAAATTAATGCATTATCCTCCCGAACTTGACGCCATCTTGAGACGGAGTGTAGATGAATTAATTTCTTGGATTCATCAACGAAAGGGTCCGTTTGCACCTCAATTTGTTGAAAATTGGTATGAACGGTACTTGCAATATCGGTAAAGGTGAGCTTGTGAAAACAGGCTTACTTTTTTCCTGAGAAAAGAGGATTAACTTGAATACGATTAAACGTTATATGTTTTTTGTAAAACCATACAAAAAGCAAATTGGCATTACCATTTTAATTGGCATCTTAAAATTCGGTATCCCACTTTTGTTTCCTCTAGCCATGATGTACATCATTGATGATATCTTACTAAATGAAACGATGGCAAGGGATGATCAATACAAACAGCTATACTGGATTCTGGGCGGAATGGCCGTACTTTTCATCGTATTACGCCCACCGATAGAATATTACCGTCAATATTTTGCTCAGTGGATTGGAAATCATATTCTATTTGATATTCGCGACCATCTCTTCACGCATATACAAAAGCTAAGCTTACGTTTTTATTCTAATCGTAAAGTGGGAGAAATTATTTCCCGTGTTATTCATGACGTAGAGCAAACAAAGAATTTTGTTATCACAGGATTAATGAACGTGTGGCTCGATTTGGCAACGATTGTCATCGCCATTATCATTATGTTAAATCTAAATGTTTGGTTAACCCTCGTTGCGATTTCAATGTTCCCGTTTTATGGCTTTTCAATTAAATACTTTTATCAGCATTTACGAAAACTAACTCGGGTACGATCGCAAGCATTAGCCGATGTCCAAGGCCATTTGCATGAACGTGTTCAAGGGATGAATGTTATTCGAAGCTTTGCTAATGAGGATTATGAGCAAAACCAATTTTCTCACCGGAACAAAAACTTCTTAACAAAAGCGCTTGACCACACGAAATGGAATGCAAAAACCTTTGCTGTTGTAAACACAGTGACGGATATTGCTCCACTTCTCGTGTTATTTGTCTCTTCCATTTTTGTATTACAAAATGGTTTAGAAATTGGCGTTATGAGTGCGTTCGTACTTTATATGGAACGTTTGTATGGACCGTTACGCCGGTTGGTTAACTCGTCCACAACATTAACACAATCCATTGCGTCAATGGATCGTGTGTTTGAGTTTATTGATGAGAAGTATGATATTACAGATAAACCAAGCGCAACAGCCCTTACTCATGTGGATGGGAAAATGACGTTTGATCGAGTTTCTTTTTCATATAGCGAGGATGACCATCCCATTTTGAAAGATATTCGATTAGACATTCCAGCAGGACAAACCGTTGCCCTCGTCGGTATGAGTGGTGGTGGAAAAAGTACATTAGTTAGCTTAATTCCACGCTTTTACGATGTGACAGCTGGGCGCATTCTAATTGATGGTAAAGACATTCGTGATTTAGAAGTGCGGACCTTACGTGATCACATTGGAATGGTGTTGCAGGACAACATATTATTCAGTGATAGTGTCAAAATGAATATTAAAATTGGAAAGCCGGATGCTACAGATGAAGAAGTGGTAGTGGCGGCGAAAGCAGCGAACGCTCATGACTTTATCTTAGGCTTGGAAGATGGGTACGATACAGAAGTAGGGGAAAGAGGCGTTAAGCTCTCTGGAGGGCAAAAACAACGTATTGCGATTGCGCGTGTATTTTTAAAAAATCCGCCTATTCTTGTATTCGATGAAGCAACTTCTGCTTTAGACCTTGAAAGTGAGCATTTCATACAAGAAGCGCTAGAAAAGCTAGCGAAAGACCGGACAACATTTATTGTAGCTCACCGATTGTCTACCATTACAAATGCAGATCAAATCGTTGTCATTGAAGACGGAACGGTGAAGGAACAAGGCACACATCAAGAATTAATGCAGGCAAAAGGGGCTTATTATAAGCTTTACAGTGTACAAGAAGTATAAAACCCAGGAGGGGCTCCCTCCTGGGTTTTATTGATTCTCATCTTCTGGTGCATGTGTGTGATGATTTTCTACTAGTGTATCCAAATGCTCTAGTTCTTGCTGGTATTCAATTAATGCTGAGATCGCAGGTAAAAAGCTGTGCCATTGAGACAAATCAAATTGTTCTTCTTCATAAAGTGTAACAAAAAGATTTGTCATCGTTGATTGGCCTTTTTCAATTTCGTCAACATATTCATCAGTTGCGTGGGTATTCACTTTCCCGTTATAACGTAGAATAATTCTTTGGTGATAATCGGTTAGTGATAAAATTTGTTCTTCAATGCGACTTTGCACATTTTCCGGCAACTGCAAATAATCTTCTGATCGCTTTTCAATCGCCTCAAGAGCTTGATACGCTTTCTCGGTTGTTTGGATCATCTGTCTAAATACAACAACTCTTCTTCGCTGCGAAAACGTTTTGGCGCGAAAGTAATTTCGCTCTTCTCGGTATAAAGAAAAAAGATTATTCGCTTTATCAAGTTCTATACGTTGATGCTTAATGTCTTCACGAAGTGCAATCGTATCCGCATCATGGCGGGCAAGTAGATTTAACCACTCTTGAATCGCGTCGGTTACGGTTGTTACCTTATCAAACACTTTATTTTCGTACCTCGGTGGAATAAATGCTAAATTTACAAGAAAAGCAGCTACAATACCGATTAAAACAAGAATAAAGCGTTCAGAGGCAAACTGGAGAAAATTATCAGAGGGGCTTTCCATTATGATAATAATCGTCACAATCGCTGTTGGAATAATGGCTGCCTCAAGTTTTAGCTTAATAAAAATGGCAATCGAAAGGGTAACAACAACCCCTACAACAAATGGTTCGTGCCCAAACGTCATGACAAATAAAACACCAATTGTTGCACCAATAAGATTGGCTTGAACTTGATGGCTAAAGGTTCGTAACGTCCTAAATAAAGACGGTTGAATTGCGAAAGCAGCAGCGATAGCCGCAAATGTTGGTGGGCTAATGCCTAGCCACCTAGCTAAATATAGTGCTAGAACAACTGCTAAACCCGTTTTTAATATCCGTGCTCCAAGTCTCATGTACGGATGTTTCCTTTCTTTTAGTCACCATTTTAGAATCATATCTCTTACTTTTATGCAAAATGATAACCTTATACGCACAATTATTGGTAAAAGTGGTTTGCGACGATGCTAAATGCATTTTCCGCGGCCGCAATCGTTTCTTCAATATCTTTTTGTGTATGCGCTGTAGTAAGGAACCATGCCTCGTATTTGGATGGGGCTAAATGAATTCCTTGATCAAGCATTGCTTTAAAAAATAAGCCGAATTGCTCGCCATTTGTATTAGATGCACCATCGTAATCGGTAATTTGCTCTTCAGTGAAAAATACCGTCAATGCACCTTTTAAGCGGTTAATCGTAATCGGAACATTCGTTTTCGCTGCAGCGAGGTACAACCCTTCTTCAAGTGTCATACCAAGTTCATCTAGCTTTTCGTAAGTTCCTTCTTTTTTTAATACATTTAAACAGGCAATACCAGATGTCATTGATGCTGGATTACCGGCCATTGTTCCTGCTTGATATGCAGGTCCAAGAGGAGCAACTGTTTCCATAATATCTACTCGACCACCGTAAGCGCCAATAGGTAGACCGCCACCAATAATTTTCCCTAAAGCAGTCATATCAGGTTTTACTTGTAGAAGATCTTGCGCTCCCCCATACATAAATCTAAAAGCTGTGATGACCTCATCATAAATAACAAGTGCACCTGCTGCATGGGTTAATTCATTAATCTTTTGAAGAAATCCAGGCTCTGGTTCAACGATGCCGAAATTTCCAACTATCGGTTCAACGAGAACGGCAGCTGTTTCAGGTCCCCACTTGTCTAATGCTTCTTTAAGAGCATCGCTGTCATTGAATGGAACAGTAATGACTTCTTTGGCAGTACCCTCTGTAACTCCAGCTGAATCAGGGGTTCCTAACGTAGATGGCCCGGAGCCTGCAGCCACAAGGACAAGATCAGAATGTCCGTGATAGCAGCCAGCGAATTTAATGATTTTTTCTCTGCCAGTATAAGCACGTGCTACTCGAATTGTAGTCATAACAGCTTCTGTGCCTGAATTAACGAAGCGTACTTTTTCTAAAGAAGGAAGGGCCTCTTTTAGTATGTGAGCAAACTCATTTTCGAGCCGCGTCGGTGTGCCGTATAAAATGCCTTTTGCAGCTTGGTCTTGAATGGCTTGTGTAATGTCTGGATGAGCATGACCAGTAATAATGGGGCCGTACGCAGCTAAATAGTCAATGTATTTGTTTCCATCAACATCATAAAGATAAGCTCCTTCACCTCTTTCCATAAATACAGGTGTTCCGCCGCCTACACCTTTGTAAGCTCGGGATGGGCTGTTCACGCCACCTACAATTAAGTCTTGTGCTTCTTTATAGTGTTTTTCGGATGTATTGCGATTCATATAACCCTCCATTATGGTTTGCACATTTTTTGTACCCAACTATGATAGCATATGTTGCCGTTTAAGTGAGAATAAAAGTAAACAGGCGTTCTTTATTGAAGAAACATTTAAAATCGGATACGCTAGAATAAAAGTATAGATGGGGGATTACAAATGAACTTAATCGGAAAAGAAGCACCAGACCTAACACTTCCAGCAACAGGAAATAAAGAGATAACCTTATCTGATTACAAAGGCTCTACAATCGTACTTTATTTTTATCCTAAAGACATGACGCCTGGTTGTACGACCCAAGCGTGTGATTTTAGAGATCAAACTGCGTTGTTTAAGGAGCAGGATACAGTTGTTATAGGAATTAGTCCAGACCCTGTCGATCGCCATGAGAAGTTTATGGAGAAGCATGACCTGTCTTTTCCGTTACTAGCGGATGAAGAATTAAAGGCTGCAAATGCGTATGATGTATGGCGGTTAAAAAAGAACTTCGGTAAAGAGTATATGGGTATTGTGCGTTCTACGTTTGTGATTGATAAGAACTTTACTGTTGTAAAGGAATGGCGTGGTGTTCGAGTAAAAGACCATGTTAATGAAGTATTAGAGTTTGTAAAAGGACTTCCATCATGAGTGAACAAGTGTTATTTGTTGTCAACCAAACAGTGGAGAGACAACATGAGTTGAAAAAAACCTATCAACAGGTTCATTTTGAATTCTATTCTTCTATAAAAGAAGTGACCTCTTTTGCTGACACAACCGTACTTGTTACATTCGGTGAAGATGTAACCCCTACAATTCTTGAGCAGGCAAAAGACCTAAAATGGATTCACGTACTGTCGGCAGGCGTTGAGCACCTTCCATTTGAACAAATTCTTAATCGGGATATTCTCGTCACAAATAGTCGAGGTATCCATGCAACCCCAATGTCAGAACACGCAATGTGGATGATGTTGGATTATGTTAAACGAGCGCAAGACTATCGGCAGGCACAAGCAGAAAGAGCTTGGGTACGAAGCCAAAAACCATCAGAACTTACAGACCTAACGGTTGTTTTGCTTGGTACAGGAGCGATTGCGAGTAAGATTTCAGAAAGAGCAGCCGTTTTCGGTATGAAAACAATTGGAGTCAATACGGACGGTAGACCGGTTCATCCTTTTGATGACGTGGTATCTATGCGTGAGTGGGAGTTAGCGTTAAAGCAGGCTGATTTTCTTATCAATGTTCTCCCTGCTACAGAACAAACAAAGAAGATTCTAAATGAAGATGCATTTCGTCTTGTTAAACAAGGTGCAGTTTTTATAAACTTAGGTAGAGGAAATGCTGTAGTGGAACACGAATTAATTCGTGTATTGGATAATAAGCATATAGATCATGCATATCTTGATGTCTTTAATGAAGAACCATTATCAAGTGATTCTCCGCTTTGGGGGCATCATTCAGTAACGATTACTCCTCATATTTCAGCATCCACTTCTTTTTATATGGAGAGAGCGCTAAAAATTTTTAATGAAAATCTTTCGCTCTTTATAGAAGGAAAAGAGAACTTTATTAATGAAGTTCATAGTAAGAAAGGATATTAAAAGGAGGAGAACCAATGAAATTGCTCGTGTGTATCATAGAAGACTTTTATGCGGACTATGTAGAAAAAGACCTTAGAGAGAAAGGGTACCGAATGACGGAACTCTCAAGCTCAGGTGGTTTCTTGAAAAAAGGAAGTACAACGTTCCTTTTTGGCGTACATGAAACCGATGTCGACCAACTACAACAATCACTAAAAAATGCGTGTTTAGAAGTGGAAAAACGGAAGCAACGAAAAGAGAGTAAAACCCATCGCTATACATCGTTTCTTGTACCAGCAGCTAATGCTACTCCGTTATTACTACAAGATCAAACGTAACGGTTTGGAGGCTACTCTAGAAAGAGTGGCTTTTTTTGGTGAATCGTTACTTGCTAAATGAGCGTTTACAACTTATAATAAATCTAAAGTAAGAATAGTTTTTATTGAAAGTGAGGGTGCAGACCATGGCCAATCATAGCTTGTTAGAAGCAATTGATGCGCTTAAAAGCACTCGTGTGCGTATGACTCCGCAGCGTCATGCAATACTTGAATTCTTATATGAGACGAAAGCTCATCCAACCGCAGATGAAATTTATAAAGCTTTAGAAGGTCGCTTTCCTAACATGAGCGTTGCGACTGTTTATAATAATTTACGCGTTTTTAAGGAAGTCGGCATCGTGAAAGAGTTATCGTATGGTGATTCTTCAAGCCGTTTTGATTGCGTTACGTCAAATCATTATCATGTTATTTGTAAAAACTGTGGAAAGATTGTTGATTTTCACTATCCGGGTTTGGATGAAGTTGAAACGCTAGCTGAGCATGTAACTGGATTTGAGATTGAGAACCACAGAATGGAGATATACGGCACGTGTGTTACGTGTAAAACGGCACATTAAAAAAAAGTCACTCTAAGAATTAGAGTGACTTTTTTTGTGCTTCATTTTAATTTGTAGTTTGTTTTTTTTCATTGTAGGCTTCGTCAAATTCACGACCCTCTAGAGAACGGTCCATCGTTAATGGTTGGTCACAATGCATACAAGCATCGACTCTACCCAAGACTTTTGTTGGTTTCTCGCAAGAAGGACAAACAACTGGAACAGCTCTTGTAGATAACATGCCAATAAAGAAGTAAACGACTGTACTTCCAATCACTGCAAGTAAACCAAGAATCATTGCGATAACCATCACAACAGGATAGTCTCGAAAGAATATGCCTATGTACATAATCAAGATGCCAATAAAAACGAGACTTAAAGCGAATGTACGAATCTTATTTATTTTGTTTGAATATTTCAGGCCCATTATCTTTTCCTCCAATATTAGTATAGAAGGTTTATTCTATTAGTAGATACAGGTATAGTATAACATAGAACGTTCAAGATTTATGGCGATCTTTCTATACGTTTTAGAATGATACGTTGTATAATCTATGAATAGATCGGCTAAGTGGTAAGGTTGCTTTAGTCGCGGTTACAATAGAATTAATAAGTTTTGAAAAAAAGTTTATAAAATGTATTGACGACTTTTTGTCGCCATGATATATTATTACATGTCGCCAGGGCAACACGGTAACAACGGCGAAAATAAAAAAGATATTGACCGAATGATTATCAATATGGTAAGATCATGAAGTCGCAAAAATGAGTTCTTTGAAAACTGAACAAAAGCCAAGCGTAAAAAGAGATACAAGGTATCTCGTCAATGAAGTTAGACACAGCTTTAAAATGTGCAACAGCTTAGGATCTTCGACTAAGATCGCAACGTCCATGTTGCAACGTCGAAGTCAACACATCCGTGTGTAAGTAAACACTTTTAACGGAGAGTTTGATCCTGGCTCAGGACGAACGCTGGCGGCGTGCCTAATACATGCAAGTCGAGCGGACAGAAGGGAGCTTGCTCCCGGAAGTCAGCGGCGGACGGGTGAGTAACACGTAGGTAACCTGCCCCTTAGACTGGGATAACTCCGGGAAACCGGAGCTAATACGGGATAATAGAGAGAATCACCTGATTCTCTTTTGAAAGACGGTTTCGGCTGTCACTAAGGGATGGGCCTGCGGCGCATTAGCTAGTTGGTAAGGTAACGGCTTACCAAGGCGACGATGCGTAGCCGACCTGAGAGGGTGATCGGCCACACTGGGACTGAGACACGGCCCAGACTCCTACGGGAGGCAGCAGTAGGGAATCTTCCGCAATGGACGAAAGTCTGACGGAGCAACGCCGCGTGAGTGAGGAAGGCCTTCGGGTCGTAAAGCTCTGTTGTGAGGGAAGAACAAGTACCGGCGTAACTACCGGTACCTTGACGGTACCTCACCAGAAAGCCACGGCTAACTACGTGCCAGCAGCCGCGGTAATACGTAGGTGGCAAGCGTTGTCCGGAATTATTGGGCGTAAAGCGCGCGCAGGCGGCTTCTTAAGTCTGATGTGAAATCTCGGGGCTCAACCCCGAGCGGCCATTGGAAACTGGGAAGCTTGAGTGCAGAAGAGGAGAGTGGAATTCCACGTGTAGCGGTGAAATGCGTAGATATGTGGAGGAACACCAGTGGCGAAGGCGACTCTCTGGTCTGTAACTGACGCTGAGGCGCGAAAGCGTGGGGAGCAAACAGGATTAGATACCCTGGTAGTCCACGCCGTAAACGATGAGTGCTAGGTGTTAGGGGTTTCGATGCCCGTAGTGCCGAAGTAAACACATTAAGCACTCCGCCTGGGGAGTACGGCCGCAAGGCTGAAACTCAAAGGAATTGACGGGGACCCGCACAAGCAGTGGAGCATGTGGTTTAATTCGAAGCAACGCGAAGAACCTTACCAGGTCTTGACATCCTTTGACCACTCTGGAGACAGAGCTTCCCCTTCGGGGGCAAAGTGACAGGTGGTGCATGGTTGTCGTCAGCTCGTGTCGTGAGATGTTGGGTTAAGTCCCGCAACGAGCGCAACCCTTGATCTTAGTTGCCAGCATTTAGTTGGGCACTCTAAGGTGACTGCCGGTGACAAACCGGAGGAAGGTGGGGACGACGTCAAATCATCATGCCCCTTATGACCTGGGCTACACACGTGCTACAATGGATGGTACAAAGGGCAGCGAAACCGCGAGGTGGAGCCAATCCCATAAAGCCATTCTCAGTTCGGATTGTAGGCTGCAACTCGCCTACATGAAGCCGGAATTGCTAGTAATCGCGGATCAGCATGCCGCGGTGAATACGTTCCCGGGTCTTGTACACACCGCCCGTCACACCACGAGAGTTTGTAACACCCGAAGTCGGTGAGGTAACCTTTTGGAGCCAGCCGCCTAAGGTGGGACAAATGATTGGGGTGAAGTCGTAACAAGGTAGCCGTATCGGAAGGTGCGGCTGGATCACCTCCTTTCTATGGAGTTTTTACTCTAGTCGATGTATGACCTCGGGTCATATAGCGCTTTGGATCTTTTGTTCAGTTTTGGAAGAATTCCTCTTCCAATTGAAAATGCGAAGGTAATGGATACCACGCTTAGAACGCCACGTCCTGTGGCAACGCCTGGTACCTACATCCTGTAGGCATGGTTCTTTGAAAACTAAATCATAATCAATCAACTCAAATTAGTTTTGTTCATCGGTGTTACAACTGTTTGAACGAGACGTCAAGAATTCATAAACCTTTTAGGTTAACTGTTTTACAAAGAGACCCAAGTAGATCAAGGATGGGAAATGCTTGATGGAAGGAGCGTAGTTCGCTACGTAACTGACAGAAAGACAGGAACCAGACGAAGAGATACGAAGGGAATCTGAAGTAAAAATGGATAAGTTAGAAAGGGCGCACGGTGAATGCCTTGGCACTAGGAGCCGATGAAGGACGCGACGAACAGCGATATGCTTCGGGGAGCTGTAAGTAAGCTTTGATCCGGAGATTTCCGAATGGGGGAACCCACCATCCGTAATGGGATGGTACTCCTGCCTGAACACATAGGGCAGGGTGAGGCAGACCCGGGGAACTGAAACATCTAAGTACCCGGAGGAAGAGAAAGCAAATGCGATTTCCTGAGTAGCGGCGAGCGAAACGGAATCAGCCCAAACCAAGAGGCTTGCCTCTTGGGGTTGTAGGACACTCTATACGGAGTTACAAAGAAACGGAGTAGGTGAATTGTCTGGAAAGACAAGCCGAAGAAGGTAACAGCCCTGTAGCTGAAACTTCGTTTCCTCCAGAGTGGATCCTGAGTACGGCGGGACACGTGAAACCCCGTCGGAATCCGGGAGGACCATCTCCCAAGGCTAAATACTCCCTAGTGACCGATAGTGAACCAGTACCGTGAGGGAAAGGTGAAAAGCACCCCGGAAGGGGAGTGAAAGAGATCCTGAAACCGTGTGCCTACAACTAGTCAGAGCCCGTTAATGGGTGATGGCGTGCCTTTTGTAGAATGAACCGGCGAGTTACGATAACGTGCAAGGTTAAGCTGATGAGGCGGAGCCGTAGCGAAAGCGAGTCTGAATAGGGCGAGTAAGTACGTTGTCGTAGACCCGAAACCGGGTGATCTACCCATGTCCAGGGTGAAGGTCGGGTAACACCGACTGGAGGCCCGAACCCACGCATGTTGAAAAATGCGGGGATGAGGTGTGGGTAGGGGTGAAATGCCAATCGAACTCGGAAATAGCTGGTTCTCCCCGAAATAGCTTTAGGGCTAGCCTCGAGTGATGAGTTTTGGAGGTAGAGCACTGATTGGACGAGGGGTCCCCACAGGATTACCGAATTCAGTCAAACTCCGAATGCCAAAAACTTTAACTCGGGAGTCAGACTGCGAGTGCTAAGATCCGTAGTCAAGAGGGAAACAGCCCAGACCATCAGCTAAGGTCCCCAAGTATACGTTAAGTGGAAAAGGATGTGGAGTTGCTTAGACAACCAGGATGTTGGCTTAGAAGCAGCCATCATTGAAAGAGTGCGTAATAGCTCACTGGTCGAGTGACTCTGCGCCGAAAATGTACCGGGGCTAAACGTATCACCGAAGCTATGGCAATCCCAGTAGGGATTGGGTAGGGGAGCGTTCCAAGGACTGTGAAGCTAGATCGTGAGGACTAGTGGAGTGCTTGGAAGTGAGAATGCCGGTATGAGTAGCGAAAAGAGGGGTGAGAATCCCCTCCGTCGAAAGCCCAAGGTTTCCTGAGGAAGGCTCGTCCGCTCAGGGTTAGTCGGGACCTAAGCCGAGGCCGAAAGGCGTAGGCGATGGACAACAGGTTGATATTCCTGTACCACCTCGTATTTGTTTGAACGATGGGGGGACGCAGAAAGGTAGGGTGAGCGCGCCGCTGGCTGTGCGCGTCGAAGCATGCAAGGCTGGAACATAGGCAAATCCGTGTTCCGTGAAGGCTGAGCTGTGACCGTGAAGGACCCAAGGGTCCGAAATCCCTGATCCTCCGCTGCCGAGAAAAGCCTCTAGTTAGAATACAGGTGCCCGTACCGCAAACCGACACAGGTAGGCGAGAAGAGAATTCTAAGACGCTCGGGAGAACTCTCGTTAAGGAACTCGGCAAAATGACCCCGTAACTTCGGGAGAAGGGGTGCTCTATTAGGGTGTTAAAGCCCGAGAGAGCCGCAGTGAATAGATCCAAGCGACTGTTTAGCAAAAACACAGGTCTCTGCGAAGCCGTAAGGCGAAGTATAGGGGCTGACACCTGCCCGGTGCTGGAAGGTTAAGAGGAGGGGTTATCCCGTAAGGGAGAAGCTCTGAATTGAAGCCCCAGTAAACGGCGGCCGTAACTATAACGGTCCTAAGGTAGCGAAATTCCTTGTCGGGTAAGTTCCGACCCGCACGAATGGTGCAACGACTTGGATACTGTCTCAACGAGAGACCCGGTGAAATTATAGTACCTGTGAAGATGCAGGTTACCCGCGACAGGACGGAAAGACCCCATGGAGCTTTACTGTAGCTTGATAGTGAGTGTTGGTACCATTTGTACAGGATAGGTAGGAGCCTTGGAAGCCGGAGCGCTAGCTTCGGTGGAGGCGTCGGTGGGATACTACCCTGATGGTGCTGACATTCTAACCTCGACCCGTGATCCGGGTCAGGGACATTGTCAGGTGGGCAGTTTGACTGGGGCGGTCGCCTCCTAAACAGTAACGGAGGCGCCCAAAGGTTCCCTCAGAATGGTTGGAAATCATTCGTAGAGTGCAAAGGCATAAGGGAGCTTGACTGCGAGACCTACAAGTCGAGCAGGGACGAAAGTCGGGCTTAGTGATCCGGCGGTGCCGTATGGAAGGGCCGTCGCTCAACGGATAAAAGCTACCCTGGGGATAACAGGCTTATCTCCCCCAAGAGTCCACATCGACGGGGAGGTTTGGCACCTCGATGTCGGCTCGTCGCATCCTGGGGCTGAAGTAGGTCCCAAGGGTTGGGCTGTTCGCCCATTAAAGCGGCACGCGAGCTGGGTTCAGAACGTCGTGAGACAGTTCGGTCCCTATCCGTCGCGGGCGTAGGAAATTTGAGAGGAGCTGTCCTTAGTACGAGAGGACCGGGATGGACATACCGCTGGTGTACCAGTTGTTCCGCCAGGAGCATCGCTGGGTAGCTACGTATGGACGGGATAAGTGCTGAAAGCATCTAAGCATGAAGCCCCCCTCAAGATGAGATTTCCCATGGCGTAAGCCAGTAAGACCCCTTAGAGATGATGAGGTTGATAGGTCAGAAGTGGAAGTGTGGCGACACATGGAGCGGACTGATACTAATCGGTCGAGGGCTTATCCTAAATTTCTTGAGTTTGAGTATGATGATTTGATTTAGTTTTGAAAGAATCACCGATTCTTTTTAACAAGAAGGATTTCATTCCTTTGACAAAGAGCAACAAGAAGATCGAGGACTAGAAGTGCTTGAAGGAAGGAGCGTACTTGCGTACGTGACTGACAGAAAGACACAAATAGGACGAAGAGATTCGCCGTTGATCTGACGTCAAAATAAGTCTGGTGGCAATAGCAAAGAGGTCACACCCGTTCCCATGCTGAACACGGTCGTTAAGCTCTTTTGCGCCGATGGTAGTTGGGGGCTTCCCCCTGTGAGAGTAGGACGTTGCCAGGCTTACATAAATACATTTTCCACAGTAGCTCAGTGGTAGAGCTATCGGCTGTTAACCGATCGGTCGCAGGTTCGAATCCTGCCTGTGGAGCCATAGCTGGAGAGCTGTCCGAGCTGGCCGAAGGAGCACGATTGGAAATCGTGTAGGCGGTGTAAAACCGTCTCGAGGGTTCGAATCCCTCGCTCTCCGCCAGATTATATTCATACATAAAAAATCGTAAATTAGTGTAATGGCCCGTTGGTCAAGCGGTTAAGACACCGCCCTTTCACGGCGGTAACACGGGTTCGAATCCCGTACGGGTCACCATTTTTAAACAGATGCATACTATATTGGAGGATTAGCTCAGCTGGGAGAGCACCTGCCTTACAAGCAGGGGGTCGGCGGTTCGATCCCGTCATCCTCCACCATTTATTTTCATTTTTATATGATGTTGTCACCATTATTTTTAACGACGCGGGGTGGAGCAGTCTGGTAGCTCGTCGGGCTCATAACCCGAAGGTCGGTGGTTCAAATCCGCCCCCCGCAACCAAAACATATGGTCCGGTAGTTCAGTTGGTTAGAATGCCTGCCTGTCACGCAGGAGGTCGCGGGTTCGAGTCCCGTCCGGACCGCCATACATAAGGCTCGGTAGCTCAGTTGGTAGAGCAACGGACTGAAAATCCGTGTGTCGGCGGTTCGATTCCGTCCCGAGCCACCACTTACTTTTGCCGGTCTAGCTCAATTGGTAGAGCAACTGACTTGTAATCAGTAGGTTGGGGGTTCAAGTCCTCTGGCCGGCACCACTGAAAAAAGTTGTTGACAGAACTAGCGGTATTAGGTAAGATAAGTATTGTCTTTTCAAAGTGGAGGGGTAGCGAAGTGGCTAAACGCGGCGGACTGTAAATCCGCTCCCTCCGGGTTCGGCGGTTCGAATCCGTCCCCCTCCACCATCCTAGGGGTATAGTTTAATGGTAAAACGAAGGTCTCCAAAACCTTTGATGTGGGTTCGATTCCTACTACCCCTGCCATTATTTAATTAAATTGATTACGGCGATCGTGGCGAAGTGGTTAACGCACCGGATTGTGGTTCCGGCATTCGTGGGTTCGATTCCCATCGGTCGCCCCATTATTGGGCTATAGCCAAGCGGTAAGGCAACGGATTTTGATTCCGTCATTCCCTGGTTCGATCCCAGGTAGCCCAGCCATTTTTGCGGAAGTAGTTCAGTGGTAGAACACCACCTTGCCAAGGTGGGGGTCGCGAGTTCGAATCTCGTCTTCCGCTCTTTGTTTATCCTAAGGCGGTATAGCCAAGTGGTAAGGCAGGGGTCTGCAAAACCCTTATCATCGGTTCAAATCCGGTTACCGCCTCCAACAATTTAATAAATATGAGATGGTCCTTACATACATGCCGGGGTGGTGGAATTGGCAGACACACAGGACTTAAAATCCTGCGGTTGGTGACAACCGTGCCGGTTCAAGTCCGGCCCTCGGCACCATTTCTCATAGTAAGCGCCCGTAGCTCAATTGGATAGAGCGTCTGACTACGGATCAGAAGGTTAGGGGTTCGACTCCTCTCGGGCGCGCTTTTTTTAAAACCAGTTTAATTTAAGCTGGTTTTTTTGTTTTTTTCAATACTGCTTCTCTCTCTATAAAGAGCTACCGTTTAGTAGCTACATAAAAAAGAGGTGAAAGCAATGGAAAAGCAAATGGAGCAATCTTTTGATCAATTAAGCAATACTGTCGCGCAAATTGAAGATGCACGGGTCGTTTACATTGATGATTTCATACCAGAGGGTGCAAGTGAAGAAGATCAAACGCCCTATTTTGAAGAGGCGCTAGGGGACGGAAACGTTAAATTGATTCTTGGTCCTAAACGATATTTTGCAACGGTTCGGCTCCCAAATCGAACCGTTTTAGAAGGTCAAGGTATGGAGCTCACCACTATACAGACACCCGATACAGCAGCGAACGAAGAATGGACCGTATCCGTAAAAGACAAAGATAATGGTGGAGAGTATATTGTTGTCAAAAATCTGAGCTTAGATGGAAATAGACGAAGAGGTGCAGAACCTGCTGGAGGAAGTCGTTCTAGTTGTTTAACGCTTCACGGAGTCAAATACGCTTGGATTACGAATGTTTTCGCGTATAATAGCACCCTACATGGATTTGATGTTACTTCGACAGGACTAGACTACCATTATGGTGGAGACGGGACGGTTGATAGTGGGCCATCACAATACGTATGGATCGATTCATGCAAAGCGACTGACTGGGTTGATGACGGCTTTACAACACACCACAGTGAATTCATTACTCTATCAAATTGTTATGCGTATGATCCTTCAACGAGAGGAAATCAAAATGGAATAGAGATTGACGATGGGAGCCGTCACATACTCCTGACGAATAATTATACTTCCGGTTGCTACGGTGGAATTGAAATAAAAGCACATGATAATTCTAGCGCTGCTAGCAATGTGCATATTAATGGACATATTTCAAAAGAAGATGCTCGAAGCTATAATTTTCGACACATCGGTCATCATACAGGGGAAGATCCAGATTCAACGACGGCTTTTCATTTAACGGCTACAAACCTTGTTGCTTTGCATCCTAATAATAAAAAAGGGTTTCAAAACAATATTGACCCTCGTGCACTTGTTATAAGTGCATATACGAACGTAAGCATTACAAATTTTACTGCAATTGGTGATGAATCGTATGATTTTCGAAATGGTCCTGTCGTTGCGATTCAGTATAAAGCTAGGAATGTCACTTTGAATGGTGTGAATATTAGTAGATTTCATCGTGCAAGTGATGGTGTCATTGTTTATGGGGGAAGCAACCGAGGAAACCATATTTCATTAAACAATATCAACCTTTACGACGCTGGTGATAACAATGGGATTTTCGTAGGAAGCGGACATAGTCATGTAACGGTTAATGGTGTTAATGCCATCCACTCAAGAAATGGTGGAAAGAATGCTGTTGAGTCAACAACAAATTCAATTAATATTAGTCATGTAAATGCAAGCGGGTATGAAACTGCTGTAATCAGCGGTGGCGTTCGATACACTAACCCAATTACGGTTATTTCAGGTGGCGCTAGGTTGGCATCTAGCACTGGAGAGCCAACACATGATCAATCGATTATACTTGCAAGTACAGCTTCACCTACAGCCATTCAATCCAAAACGATGGTGGCAGCTTCATCTAATTCACATGCAGAAGGCGAAGGCTCTGTTGTAGTAGGAAGTGCAGGTAATTCTAGAGCACGTGGTCCTCGAAGTAGCATAATAAGTTCAAGTGCAGCGATTGCAGGTCAGCCAAATGGAGGATTTGGTTCAATGGTGCTTGCGAGTAACCTAACAAGTAATCCCACTAGTTATTCAGTAGTAGGGGGATATGGTGCTTCAGGAAATTCAAGCAGCTCCAATCGTAAATGGGAGCTTAATAGTAGGAACGGAACGATTAGAGCTTCTGGACAAATTACAGGTTCAAGTACATTCACAGATTTTGCTGAGTACTTTGAAAGTGTAGATGGAAAGCCAATTGAAACGGGTATGTTAGTGACATTAAAAGAGGACAAAGTTCAACTAGCAAATAAGGATGACATTATTATTGGTGTTATTACGGAAACGGCGGGTGTTGTATTAGGTGAAGCATCATTCCACTGGAAGAACCGTTATTTAACAAACGAATTTGGTGGTTTAATACTTGAACCACAGCGTGTTCGCACATACGATGTAGACGAAAAAGGGAACACATTGCCAAGCTATCGCGAAGAGAGTGTTCTATTACCATTAGAGAACCCTATGTTTGATTACAATGAACCCTATGTAGACCGCAAAGAACGAGACGAATGGAATATTGTAGGCATGATGGGCCAAGTATATGTACGCGTAAATGAAGATGTACAAATAGGTGATTATTTAATGGCCATTAATGGAATAGGAGAACCTAGTGAAAAAGGGAATGTAAAAGTCATGAAGCTAACAAAGGCTTATAACGCTGACTGTGGTTATGGTATTGCGCTTTGTTTCATAAAATAATGGATGAAGAAAGAAGAAGCTCAATAGTTTCTTCTTTCTTATACTTGATTACTTAACAACGACATCATGTTCTTCCGCTAATAGTGCTAATTCTTCTCTATAATGGTGCATAAGGGAGCTCGCTTCCATCAACGTGTCATTTGCTATTGTCATAGGATCAGAGCCGAGGCTTGCAATAAACTCTTCTGAAAGATGATAGCCTTCCAATCGAGTTGATGCTGCTTCGATATAAAGGTTGTGCAAGTCACTTACTTCAGATGTAGCTGGACGAATCGTTTCTAAATCAGAAACAAATTCACTATACGGATAAATGACATATTCAGCTAAAAAGTCAGCGGCGTCATCCGGTTCGATTTCACCAATCGTAAGCTTTTCAAATTCAGACATAATTGCTAACTCTTTTTGAGAAAGCTGCTGCAACTCATCAGAATTAACATAAGAGTCCAGATCAACTTGAACATTATTACTGCAAGCAGCTAAACATATAAAAGGTAATAAAACAAAAAATGACATAGTGAATTTATTTATCATCCTATCCTCCTATGTGAAATGTTGAATGAATTGGTATTTATTAGTACTTATTAGTACCCTTGTGAAGTGTACTTAAACATTTACATCTTTTTAGGGAATTGAATGCAATTATCACTATTAAAAATAGAAAAAAACGTTGACGAATCATTTTGACGATGGTATATTATTACTTGTCGATAAGTTGTTATGCCGGTGTGGCGGAATTGGCAGACGCGCACGACTCAAAATCGTGTTCCTTTGGAGTGTCGGTTCGACCCCGACCACCGGTATCGTGAAGTCTAATGTGGCGGTCTTTAGCGCAAGCTAAGGATCGCTTTTTTGCGTACAATGGAACGTAAAATAGTCGTGTGCCTACCGTCTCTCTTTAAGCGAAAAGGGGAGGCGGTTTTTTGTCGTCTAGACGTAGAAACGTTTTAATTGGTCATCAGCTCGATATAGTCGAACAAACTTTAACCAGCGCGGTCTTATCGTACGACAAAGCACTCGATTTGTTTATTGCAGACGCGAAAAGGAAAGCTTTGCGTGATTACACGATTGTTTATTACCGAAGAGAGTGTAATGATTTCCGCGGGTATCTGGTTCAGCAAGAGCACGATCTATTTATACATGAGATTACGCGAGAAATTATAAATAGCTACGTTGAGGATATGCAGATGGTACGAAAATTAAAAGCCGCCACTATAAATACGAAGCTGAGGTCGATCAGGGCGTTCTTCGGGTGGCTTTATAAATGTAAGTATATCGTCAGTAATCCTATGGAGAGGTACCCGTTAATGCGCGAAAGAACAGGTAAGGTAGAGACTTTCTCTCTTAAACAATTAAAGCAATTGTTAAATGCGCCTGATAAGAGAACTTTTACGGGACAACGAGACTACACGTTCTTGCTATTACTATTAGAAACAGGGATACGTTTAAATGAAGCTGCTGGAATTTTAGTAGAGGATGTTAAATTAAGCGAAGGTCAAATTTTTATACGTAATACTAAGAATCACTTCCACAGGTATGTGCCTATTCAAGCGAAGATGAAAGAACAGTTAAGAAGATACTTAAAATTAAGAGGGTCGTGCGAGACTGAGCACTTGTTTGTAACTATTGATGAAACTCAGCTAAAAAGAGGGGCAATGCAAAAGATTGTAGCCCATTACGGAAATAAAGCAAATATAAAAGGTGTAAGGTGCTCTCCTCATACGATGCGCCATACATTCGCGAAAATGTGTGTTATGAATGGTGCTGGCATATTTGAGTTGCAAAAAATACTAGGACACTCAACTATGGAAATGGTTAGAGTCTACGTCAACTTGTATTCAAGCGAAGTAAATGATAAACATAAAAGTTTTTCACCACTAAATAACTTATAGACAAAAAAAGAGGCGTACCCTATAGCGCTAGTTGCGGCAAACAGCTAGCGGGCACACACTCCTATATCGTTCTTTTATTGTACCAATTTTTCAAAATTAGGTCAATAGAAGTTTATTAAGTGATGCCGTTTTTAGGAAAGCGCCCTCACCGGAGGGGTAACGATGTACATTACGAAACTACAAGAATACGCAACCCACGCGGACGTGGCGGCTCTAAACGGCACCATCTACGCGACTTTAGATGATCCAACGCTACCATTAAACGCGACCGACCACGCTCTCATTCGTCTGCTGGGCGGTCATAGTTGCCGCGTGCCGGGCGTTAGTTGGTTACGTACCGATACAATGGCGCGTTTATTGGAGAGGTCAGAACGGACAATTAGACGTTCACTCGCACGGTTAGTAAAGTATGGCGTCATTGATCGTTTTAAGGTCGGCAAACTAGCGATTGTCCGCTTCCTGACCGGTAATGTGTCCGCGGCGGAAATCTCTGAAAGTAGCGACGCAAAAGCTGATCTATCGGTAAATCCGCGGAATGAAGCACTTGCAAACACCGAAGCACAAAACAAAAAGATTAGTAATAACGTAGCCGACGACATGGGGAATAATTTCTCGGCTGAACTGCCCGCCGACTTTGCGCCTGATTACGTCAGCGAGGCGGTTATAAAAACGTTAGCCCCGTTCTTTGGCGCGGAGAAGATAAGCAAAGTACATCAACGTATTCAGCTTGCCTATGAAAAAGCGAAACTACTTGCGCCGCTACGAGAATATGACGGCTTAGTTTGCCGAACACTTAAAACGGTGGTGTTCGCGCTGAAAACGAATCGGATCAAAGGCGATCTGTACGCATATATCTACGGGACGTTCCGCCAAGTACTAATAGCGGAGAAGAGGCGAGAAGTGGCGGCAGATCAACCGTTTATGGAATGGCTCGCCTAAATTTCGCCTTAGTTTCATCTGGAATCGTCTGTAAATTATATAGTTATAAAGTTCTGAGAGTGTGATAAGATTAATTAGACTATTACATAAATGGGGGAAATTACTATGAAAAAGGCGTTAAGCTTATTTAGCATTGGACTGCTCAGCGTAGCTTTAACCGCGTGTAACTCGACGAATGACGCAGCGCAGGCGGAAATTGAGTCTGTAGAGACGCAAAATGTCTCACCAGTGGAGGAAGTCGAGGACGAAGTAGAAGTGGATATTGAAGAAACGCCCGAAGTCGATACAACGGAAGCTTCTTTGCACCTAGAGATACAGGAATTAGTATTAAGTAATCCTGAAATTTTTCCAGTACAAAAATTAACTGGAAATGGAGGAGGATCACATGTATTTGAGATAAGCTCTAACGGAATGACTGCGTTTGAGCTAGAAAATACCAATGCAAGCTCTAATTATATTGTCCGCGTAGAAGATGTGGAAACTGGCACTGATTCTATGTCTTTGGTAAATGAAATAGGTAATTATAGCGGTAAAGCAATTATGCAATTAGATGAAGGAGAGTATATTCTTCAAACTAAAAGTGATGGAGATTGGACTGTAACTATTCATCCAGCATACTCCATCGAAATAGACGAATCTACAGTATGGGAAGGTGTGGGTGATTCATTTATCGGACCTATTGTGCTTAGTGATGGTTTATATGAGCTTATTTTCTCGCATGATGGTGATTCAAACTTTATAGCTAGACGCTATGACGGTTTGGGAAATAGTATTGACTCCCTTGTAAATGAGATCGGACCGTATGAAGGGAACCATATAACCACCGCATATGAAGGAATGGTAATTTATATAAGCATTAAAGCGGACGGCAACTGGAAATTTGAGCTAGATCAATAGAAAAGAGCCTCGCGGTGCGGGGCTACTACTCTTCTTTATTTGGAATATGTACCAATAAATCTCCTGGCATTAGATTCAAACCTACGCACAACCGATCCAAAGTATCGTAATCAATTCTTTTTGAAGCGTTAGACTCAAATCCTTTAATTGTATTTCGGCTTACGCCGGTTAGTTCCACAACTTGCTTGTTAGAATAACCTTTTTCGCGCATAATTTCGCCGAGTTTATTTATGATCATAAAAAACCTCCAAAAAAAAAGTTTTGTCAGGATGTTGACATCTTGATTATGTATGGTAATATTAAATTATTGGTCAGGATGTTGACAAGTCATCAAGTCGACTACACAATAACATCATACCACAAAACAAAATTGGAGGGAATATGTTATGACATTATTAAATTTAGGACCTAAGCCAGTTCCACCGCCATTCGAGGAGTTTTTGGAAATTGTTTCATTCGAGGACGGATCACCGTCAATCACTATCGCTACATATCCGATCACAGACGTTATCAGCGTCAAGGTATACGATGAAGAGGACGCGGAGCTTTGCTTCGGTTCTCATATCGTTCCGTTTCGCTGGACAGCGCAAATGAAGCAGGTTATCGATGAAATAGACGGCTACGAGGCGATCGAGTTGCTTTCGATCCTCGCGGTCGACGTGGAGCCGACGTCATGAGAAAATTTTTTGATGAAATCGAGAACTTGAAGCTTGAGTTAGAGGAAGACTTCGACTATTACAACAAGCGGCAAAGTATGATTGATAAACGAATCAAGTTGCTACAGAACCGTAAGTTTAACGAGCAAAACTCCATAGAATTAGAAATGATGCTGAAATCTAAACGAGAGGTAAAGGAACGAGTCATGCAACTTCTACCCCTTCGCGACATGTTTAAGCACGAATGGGAAGACGTTTGCGAACGATTAGCCCGCGCGGAAGAAAATAGGAAGCGGATTCAAAACGACATTAGAGAGGCGAGATTGCTTGAAAAAGATGTTGTATAGACGTACCGACGATTTCCCGACGAGGGGAGGTCGTCTTTTTTTTTTTGTAAAATTAAAATACCCCTACCAAAAACAAGTTTAGCTGTCTTAGCTTAATAGGGAAAGTTTAAATCTAAAAATATTTCAGGGTTGTATTTTTTGCTAATAGCTGGACTAGCTTTATGAAGGGAAATCTAACTTCATGTCGTTACACAATCTTACACATTTCAAAACGTTAACTTTTACCCCTTTAGCTGGACTAGCGTTATGAGAGGGACTATTCATGAACCCTTATAAAAAACTCGTTTAGCTGTCTTAGCTTAATAGGGAAAGTTTATATATTTTTTTCGTCACGAGGTTAGCTTCTATTAACTACCAAACGAAAGGAGGCGTTACTATTGCAATTATCTGCGGAGCAAGTCGCGGCTATACGTCGCGTATTCGCACTAAGTCAAAGAGGTTTTGGTGAATCTGTAGGCGTTTCCGACGCTTATATTTGCTATGTGGAAAATGGAAAGAAGCCGCTGAGTTCGCGAGTCTCTGCGAAAGTCTCGGAAGTCTACGGGATAGACGCGGAAAGAATGATCGAAATAATGACGATAGCTAAGACGTTTAATCTAACGAAAGATGTAACGGGCTAACGCCCGGCATTTCGTGGGAAGTTCGCCCACTCATGCAGTTATATCATTTTTCGCGGATGTACTTACTGTATTAGAGCAACGCGACAAGGTTTATGGTCTAGGAAAGTGGTTTGCTTGACGACGACAGAGTGAACGAAGTGAGCGGCATGGGCTTGTATTGATGCATTTTTCGTGCATACGGTTTTAAAGAATAGTCTGACTAAGATAAGTAAGAAGCAGCTAAAATGGGAATGAAACGGCTGTATCATGCGCCACATAAAGGTTTTTACGATGTTTCGAACGATTTACTAGGGTACGTCAAAGCAGTGTTTTGCATCGAAAAAGGGACGTCAAGGCAGTGTATTAAAAGGGAGGCTACAATTTGGGAGTAGATAAATTACAAGAACAACGTACCTGGGCTAGTTTGAATCGAAAAGTAAAAGGCGATGTAATCGAGACAATAGAGAACGCGGCTATTTATGACCGAGAAGGCAGAGACGTCACGCACCTTTACGATATTTCAGTTAAGACGAGCGGAAAGAAAGCCGAATCCTACCGAAGTATTAGCGCCATCCAGGAGCACGAACGAGAAAACGGCGGCTTCATATTCGCATTCTTTACTCAAGCTAGGCAGATCGAAGACCGGTTCCCGCAACTAAACGCACAGGATGCCGCGAGAGTACTGTTTATCGGTTCATATGTCGCGTGGGAGTCTAACCGACTACAATACGCTAATGGACGTATTATTCGCAAAGCCGGGCTATGTGAGTTGGTTGGTATGTCAGCAAAACGTTTCAGCCAGTTCTTTAAGAAGCTAATTAGCGAAGAGATACTAAGCGAATCGGACAAAGGCGAACTATTCATGAATCCTACCTTGTTTTTCCGCGGTGAAATCAAATCGAATGGCTACGATCTTAGCGACTTAGCACACACAAGAGTATTCAGAAAGACAATTCAAGACCTGTACGCAATGTTTAAGGGAAGACAGCTTTCGAAGCTAGGCGTCATTTACAAGGTTCTGCCGTTCCTAAACTTCGAGACTAACATAATTTGCTTTAACCCATCGGAATCGGACGAAGATTTACTGGAACCTATGAATCTCGACAACCTTTCGACGCTACTGGACTACGGCGACCCACACAAGCTACGCCGCGCTCTCGAAGCTATTAAAATCGAAGGTAAGCCCGTTTTCCTAGCCGTTCAGAATCCGAACAATCGCCGCCAGCTTAGGGTTATCGTGAATCCGCGAGTGGTATTCGGAGGAAGCGCCGAGTCATTGAAAGCTATTAAAGTTCTATTCAACTAAAAACGTGCGACGTCGCACCATTTACCACGGCACTCACGTCGGGGCTATTTGTCGTGCTCAATTTTACTAGGAGGTAATTGACATAGATACCGAATTTAATCGACTCGCCCGCTCGACGTGCGCCAATCACAACGGAGCCGACGGTTCATGTTACGTACTCGACGCGCCGTGTCAGCCGATGCGCTGCCCATACTTTCAACGTGCGGTACTGCCGAATGACGCCAAGCTAGAGCGTCGCTACTGGTCGCAGTTTGGAGCGGTATATGGAAACGTTAAGACCTGCGCTAGTTGTTCGGACACGTTCGAGCGTAAATCGAATCGGCAGAAATATTGCCCGTCTTGCGCCGCAGATCGCAAACGGACGAGAAGTCGCGAGGGAATGGCGAAAAACAGACGTAACAGTTAACCTTTCGAGGCGTAAATGCTTGATTTCACCTTGTTTTAAGCACGATATAGCCACGTTAGATTAGTCCGAAACCAAATACCTTAGAAGCTCGTATTTAAGCGTCAAACTATTAAATGAATTGGAGATGATTAATATGGCAAAAGGACCATATAGAAAAATAGGTGCAAGGTTCGATCGAGTAAGAACTGAGATGAACGATAATATGGATGACATTTGGTCAGATATTCAAGCTATAGATACAAATTCTAGGAATACGATTACTACTGCGCAAGAAGCAAAAAAGCTTTCAGAGAGTAGTAAGGAACAATCAGATAGGGCGGAGAAAAAAGCGGACAGAGTAAGAGCCGAGTTAGACGAAGTTATTTCAGATGGTAATTCTAATGCGGAGGTGGCTGCTTCAAGAATAGCTAGTGATGGTGTTACTAAAGGTTCATTGCCTGAGAGAATACTTTATGAGGTCGATAATTTAAATGACAAAATTACTCAAAGATCGTTTAGTGTCATGGATTTTGGTGCAATTGGCGACGGACTAGCAGACGATTCATTGTCAATTGCTAATGCAATCAATACAATACCTGATTATTCGACTTTAATTTTACCAAAAAACCACTTAATTGATTCAGAGATTACTATAAGCAATAAGAAATTTTTAAAGTTAGTTAGTGTAGGTAATGTTGTTTTAAAGAAGAATCTCAATTTTAGTAACTGCCCGGGATTGATGATTGAAGGTAATTTTAGTGGAAACACGATTCCGAAATCTTCGATTGAGGTTGTTGATAAAAGTCAAAAGAAGCTTGTTTTATCAGATGCTTCTGATTTTGAAGTAGGCAATCAAATAACAGTTTTCACCGAAGATCATTATGATATTTGTAGATATCCTGGTTCTGTAATTGCAAAAGAGGGCAACACAATTACAGTAGACTACAATAGGATTTACTCAAATGATCCATTTAACAATATACTTCCTGGTCAAGATATTTATGTCACTGCTTCAGAAGCATTTAATAAAACCATAAAGATAGAAAGGTCTAACGGTATTGTTTTAAGCGGTAAGTTTGATGTTGACATAGTTATCCATAATAGTAACTATAGCTTAATTAAAGATGTAACCTCTAGAAACGGTGAAATAAACTTAGAATTTTGTTACGGTACTACAATTTCCAATGTAACTATGTATGAACCTCATTTTTACGGTATTTTCTTACTAGGATCGCGTAAAGTTAATTGCTCAAATATCCAAATCAAAAAACCTTACTTTTCTGGGTTTGTGATCAAGTCAGTTTGGGACTGTAACCTTAGTAATATCAATATATTTAATGCAGCAATACACGGAATTCAAATGATAAGAAACACAATTTCCAATCCTACTACCCCTTCACGTGTTAATCCGCTATGCCAAGATAATCTTACAGTTAGTAGATTGAACACTTTAAATGTTGAATTCGAAAAGTGTAACATTTCAATAATGGTTACTACAGATTGTGATAACACTCAATTTTTAGGAATTACTTCTAATGACTGTTGGGGTAATGTTTTACTAGTAAATCAGACCAATGCTGATACTCTTTTTTCAAACATTAAAATAAGTAATCATGCGATGGTAAACCCTACAACTTTTACTTCTAACATTCCTCTTCTTTTAACTGGCAAAAGAATTAGAGTATCGGACGTGTCTATTAATGGATGTAGAGCTATATCGCCGCTGCGAGCTATAAACTGTGAAAGTGCCCATCTTAGTGATTTTATGTTTGAAAATACCAAAGGTGCTTTTTATCTTCAATCAAGTGAAAACGTAATTGTTCAAAATCTGTTAAGTAAAAATCAAGTCGAGACATCTGATGTTGTGTTTCTAACAGGGTCTAATAGAAATGTGACCATTAATGCGGTGAATATAACTAATTCACCACAGAATGTTAATGCAAATAAGCTAGTAAATATAACAGGAAGTTTTGATAATGTTAGTTTGAAATCGATCAATATTGAAGGGGAAAATCCTAAAGGCATATTTTCCGAGGGAGTTGGTAGGGGTCTTCAAATCGAAAGTAGTGTAATCAGGAATTCTGTCGATGCGATCTATGTAGCAAATGTAACCGGTGTACAAATACAGCGTAATCACGTGCAAGGTGCATACAACGGTATAATGCTTGGACCATCGACTACAGACATAATTTGCAAGGATAATATTATTCGCTCGACTGTAAAAGTTTTAGACAATAGTTCAAGTGCAAGTAAGATAATTACTGATAACTTACTTTTAAATCCAACAAGTTAAAAAAATTAGTTATAAAGGTCTTCGCTCCCTGCGATAGACCTTTTTGAATTGAAGAAATAAAATGCGAAAAATGAGGAGGGCTTTTAATGGATTGCATTGCGAGAGTGTTCGAACATTACGGCGGCAATGAGGCGTATTACAACCGCGTAGACAAGCCGTTTTACCAAAACAACACCGCTTATATCAACGTAAAGGTGACGCACGTAGACGGAAGTTATTTAACGCATTGGTCAATCTCCACGGAGACGGGCGAGGTGGTGGCGTTAAAGACGGATTGCGTATGGACACCGTTCTTTGAAGAAGCGAAGCTAATAGCGTTGGAGAAAGCGTGGCAGGTGGCGCGGAGTTACGATCCAGACGTGACGTGCTTCCTTTCGACCGCGGTGGTGCAGGATGAAGTCGAGAAGTTGGAGCGAAAAGTGGAGCGATTGAAAAGGGAAGAGGAGGCGGTATTTAATGATGAAGCGTGAGGAGTTTAAAAAACCGCACAGATGGATAAATTCGGAGGTTTGGGGAGGTGATCCCGAAGCTTTAGAGACGTTAAGTCATATAAAAGGCATAGGTGACTATAGATCGAAGAAAGAGAGCGGCGAGCATGGGCGAAGAAAATAGAACGTATACCCAGGAAGAAGTTAACGAACTAATCGAAGCTTACGAAAGACAGAATGCCGAGTTAACAGGTAGAGCAGAAGCCGCGGAAAAGGCATCAGCTAAAACGCGTATTCAAACTGACTTCATTTCTAAAGCGATAACTGCGGGCATTAAGTACGTTGATGATGCGTACAAGCTCGCTGATTTATCGGAGCTACAAGTGACTAAGACAGAGATTTACGGCATGGACGACGTGGTTAAGAACTTAGCTGCGGAAAGACCGTACTTGCTACACGAAGATCAGACGAAAAAAGGACGGAAAACACAGCGCTCAATCGGTGGTCCGACTAACACTTCAAAATAACCCAATTAGAAGGAGAAGATACTATGAAATTATCAAACCAATATGAGGATGCTAAAAAACACCTACAGAACGCCTACGACATTCAAAGCGGTTGGGCTGGTTTCATGCTGGAACAAAAAGCGCCATTAAATGAGCAACTAAAAGAAATTAATCAAGATAAGCACTTAACATCTGCTGGAAAATTAGCCAAAATAGACCATGCACGAAAGAAAGCAGGGGTTGAGGCGCTTAAGAAGATGCAAACGCGAAAACAGCAGTACGTCGCGGAGTTGACTAAAGCTAATAAGATTGCAGACAAAGTATTCTATAAAAAACCAAAGGCGCCAGATGCCGTGACGTTAGAAAGGTTTAATGACAGATTAAGAGAGGTAAAAACGCAACTAGCTCTAGGTTCGAATGAATCGCTATCAAAACAACTACTAAATTCATTCGTTTCGAGTATCAAAGACCCCCACTTAGCTAGCTTAGTAAGAGATGACTTTTTGTCTTTATCTCAAAGCATCTTAGGAATTGCTGATGATGCAGCAACTACAAAACAGGAAATGTCCATAATATATGAAGGATTGCGCGAAAAATTCGAGTCGGAGGAAGTAAAAGGATCGCGTCAAATTCTTGAATACACTTCCGAACAAATTGAGAATCCGAAAATCGCAAATGATGGCGGTATGTTTGAGGAAAAAGCCGTTGAATTATTCGGCAAGGAAATAGGTCAACATATCCGTAATCCGGAGGATTATTTCGCTACCCATCCGGAAGAAAAGCCGGAAGAGTATGTAGACGAGGAGCTAGAAGCCGATACCAAAGCACACAAACAAGAGGCAGAATTTGCGGAAACTGTAAGTAATATCAGCGCTACCACGGAAGAAAAGGAGTCAAATGGTCAACTGAATATCTAATCTACAACCGCGATGAACCCGGAGTCATAACCCGAGGGGAGCGGTCAAACCCCTAGTAGGCGTCGATTCCACCTGAGTTGGCGTCTTTCTCTTTTCTAAAAACATAACCGAGAGGATGAATTAAATGGAATTTGTAGGAAAGCATTTTGACGAGATTATTAACGACGAGTATGTAACGGACAAGGTGACAGGTGAGGTTGAAATCCCTTATCACCAACTAGCCAAACGATACAACGATAGCAAAACCGACCTAGTCGGTCTTTACGTCGCGGGGCGGTATGATACGGAGCCAGGCTTATACTCCGCGAAGCTATACGTAGCCGCGAAAGAAAAGTATATGCAAAGACAAGCGAGTACCTTCTATAAATCTTTGCTAATACAGTATAGGCATTATGAGACGACGTTAAAAACTGGCTTCACGGACTACGCGGCGGGCGACGATTTACTAGACGCGCAGGAAGCGGTACAACGCATGACGTCTTATAACGCGGAACTAGGCGCAAAAGCGGCGGCGGTTCTCGATAAAGTAGCGATACTGAACGAGGGAGGGCTTAAGCGATCGGAGCAAGAAGCGATCTACGCGGAAGTAACGGCTATCATCGAAGGAGGCGACACAGATAATGATGAGTAATGAGGAACTAAAAGAATACGGAGCAAGGGCGAGAGACTTAAGAGCTAAAGCAGTGAAGGCGCAAAAAGAAGGATCAGGTACGGATCAGATTATATCATTCCTAGATTGGCGTCAGTACGTCGCGGAAAATCGACCTAAAGTTATGGGCATGTTTAAACATCCGACTATTGATAAAACAATTCAAGAGGATAGAGATTTCCGAACGATTAGCGATCCTGCCTATCTGACTACTCTTATACTCCTGTTCAAAAAAGCATCGGAAGAGCACGATTTAGAGCATTTATCAGTTGAAGAGAGTGTGGAAGTTATGCAAGTGCTACAAGAAAAAGTTGAAAAACTACTAGAGGACGCCAATTAAGGCGTCTTTTTTAGTTTCTAGGAGGAGTTAAATGGCAAACGCAGGAGATATAGTAGCAAGATTACGACTAGAAAATGATGATTTTAGGCGCGGAGCGGAAGCGGCGAAGCAAGATATGGAGCAAATGTCTGCGAAAGCAAAAAGTGTTTCGGACGATATAAAGACGATACAAAAGATTTCAGCGGCGGCGTTTGGCGGAGCTACGGCGGCAATTGGCGGCTCAATCGCAATGGCGGCTAACTTCGAGCAAGGTATGGCAAGGGTTAAGGCGATTTCAGGCGCGACGGACGAAGAGTTTGCGGCATTAACACAAACGGCGCGTGACCTCGGACGTACTACGAGATTTACGAGTATGGACGCGGCTGATGGACTAGCTTACTTAAGCATGGCGGGCTTTACTGCAACGCAATCCATGGAAGCTTTACCAGGCGTACTAAATCTAGCCGGAGCCGCGGGAATCGACCTCGGATCATCAGCGGATATTGTGTCGAATATACTTCAAGGCTTTGGAATGAGTGCCGATGATACAGGACGAGCAGTCGACGTATTAGTAGAAGCTATGACGTCAGCTAATACAGATTTACCACAGTTAGGTAACGCGATGTCGTATGTTGCCCCGGTAGCTTCCGCTTTAGGATTAAGTATAGAAGAAACGACCGCTGCTGTAGCTAAGCTTAGTGACGCCGGGATTCAGGGCGGAAAAGCTGGGACAACGCTACGTATGGCGTTACTATCGCTTGCAAACCCAACAGGTCAAACGGAGAAAGCCATGGAAAAACTCGGTATTAACGTTCTAACAGCCGAAGGAGCCATGAAACCGTTACCGGAATTAATTGGCGAAATTGCTGATAAAACGGAAGGTATGACGGATGCCCAAAAAACACAAACGGTCGCTCAATTAGTCGGTACTCAAGCGGCTTCCGGCTTTATTGCGTTACTAGACGTAGGGGAAGACGCGCTCGCTGATTACACACAAGGTCTAAAAGAGTCAGAAGGAGCCGCGCAAGCTATTGCCGATACGCAAAACAACACAGTTTTAGGAGCGTTTGATGCGTTTAAATCCGCGTTAGCCGACATTGGAATTTCCATTGGCAATGAGTACCTTCCGATGGTTAAAGACGTCCTCAACGGTGGAGCGGACATGTTGCGTAAGTTTGGCGACTTAGACCCGGCGTTAGTAACTACCGCATTAAACTTTATTGCGATTTCGAGCGGGATAGGTTTGGCAATAACGACAATCGGAAAGTTAGCCATTGCAATAAAGGGTCTATATGCTTCAATGGGTCCCGCTGGTTGGTTAATTTTAGGTATCTCCTTGTTAGGGGGCGCTATCATCTCGTCTAAGATCGCTGCGGAAGATTTCACCGAAGTTAACTTGGAGCTCGCGGAGACTATGATAGAGACGCAAGACGCCCTACAATTGCAAATCGACCAATTCGATGAACTAAGCTCAAAATCTAGGCTAACAACAGATGAGTTTATGGAGCTTATTGACATTCAAGATGAGTTAGGTCGCGCGGTCGATCAGAATAGGATTGACGAGCTAACGGAGAGGCAGGAAGCCTTGCGCGAAAAATCAGGTCTATCAAATGATGAACTAAATACCATGATCGGCTTAAATGACTCACTAATTGAAAAAGTTCCGGAAACAGCTCATGCTATTTCTGAACAAGGTAATCGAGTGGTCGAAACAACAGATTCATTTAAGGACTACAACAAAGAATTAAACGACGCCACGATAAGAGAACTAGAGCGACAAAAAATAATCGCAGAAGGTAAAGAGCGTGAGCTTCAGGAAGAAGTAAATCAGCTAAAAAAAGAGCACAACGAATCACTAGAGCTTGAAAAAGAATACCGTGCTGAGTTTAAGAATTTCGATGAAGAAGCCTCTATCGCTAGGATTGAACAGTTACAAAGTCAGCTTGACAGTAACGAGCTACGCGGCAGGGATGCGCAATTTGCAAGAGCGTCGATCAAGGCGGAAGAAGACAAACTCGAACGTTTTCGAGAGCAATACGTTTCGCAAATGGAAATAAGCGACGAGCTTGCGGAACAGATCAAGCAGAAGGAAACGGAAATCGGCATGGCTGATGAGATAAACGGCATGATCGTCGAGCAACTTCTCCAACAAGTCGGCTTAAACGGCACACGCGAGGACGGTATAGGACTTCTTGAGGAAGCTATCGCGAAGGAACAAGAGCAAATCGACAAATCCGAAGAATTACGTGGTTCCCAGGAGGGACTTAACGAGCAGGTAGACGCTGAAATCGGACGTCGTAATGAGGCGATCGCAAAGTATCAAGACGCGAAGGCTCAAATCGAAGAAATTCTCGGCTTACAATCGAGCACTAACGATGCCATTCAAACAGGTACCGGAAACGTCGGAGAACTGGAAATTAAGTATAGAGGCGCGGTCGATCGTATCAACGACGGAAACTCGGCGCAAGTTGAAGTTAACAACCGTATTGACGAGGGAATTAAAAAAGGAGACTCGTTAAACCAAACCTTAGCAGAGAGGATCGCGAAACTTATCGACGTGGACGATCAGGGTGGCGCCGATGCTTTAAACGAAAAACTTTCACGTCCTATCACAAAATCAATTACATTCTGCGAAGGAAAGACTTTTAACACCAAAGTAAGTAGCACGCAAAAGAAAAAAGCAAGGGAGGTTTTGCTATGTCTTTAATCACTGGGGTTGTTCATAATGACTACGTAATGCTTACGGGGGATCGCGCCACAATAGCCTTGACCTATGACGTATTTGATGACGGCGAAGTAACCAAGCGTTGTTTCAATACCGTTGAAATTGATACTCCGAAAGTCGAACAACTTACAACTAAAGTATTACTTGGAATCACTGGATGCGTAGATATTGGCGTTAAATTAAGAAATTTCTTGCGTGATAGAATTAAGCTAGACGACAACCTTAGTGAATGTGCTGATCTGTTAGAGTTTTTTATACGCGAATTAGAGACGGACACATCGGTCGAGGCTTCATGGTTTTTAAGTGATTTTGGCGCGGACACATCCGTATATATGCTCGGATTTACTAGTGAAGGCAGACAAGGGATAGTTAGCTACGACAGTGGACTAAATGCGAAGGTCAACGTAGAGTTACAGGGTGCTAGCGATTACATGTCATTCGCTGATGGTGTGGGCACTAAAGCGCTTGATGATCCGTTCGAGCTGACGGAGAAGCAGCATCCGGGCATACTGACTTTTATGCAACGTGCCGATGATATCCACCGCGTCATATCATACGCTAACCCTCGGCTGGTATCGCAACAGTACGATTTAATTACGTTAGATCGTGACGGTAACGTTACGGTGTCGGCATTTAGCACCGAAGACCGATACGGTGAGCTAGCCGGTAAAGACGTCGGTGTATTTGTCAGTGACGTTAACGCGATATATGCTGAATAGGTAGTACGATGTATCCTACGTAGGTAGGCGTATCATTCCCGCGCTATTATATGAAGGAACACGTCATAAGCGGTGTCAAGTACGGATGCTTGACGATACATCTACGAGGGGATTACGCGGTTACACCAGCAAAGGTCGCCTACTGTAGAAGGGGTCGCCAAACCTCGGGGGTCATGCCATATCATAGCCGATACTATACGGTAGGATACCGCCGGAACACCGTACTATTATGCAGTAGTTTATGCAAGAGCCGCGGAAGATTGACGGAAAGGAAACGTTAATTCTACGCGGTTTCTTCTTTGCATAAATAATTGTCAGCCAAACTTACGAAGACTCGTTTCGAAAACGCTGATCTAAAAGGCTTTTAACTTAGCATCGAATGTAAGATAAGTCACTTTCCATACATAAGATATTCACGAAAATGTATTTCGTATTCATTATTAAAGAGGTCGGAAAGTATCGCAAGCTGTTTCGTTGACCACGCAAAATGCCGTCGCCCCAACGCCCCTCCTCAAGAACCCTGAGCCTGCTGAATCGAACTTGCTTACAAATTTTTAAACCGAGGGGGTAAAACGCTTGACTCCTATTAATAGTCGCGCTATTATGAATGTACGATTACAGAACGTACTATTACATAAAGGGGCGATATAAATGGCAGAAGTAGGCGCGCTACAAACAGACGCGGATATTAAACGTTGGGAAAACTCGTTATATGGTCGAAATCGTCTATTAGTTACGATTGGCGTCTCATTTGGTCTTAGAATTAGCGATTTGCTTAAGCTAAAGGTCGGCGATCTTCGCGGCAAGACGTCGTTAGATATTCGCGAGCAAAAGACAGGCAAAGAACGCACGGTTACGTTTAATAGAAAGGTTATCGCTGCGGCAAAGACGTTAGAGGGCGCGGACTCCGACTATATCTTCGTGTCACGTAAAGGCGGTAACAAGCCGATTTCCACCACGCAGGCTTATCGTATATTGAAAGACGGAGCAGACCGCGCTGGGTTATCGGAGAAAGTAGGCGCGATCGGTACGCACAGCCTACGTAAGTCGTTCGGGAGAAAACTATACAGAAGCGGGTATAAATTGCCGGAAATTATGAACATTCTCGGTCATTCTTCGGAAAAAATGACGCTTAGGTACATCGGGATAACGAAAGAAAACGTCGCGGTTGCGTATAAGGCGATAGATTGGTGATTGATGGTAAAATCTGTTATGATCTTATAAGAGATTAAATTAATTTCATGGGAGAGGATTTAAGTGGACTGGTATAAAAGGCTTTCTAAACATAAATTTAATAATAGTTTGTATTTTGATCATTTCTTAGATTTAGTTAACGCTGAATTAAAGAAGTACAATGCAGATGAAATGGTTGCTATCGAGGAAGTGTCAGCCGAGAACCAAATCTATATTTTGGCTGTGCTAAATAATCGTTTTTTAGAGTTTAGTACCGATATTATAAATGGTAACGATTTCGAACTTGTGACAAGGTCTTATCCACTAAAAAATATTAAAGAAACCAAGAAAACAGTTAATGTTATAAACAATAATCAAAATCAAGCTGAGACATCTGATGAAGAGTTTCAATTTAGTTTTGAAAGAAGCCAAATTAATTATACTATAAAAAATGATTTAGCTCAGTTTGAAGGGTTATTGGAGTATGCGCATTATAAAGCTGATAATCTTGTACAGTCGCACAGAGAAGCAGACCTATATAAAATAATGAATCTAATTGTAAGCTACTAAAAAGTGCGGTATCTTCGCGCTGTCTCGTTTGATCCCGCTTTCCGCGCAAGTATATACGTAAGGCTGGCGGTCGGTAATCGCTATGATCTGCCCGTCGCGTCGGAGTCGTAACTTCATACCCGCCAAAAGTCGGAGCTCTCTCGTTCCGGCTCTATTTGGCGTACTACCCGCATGATCTTCCGCGTAACTGACGCCCCCGGCACGTAATCTTTGTCATTCGCGGCTATCCCGATCGTGTTACGTCCTACACCGCTTTCCTTCGCAAACTCCACCGTACTAATACTATTCTTGTCGAGCCATTTTCCGAATTGACTCCGCGGTTTTCCTAATCCGAACATTCCAACGCCTCCTAATCGCTTGTAAACACAGCCTTGACCGCGACGTACGATTTTATACGCATGATGCACGATTTTTTGTGCATATCGGACAAGCGCCTCCGCATAAACGTAATTATCAGACGTCAAGGAGGCTTTAAAATGACAAATAAAACCGATTCACCTTACCGCCCGACCGTACGATACGCGCCGATCTACAAGGAGTACGTAAACGACCTGTTCCACGCGACGACGCTCGACCGTTCGCAGATTATCCGGGCTGCCTTATTCACCGCGGCTCACTCGCCGGAGTTCCTAGCGCAAATAGAATCGCATCTCAAGCGAGACGTCCCTATACCCTCCCCTCGTTGGAACCGCGTAGATACCGTACTATGGCGGGAACAAAGCCCGCAGCTAAAGAGCGAAGAGGGGGACGTCACACATGAAAGTGATAATCGCAAAGGAAACGTTGAGCCAGTCGTCATCACAACCGATAGGGCGCAAGAAGCCGTTGAACCACCGAAGCCGGGACGCATTAGGTCGCTTTTCCGCGGAGGAATCACGCTCAAGCTATGAGGTAAGACCGCGGGAACTTAAACTCGTAAAGGTGAGCGGGAGTTACGGTAGCTACGTCGTTAAGACGCGTTGGCTAACCGATGAACAGTGGGCTATTTTTATAATAATTTCATTGACCGTATTATATTTAACGCTGACAAAATAGCAAGACCAAAATTAACTAATCTTACTACTAATCTATTAAATTCCCTTGACCGTATATTTAATGTATGCGTATAATAACGGAAAAGATGGACGGTTTGCACGTAGTCGTGCGCTATAAAATCGCCACAATGGACGGATAAAATAGGCGTAGTGCCTTACGGGAGAAGGAACGAGTAGTTTAACGACTCAAAATCGTGTTCCTTTGGAGTGTCGGTTCGACCCCGACCACCGGTATCGTGAAACGTAGGTTGAAACACCTGTTAAATCAGCATTTCTAGAGTAGTCTAGGTGCTGATTTTTTTGTGTCATACACACGACTACCCTTGAAAAATCGTACGCGACGAATCGTACGTTTAGAAAAATACATCCGAACGAATGTCACTTTTATGACGTACTTTTCAAGAGATAAAGTATACCTAATTTTTCGTTCTTCCTACGGCAACCGACATAAATTTTAAAATTAACAAAAAATTATTAACAATCTGCTTACAATGAGACAAAACTATGATAGACTGCATGTGATAGGGATAATTACATAGTCAGAAAGAATGGTGACTTGTTTGAGGGGTTGTTTTGGATGAAGAAATTTATCATTTTCCTTTCTATAGTAGGTGTGATGGGACTTATTGGTTTTGGAGGCTTTTATTTTGGGCAGAATGCTCTTGAGCGTATGGCTTCATCAGAGGAGCAACATGGCAGCGATAGTGGGGACGACACGAATAATCATTCAGGTGAAAGTGACGTTCAAACAGAAGAACTCGTGCTTACTGCTTCTATTGATGAAGATTTACATGATTTATTTCCTAAAGATCTGTCAGAGCGAGCGATGCAAGAGGCGATTCATTACATGTCCCACGGACTTGTAGAAGCAGAGCAAAAGTGGGGAAAAATCCAGCTGACAGAAGAGCGAATTGAATGGTTGCTTGACATTGCTACTGTAAGAGCAGATGAGTTTACCCATGGTAGCCGCTATGAGCAAATTTTATTAAGGTGGCATGAAGGGGATTTTAGTCAAGCTGTTGAAGACCATAACTTCGTTTGGGGACTATGGGGAGGAACGATTGGAAAAGCAACACGTTTGCTTACGCCAGCAGAGGTAGACACATATAATGATAAACATTTTTAATTTAATAAGCCACTGCACATACAAATGTGCGGTGGTTTTTGATTTTTTTTAATTGGCTTCTCTTTATAGTGTTGTTCAAAGGTTTTTTGTAAGAACAATGATGTAATGGAGGGATCAATATGTTTTTTTTACTCGCTTTAATTTGTCAAATTACGTTATTCTTTTTTATCACATTAGGTGCATTAGTTAATAAAATTGAAAACAAAATAGCATTCTATATTTTATGGATTGTTACGGCTATACCGACATTTTATCTAGTTTTTCAATAGGTAAAGGGAGAGACAAACATGAAAAAGGTAAGTCGAGAAGCGGTTACGATTCGATTAGAAGAACAATATGGAATGCTGTCATCTGCAAAACAAGTACAACATTTGTTAAGAGATATCCATTCTCTTCAATCAAGGGTACTACACGATGATTTTGCAGCTTGTGACATCTTTATTGATCTACAAGATGCTATAGAACAAGCCGATTTAACAAAGCGTCAGCGTGACGCGTTATACTATGTTTATATGTGTGATTACACCCAAGTCGAGGCGGCAGAGAAAATGGGGATCGCTCAACAAAACGTCAGAGAGTTACTAAAACGTTCAACAGAAAGAATTGCAGATATTTTTTTCTATTGGACTCATCATGATTTAGGGTATAGAGGAGGCATTTAAAATGACAGAACAATACCTTCTAGATCGTATGAAAGATTTAAAGATCCACGCAAAGACAGGGGCGATGTCTAGACCGGGACGGTTTAAAGAAATTGAGAAGTTGATTGAAGCTTATTACGTCCAACATGAGAAAGTGCCTCCTAGTTATATGTTAGAGAAACTGGCATCTCTTTGTTTACATGAAGAGCTGAGTAATCGTAATAGTCATAAAATGGCTCACGAGTGCTTTCCGATCTTAACGGATCATCAACACACCCGTAGAAATAAGCGGGAGAAAGTGTATCATCAGATTGAATTTAGGCGCTCGCCTATTACAGGCAGCCGATCGGTCTCCTATGTAAGTGAGGACAATAGCCATACAAAAGGAAAACAAGTGTTTTATGTAAGCTAAAAAATTTTTTGCTAAAATAAGAACGTATGATCGTGTTTTTTGTTTAGGTTCACGCCTTATAAGTGAGGAAGAGGAGAATTCCTTAGAGAATAAGAGAGGAGGACGAGAATATGAACAGCATAAATATAAAAACAAAATCAGTTTTACATTAACTTAGGTTAAGAACGCGATTGTGAAGTTGAACTTTTAAGTGCGCATCACTAATAAATATCAAAATGTAGGGGTAATTGATATTTTTTTGATGAATGTAGCCACTTATAAAAAATTGATGAGGTGAATTTTACTATGAGTATTTGCATTAATAGAAGTGGTAGACAAGTTCCAGTTTACCGTGCTTTTAGTACTACGAGAATTGGAACGATTTTTCCTAATGAATTATTTTCTTACAGTGGATATGATGGAAGGTACTCCCATTTTTTCTTTAGAAATGCAAGTGGTCAGTGGGTAAGTGGTGCAAATGAAAATGTACCAAGAAATTTTTTAAGTAATGCTTATAGTGCAGGTTTTCGTAGAAGTACGGTTACACTGGGAGGTACGTTGTACAATGTATTTGATGTTCGTCGTACTGCAAATGTTTACCGCGTCGATGGATCACGTTGGGGTTCGGTTGCTGCTGGGCAAAAAATTGCAACTACAGGGTCGCCGCCTAGTGGTAACAGCCTGACTTGGACAACGCGTGTTAATTATGTACGAAGCACTTCAGGTTCATGGGTTCGAGTATCCAGTGGTACAAACACGCATTACGGTTTTGTTGATACTGGTATTCGTAGTGGTTCTATGCCCTCTAGTATTGGAATTTATGGGAATTGGTAAAAGGATTGAGGCCGCCAATAAGGTGTCTCAGAGCGTGTGAAAACCTCGATTTAAAGAAATCACAATCGGGGTTTTCTAGCCTCCTGTTAATAAATGAAGCCCAAGAACGAATGTTTTCTTTGAGATGAAATGGCTTTTTTCGCCTACGATAACTTCAAGTTTCTAGTTCATCGCAGCGAAAAAGCATTTTCATATACTCTGTTTGCAATTTTTAAGGTCTTGTATCCTTCATTAAATACAAGGGCTTGTGAGGTAGCTACTTTGTTGAGCAACTGGTTTAATAACGATTAACTAGTGAACTATCATACCTTTTATTAGGTTTAACTACTGTTCTTAACACAAAAAACAATCTGTAGTCCATTTCCAAACAGTCTTCTTCAGCTACTATTGAACATTATAGGATATACGGTTTTAATTTTAAAAAAGTGTTTAGATCTTTCTTAACAGCTCATTGAAAATGAAGCAAACTAAAAATTAGTGCAGAAAAGTGAGTTATAAAAGGAGGGGTTGGCGAAGATGACTGAGCCATCTGCATATGATCTCCTCCGTAAATTAACCGAAGTTGAGATTGCACTTGCGAAAGTAACGCAACAATTAGAAAGTCAGACGAGTGTGTTAGAAGAAGTGCGTAAGGAACTTTCAATGACGAGAGAGAAAGCCGATGCTGCTGAAGAAAAAGCAGAAATTGCATATAGAAAAGCGAAGCAGGCACTAGGGGAGATCAAACAGACTCGAGAAGAAACCTTACGAACGCAAAACGAGCGGAAAGTAGATAGACGTTGGTTTATAGGAACGGTGTTGACGGTAGTAAGCTTAATTATGCCAATGATCATCACGTTCTATTTTCAATAAAAAAGCAATTTTAGACAGACAGGGCTTAGAGCCTTGTCTGTTTCTTTTTTTTGAATCTTTTTTTGCCTAATCCCGTATATAAAGTGAGTGGAGGCGATTCGATGGATTTTTTCATTAAACAGCGGGTTTTTTCATTTCGGGATCAGTTTACAGTGTTCAATAGGGAAAAAAAGCCCGTTTACAAAGTAGGCGGGAAGTTTTTCTCTATTGGGGATCAGCTGGCGATTACGACTAGTGAAGGTGTGCCGGTGCTTCAAATTAAGCAGCATGTCTTTTCGCTTATGCCGCGTTATTCGATTGCGAATGATGAAAAAGAATTATGTGTTGTCTCTAAAAAGATGAGTTTCCTTCGTGCGCGCTATGAAATTGAACCACTTGGATGGACGATCGAGGGAAGTCTATTTGATCATCATTATGCGGTTAAAGATGGGACTACAACCATTATGACGGTTGAGAAAGAGTGGTTAAGTTGGGGTGATACATATCATTTGCATGTGGGTGAACCAAGGCATGAAACGATAAGTGTTGCGCTGATGATTGTGCTAGATATGGTCCATCATCAAAAAAGTAAAAACCAATCTGCCCCTTAACTAATAAAAAAACTGGATTACTGACGATTTGAATTATGAATGACCTCTAGCCGCGTTCTTCTTCTATAATAAAGAGGAAGGAGTGATGAGCATGCTTACTGTAAGGATGAATGAGCAAGCGGGTATAGTCGTGGAAGAAATGAATAAACCAGAACCTAAAGGCTTTGAGGTAAGAGTGAACGTCGTAATGTCGAGCTTAAATTTTGCTGATCTAAAAGTCGTTTCTGCAAGTAAGCCAGGTCAGTTAGGAATCGATCTTGTTGGGGTTGTTGACCAAGTAGGGGAACATGTAACGAAGGTACGTGTCGGTGATCGCGTTATAGCGTTTCCGAAGACGAGTGGTCATGCGGAGTATGCGATTGCCAATGAACAGTTAGTATACCGTATTCCAGCTACACTATCATGGGAGCAAGCTGCGGCATCGCCAATTGTTGTGTTTTTAAGCTATTTTCTTACTAAAGAGATTGTACCACTATCGCATGAGGATTCTATTATTGTACATGCGGCATCTGGCGGCGTCGGTACAACGCTTATTCAATTAGCAAAGCGTACAGGATTAAAAACGATTATTGGTACGGTTGGGTCTTTGGATAAAGCGGAAGCAGCTTACCGAGCGGGAGCTAGTCATGTGTGTACCTATCAGTCATTTAAGAATGATACATGGGCTATCACAGAAGGCAAAGGCGTCTCCGTTATCTTTGATAGTATTGCAGGGCATGTAACAGAGGATAGTTTACACGTGCTCGCTCATTTCGGGACGTTGATTCAGTTCGGGAATGCAAGTGGTCAGAAAAGTTATGTATCAAACGAAGATTTACATAAAAGCTGTCGTTCAATAAAAGGATTTAGTTTTGGAACCATGAGAGCGTTTAAACCTGATAGAGTAGAGAAAGCTGCGAGTAAAGTGCTAGATCTTCTTGCAGAAGGTACAGTAAAGACAGAGATTGATCGAGTCTTTTCCCTGACTGAAGCGAAGAATGCATATCGTTATTTTCAAACTCGTAAACACCAAGGAAAGATACTTCTTAAGATGAACCACTAAAAAAACAAGGCACCATAGAAGGATGCCTTGCTCTTATTCGTTGAGCGCTTTTTCTAGCGCATTAACGTTTTGGTACATTAAAGAAAAATAATCTTCCCCATTCTCTTTATCCTCTTCTGTTAGCGACTCTAAAGGATGGATGAGTAGGGCTTCCGCTTCTAAATGATCTTGGACGATCTCTGCTACTCGCGGTGTAATGTTTGGTTCAAAGAAGACGTAGGTGAGTCCAAGTTCTTGAGCTGCTTCAACGGTTTGGATTAATTCGGTTTGTGATGGTTCGCTTGTTGGTGAAATTCCTGCAATGCCAATTTGCTTCAAACCGTAGCGTTGCTGCCAATATCCGTAACCAGCGTGTGATACGATAAAGCTATCTCCCTGTGCAGTTTCAACTAGATCGATAAACGCTTCATCCAGTTCATGAAACTGAGCTTCTAGCGTTTGAAAGTTCTCATTAAAGTATTCTTCTTGCTCTGGTAAAAGCTCAGTTAATGTATCGCGAATGCTTTGAGCAATCTCAATGGATCGAATGGGATCTAACCATACGTGAGGATCTTGATCGCCATGATGATGGTCATCATGATCATCAATTAGAATGAGAACAGTGTCGCTAGTTGAGATAATCGTATCTTCTTCATCATATTGGATCGCTTTTACTTGCAAGTTATCTTGATCTGCTGTTAGGGTGAATTCAGTGGTAGGCTCTTCTGATGCTTGTTCCCAGTCTTCGTCATCTGTACGTGTATACCAAACCCATTCACCATCCTCTTCCACTGATAAAGTGAGTGAATCCCCACTGTGATAATGATCTTGAAGGCCATTTAGTTTAGTATCGCCTTCCTCAGCAATCGGAGATGCGTCCGTATGCTCACTGTGATCATGATCGCTATCAATTAAATGGGTTTGAGCACTTCCTTCTAAAACGTGTACAGATTGATTTTCTATAGCAGATAAAATGCTATCTGCAAAGGGCTCCAACTCTGCGCCATTGTAAATAAAGAGGTCTGCTTCTGCTACTTCAATCATTTCTTGTGGCGTTGGTTCATAGGTGTGTGCATCGGCTCCAGCAGGAACGATGTTTTCCACGTTTACAAAATCGCCGCCAATGGCTTTTGTCCAATCTTCATAAGGGAAAATCGATGTCTTTATATGCAATTGATCGCTATCTTCATCCGCTCCTTGATTACTATTGCAAGCAGCTACCATCACTAGTGCTACTAATCCAAGAGAGCGTAAATATGTTTTCTTCATTATATGCTCCTAACCGTAATAATTACGTTTTGTGTAACCTAAAGAATTATATCGCAATCATAATTATTTGTGAAGAGATAAGGCTAAATTCGGCCGAAGGGGGACAGTAAATGAATCGAATTATTGCCCATCGAGGGTTTTCTAGTCTTTATCCTGAAAACACGATGCGTGCGTTTGAAGAGGCCTTCAATAGTGGTTGTCGAATGATTGAATTGGATGTCCAATTAAGTTTGGACAATGTTCCAGTTGTTATACATGATGAGAAAGTAAACCGGGTAACAAATGGCAACGGTTTTGTACATACACTTACCCTTGCGGAATTACGAGAATTGAAAGTGATGGGAACAGAATCCATTCCAACGCTTAAAGAAGTGCTCAAACATTTTAAAGGGAAAGTTCAATTAATCATTGAACTGAAAAATCAAAAGCAGCTGGAAACAAAGATTGAAGAAAGAGTGTTAGCTGATATTATGGAAGTTGGAAGCTTGAAGGATGTGCAGGTAATTTCATTTGATCACGATTGTATTGACCGCCTGAAAAAAGTAGCACCACCTAAGCTGGAGGTTGGCTATATTCAGCGCAAGCCTACGAAAAGACTATTTAAACGAATGGAAAATCAACGTATTTCATCGGTGACGATGAACTATCTATTTTTCTCAAAGCGAGTGGTGAGAAAATGCCAAAGAGAAGGCTATCGACTCGTATTTTACAATGTAACAAAAGTAAAACAGATTCAAAGGTGTTTGCGCTATCCTCACGTTTATGTAACAGTGAAGGCGCTTAACAATTTGCCTCGTCTGTTTAAAGTAACGGACTAAAGGGTATATAAACAAAGATTATTATTGTGGAGGGTATTAACTTGAAAAAAATGACATGGTTGATCGTTGCACCTGCTAGTACACTGATGCTTGTAGCTTGTGGTGGTGACGAAACAGGTGGAGAAGAAAACAGTTCAACAGGAACAAATTCAAATGAAGAGGTTCAGCAAGGGGAATCCTTATCAGTTGAAGAGGTTTTAACAAATACCGAAGAAGCGATGAACAATGTAGATAGCTTTAGAACAGAAATGAGTATGACATACGATATTCGTATGTCAGCGGAAGAAGCAGATGAAACGATGGAATTTGCTGTTGATACAATAATGGACGCTATTTCTGAGCCACTTAGTTTTAAAATGAACACCATGATGACTGCTTCAGAGCTTGGGATGGATGTTAGCACGGATCAGTACTTCGAAGATGGCATCTTTTATATGGAAAATCCATTAGGTGAAGGCTGGTTAATGATGGATATTAGTGATGAGATGGAGTTAGAAGATGAGCTTCAAGTCGATTCACAAGAGCAAATTAATATGTTGAAAGACATGATGACACATATTGAGATGTCAGAGGAAGAGGATTCCTATGTTATTTCTATGGAAGGCGATAATGAAGACTTCCAACAGTTTATCCATTGGTTTATGGAAATGGGTGGCCAAAATGAAGCGGCTATCCCTCAAGAAGAATTAGATACGATGTTCGAGAATATGGAAGTCGAGAATATGACTTACAGCCTTGTTGTAGACAAAGATACATTCTATCAACAGTCAGTCGCTATGAGTGTTGATATGTTAATGGAGGAAGAAGGGGAAACGGCTAATTTTACGATGGACGTTGCTGGAACCTATTCCATGTACAATGAAATTGATTCAATTGATATACCGGATGAAGTCATTGAAAACAGTGTTGATATTGAAGAAATGTTCGGTGGGCTAGAGTTTGATGAAACAGAGGATGACATGTAAGGTCATTATGAGTGTCTAGTGAGCTATAGCTCACTAGACTTTTTTTTATTCTGCATCAGTCGAGCACGTGATAGTGACAGGAGAGTATTCACCAATGACTGTTTGTCCGTGAACAGATACACTACCTTCGTTCGTAAGATCTTTTTCTGTCATAATACCAAGTGCAATTGTGAATTGGTTTAATTTTACTGGTATATTAGTCTCCCGTCTTACTTCTTGCCCGTTTACATAAAAAAGGGCTTCGTCCCTCTGCCGATCGTATCGAATGGTAAATGTATTAAATTCATGAGGTTTAAAATGATCTGTTGCTTCTTTAAATAAGCAGAAGTATTTGGTTTTTCCAGTGTCAGGTACTGTCACACCAGGAAACGGTAAAATGCCATAAACCGATGCGTATTGATCGTCTGTTGCAAAGAAATCAAGCGCTGCACCTGTAGTGAAATCAAGCAAATTAAATGAAACATATCCATCGTATAGATCTCCAGGCTTCGTATCTTTTGTTCGTGCTTTTATCTCTACCTCAATTTCGATCTGTCCTTCTTCAGGAATTTCAACAGGTTCAGCTGAATAATACATATGCTTCGCATTGTCTAAAATCTGAATAGAGTCATGATGGTTGGATAGAGGAGCACGTACATAGAGTGTCCTGTTGCGCACAATGACAACAGCTTCAGGCTCTTGGTATTTCCAGAAAGAGCCGTCTGGTAATGGGAACCCACCTATTTTCCATGTATCCTCGCTGGATAAAATTGTATCAAAATTACCTAAAACCTTTTTCACACAGCATCACTCCTTCTCTAAATTAGCCCGTAAATCAATAACGATCCTATAATAACGATACCGGTTCGCGTGGTTGCTTTTAAGGATGCGCCCATTAATTGTCCGTAGACCGGGCTTTTGTTTGTTGGACCGAGTTTCCTATAGACACTAGCAAGCGGAATGGCAGCGAATAAGGCAACAATTGCGTACCAAGGTAAAACACGAATAACGCTTAAAAGTGGAATGGAGAGAAAAGCGAGTGCAGCCAAACTTTTTGAAAAGATGAGACCATCTTTTTCCCCCCACAAAACAACCAATGTTTTTTTGCCAGCCTCTTGATCTGCGCGCCAGTGGAGGAAATGGTGATTAAACAAAATAAGTGTCGTTAATAGCCCCACTGGTATCGAAAGAAGAAAGACTTCCAAAGGCAATGAACGGGTCATCACAAAATAACTTCCGGTTATTGGAAGTACACCGAAAGCAAGAAAAATGGCGATCTCACTATAGCCTTTGCCTCTATAACCGAATTTTAAAGGCGGTGCTACATAGAAGTAAGCAATGAGTCCACCAGCAATTGCAAACAGCAGTAATTCCCAACCTCGTAAAATAGCTAAAAGAAGTCCCGACACAAACGCAATTACGAACAAAGCCCAAGTGACAAATGTAAATTGACCTTCGCTCACTTTGCCATTCGCCAATAATCGAGAATTAGTCGAAATGGATTCTTCGGATTTTTCGGCTTGCGTATCAACACCATTGCGGAAGTCCCATAAATCATTAATCATATTTGAAAACAAATGAGCTGCTAAAGCGCCAATTAAAGTAAGTAAAAAGAAGAACAGATGAAAAATCCCATCCCAAGCATAAGCAGCAACCGATCCAATCATAACAGGTAAAATCATAACAGGAAGCACTTGAGCTCGAGCGGCTTTAAGCCAAAATGTAAGTGTTTGTATGTTGTTCACCTCCTGCCATTCACGGACAACTAAGCTGTCCAATGATGACTATACACGTTGCTATTTAAATGCACAATAAAAGACGCTTGTAGATTGGTGGTTTGGAAAAACTTACTGATGTGCTATGCTAGTAGAATAAGAAATCGCTTTAATTTCTTTGAAAGAAGGGAACGACTTGGAACATACTGATCTTGTTATTGAAAGAAAAAAGCTACCGTTCTTGTTGCGTATAGGAAAAGTGGTAATGGCCTTAATTGGTTTAACGGGGGTTGTAGCAGGGATTATGATGGCTGCAACACAAGAGGGAAGCATGATACAAGCTTTTTTAATTTTAATGGTATCGATTCTTAGCTTGGGAATTTCCTTGTTGCGAATTCAGACGGTAACCTGTCCTCATTGCCAAGCAACGTCGACGATTCATACGTTAACGGTTGATTTTGAATGCCGTCGTTGTTTAAAGCCTACTGCAATTAAATGGAAGAAGTAACAAAACCGGTGTTTGTAACCGGTTTTTCTTTTTTTAGCAACATTTTCTGTAAAAAACCCCTTTCTATTTATGCGTTTCTTCTTTATAATGTATCCATTAGCAACTAGTAAATACGAATATTATAGCTTACTCGTATAATAGCGGTAATAAGGTCCGCGAGTCTCTACCAGACTGCCATTTAACGGTCTGACTACGAGTGATCCATTTTTGCGCGCTTTTTACATCATGTAGAAGCCGAAAGATCACTCGGAGAAGTCCGTTTATCTTTCGGCTTTTTTCTATTTTAGGAGGATGAAAAATGAAGCAATTAAAGGAAGCAATTATGGAAAGAGGAACGGTTTTATCGACTGGTGTTTTAAAGGTGGATCAATTTCTTAATCACCAAGTTGACACTACATTAATGTCAGAAATCGGGTTGGAATTTGCACGATTATTTGAGAACGATCGCGTAACAAAAGTGATTACGATTGAATCATCAGGTATTGCGCCAAGTTTTATGTGTGCGCATCAGTTACACGTACCACTCATTTTTGCGCGTAAGAAAAAATCGTTAACAATGAATCAAGCAAATGTATACTCTAGCCGTGTTTATTCCTTTACAAAGCAAGAATATTCCGAAGTGACGGTTTCAAAAGAGTTGATTGAAAAAGGAGACCGAGTCCTGTTAATTGATGATTTCTTAGCGAATGGGGAAGCGGCATCTGGTTTAGTGAGTATCGTTGAACAAGCAGGTGCAACCGTTGCAGGCGTAGGGATTGTTATTGAGAAATCATTTCAAGATGGTCGTAAAAAGCTTGAAGAAAGAGGTTTGCGAATTGAATCACTTGCAAGAATTGCTTCTCTAGATGGTTCAACAGTAACATTCATTGATGAAACTGCTTTAGTAAACAACTAACGAAGGGTGGGATGTTTTGTGAACCAGGTACATTATCCGTTATTTAAGAGGCAGGATGTTGATGCGTTCTTTGCACTCTTTCAAAATAATTTGGCAAATTTTGTTGTAATCACCGTCTCTTTGCTGGCGATGGGCTTCTCAACAGACCTCGTCTTTGGGAGGATTATTCCAGGTGTCGCGGTAGCTGTGATTGTAGGAAATCTATACTATGCGCATATGGCGAAGCGTTTAGCGCAAAAAGAGAATCGGAGTGACGTTACAGCGCTCTCTTATGGTGTATCCACACCGGTTATGTTTGTATTTTTGTTTGGGGTGACGGCACCCGCACTCGCGTTAACGAACGACCATGAACTGGCTTGGAAAATTGCGGTTGCTGCTGCTTTCTTATCAGGACTTGTAGAAGCACTTGTTGCTTTCTTTGGGAACTGGGTGCGAAAACATACTCCCCGACCAGCGCTTTTAGGTGCTTTGGCAGGGGTAGCATTTACGTTTGTTGCCGGTGAAATGTTGTTTTCGGTTTTTGAAATTCCAATTATTGGACTTGTGGCCATGGCAGTGATTTTAGTTGGTTTTGTTGCAAAAGTAGGTCTTCCATTTAATATTCCTGCTTCTTTATTAGCAATCATTGTTGGTGTTGTATTAGCTTTTGTACTTGGCTATCAAACCAGTAGTGATTTAACAACAGCACTAAGCAATGTTGGTTTTTACCCTTTCTTGCCTACCCTTGCGGCTTTTGAAGGGATGAGTTATTTGTTTGGTGCACTTATTGGTCTTTTAGGGATTTTAATTCCTATTACGATTTATAATGCGATTGAAACAATGAATAATGTCGATGCAATGTCAGCTGCTGGAGATTCGTATGATGTGAGAGAATGCCAGGCAGTGGACGGAATTGGTGCGATGCTAGGTGCTTGTTTTGGTGGGATGTTCCCAACCACCGTTTACATTGCGACAGTTGGAGCGAAACAGCTTGGAGCTGGGCGTGGTTATAGTATTCTAAATGCAAGTATCTTTGCGTTAGCCTCGATCACAGGATTAATTGGTGCATTTTCCGCTTTAATTCCAATGGCGGCAGTTGCCCCGATTCTCGTATTTGTAGGAATGTCTATGATTGGAAGTACATTTGCTAACAATGCCCGTCGCTACTATCCAGCGATTGCTTTAGCGATGCTTCCTTATATTGCAAATTATATGATGACACGCTTTAATAATGGTGCGCCAGAGGTTGTCGCTGGTATATCGGAAGGAATTGTCCCTCTTGGACAAGGTGCAATGTTCACAGCTATTATTCTCGGTGCCATTACAGTCTTTTTAATTGATAAAGATTTTTATAAGGCAAGTATTTTCTCTCTTATTGGAGCATTACTCTCATTCTTTGGCTTTATGCACGCCCCGTCGCTCGCGCTAAACGCGGCATTTGACTATACGGTGGGGTATGTGATCATCGCATTATTCTTTGTATATACAGGCTATCGTGAAGCAAAGAATACCGATGTTTCGCACGAGAGTGAAAAAGTAGAAAAAGTGGCTTAATAAGCAAACCCTCATAAAAAACAAACCCAGTGACAAAGTCAACTGGGTTTGTTTTGATTAGTGAAATCCTTATTAGCTAGTAATGTTTCGATGGTAACGATGAGAAAAGCTAGTGCAGCTTGAGTAATAATAGGAATGGTAATGGTTGTAGAAATTTTTTCTAAAACATGTACGAGCGGGAACACGAAAATAAATTGAATTGTAATTTCTGCTGTTTTCTGAAGCGGGTAACCGCTTATTTTCGGAACAATCGTGTTGATCATTCCTTTCGTTATGACCTCAATGAAAAAGCTACCAAACACAAACAATAGTACAAACCAAGCTAAAGCCCAAAGCGAATCATATTCTATTCCAAGTAAGTAAAACAGGCTGATTATGCCAAAGTAGTAGACAGCAAAGAAAAACCCAAATACAACAGATAAAAGTAAGCTAATACCTATGATGATGCTAAGGGATGGTTTTCGCATGGTTTATACCTTCTTCATTTACACGGATTCAGTTGCGCGTAATTCGTTCGTAATTTCAATGGAACGGCTTGAAATAGTAGATGCACTTACATTGTATTTCTCAGCCAAAGCCTTCTGTGTTACGGAAAGAGGTGCGAATTCTTGCAGTGCGTATTCCATTGCAGCTGCGAAAGCTTCAGGCTTCCGTATATTCACTTTTTTCGCTGTTGTAAAAGCATACCATTTCTCTAAAGCCAACTGCTCAATCTCCGGAGAGTGTTGGTCTTTTTTTAATCCCTCTAGCAGAATCGTAGCCGTTTCTTTTACTTGTTCAGAAGACCACTGAAAGTCATCTGCACTTTTCACAACAGCTTCATTCTCTGCTAATAAAGAAGAAAGTAGCTGCGGCCACTTCGCTGTAAAATGATCGTCACTTCCGTTAGATTGGAAAACGTCAATTTTTTGCTTAATATCGGCTGTTTTCACTGGACGGTTACTAATAACCGGACCGATGAAAGTCATACTCGTTTCACCTTTGGCAGGGAATCCAATAATGGTGGAGCCTGGTTCTACCGTTTCGTTATGCTCAGAAGGGATCAGGTGGGTGAGTGTTTCACCGGTAAACAAGTTGCGGCTTTCGCACTCTGTTTCATTCGTTAGGGCTAGTACCTCAAGTACTGCTGGTTTTGTTTCTTTCCACGTCTCAATAATTTGCGCTGTTTGCGGGCGCTTAATTTTTCTTATTTTTGTTTCAAGAAACGTATCATAAATGGTCTGTCCATTATCTTGTATCGGTCTATGGAAAATGAGCCAAACGAGTAACATACTAGATAACGTTTCCGTTACGTTCTCTTCTACGTCTGGATACACATGATGATAGCTCTGTACCCAATTTGTCAGCTCTTTTTGATATCTTGTGAAAGCTGTATAAAGCATTTCCGTTTCTAATTGATGAAGCTCTTGTGTGACGATTGCTTTCGATTCATTTTTTTGCATACAACATTTTTTATATTTCTTTCCACTGCCACAAAGACAAGGATCGTTTCTTTTTAACATACATGTTCCTCCTTACGTCAACTTAACTAGTTTAACAGATTTTACTGATAAAAACAGGGGTTTACCACCGACATTTTTTTGATTGTTCACCTTGGCGATGGATAAGAAGCTATTTCGTCAACGGAGTGGATAGACACAGTTGACCGAACTAAAGGGACAAGGTCTGAAAAATTACCTTTTGACAGATTTCCTTTTGTGTGCTAAATTAATTGAATACTCATACATAAGAAAACACTCTTTATATTGAGAAGTGGAGGGACTGGCCCGACGAAGCTTCAGCAACCTTTCTTTTAGGAAAAGGTGCTAATTCCAGCAAAGGAAACTTTGGAAGATAAGGGGGATGCGGTGATGTCGCATAAACCCTTTTCATTCGAAAAGGGTTTTTTTCAATTTCATAATCAAAACGAATCGGTGTAGCGTTCCGCTGCTTAAAAGGGGAACTTGGTGTAAATCCAAGACGGTCCCGCCACTGTGACGTACAATTGTACGAAGTCAGATTGCCTGCCGAATCGTTCTGCTTAGCTCTACGCGGATCTAGAGAGGAGTGGAAATGTTGCCTTTAAAACTAGCTGTCTTGTCACTAGTGACTTTTTGGTAGATTTCCTATCCCTTTCTCTTGAAAGGGATTTTTTTATGATGAGTACAACTTTTTGAGGAGGCAAAAGAATGAGTAGCGTGAGAAGTTCAAGTTTAGGTTTTCCAAGAATTGGGGAACAACGAGAGTGGAAAAAAAATCTTGAAGCTTATTGGAACCAAAAAATATCAAAAGAGGAATATGGAACGAAGCAAAAAGCGTTGCGCCTTGCAAATGTACAAAAGCAAAAAGATGCTGGACTTGATTTAATTCCTGTAGGCGATTTTACCCACTACGATCATGTGTTAGATACGGCGGTTGCGTTTGGATTGGTACCTGATCGTTTTTCATACGATGGTGGAGAAGTTGATTTAGATACGTATTTTGCAATTGCGCGAGGAAATGATAACGCCGTTGCAGCCGAAATGACAAAGTGGTTTGATACAAATTATCATTATATTGTTCCAGAGCTAAATAGTAGGGAGCCAGAATTAGTTCATAATCGTTGGTTAACGCTCATTGAGGAAGCAAAGAAAGAACTCCATATTGTTGGGAAGCCTGTATTGTTAGGCCCTGTTACGTTTGTGAAACTGTCAAAACAGTATGGCAATCGTTCGTTTGTCGATCATGTCAGAAGCTTATTGCCACTTTATACTACGGTATTAAACGAGCTTGCAGACGCTGGTGTGGAATGGATTCAAGTAGATGAGCCCATTCTAGTTGGAGATGTATCAGAGGAAGAATGGTCCATTATTGAAGAAGCTTATGATTGGTTCGCAAAGTCTGCTCCTAATGCAAAGATATTACTACAAACGTATTTTGAAGGAATTGATTCGTTAGATCGTGCGACAAAGCTAGCTGTTGCTGGTCTCGGGTTAGATTTTGTTTACAGTAATAATTTGGAGCAATTAAAGGGAAATGGCTTTCCGAAAGACAAGACATTAGCTGCAGGGTTAATTGATGGCCGTAACATTTGGCGTACTGACCTGACAGAGACCCATTCAATTGTGGAAGAGATTTTAACTGTTGTTTCCAAAGAGCAGTTAATTGTTCAGCCATCATGCAGTCTTTTACATGTTCCAGTTACGTTAAAGCATGAACAAAAGCTTGCTAGTGACTTGAAAGCGGCACTCTCTTTCGCGGAAGAGAAATTAACGGAATTAGATCATGTCAAAAGTGTCGTGAATAAGCAACAAGGACCTGAACGTTTACAAGCTGGAAAAGAGGCAATTGAAGCGTTAAATCAATCTGCAAGTCGTACAAACAAAGAAGTTCGAGAAGCACTAGAGCGGAGTAAGAAAGAAGATTCAAAACGAAAGGTTCCAGCAGATAAACGGATGGAGCTTCAGCAAGAAGTGTTCAAATTTCCTAGCTTGCCAACAACGACAATTGGCAGCTTTCCTCAATCCCCTGAAGTGCGTAAAACGAGGCTACAGTGGAGACGAGGAGAAATTTCAAACGAAGCGTATGAAACGTTTATTAACGCAGAAATTAAACGCTGGATTGACATTCAAGAGGAAATTGATTTAGACGTACTCGTTCATGGAGAATTCGAGCGTACCGACATGGTTGAGTTTTTTGGTGAAAAGCTTGGTGGATTTGAATTTACATCAAACGGGTGGGTGCAGTCGTACGGATCACGTTGTGTGAAACCACCGATTATTTTCGGTGATGTCTACTTCCAAGAGGCGATGACAGTAAAAGAAACCCTTTACGCTCAATCCTTGACAGAGAAACCGGTAAAAGGGATGCTAACGGGTCCTGTAACGATTTACAATTGGTCTTTCCCACGTACGGACTTGAAACCAGGCGATGTTGTGAATCAAATTGCATTAGCTCTTGAAAAGGAAGTGCTTGCCTTAGAAAGTGCTGGTATTACAGTTATTCAAGTAGATGAACCAGCATTAAGAGAGGGATTGCCGTTAAAAAGAAGGAATTGGACAGATTACTTAAATCAATCTGTTGTAGCGTTTCAGCTATCAGTAAAGACGGTTCAACCACAGACGCAAATTCATACCCATATGTGTTATTCGGATTTCCAAGATATTATTCAAGCGATTGATGGATTAGATGCAGATGTCATCTCAATTGAAATGTCTCGAAGTCACGGAGAATTAATTACTGCGTTTGAAGATTACACGTATAGCAAAGGCATTGGTTTAGGCGTATACGATATCCATAGTCCAAGAGTTCCAACAGAGGAAGAAATGGAAACAAGTATTAACCGAGCCCTTCAGGTGCTGGATCAGCGAATCTTTTGGGTAAATCCAGACTGTGGTTTGAAAACGAGAAAAGAACCAGAAACAGTAGAGGCGCTAAAAGCGATGGTAAAAGCTGCGAAGAACAAGCGTAAGGAACTAGTCGTGAAATAAGAAGGATCTCATATTGGAAAAAGAGGGCTGAGTCGATTGACTCAGCCCCTTTCTTATAAACTGATTTCATTATGTTTATCATCCCAAACAGTTTGAACGTAGTTTGTTTTTACACTACCTTTGCTAAATTGTCTATGCTTTTTCCAAGTAATTATGCATTTAAATTAGTTGAATCGGTTGGTTTATCTCTGTTGCTAGCGCTTCTCGCTCCTTCAATTCCGAGGAAGACACACATGACGAAAAGGATAAAGCAAATGACCGATAGCAAATAGTTTTGCGCCATAAAGTTCGAGTAAAGCATGACAAGAAGAGCACTTGTTGTAACGATAAACATGAATATCATTGGAATGATAACGAACAATGCTTTTGATTTTGTTTTGACAAGCCACATCGTAACGGCTAAGAGTGCTAACGCACCAAGCATTTGATTGGCTGCTCCGAATAAAGGCCAAACGGTTTGCCATGTTCCTGATAAAGCAAGGGCCGTTGCGCCAATTAAACCAGCCACCGTAGCGAAATGTTTGTTTGTTAACAGTTTTACATGAATGCTCTCACCAAGCTCCGATACGGTATAGCGCATTAAGCGTGTGGCGGAGTCTAAAGTAGTCATAAGAAAGGCCGAGGCAGCTAAAGCTGTAAATGTAATACCAGCTTGAACAGGCAGTCCCCACGTATTCATGAATTCACCAATTCCTAATGAAAAAACGCTGATCGGATCATTGTACTGCGCCATCAATGCTGAAAATTCGCCCATTGTTAAGTAGGCAACGGAACCGATCGCAATAATGGCAACAAATGCTTCAAGTAGCATCGACCCGTATGTGACAAAGCGTCCATTTTTTTCGTTGTCCAATTGCTTAGAGGTCGTTCCAGATGACACTAATGAATGGAATCCAGAAATCGCCCCACAAGCAATGGTAATAAATAAAATAGGAAAAAGAAAGCCTAGTTCACTGTTATAAAAACCAGTAAAAGCTGGCATTTGGATAGTTGGTCTTGCAATCAAGAGCCCTAAGAAGGCACCACCAATTAGAAAGTACAGCATAAATGAGTTCAAGTAGTCTCTTGGTTGAAGCAGCAACCATACAGGTAATACAGATGCAAAATACGCGTAAATAATTAAAATAAATGACCATGCCGTCGCGCTTAGCTCAATCGGGAAATTGAGACCAAACCAAATGGAGCCGACCATTGCAATTGAACCAAGGATGGTTGCGAGAACAAGATTCATTCGTACTTGGTTAACAAGTAAGCCAAAAACCATTGCTACTGCAATAAATAAAAGTGATGCTGTTGCTGCGCCAGGAAAGGATACAAATGTATTGGCAACTAATATGACAAACACGCCGATAATTAAAATTAACGTAGCTATTGCAAAGGATAAGAACATTAGCTGTCCCCGTCGACCCATATACTCCTTAATCACTTCTCCAATTGATTTCGCTTTGTGACGAACTGACGCTTGTAATGAAGCATAATCGTGTGTGCCGCCAACAAAAATACTCCCAACTATGATCCAGATAACGGCAGGTAGCCAGCCAAATACAATCGCTGCAATTGGACCAGTGATAGGACCCCCACCAGCAATGGTCGTAAAGTGGTGACCAATAAGAACCGGTGTCTTCGTTGGAATGTATTCCTTCCCATCATAAAGTGTGTGCGCAGGCGTTTGTCTGCTACTGTCTATCTTAAGTCGCCTCTCTAAGTATTTTCCATATGTGAAATAGGCAACAATTAGCACACCACCACAAAGTAGCATCAATGTAACAAAATTCATTCTAAAACCCCACCTTCTAATTCTCCGTTATTGACTCAATAAATGATTTAATAAACGGGTAGCCTTTCTTATTCATCGTGACTCTCTGATCAGGTAGTGAAAGAACCGCCAGATAGCGTTCGTACCAACCTGATTTTCCCCATTGAATAAATGAAACTTTTCTAGTCTTTTTTGCTTTTCTCTCTACTATAGGATCAGGTGAGTTGGCCGTTAAGAATATGCCGATATAAATGGATGACATATGGCTTGTGCGCTTGCTTTTATGTTGACGTATATACTGATCTAATTCTTGTTTGAATTGTTCGAATTCTTCGATCGAAGCTGTCTTTGCTTCATACAAGAAGATGTGTTGATTATTTTCAACACTCCATACGGTTACATTCTTTGTGAACATATACCGGTCATCACGACGGTAATAGTGCGCACTGAACCGAAGTGGAAGGCTTTCCAGCTTGTCATTTCCGTATACGTCAAATTGATGCTTAAGCGCGTTCTCTAGTTGATTGATAAACCGTTCCGCCTTCGTAATTGACACCTCCTCTTAAAACTTGATTATAAGTGAATGCTTCTAATTATAAGGACGTTCACTTAAAAGTTCAATACTTTCTGTTAATTTAATTTCCGCAAACGAACGTTTTAAAAAACGATAGGAGGGAACAAACACCAAAAAGAGAGTTGAAAGGAGTCAAAGAATGAAGCTGTATGTGAACGGCAAATGGATTGGTGAAGAATTGGAACAGCTTGATATTACAAACCCCGCAAACGGAGATGTGGTGGATCAAGTACCAAAAGGTGGGGAAAAAGAAGCTGCGCTTGCTGTAGATGCTGCTGCAAATGCGTTTAAATCATGGTCAACACTGTCAACGTATGAGCGCTGTGAAAAGTTGGAGTTATGGCATCATTATATTCATGAGCAAACGGAAGAACTGGCAAAACTCATGACCCTAGAACAGGGAAAAGCAATTAAAGAGGCTCGCGGTGAAATTGGTTATGCAAATTCCTTCATCAAGTGGTATGCAGAAGAAGGGAAGCGAAATTATGGTGAGACCATCCCTGCATCAACGAGTGATAAACGACTCTTTGCGATTAAACAACCAGTTGGCGTTGTCGCAGCAATCACACCGTGGAATTTTCCAGCGGCGATGATTACACGGAAAATTGCTCCGGCATTAGCAGTAGGCTGTACAGCTGTTATTAAGCCAGCATCACAGACCCCGTTAACTGCTTTGAAGCTAGCAGAACTAGCAGAAAAAGCAGGCATTCCAGCGGGTGTCATCAATGTTGTTGTTGGCTCTTCTAGTGACATCTCTAAAGTGTGGCAGGAAGATAAACGTGTCCGTAAATTAACGTTTACTGGTTCAACCGAAGTTGGGAAAAAGCTAATGAAAGACGCAGCAGAGACAATGAAAAAAGTGTCATTAGAATTAGGTGGTCATGCTCCTGTTATCGTCTTCAAAGATGCGGACCTAGATCGTGCTGTTGAAGATACGGTTGCATCAAAATTTAGAAATGGTGGACAGACGTGTGTCTGCGCCAATCGCATTTACGTAGAAGAGTCTATTGCGGAGACATTTACAGCAAAATTGAAAGATGCAGTTCAGAAGCTCACAGTAGGCGATGGGTTAAATGAAGAAACAGATATAGGTCCGTTAATTGATCAAGATGCGGTCGACAAAGTATTGTCTCATATTGCGGATGCGAAAGAAAAAGGAGCAACGGTCGTTACAGGCGGGAAGAACACAGACGGTCTTTTTATGGAACCGACTGTATTAACAAATGTAACGGATGAAATGGCCTGTATGGTAGAAGAAACATTTGGACCAGTTGCGCCAATCGCTACATTTAAAGAAGAAGAGGAAGCAATTGAGCGAGCAAATGATTCCATTTATGGCCTAGCTGCCTATGTATTTACGAAAGATATTAATCAAGCATTTCGTGTCACAGAAGCTTTGGAATACGGTATTGTTGGATTAAACGATGGTGGTCCTTCCGCTGCTCAAGCGCCATTTGGCGGATTCAAACAGAGTGGGATAGGTCGCGAAGGTGGTAAGCAAGGAATGGAAGAGTATCTTGAAACGAAGTATGTGTCGTTTAAGTTGTAAGACAGAAAGCCTTGGTTTGTCATTACCAAGGTTTTTTTATTTTCTATTGAACTATTTTTTATCATAGTGTACTATTTAAGTAGAACACCGATACAAAAAGTGGAGGGGACAACTATGGCTGACTTTCCTTTGCAAGTAAAAGGATTAAACAAATCATTTGGGAAAGCTCATATTATTAAAGAGATGAGCTTTCAGTTACAACGAGGACAAATTTATGGTTTCTTAGGACCAAATGGATCTGGAAAGACAACAACGATTCGAATGATCGTATCGTTAATCAAACCAAATTCAGGCGATGTTCTCATTGAAGGGAAGAGTATTCAAACGGATCGAAAAGCGGCTTTAGCTAAAATAGGCGCGATTGTGGAAGATCCAGATTTGTATGGCTATTTAACAGGTCAACAAAATCTTGAGCATTTCGCTAGGTTAAGCAATGAACCCATTTCAAAGGAGCGTATTCAAGAAGTCGTTGCTCTTGTTGAACTTCAAGATGCGATGAAGAAAAAAGTAAAAAATTATTCTCTCGGTATGAAACAACGATTAGGAATTGCGGTTTCACTTTTACATAAGCCTTCGGTGCTTATTTTAGATGAACCAACAAATGGTTTAGATCCTAAAGGCATACGTGATTTGCGCTTCTACTTACAGCGGTTAGCAAAGGAAGATGGTGTAACCTTACTCGTATCAAGCCATCAGCTGAATGAAATTGAAATGTTATGTGATCGAGCCATCGTCATTAAAAAAGGCGAAGTCGTTGATGAAATTTCGATGAACGAAAGTCAAACAATAGAAAAAACATTAACCGTGAAAATAGAAGCAAAGCCTGTAAAAAAGGCCCTTGAACAGTTAGCACCATTTGGGTTTGTTAAACAAAATGGAGAGACACTTGAGCTTGAGAAACAATCCTACGAGGATATCCCAACAATCATTAACGCATTAGTAAAAGAAAACATTAAAGTGTTTGGTGTGACCTATCAAAATCGTCTAGAGGATGCATACTTTACGCTAACAGAAGAACAGGAAGAGGGTGTATCTTAATGGGCATTATCTATAATGAATGGTTAAAGTCTTGGTATGGTCGCAAAGTATGGTTATTTGCTCTTATTATGCTTCTTTTTATTGGTGGTGCCGTTGCTCTCTTTCTATTTACTCAATCGAATTTAGGAAGTCCAATGGTAGCAGACGATTTTGCTGAAGTGAGTGTTTCAGTGTTTCCAACTTTCGTGATGTTATTTGGTGTTGTGCTGATTGCAGGAGCGATTGCAGGTGAATTTTCCAGTGGAACGGTTAAGCAATTACTTATTCGGCCAACATCTCGCCATGCGATTTTGTTTGGTAAATGGTTTGGGAATCTTCTACTCGCAATGTTCATGTTATTTGCTATTGTGCTATTGTCTACTGTCATTGGATTGATCGTGTTTAGCACAGAGGGCATGTCAACAGGTGAAACATTTAGAACGATTTTCGAAATGGCTATTTATCAGCTACCAACGCTTGTCTTCTACATGGCTCTAGCTACATTAATTGCCGTCTTAACAAAAAGTACAGCGTTAACGATTATTATTACGTTTGCACCGTTGTTCTTTAGCGGTATTTTGCAACTGTTTATTAGCCAGTATGAGTGGTCAAAATGGCTTATTGTCTCCCATATTGAATTTTTTAGTAACTATTATGATAGTGAAATAATGTTTGTAGAGCCACCATTCGAAAGCATGTGGGGTTCGTTAGCGTTTTTAGGCGCTCATATTGTTGTCATTCTTATTGCGGCTCATCTTGTATTTAAAAAAAGAGATGTGCTTTAATAAAACAGTCAGGCGTTTACTTCGCCTGGCTTATTGCTTTAGAAAGGGGGCTGTGGCATTTGTCTATTCAATTTGATCCGAACAAAGCCATTTACGCCCAAATTGTCGATTCCTTTTATCAACAAATTTGTAGCGCAGAGTTAATGCCAGGAGAAAAATTACCATCTGTTCGTGAGACGGCGCAAACGTTAAAAGTGAATCCGAATACAGTATCCCGAGCGTATCAAGAGATGGATCGTGACCAGGTGACCTACTCTAAGCGGGGACAAGGAACGTTCGTAACGGAAGATCTTGCGATTATTCGAACGCTAAAAGAAGCGTTAGCGAAAAAACAATTAACAGAACTAGTCCACTATATGCGGAAATTAGGTTATACCGATGAAACCATGATTGAGGCACTTACGAAAATAGTAAAGGAGGTGTAAAGGATGTATTCGTTTGAAGTGAAAGGTATACACAAAAACTATGGACGGAAACAAGTATTTACGAATGTATCCTGCCGATTTGATCAAAATCGATTTATCGTGTTGCTAGGATCGAATGGTTCAGGAAAGTCTACGCTACTGAAACTTTGTGCCGGGTTGGCACCTTTCTCTAAAGGAGAAATTCGTCTTGGAGACGCCAGTAGTCGTATTGACCGAGCGCAGAATGCAAGCTATGTAGCAGAAGGAGTTGGCTATCCAGCTTATCAAACTGCAGGAACGATCCTTACTCAACAAAAAAAATTGTATCCTGAATTCAATCAAGAGCAAGCGCTACATTATTGTCATGAAGTGAGCGTGCCGACACAAGTAAAGTGGGGTTCACTATCCACAGGTCAGCGCCACTTACTCGCACTAATTGTCGCAATCTCTACACAAAAACCATTTTTATTTATCGATGAATTGTTAGCGAATTTGGATACGACAAAAAAAGAAGCCATGCAGCGAATTTTAACAGACTTTCTATTGGACAATAATCGGACGATTGTAATGGCTACTCATGCGTATGAAGACGTCGAAATGCTCGCCGATGGTGCAATGTTTATCAAAGAAGATGAAGTGACAACGATACCAGATTTAGAAGGATGGCGACAGGAACATGGCGCCTCGCTCCATGATTTATTCGCAAGGGTGGGAAGAGCATGAAGGAGTTTGTTTTTTTTCTAAAGAGAGATATACGCCTGCTAGTACCTATTAATGTCATTATTGCGATACTGTTTACCATTATGCTCGTCATTGCGGGTATTATTCGTATGCGTCTCGCTGAACCGTTTCAATTGCCTGGTGTAACGGCAGTAACCGTATTGTTGTTTCTTTACCTTGTATTTGCGACATTTTTCATTATTATTGAATCGGTTTGGCGAGAATGGCGCTTAGGAATACAACATCATTGGTATCTTGCTCCAGGTGCTATCTTACTAAAGCTTCTTGCTAAAATAACAGCAAACTTCATATGGTTATTTGTCCAATGTATCTTCGTTGCCCTTTTCATGCTAGTGTTTATTTATTTTGCTGCGGAAAGTCACATCTTACAAACTGTTTTTCAGGAAAGTCGTCTTTTACTAAATTACCCGCTCCAACTAATTTGGTTCACTTTAATAGCTCCGGTTTTAGGCATCATTATGATTCTTTTACCTGTTTATCTTTTTTTAGGAATAAAAACATGGGTGAAGTATGGAGTGCTATTTATTTATGGATTTTTATTTGTCGTTGTCTATCCGTATGTTGCGCTTAAGATCGAGAATCATACTGAACCAGAGAGTGGAATTTTCTTTTTTGTTGAGCTGACGAGCAATGAACAAATGGTAATGGACACAGGGTTACTCTTTATTCTTCTTTTTTGCACGACTTATTTCCTGAAGAAGAGAATTGAGCTTTAAGCATTTGAATGTTTAGGCTCTTACCGATAGAATAGAAAGATCTGATGGAGAAAGTGAAGTGTAGCAGGAAATGAAGTTTAGAAAAGAAGAAGCAATTGTATTGCTTGAACAGCTTGTACAGATTCCAAGCCCTTCTGGATTTACAGAGCAAGCGATGACATTTGTTGAACGATTTTTGGAAGCGAACAAGATTACTTATACGAAGCTACGCAAAGGCGCCATTGTTGCAACGATAGCAGGGGAAAGTGAAGAGAAACAACGGATGCTAACCGCACACTTAGATACACTTGGAGCGATTGTGAAAGAATTAAAACCAAATGGTCGCTTGAAAATTGATTTGATTGGTGGTTTTGCATATCAATCCATTGAGGGAGAATACGTCACTATTCATAAAAGCGACGGCAGCATCGCGACAGGTACGGTCGTGGTGCATCAATCCTCTGTCCATGTATATAAAGAAGCACGAACGATTGAACGAAATCAACAAACGATGGAAGTTCGAGTGGATGAACAGGTTCATACGATTGACGACCTTCGTCAACTTGGATTGGATGTTGGTGATTTTATTAGCTTCTCGCCACGATTTGAAAGGACGTCTTCTGGTTTTATTAAATCGAGACATTTAGACGATAAAGCAAGCGTTAGTTTATTATTAACGCTCCTAAAAGAAGTGAAAACGGAGCAGGTAACGCTTCCTTATACCACTCATTTTCTCTTTTCCAATAATGAAGAGATTGGGTATGGGGGAAATGCAGGCATTCCGGATAATGTTGTCGAATATGTGGCAGTTGACATGGGGGCGATTGGAGACGGGCAACAGTCAGACGAATATACTGCATCCATTTGTGTAAAAGATTCTAGTGGTCCGTATCATTACGGACTGCGTAATCACTTTGTTCAGTTATGTCAAAACCACCAGATTCCGTATAAGCTAGACATATATCCATACTATGGCTCTGATGCATCTGCAGCAATTCGCTCAGGACATGATATTGTTCACGGTCTCATTGGACCGGGTATTGAAGGTTCACACTCAATGGAGCGAACTCATGAACGCTCTCTAGAAGCGACATATCATCTGTTACACGCATACGTTACATCAAACATGTATAAGTAAAAAAGCTGCCTTCTACAGGCAGCTTTTCTTTATGAACGTACATCCGACGTTTGTTTTGTGTAGGCGCGCAACATCCATGCATGCTTTTCAATGGATTCTTTTAAACCAATTAGCATATCCTCCGTCGCATCGTCTTCAAGTGAGCCACATACGTCAATACCAGCTTTTAGCTCATCAGCAATTTTCTCATAATCTCTTACTAGGTCAGCAACCATTTCGTCTGCGCTAATTTGCTTCGTTGCTTCATCAATAGATGTTAGTTTTAAATATTCTTCCATTGTGGCAACAGGTTGTCCTTTTATCGCTAATAAACGCTCAGCTAGTTCATCAACGGTTTCACCTGCTTCATTGTAAAGCTCTTCAAATTTCTCATGTAGGGTGAAAAAGTGAGGTCCTTTTACGTACCAATGATAATTGTGGAGTTTTACATAAAGAACACTCCAGTTCGCTACTTGCTTATTTAAGACTGCTTGAATTTTTTCATGTGCCATGATTTCTTCCTCCTTGCAAACGTTGTGTACAAATACTATACCCGTTCACCCCATTTTTAAACAGAGATCTACAGTAACTCAACCTTAAACGTTCCACCATGTACGTGTGTAAACATTGTACCTGCTGCTTCTAATAGCTGGTTGTAGTTATGAGTAGTAGACGCATGGGAAAAGAAGAAGCACTGTAAAGCATGAACAGTCATTTCGCTTGTATGTGTCTTTTGATTCGTGTGAAAGGGTGAAGCTATTTCTTTTGATTGATCGTAAAGGGCGTTCCCTTTTTTATGAAGGGGCGGGTAAAGCAACTCTGTATCGTGTAACGTAATGGGTAATTGATATTCCAGCATGAAAAAGTGAGTTAAATCAATTCCCGAATGAACGGGTATTAAATAGTCTTCATTTTTTATGGATTGTAAAATCCGACCGTGATGCGTTCTCGTTTCTTCTTGAGGTGAGTCAACTTGGTCAAGTAAGTCAAAATGTAATAACTCTTGATGGAATTGCAGTCGTCCCTTTAGCATAGTGGATGAATCGCTAATATGAATATTTGTGTAGTGGATAACGCCTATTTTCATGATTGTTCCTCCGCCTTAAGCATTTTACTTTCTTATTATGTTTCTGTATGCTAGAAGAAATCAACTGTTTCGTATAAAAAGGAAGAATACAATGGATTATGAACGACTAAAGCAAAAATTAGTAGTGTACAGTCAATCAATAGGTGTAGATAAGCTAAGGATCACAACCGCCGATCCTTTTTTGTCTTTAAAAGACCGGTTAATACAACAGCAAGAACGGGGCTATGCGTCAGGATTTGAACATCCAATTCTTGACGAAAGAGTCGATCCATCTTTAAGTTTAAAAGAAGTTCGCACCATAATTTCGATTGCGGTTGCCTATCCGTCAAAGCTCGCTAATGCCCCAAAAAGTGAGAAAGGAAGCAGACGTGGTTTTTTTTCTCGTTCATCTTGGGGAATCGATTATCATGATGTATTAAATGACCGTTTGAAAAAAATCGAACAATTTCTGTTTGTGGAATGTGGTACCGTTGAAACCGTTCGAATGGTTGACACAGGTGCATTGTCAGACCGAGCAGTAGCGGAACGAGCAGGCATTGGCTGGAGTGCAAAAAATACGTTTATTATTACCCCAGAGCTTGGTAGCTACGTGTTTTTAGGAAATATTTTAACGACACTTCCATTCCCTCCAGATGAGCCAATAGAAGATTTATGCGGATCGTGTCAAAAATGTATTGATGCGTGTCCAACTGGTGCGCTTGTTGAGCCCGGTGTGTTAAACGCACAAGCCTGTCTTTCGTATCAAACGCAAACAAAAGGATTTATGCCAGAAGAGTATCGATCAAAAATTGGAAATCATTTATATGGATGGGACACCTGTCAGCTTGTTTGCCCATATAATAAAAATAAGGATCATCATCAGCATGAAGAGATGAAACCAGACCCAGAGAAAGTGAAGCCGTTACTGTTACCATTATTAACGATGAGCAACAAGACGTTTAAAGCCGAGTTCGGTCATATGGCGGGCTCTTGGCGTGGAAAAAAACCAATTCAGCGAAATGCGATTATTGCGCTTGCTCATTATAAGGAAGAATCCGCTCTTCCTACTTTGCTAGATCTGTTAATAAAGGATCCAAGACCAGTGATTCGTGGAACATCTGCATGGGCAATCGGAAAAATTAGTAAAAGTGAAAAAGAGGAAAAAGCATTGGAAGATGCGAAAAAGAATGAGCAAGATGAGAACGTGCTAAATGAAATTGAAAAAGGTCTTTCCTTTATAAGAGAAAAGAAATAAAAAAGAAAGGCAGGAGTGACATGCGCGTTATAACAAGATTTTATGTGAAAGAGCTAGATACAGCTATTGGACGAATGGCTGTTGTCACGAGTGATAAAGGGTTAGCTCATGTAACATTTGGAGCAGTGAATAAAGTCAATTTAACGGCTCGGTTGATGAGATTTGGGCTAAAGCCAGAGTGGTATGATTTGAAAGAGGATGAATCACTTCTTGTGTGTGATCAGTTAACTGAGTATTTGAATGGAGAGCGACAAGATTTTGATGTGCCGATTGATTTAATAGGTACACCTTTTCAGAAAAAAGTGTGGTCAGCTTTGCGTACAATTGGATACGGTGAAACAAAAAGTTATAAAGACATTGCGGAGATGATTGGTGCTCCAAAAGCAGTACGAGCGGTCGGTGGGGCAAACAATCAAAATCCCCTCCCCATTGTTATTCCTTGTCATCGCGTTATCGGCTCAAATGGAGCAATGGTAGGGTACGGCGGAGGGTTGCCGACGAAAGAACGGTTGCTTGCCTTAGAATCAAAAATGAAGATCTCATAGAAAAAACATGGCAGTTACGCACACTGCCATGTTTTTTTTGACATGTTCAATGCTTTTTTAAATACATATAAGGAAGAGTGGTTGTTAAAGGATACTTTCTGATAGCCTTGTTTGCAGTAAAAAGGAATATTCACTTCTCTCGTTTCGCAAGTGAGTTCGAGGCATTGGCGATGCAACGCTTCTTTCTCAACGCTTTTAAGTAAAAGTTTACTAATTCCTTGCCCTTGATAGGACGGATCAACGCTTAATCGAAAAAAAGAGCACGTTTTTTCATCATGTCGAAAAAAAACACAGCCAACGATGCGATTCTCTTTCATGCAGACAAACGCTTCTTCTTTTTGAGACAGCCGTAAAGCAATGGAAAGTCTTGTTTCATGAAGGGCAGATGCGGTGACCGGGTCATGCTTATATATTTGAAAAGACGATCGAATTAATTGGTGAATGGCTTGGCAGTCAGTCATTACAGCTTTACGTATCAATGTCGCTCGCTCCGTTTCACTCTAAGATAATCATAATTATACATCCTTATAAATTTTTATTCAATTAATTTTTGAAAGGAATTAACCGTTATGAAAAAAAAATTAGTGAAACTTTTGCATGACAATGTCAAACAATTAAATCAAGCCTTTTTAAATGGACATCAAGCGAGTTGCTTAGATGAAAAAGAACAAGCTGCATTTGAAAAAGACGCCCTTGAAATGAGTGAACGAGGTGCAAAAGTAGTTAGCGCAAAAATAAGTGGAGATATTATGAATGTAATGGCCTATGAACAGCAAACGCAGGTTGAGTATATAACGGTTATAGACCGGCTCTTAAAACAAGGAACTATGATGTTTATGGAAGAGCGAACAATGCGAAGACGAGCACGATTTGAAGGATCTAAACTAGTATCCGATGAAGCTGTACCGGTGCATTCTTTGTCACTACAGGAACGCGGAGAGAAGTGTTCGGGCCAAATTTATCGTGAAGACAGTTCGACGTATAATCGACGGAACGCTGTCCGTTATGCAGAGCAATGGTGGAACGATTATAATCCAGCATTTGTTCGATTTGAGGATAATTGTACAAATTTTGTGTCTCAGTGTCTTTATGCTGGTGGCGCATCAATGACGAGTAAGGCAAGTAAACAAAGAGGGTGGTGGTATACAAATGAACAGACGATGAGCTTAAGCTGGTCGGTTGCCCATTCATTTAGATGGTATTTAAGTGGAGCGACAAGTCATTTACGAGGAGAAGAAAAGAAATCGGCGCATGAACTTATTCCAGGTGACGTGATTTGCTACGATTTTAACGGAAATGGTACTTGGAATCATTGTGCGATCGTTGTTGCAAAAGATATAAACAATGAACCTTTAGTAAATGCGCAAACAGTTAATAGTCGTTATCGATTTTGGACTTATCAAAATTCTCCGGCTTACACGGACCAAATTCAATATAAATTTTTTCATATCTCCACTTAAGCAGAAACCGATTCTTTCTGCTTTTTTTCTATGTTTGTCATAGTAGGATTTCCTGTGTAATATAGAGGAGACGCAGAGAATCATATAAGGGTGAGAACAAATGAATGACAAAAAGTATGCTCAAGCTTTGTGGATCGTCGCTTTAGTTCTTGCATTCGCAGCAGTATTCATTCATGAAAATTGCGTATTACTGCTAGGGATTGTAGTATGTGTCGTCTGTTCTACATTTTTTTATGTGAAAAGCAAAAATAAATAGAGGTGCACGAAAATGGGATTGCATATTGTACTATACCAACCAGAAATACCAGCTAACACAGGAAACATTGCTCGCACATGTGCAGGCACAAATACAACACTACATTTAATTCGCCCCCTTGGATTTTCAACAGATGATAAAATGTTGAAGCGGGCAGGTTGCGACTATTGGCCGAACGTAACGATTTATTATTATGATTCAGTTGATGAATTGTTTCAAAAGTATGATCAAGGAGAGTTTTTCTTTATCGAAACAATAGGGACACGAAATTATAGTGACTTTGATTACACCAATAGAGAAGAAGAGTACTTTTTTGTGTTCGGTAAGGAAACAACAGGGTTACCACAAGAGCTTGTGGAGAAGCGACAAGAACGCTGTTTTCGCATTCCACAAACAGATGTGATTCGTTCTCTTAATTTGTCTAATACGGCAGCCATTGTTATTTATGAAGCACTTAGGCAGCAAGGATTTCCAGCATTAACGTAAATACGCTTATTACAGCGGTAAGCTAGCAATAAACGTATTGTATAAGCGAAATAGAACAAAAATAATCGTGAATAAGAAGGTTGACCAAAAGAATAGTTGGAGAAAAATAAAGCCAATTAAACCTGGGATGGTCAAGGATTCGGCGATTCGGTAAACAATGAATAAAATGTAAGCGAAGGACGACGCTACAAAAAGTAGTAGTAACACGATCACAAACGGATTTAGGACAAGTGCAGCGATACTACCTGCAAAGTAAATCCACTGACCGCCTTGTGTCTTCGTCCAAAGGTCGTCGTCTTCCTGCTTTGAAAAAAATAGAAGAGCAAGGGATGTAACCGTGTCGGCTATTAATTTTAAAGCGGCAAAGATCATGAAAAACACTAGTAATAAAACAATTATAAGTCCAATACGAACTTCATTTATGGAAAGAATATCTGCCATTCCAGTTAAAATGCCATTTCGTTCTAACCAATCTAATGCAAAACGTTGACCATATAGAGCAAATGATAAGCTGAAGAAAAAAATACTGATTAATGGTAAATGTCCAGTTAAATATCGATTCATGATAATCTCCTATAGTTGGAAGTCATAGCTAGTAGAAGCGCTTGTCTCATGAACGTAAAGACAAGCGCTTTTTTTTATTCACCTTGGAAATGGTGAATCAGTTCATAAGTATGGAGTTCATTCGCATTGGCAGCAGGCTTTTGCTCTTTTGATGCCGCGTTGCTTTTATGAGCATTTGCAAACGATTCACTTGAAAGCCAGTTCTGATAGTCTTCTTTTGAAGCCCACTTTGTAAAGACAATTTCTTTCTTATGATCTTGTTCGTTTGATAAGAACATAAATTCTAAACAGCCCTTTACGTTAGCCATATTTGTAGAAGCTTTGCCGAATCGTTCGTGAAGCATTTTCTTTTTTTCTGGGCTAACGTGCAACTCGTTCATGACAATATACATAATTGGTCAACTCCTTTTTTAGCATGATTTCGTGTTTTTTGTAAGAGAATGGCTTTTCATTCTGAATGAACTTGGCTATAATAAAAGAGAGCGTTTACGCCCCTTGCAAGGAGGATCATTTTATGAGAACGTTTTTAATGATGAGCGTCTGCGTCGTTTTTCTAATCGCCATTTTTTCTGGAGGTTATGAGGAAAACCCTCATAAACGATAAGACGAAGGAAACCGGGTAACCGGTTTTTTTTGATTTTACCGGACAGCTGCTTCCCATATATTCATAGCAGGTCGGTTCGGTGATAATTCCTCAACGTATCCAGTGTCTCGTCCTACCCAAACCGTTGCCGTATAGCGATCTGTCATACCTGAAAATGTAAGGTCGCGATAGTCATTTGTCGTCCCAGTTTTCCCACCAATGTAACCATTTGTAGAAAGACGAATCTCTCGTCCAGTACCTGATTGCACAACCTCACTCATCAATGTGCGAATTTTATCATTCGTTTCCTTACTCCACACCTGCTTTTCTTCTTGATCCGGCCATTGATACAGAAGTTGCAGATGTTCATCATACACACCTGTAATGGCTCTTGCTGGAGTGAATAGACCATCATGAGCAAAGGTCTGATAGGCCTGCACCATTTCGTAAACAGACACATCAAGGGTACCTAACGCTAAGGAGATGTCTCGAGGCTCGTCATGCATTTTCTTGAAATGAAATGGCTCAAGATAAGCAATGGCTTCTTCAATGCCAACTGTATCGAGTAACTGTTGAGCAGGTATGTTATATGAGTGTTTAAATGCTTCTCGCAGTGTGACACTACCTGGCAGTACATCATTATAATTGGCGACACAACCAAGTGTGCGCTTGTCTCTTTCTTCTTGAGTGCAAGTCTCGCTTGGGTTGGCGTTCACGACTTGATCAATCGATGTCCCTGTTTCTTCAAAATAAGGAGCAAAATCAATAAGCGGCTTAAAAGCAGAGCCATGAGGTCGAAAAGAGTTAACTGCAAGCATGAAATTTCCACTTTCATATTCACGTCCGTGACTAATAGCGACAATTCTTCGATCATCGTTTCGAACAACAATACTGGCGCCTTCTACATCAGCAGGAAGTTCATGATAGAAGCTTTCTTTGAGTGCATGCTGTCGACTTGGCTCTAGTGCCGTTTCAATTCGAATTCCTTTTTTAAAAAGTTCATTCAATCGTTCCTGTGCCGCTTCTTCATCATAACCCTCTGTAGCCTGAATTAATTCTAAAAATTCATGTTTAACGAAATCCGTATAATCTGGATATAAGTTTCGTAAAGAAGAACGATGAAGCTCAATCGTTTCAGAAATCGCATCACCAAATTCAACCTCGTTTATGTACCCTTCTTCTTTCATTTTCTGTAATACCCATTCTTTTCGCTTATTTGTATTTTCAATTGCAGTAAATGGATCATATACAGTCGGATTGTTAGGAATGCTCGTTAGAAAAGCGACTTGGGCTAATGATAGCTGCTCAGCATGTTCACTAAAATAAAGCTGACTTGCAGCTTCGATCCCATATGCGTGGTTACCGAAGTAAATCGAGTTTAAATACAATTCTAATATCTCTTCTTTAGAGAAACGCTGCTCTAGTTCGTGTGCGTACAATAGTTCACTCACCTTGCGTTGATAGGTTTGAGAATGATCTAGAAAGATGTTGCGCACCATTTGTTGGGTAATAGTACTGGCCCCTTGATCAATCTCACCACTGCTTACATTTGTAATGAGTGCCCGTGCCATTCCAGACGCATCAAAGCCGAGATGTTGGAAAAAACGACGATCTTCAGTAGCGACGAATGCGTGAACAACCGTTTCAGGTACCTGCTCAAATGGTAAATAACTGCGGTTAATACCACCTTCAGAGGGAATCTCTGCAACAATCTGCCCATTGTCCGCATAAATCGTACTGTTTGAAGACAAATAGAGAATTTCCTCATCAATATGAGAACCAACAACTTGACCAATGGTTTGAACATCACTTACTTCTGCAGAGGCAGATCGAAATAAGAATGCACTGCCAATTGCAAATAAACTAATAAAAAACCAGCCAAAAAAAGTTTTCATTGCCATACTCACTTTCTATCTAACGTATACGTTAGTATACCATTCTTTTTCTGGTGCGGACAGTCTACCTTTCAAGAAAAGAAGCATGTTCATGTGCGGTAACGCATATGGTTAATTAATCTCGCTTACACGAGAATGGAGGTATACAACTTGAATATTTTAAACAAAATTGAACAGTATCGAGATCATGAAGAACGTTTACGCTGGGAAGGAACTTTTGCTGAATACTTGGATCTAATCAAAGAAAAACCATGGGTTGCACAGACTGCTCACTCTCGTGTGTACAATATGATAAAAGACGCTGGTGTGGAAGAGAAAGATGGAAAAAAAGAATATTCCTTTTTTAAAGATTCCATTTATGGATTAGAAGAATCGTTGGAAAAGCTAGTAGAAGAGTATTTCCATTCGGCGGCAAAACGCTTAGACGTCCGCAAGCGAATCCTATTACTAATGGGGCCAGTAAGCGGTGGGAAATCGACACTTGTCACGATGCTAAAGAGAGGCTTAGAAGATTATTCTCGTACAGAAAATGGAGCCGTTTATGCAATTAAGGGCTGCCCAATGAACGAAGACCCTCTTCATTTAATCCCGCTTCATCTAAGAGAAGAGTTCCAAAACGAATTTGGTATTAAGGTAGAAGGAAATTTGTCACCATTAAACATGATGCGTTTAGAGCAAGAGTATAGTGGACGGATTGAAGACGTCATGGTAGAACGAATTTTCTTCTCAGAAGATAAACGAACAGGCATTGGCACATTTTCACCGTCTGATCCGAAATCGCAAGACATTGCTGATTTAACAGGGAGTATCGATTTCTCGACAATTGCCGAATACGGTTCTGAATCAGATCCGCGCGCGTATCGCTTTGATGGTGAACTCAATAAAGCGAATCGTGGCATGATGGAATTCCAAGAGATGTTAAAGTGTGATGAGAAATTTCTCTGGCATCTATTGTCGTTAACACAGGAAGGTAATTTTAAAGCAGGGCGATTTGCGTTAATTTCTGCTGACGAACTTATACTGGCTCATACGAACGAATCAGAATACAAGTCTTTTATATCGAATAAGAAGAATGAAGCCTTGCATTCTCGCATTATTGTGATGAAAATTCCGTACAATTTAAAAGTCTCAGAAGAAGAACGAATTTACAAGAAAATGATTGCAGATAGTGATTTATCTCATGTTCATATTGCGCCTCACGCTCTAAAAGTGGCATCCATCTTTACGATTTTAACACGTTTAAAAACAACTCATAAAGCGGGCGTCGATCTGGTTAAAAAGATGAAGCTTTACGACGGAGAAGCTGTTGAAGGGTTTAATCAACAAGACGTAAAAGAGCTGCAGTCTGAGTTTAATGATGAGGGAATGAGCGGCATTGATCCAAGATACGTCATTAATCGCATCTCTTCAGCGATTATTCGCAAACAGCTAACGTCCATTTCAGCTTTAGATGTATTACGCTCGATTAAAGAGGGCTTAGATCAGCACGCCTCTATATCGAAAGAAGATAAAGAGCGCTATACAGACTATATTACAATTGCTCGAAAAGAATATGATTTAATTGCAAAAGAAGAAGTGCAAAAAGCATTTGTCTATTCGTATGAAGAGTCAGCGAAAACATTAATGGACAATTACTTAGATAATGTAGAGGCTTTTTGTAACAAGAATAAGCTCAGAGATCCCCTTACAGGCGATGAAATGTCTCCTGATGAAAAGCTAATGCGTTCCATTGAGGAGCAAATTGGCATCTCAGAAAATGCGAAAAAAGCATTCCGAGAAGAAATCTTAATTCGCATTTCCGCATATGCAAGAAAAGGGAAACGTTTTGAATACAACTCCCACGAACGTCTGCGTGAAGCGATTCAAAAGAAGCTATTCGCGGATTTGAAAGATATTGTAAAAATAACAACATCCGTCAAAACGCCAGATGAGTCTCAGCTGAAAAAGATGAACGATGTTATTGCTCGTTTAATCGATGAACATGGCTATAACTCAGTATCGGCAAACGAATTATTAAGGTATGTTGGATCTCTTTTAAACCGATAATGAAGCAAGAAGGTCTCAAGCAGGCCTTCTTGTTCTTTTTTTCATTTAGTGGTAATTTATGAATAGATGTTGTGAATGTAGAAAGCGGGGAACATTATTGGCTGAAAATAAAGTGAAATCAGAGGCTTGGGGTTGGATCAAAGCGATTGTCATTGCGCTTCTTATCGCGTTTGTTGTTCGAACGTTTATTGTCACAAGCTTTGAGGTTCGAGGGGAATCAATGGTACCTACCGCTCACGATGGAGAACGATTTATCGTTAACCGTCTTGCATATCAGTTTAGCGAACCGGATCGCTTTGATTTAATTGTCTTCCATGCGACTGAGCAGGATAGCTATATTAAACGAGTAGTTGGCTTACCAGGAGATACGATTCGTTTCGAAAACGATCAATTGTTCATTAATGATGAACCGATTGATGAGCCTTTCTTGGATGAAGTGCAGGGATCACTTGCAAACCCATATACAAACGATTACGAGTATGAAGGCATCATTCCAGACAATCATGTTTTTGTCGTTGGTGACAACCGCCCGAATAGCTCTGACAGTCGTGCGTTTGGACCTGTGCATGAAGATGAGATTATTGGTAAAGTTGGTTTACGATTCTGGCCGCTATCTGAATTTGGATTTATGGAATGACGATTCCAGAAAAAAGTACTCTGAGTAGAGTGCTTTTTTTATTTAGAACAGACAGTAGCAGTAGCATCAATAAAAATAAGCAAGCTAGGCACAGCTTTAGCTTGTCCTCTCGCAATTAATTAGCAACTCTTGTGCAAGTGAAACATAGGATAAGTTAAGGCAAGAAATCAATCCAATCTATGTTATGTAAGTAGCAAGTCATTTGTGCAAAAATGTTAATGGCAGGAGGGCAAGAATGGAAAAAAACAATAAGCACCAGTACATTGTCTCTGAGGAAAACTGGTCCCTCCATCGTAAAGGATATCAGGACCAACGTCGTCATCAAGAGAAAGTTCAAGACGCGATTAAAAAGAATTTGCCTGATTTAGTCAGCGAGGAGAATATTGTCCTGTCTAATGGGAAAGATGTCATTCGAATTCCAATACGCTCCCTTGATGAATATAAAATTCGTTACAATTATGATAAGAATAAACACGTTGGGCAAGGAAAAGGAGATAGTAAGGTAGGCGATGTCGTTGCCCGTGATCCGAACGGCGATAAACAAGCTGGAGCAGGGAAGGGGCAAGGGGCAGGTGATCAAGCTGGGGAAGATTACAATGAAGCAGAAGTGTCGATTGCAGAATTAGAAGAAATGATGTTTGCTGAAATGGAATTGCCTCATTTGAAAAAGAAAGAAGAGCAAGAAATTGTCATTGAGAATATTGAGTTTAACGATATTCGCAAGAAAGGATTAATGGGGAATGTGGATAAGAGGCGTACCATTCTTGCGGCAATTAAGCGAAATGCATTAACAGGAAAAGCAGGCATTATGCCAATTTACAACGAAGATTTACGTTTTAAAACGTGGAACGAGACGATTCGACCGGAATCCAAAGCGGTTGTCATTGCAATGATGGATACAAGTGGGTCTATGGGACGTTTTGAGAAATACGTTGCTCGGAGTTTCTTTTTTTGGATGACTCGTTTCTTGCGTACAAAGTATGAAAAAGTAGAAATCGAGTTTATCGCCCATCATACAGAAGCAAAAGTTGTAAATGAAGAAGACTTTTTCTCTAAAGGAGAAAGTGGAGGAACGATTTGTTCGTCAGCCTATCGAAAAGCACTTGAGCTAATTGATGAAAAATACAACCCATCTGCTTACAATATTTATCCGTTTCATTTCTCGGATGGCGATAACTTAACTTCAGATAACGCTCGCTGCCTCAAACTTGTGAAGCAATTAATGGATCGCTCGAATTTGTTCGGTTACGGAGAAATTAATCAATATTCTCGTAATTCGACTTTAATGGGTGCCTACAAAAATGTGGATGATCCACGTTTTATGCACTATATTCTAAAAGAAAAAGGCGATGTTTATCACGCTTTAAAGCATTTCTTTCAGAAAGAAGAAGAAGGTATAAATGCGTAGTAGCTGTTTTTTAGTCAGAATACATTGATAACTGGACGTGAAAGGCTTCTTTCGTCAAATAAGAAAGAAGCCTTTCACTTTATTCGTCGTCAACTTTGGCTTCTTTAGTTGTGTTTAAAGAAAACAGGGGAGAGTCCATCTTCTAATCAAAATGCAAATGACTCCTTTCGTTAAGGGATTCGTCTGATTATCCCTTAGCCGCTTTGATATCTGATCTTGTTGTCATGAACTTCTTTAGTTAGAAAGTATTGTTAAACGATATTATAGCAAAAGAAGAAGAGAGGGTCTGAAAAAACAATTGACTTCTGTGAGTGGACTCCTGTATAATCACCTCTAACTTCATTTGTTCGTAATGCGTAGATTGGAACAAGTAGACAAAAGAACATGTTTAGAGAGTTGGTTTCAGCGGCTGAAAGAACCAACCATCCCTCCTTTTGTTGAATCCTATTCCAGGAGCAGTTGGCAAAACCAATCGTCTCATTGACGTTATCAATGTAAAGTGGGCATGTTTTTGTATGCTAACTAAGGTGGTACCGCGGAGCTCGTCCGTCCTTATTTTTTAAGGATGGATGGGCTCTTTTTTTGGAGGAGGAGAGACGTATGCAAGGAACCATTGTTATTAAAATTGGAAGTAGTAGTCTAACAGCTGAAAACGGTAGACTAGACGTTAAACAATTAGAAAATCATGTGGAGGCCATGGTGTATTTGTTGAAGCTGAATTACCGTATTGTACTCGTTACATCGGGAGCCGTAGCTGCTGGATTTTCAAGTTTAGGCTTTAAGCGAAAGCCGAAAGGGATTGCTCAGAAACAAGCGGCGGCTTCAGTAGGTCAAAGTTTACTTATGCAGGCGTATATGGATGCGTTCAATCAACACGACTACATTGCCGCACAACTGTTACTTACACGGGCAGATTTTGCTGACCAGCACCGCTTTTCTAATATTTCACAAACTCTCGGCGAATTAGTGAAACGCGGGGCGGTCCCAATCATTAATGAGAACGATTCAACATCGGTTGAAGAGTTGACTTTTGGCGATAACGATCGCTTGTCAGCCCTTGTTAGCGGAATCGTTCACGCAGATATGCTTTGCTTGTTTACCGATGTAAATGGGGTGTATGACGAGAATCCAATTACGAATCCACATGCTAAAAAGTACTCTTTTCTATCTGAAGTACCGGATGCGCTGTTAAAAACAATTGATCAAACGACTTCAGATGTAGGGACTGGGGGAATGTATTCCAAGCTTGCGGCGGCAAAAACAGCGATTGAGTTAGGCACAAACGTTTTTATTGGGAGTGGGACAGGACAGGATAAGTTTGCGGATGTTTTAGTAGGAAAAGGGGATGGAACGTATATTGGTTCTTTTTCGAAAACGTCTATGTCAATGACAAAGCAATACATTCTGTACCATAGTAAGCCAAGAGGTAGCATATATGTGGATAACGGTGCAGCTGAAGCGCTATTGAAACAACACAAAAGTTTATTATCGGCTGGGGTTGTCGAAGTGAACGGATCGTTTACTGTCGGTGAAATTGTTGACGTTAGAAGGGAAAATGACGAAATCATCGGGAAAGGGAAAGTAAACTTTACCTGTGAGGAACTTGAACAGTTAAAAGGAAAAAATAGCGCAGAAATCGCAAAGGTGACAACTCGATCAAAAAAAACGGTCATACATCGAAATTTTTGGGTGGCTATGTAAAAGGGGAGAAACGATGGAAAACGTGGAATGGATTGCAAAAAGGGCAAAAAAAGCAGCACCAACAATAGCTCGAGCGACTCTAGAGGAGCGAAACGAAGCGTTGCTTTTGCTAGCGGAGGCGCTACAAACAAAGAGAGAATATTTGTTAGACGAAAATCAACAAGATATTACAGAGGCGAAACAAAAAGGAACAGCCCAACCTCTCATCGATCGTCTATTACTAACGGAGGAACGAATTGCCGATATGGCGGAGGGAATGCGACAGCTTGTTGCGTTACCAGACCCAATTAACCAAGTACTTGAGACAATGGAACGGCCAAATGGGTTACTCATAGAAAAACGAGCGGTGCCGTTTGGTGTATTTGGAATGATTTACGAGGCACGCCCTAATGTAACCGTCGATGCGTGTGCACTTGCCATTAAAACAGGTAATGGGGTCGTGTTGCGTGGAAGTGGAAGTGCCATGCATTCAAATAAAGCCATTGTGTCGGTTTTAAAAGAGGCATTACGTCAAACATCGATTCATACGGATATCATTCAATTAATCGAAAACCCTTCTCGAGAAGAAGCGAATCGATTTATGAAATTAAAAGGTGACATTGATGTACTGATCCCACGTGGTGGTGCATCACTTATACAAACCGTCGTCAATGAAGCGACGATTCCAGTTATTGAAACCGGAGTTGGAAACTGCCATGTTTACTTGTCTAATGCGGCAAATGTTGAGTTAGCATCGGCTATCATTGTGAATGCGAAAACCCAACGTCCCTCTGTTTGCAACGCTTGTGAAACAGTACTTGTTGAAAGATCTTTTGCAGAACAACATTTGCACACTATAGCAGAAAATTTAAGGCAAAAAGGGGTTCAACTTGTTGGAGACGAAACAGCACAAGCGCTTCATCCCCAGATCGGTGCAGCGACAGAAGAAGACTGGCAGAAAGAGTATCTTGATTTATCTCTCGCTGTTCGGTGTGTTGACGGAATAGAAGAAGCGGTAGCTCATATAGAAAAATATGGAACAAACCATTCAGAAGCGATTGTGACGGAAGATGACAGAGAGAGAGATTTCTTTTTCCAAGCCGTTGATGCAGCTGTTCTTTACCATAATGCTTCAACTCGTTTTACAGACGGCTTCGAATTTGGCTTTGGAGCCGAGATTGGGATTAGCACTCAGAAGCTACATGCGAGAGGACCGATGGGATTACATGCTCTTACAACTTACAAATACACTGTTAAAGGCTCGGGGCAGATTAAAGGGTGATAATGATCAGAGGCAGGCGATGGAGCCTGCTTTTTTATGTCTTATTGGAATGTCGAAGGTTATGAAAGTAAAAAGTAGAGAGACTATGATAGCTAAACAGAAATCGACTGGGCATTTCAATAAGATTCGTGTGAAGCCCAGTCGACTGTTGTTATGGTAGTTCTATCCTATTTACCAAACTCAGGACGCTCTTCCTCAAAATCTGGCATTGTTGTGGAGTCGAGAGGGTGATCATGCTGAGTGGCAAAAAAGGTTCCTCCAGAAACATCCTTAACATTATGAACGACAATAAAAGCGTTTGGATCGATCTCATGAACAAGTTTCTTTAAATAGAACAAGCGGTAGGAGCGAACGACAACGTAAATGACTTCCCGCTCTTTTTTCGAATACCCACCGTACCCGTTGAAAATCGTTGCGCTAGATGACATTTGTTTCGTCACTTTTTCAGAAATTAGTTGTGCTTCAGGTGAAATAATGTTGACTGCTTTTTTTGCATCAAACCCTTCAAGAACATAGTCGGTGACTTTCTTACCAACATAAAGAGCAACAATCGTATACATCGTATAAATGGGTCCAATAACAAACACACCACAAACAACAATTACAGCATCTAGGACAAAGTTAGTCCCGGTTAATTCCCACCCAAAACGGTGATTTAACATGCGGGCAATAATGGATGTCCCACCTGTTGAGGAGCCTGCTCGAAAAATAAACCCAAATCCGATACCAGTAATAACCCCAGCAAAAATGGCAGCAAGTAACGGATCCTCAATCGGTTGACCAAGACGCTCTGTTAAAAAAATAAAAAACGATAATAGCGGTACATTGATAATGGATTTGTACACCATATGACGCGGCAATAATTTAAAGCCAATTAGTAAAAGAACGGCGTTCAAAACAAACGTCACAAGTGCAGGGGAGATATTATAAGCAAAATACAAAAGTAACGATAAACCAACAATTCCGCCTTCAGCAAGATTATTTGGCATAGCATACAACGTAATTGATAAGCTGAACAGAAATGTGCCAATAATAAGATAAAGATAATCTTTAACCATCGTATGAGTCTCCTTTCTACAAATGAAAAGAAGCAGTGCAAGCGAATGCCAACTACTTCTTTCCAAGTCTTTCTTCTAATTGTTCTACTAAACCTACAATTTCAGCTGTTCTTGCTTCTCTGTCGGCCGTTTCCTGTGCTTTCTTAAGAGCGTTGTGGAGCTCTTCTCCCTTTAATCCAGCATCCATATCAATTGTCTGACTTAATGCTTCTTCATACTGGCGCAGTGCATCTGCCTCCTGACCGATAATGTCAGTCTCACAGCTACCACCGATGGCAATATTGTGCTCATGCCCAGTAAAGAAACAGTTCTCAATGAATCCACCTGCATGAAGGAGGCGAATGGCACATGTCCCACCATCTTGAATAAACGTTTCTCGTATGGTTGGGGAGCTATTCCGTATATCAATCTGAGCTTCGTAATGTCCGTTAATTTGACAGTGCTCAATAAGACCATAAGATTGTTTCTCAAATCGAATGCCGCTCTCATAGCTATCAATCACTTTCGATTCGTTCATATTTAACTGTGAGCCATTGGACACATACAGTTGTGGATAGGCATCATGATGGTGATAGAAACTACTATTCGTTAAGTGAACGAGGCTTCCATCAATAATATAGAGACCGCTTTGTCGTCCGTTAAATACATCGATATCATCAAGAGTCGCCTCACTAAAATCTGCGACAACGATCTGGTTTAATTCGTTATCGAAGAAACGACAGTGAGCGATTGTGGCACTAGACCGTTCTGTTAACCATAACCCGTAGTGGGCACCTTCGAATACCGAGCTATGCTTCATGCTTAAGCGAGCCTTTTCGCTAAGAGCAATTTGCGGCATAGCATGGTTAAATAGATCCGTTGCTTCAATGTAAACATAACTATTAGCCGTTTGACTAAGAGCAGAGCGTTCACCGTTATGCACTTTGCAATGAAAGAGATAGGCTGATGCATCTTGAATCATAAGCTGATCATGAGTATGGTCTTTTATCGTGCATTGTTCGATCTCGGCTTTACTACCGTTCTCAAGCTTTATTCCAACTTGTCCACTTTCAATCGTTGAATTCTTTAAAAAGAGTTCTCCGCCATGTGCTTCAATTTGCACAGGGGCATTGTCACTGAATTTTGACGATCGGAACGTTAGTGTTGCTTGATCTTGCAAATAGACAGCTCCAGACTGACTTTCGTAAATTTGGCAGCTTTCTAACACAGCCTCACTATTTCCCTGAGCTTTAATTTGCCGTTGGGAAGAGTGGTGTCCATATAATTGGCAATGCTCAACGTAAGAACGGCTTTCTTGATCAAAGTAGAACGCTGTTGTTTCGCCGTTATACAGGTGAGAATGCTTCATAATAAGACGGCCGTTTGATCCAGTGTATACTTGACTTCCGTGTTGCTCGTAAAGTGCACAATATTCAATACGTGCTCGTCCTCTATTGTGTATTCCAATTCCATTATGACGAATTGTAGCATCCGTTAATGATAAGTGACCGTGTTCTTTTATTTGAATGGCATATTTCTTAAGTTCATGAAATTGACAATGAATGACATGAGCGTGACCTTGTTCAATTAACAATCCTTTATCAGATTGAGAGAATGAAAGGTTTTTAATGTGAACCGAAGCATTTTTGATTACTTTAAACCTACCTGCAATACGTACGTCTTCAGGTTGATCAGAGAGTCCAATAATGGTCACCGATTTAGATAATTGTAGAGACTCGTGATAAAGACCAGGTTCAATCTCAATCGTGTCTCCATCATTTGCATCTAGTAGAGCCTGTCTAATCGTTTTGTATTTCGACAGCAATTTGCGTGAAACTTGAATTTTCTTCACTACTATTGTCACCTCGAATCTGCCTTTTAGTATACCTGCTTTTCCAAATACTGTCCAAGAGCTTTTCATCATTAGAAGAAAAAAACTTCGGTTTCTTAATTCTATGTTTATCGTTTATGGATTAAGGAAAAAAAGGTAGAGAGAACATAAGGAGGGTTATACATGAACCATTTTGACGATCTTTCAAACGGTATTCCAAAACAAAAGCAACAGAAGCAACCAGGTATAGAATCACAAATGAATCCTTTGCCTACTTATGAAAGCGAGAATTATAAAGGAACGGATAAATTGAAAGGAAAAGTCGCGCTTATTACTGGGGGCGATTCTGGAATCGGTAGAGCTGTAGCAATTGGTTATGCAAAAGAAGGGGCGCACATTGCGATTGTATACTTAGATGAACATGAAGATGCTGAGTTTACAAAAGAAAAAGTGGAGAGCCATGGTGTTAGCTGTATTACGATCTCAGGCGACATTACGGATGAATCTTTTTGTGTCTCCTCTGTTGAACGCTGTGTAGCAGAGTTGGGTGGACTTGATATCTTGGTGAACAATGCTGCTGAACAGCATCCAGTCAATGATTTACGTGAATTGAGTGATGAGCAACTGAAGCGAACTTTTGCAACGAATTTTTACTCGTATGTTTATTTTACAAAAGCGGCTTTAGACTATTTACAAGAAGGTAGTGCGATCATTAATACATCGTCAATTAATGCTTATCGCGGCAATATCTCACTTATTGATTATACGAGTACAAAAGGGGCGATTACAGCATTTACACGTTCGATGGCGCAATCACTAGCAAGTAAAAACATACGTGTGAACAGTATAGCGCCTGGACCAATTTGGACACCTCTTATACCTGCATCGTTTGATGAAGAAAAAGTAGCTCAATTTGGTCAAAATACATTAATGGGGAGACCTGGTCAACCAAGTGAACTGGTGGGGGCTTATGTACTCCTCGCCTCAGAAGATTCGTCATATATGACTGGTCAAGCAATCCATATTAATGGAGGAGACTACATTAGCTCTTAATTGAAACGAATGACCTCCCGTAGCGTATCAAGCATACGTAACGGGAGGTTTTTTTGTTTAACGAGACATACGGGTAACGAAGTGATAGCGGTCACCTCTATAACGTGTATACACCAATTCTAATACACGGTTCGTTGACGTAATGGCTTGTCTACGAATAGCGAGGAGCGGGTCTCCCTCAGAGATGTCAAGTAGATGAGCATCTTCTTTATTTGCTAATACAGAACGGATCGTTTGTTCAGAGTGATCAATCTCATAGCCAAGTTCATGCTCAAAATAAGCATAAAGGGATGAATGCAAAATAGTCTCTGTTAAATGAGGCGCTATATCAGTTGGAATAAAGGCTTGCTCTGTTGCTATCGGAATTTGGTTCGCTAACCGAACGCGAAACACTGAATAAATTTCAGTTCCACTAGCAACTTGCAAAAGATTAGCTATGTCGGCATCCGCTTTTATTCGTTTAAATGAAAGAAGCTTTGATTCAGGAACCATGTTGCGATTAACCATGTCTTCACTAAAGCTTGTTGTTTTTGTTAATGATTGTTCAATATTATGATGCGCAACGAATGTTCCTCTGCCTTTTTCTCGTACGAGCTGTTTTTTTTGAACGAGGTTATTTATACCTTGACGAACGGTCATCCGACTGATTTGATAACGATCAGCAAATTCACGCTCAGAAGGCAGGGCATCACCTGGCTTTAATAGTCCATCTTCAATTTGTTTGTGTATAAGTTCTTCTATTTGGTAATAAATCGGAATAGGAGATTGTTTATCAATCATTATCGTTCCTCCGCAAAAGCATAATTTTCATAATGAAAGTATAGCATAAATTGAATCAAGACAATTGGTATAGACAACTAAACGTCTAGATAATATAATGAATTTATAAAGGATGTGAAAAAAGTGGCAGAACTACTTTTAAAAGGCAAGCAAATGGTTTCAGGTATTCCAAATGAGACTAGATGTGAAGGGTTCTTTGTAGCAGTCGAAGCTGGGAAAATCATTGAAGTTGGAACGGGTGATGCCCCACACCTTATAAGAAAAGATACGAAGGTAGTATCGTTATCGGATAATCAATGGCTTGTTCCTGGCTTTGTTGACTTGCACATTCATGGCGGTTATGGCGTTGATGTTATGGACCATTCAGATGAAGGATTACAGCAATTGAAAGATTCTTTAACGAGGGAAGGGACAACGTCATTTCTAGCAACGACAATTACGCAATCGATTCAGTCTATTGAAGAGGTCATTCACCAAGTGGCCGTTCACCCAAATCAAGGAGGGGCTGAAATTGTAGGACTGCATATAGAGGGACCTTTCATAAATGAAGTAAGAAAAGGGGCTCAGCCAGCCCAATATATTGTCGATCCAGCGATTGAACTAATGGAGAAATGGACGAATATCGCGCTAGGGAAAATCAAACAAGTTACGTACGCACCAGAAAAACCAGGTGGTTTAGAGTTAACAACCTATCTTCGTGAGCACGCAATCAATCCATCAATTGGACATTCAGATGCACAATATGACGAGATTGAATTAGCAATCAACAACGGTTTAAATCAAGCAACACATTTATTTAACGGCATGCGTCCATTGCATCACCGAGAACCAGGTGTAGTCGGTACAGCGTTACTAAGAGATGAACTCGATGTAGAGCTCATTGCAGATGGCATTCATATTCATCCACATATGATTCAACTTGCTTGGAAAGTAAAAGGCACCAATCGTTGTCTTCTTATTACCGATTCAATGCGGGCCAAGGGGTTAGCTGATGGAACCTATGACTTAGGCGGGCAGGACGTCCAAGTGAAAGATGGGCAAGCGACACTGGAAGATGGAAGTTTGGCTGGGTCGATTCTACCAATGAATGAAGCGATAACGAATATGATGATTTTTTCAGGGTGCACGTTTGAAGAAGCAATCCAAATGGCAACCTATAATCCAGCGAGAAAAATTAATGTGCTAGATCGGAAAGGGACGATTGAAGTCGGGAAGGACGCTGATTTCGTTATCTGGGAAGACGGTAAGATTGTCTCTACATTTTGCAAAGGTAGCCACTGCTTATAAGAAAGGAAGGTTCTTTATGAAGATTGTGTACGTGAAAGATTATGATGCATTAAGTGAGGCTGGTGCGTCAATTTTACTGGAACATATAAAAGCAAAGCCATCATTGACAATGGGGCTAGCAACAGGTGGAACGCCAAAAGGAACTTATGAAAAACTAATTAACATGTCGGAGCAGGAAAAGGTTTCATTTGAACAAGTCCGAACGTTTAATTTAGATGAATATGTTGGGCTTTCAAAAGAAGATCCAAATAGCTATCATCACTATATGAAAGGCATGCTTTTTAACCATATTAACATTCAGTCAACGCACACCTTTATTCCAAATGGAGAAGCTGCATCCATAGAGTTGGAATGTCAGGATTATGAACAGCGTATAAAAGCAGAAGGCGGGATTGATATTCAGCTGCTTGGTATTGGCAATAACGGTCATATTGGCTTCAATGAGCCAGGGACTGATTTCTCAGAAACCACTCATATGGTTGAGTTGGCTGATGCGACAAGGGAAGCAAATGCGCGTTATTTTAACGCTAAAGAGGATGTGCCAAAGCAAGCCATTACAATGGGGATTGCAAGCATTATGGCAGCAAAGGAAATACTATTATTAATTTCCGGTAAAGACAAGCAACATGCCTTTTCCACCCTTATTGAGGGTGGAATAGATCAAGCGTTTCCTGCTTCGATTCTGAAAGAGCATCCACGTGTAACCGTTATAGTTGATCGAGACGCAGCTGGTCAATATTTTGACGAATCAGCATAAAAAAGATACGGGCGAATTACTTCTTCGCTACCGTATCTTTTTTTGTTATTGACTGCCACTTCAAATAAGTTCCACTTCGCCACATCCACTCTAAGGGACCAATTCGGAAAAAGTGTAGCCAAATCGAACTTAGTAACACTTGCAGCCCATAAACCCCGATAGAAAGGAGTGCACCATAAAAAACTCCTAATTGACCATAAAGTCCAAGTCCATATCCATAGAATAAAAATGTAAAAAGAATAGACTGAAGAATATAGTTTGAGAACGCCATCTTTCCAACGTTGGCAAAAGGGAAAAACCATTTAGACCCATATGATACAAGGATTGCTATGCACGTTCCGTAAAATAACGCTAGAAAAGGTGCGCCAATATATATCGATAACGTTTGATATTGAGTGTTCATTCCTTCAGCAAGTGCGTTTGGAAGCTTAGCTGCGATCCCTATTAGAAGTAATACAGGTAACAGCAACAATGCTTTTTTGCGGTATAAATGAAAGGCTTCAAGCCACTTATTTCGAGCCACAAATGCACCGAATAAAAACATTGGCATAACGGTTAATACAGCGGAGAGTTGATAAAACAATTCCCCGAAGACGAAAGCCACTGTGCTATCTCCTGTGCTAATGCCTATAAGATCGTGGCTTGCCCGAAATTGGATATGATCACGATACGAACCATCTGAAAGAACAGCTTGTTCAGCAGAGTAAAAATAAGGAGCAGGTGTTTCACCTACATCAGGAATAAGAGCCGTGAGTCCTAAAACTCCAAACCAAATGAGTGCACTAATGAGTATGCCACGTTTTTTTAACGGCATAAAAGCGAATAGAAGCATGGCCGTAAGCGAATAAGTAAGAAGGATATCTCCCCGCCATATGAAAAGAATATGTAATAAGCCAAATACTAACAGAAGTACGGTTCGACGCCAAAAAACAGGACTATAGGATTGATTTTTTTCTTTAAAGCGGTCACGCTGCAACGTCATTCCATAACCAAATAGAAATGAAAACAGGGTAATAAAACTTCCATCAACGAACAAGCGAATAAAAAAATGAGCTCCTTCGTCTAATTCACCATTAGCGTACATTCCACTAACGGGAGTCATACTACCGAGCATCCCAAATTGAAACACAATGCTATTAGCGAGTAAAATGCCAAGTAATGCAATTCCTCTAATTACATCAAGAGACATAATTCGGTCATGTTGCTGTAAAGGTGTATGCATGCTAAACGATCAATCCTCCAATATAAATAAATAACATAACCCACTAATTATCCCACGTTCTCAAAAGATTGAAAAGTGAATTCATTCTATTTGTATTTTTACTAATTTAAAGTAGACTAAAAGAGAGACTAAAGAAAAAAGGAGTGGACAGGTATGAATGAAATAATAAAAGGAATGAGTGCACACCGTTCCATTCGTGCTTATCAGACGGAAAACGTTACGAAAGAACAAATACAAACGATAACAAATGCGGCTCGATGGGCGTCTACGTCAAATCATGTGCAAGCCTATTCGATTCTCTCCATTCAATCAAAGCAAACAAAACAAACCTTGGCCGAGCTCACAGGTGGTCAACGTTGGGTTGAAGAATGCCCTGTTTTCTTTGTTCTTTGTGCAGATTACACTAGACAGCGATATGCCAGCGAAAAGCATGGAGTTTCGTTTGATGTTGGTGGCGCTGAACAACTACTTGTTGCTGCTGTAGATGTTGCCCTTGTGGCGCAAAACATGTTGTTAGCGGCAGAATCTATCAATTTAAGCGGAGTTATGATTGGCGGAATTCGTAACCAACCAAAAGAAGTAAGTGAGCTGCTTGGCTTACCAGATTACGTTTTTCCGGTCATGGGGCTTGCAATTGGTGCACCTGGTCAAGACATAACCCAGAAGCCTCGTTTACCAGAGCAAGCGGTTGTACACGAAGAAGTGTATAACACAAGTCAACAGGAACTCATTGATACATATGATGCTGAAATGGAGCGCTATTACCTTGAGCGTACAAATGGAAGCCGATCAACCACATGGACTGAACTTATGGCTCAATACACAAGTGTTCGAAAGCGAGCACATATGGATAATTTTCTGAAAGAAAAAGGGTTTTTACAAAGTGAAAAGGGAGAGGATGGAATGACAGGAAACCGTTTTAAAGATATTGGGGATATTTATTGTGTAGGTCGTAACTATGCAGAGCATGCGAAGGAATTAGGTAACGATGTCCCAAAGCAACCACTTTTATTTACAAAGCCTAGAAGCTCATTAGCACTAGCAGACGGCCAGCAACTAGTGTTCCCGCATGATAAAGGGAGCATTCATTACGAAATTGAGCTCGTATTAAAAATTGACCGCGATGTTTCAGAAGAAGATAAATTAGTTGATGTGGTAAGCGAAGTTGCGTTAGGATTGGATTTAACATTGCGTGATGTACAAGATACGTTAAAGCAAAAAGGGCACCCTTGGCTGCGAGCAAAAGGCTTTCCTAATGCAGCTATCTTAACACCGTTTTTTGCTTTTACAGGTGAAGAAGCGTGCCAAATAATTCCTTTCCAACTCAAAAAAAACGGAGAGATGGTGCAAGAGGGCTATACAAGCCAAATGATTTTTAGTTTAAGCTCTCTTTTTGAAGAAGTGAAAAAGGAATTTGGGCTAAGAAAAGGTGACTTACTCTTTACAGGCACACCAAAAGGGGTAGGGGAAATGAAGCATGGCGATCACTTTGCCCTGTATTTCAACCATGAGGAAAAAGGTTCTTTCACTGTAAGTGAGTAAAAGTGTTAAAGAGAAGCGATACTGATGGTAGTGAAGAGTGTGAAGGGACGAAGAACAACATGAAAGAAATTGATGTGTCAAAGTTTGAAAAAAAGATGATCATTCGCAATATAGAAGAAAAAGATTTTGATGCGATTATTAAGCTATCAAGACAATGTTTTCAAAATATGGAGCCATGGCGATACGAAGAATTAAAGAGTCATATCTCTGTGTTTCCTGAAGGTCAATTCTGTGTTGAATATGATGGAGAAATTATTGGCTCGTGTTCTAGCTTAATTATTAATTTTGATGAGTATGATGACCAGCATACTTGGGACGAAATTACCGATGAAGGCTATATTACGAACCATGATTCTGATGGATTTAATTTGTATGGAATAGAGGTAATGGTTCATCCGGATTACCGGCGGATGAAAATTGGGCGACGTTTATACGAAGCAAGAAAAGAATTATGCCGAGAATTGAATCTTAAAAGTATTATCATTGGTGGTCGAATTCCGAATTACTACAAGTACGCAGACCGATTTACGCCAAGGCAATATGTGGATGAAGTGATGATGCATAATATCTATGACCCAGTGTTAACGTTTCAGGTCATTAATGGGTTTTCACTGAAGCGAGTAAATGCCAATTATCTTGATGATGATCGGGCAAGTATGCGCTATGCGACGCTTATGGAATGGAACAACATTGACTATCAGCCGTCCACACCTAAAAGAAGATTCAAAACATCGTTTCCTGTTCGTATCACAACCATTCAATATGAAATGAAGAAGATTTCTTCATTCGAAGAGTTCGCCGTGCAATGTGAGTATTACACAGATGTCGCAGCAAGCTACAAGTCAGACTTCGCTGTATTCCCGGAAATTTTCACATTGCAATTGCTGTCGTTCTTGCCGGAGAAAAGCCCAAGTCGAGCGATTCGGCGCTTAACGGAATTTACAGAAGATTATATTGAGCTATTTACTAATCTGGCAGTTAAATACAATGTGAATATTATTGGTGGCTCTCATTATGTGGAAGAAGAGGGTAAGATCTTTAATATTAGCTATCTTTTCCGCCGCGATGGAACGATTGAAAAACAATATAAACTTCACGTAACACCGAACGAACGGTTATTCTGGGGCATTTCTGGTGGAGATGAAGTGAAAGTATTTGATACAGATTGTGGGAAAATTGCGATTCAGATTTGTTATGACGTTGAATTCCCTGAACTCGGTAGAATCGCAACTGATAAAGGAGCCAATATTATTTTCTCTCCTTTTTGTACAGATGATCGACAAGGGTACTTGCGCGTTCGCTACTGCTCTCAAGCTAGAGCGATAGAAAACCAAGTCTACACAGTCATCTCTGGTACAGTTGGAAATCTTTCTGATGTGGCAAACATGGATATTCAATATGCTCAGTCTGGAATCTTCACTCCGTCTGATTTTGAATTTCCACGTGACGGAATCGTTGGTGAGTGTAGCCCGAACGTAGAAACCGTTGTTGTTGGAGATGTCGATTTAGAGATTCTTAGGCGGAACCGTCGATCTGGAAGTGTGAATCAACTGCGTGATCGACGAGATGATATTTATCACGTCGTATACAAACAATAAAAGTGAGAAGACGCCCCAACTTTTTTGTGGGCGTCTTCGTTTATGTTTTTGTACAGTGGCAAGACTAGGTGTTAAAAGGAGTTGAGAATTGTGAATTCACCTTTTACACCTGTGATTCTGAAACAAATTAGCTTACTAATCTTAATTGTTGCTGCAGTAATTTTTATTTATTCGATTCGATCGTACGATGGTGTTCAGACGTTAGTCATTAAAGATGTCCCACAAACTGTTCAAAAGAACGAAACTGCCGATCTTCAAGTATTTGTAGAAGATCATTTTGGTGAGCCTATCACAACTGCGAATGTTGTAGGCCATTATGTGTTGAATGAGCATGAAGTGGATGTACAATTCCATCATAAAGAAAATGGGTTATATGAAGGAGAGATTTTATTTTTTCTTTCAGGTCAATGGCGAGGGGAAGTAAGAGCAAATACATTCTCATCTGAAGAAAAACTTGCTATGATAGTAGATGTAAACTAATTGTAGGGAAAAAAGGAGAGAGTATGTTGGTTGTTTTTCCAACACTAGTAAAAACGACATTTATAGAACGACCAAATCGGTTTATCCTGCTTGTAAAGAGAGAAGACACAGGAGAACAGATTGAAGCCCATCTTCCAGACCCAGGCAGACTAAAAGAACTTCTTGTTGAACAGGCAACGATTTGGGTAGAATACGTTGATAAAAGCAGTCGCAAGACAAGCTGGACAGCCATCCTATGCGAAACAAAAGAAGGCAATCTTGTATCTCTGCAGACAACGATCGCGAATAAGCTAGCAGAAACGGCAATAAGAGAGAAACGAATCCCTTCCTTACGTAAATGGTCAATTGAAAAAAGAGAATGTAAGGTAGGTTCTTCTCGTTTTGACTTTCTTTTAAAAAACGATCAAGGTAAAAAACGGTTGTTAGAAGTGAAAAGCGTTACACTATCGAGGACAGGAGAAGGCTTTTTTCCTGATGCACCAACCGCAAGAGGTGCTCGTCATGTACAAGAGTTAACAAAGCTTACAGAACAAGGACGTTATGAAGCGGCCATTTTATTTGTTGCACAAAGAAATGATATTCGGTCTGTGGCTGTTGAGGCTATCATAGATCCAGCATTTGCCCAATCGATTATGGAAGCGAATCAAGCGAACGTTCAGATTGTAGCTGTAAGCACAAACCTGTCTAAAGATAAGATTGCCATTGGACAGGAAATTCCTTTTTTAATCTGATTTAATTGTAAATGAATGGTATAGTGTTGAGAAGGAATAGGCTATGAATGGGGAGAGCAAATGATTCGTACTTTTTCTAACGAAGATAGAGATGAAACCATTGATAAAATGGGAGAAGCAACGTATGATTTACTCGTTGTTGGTGGCGGTGTCACAGGAGCGGGGATTGCATTAGACGCATGCATACGCGGCTTAAAGACGCTTTTAGTTGATCAGCAAGATTTTGCTTCAGGTGCTTCAAAAAATTGGTCTAATCTGTTTCATGCTGAAATCCAGCATATGCACCATTTAGAAATGAAAATGTATAATGATTTATTTAAACAGCGTTTAATTTTAAAAGAGAACGCTCCACACCTGATTAAACAAACCGAATTGATCTTACCAACTTATAAAACTGGTCTCTTCACAAAATCATTTCGCTCAAAGCTACTCGATCGGCTCACCGAAATGGCATTTAAAGAGAAGCGAAAGCACATTACGAAGAAAGAACTAGCAAAGCTGGAACCTGCATTATCACTAAAGCATGCAAAGCACGCTTCTTTGTATAAAGAATTCCTTATAGATGAGTCAAGATTAGCTATCGATTTATTAAAAGAATCAGTAAAAAGAGGTCTAGATGCGCTTAATTATATGAAAGTAGAGAGTTTTCTCTATGAAAATGATAAAATAAGCGGTGCTCTTGTAGTCGATCAGAACAAAAACGAAGTACATAAAGTAACAGCAAAGCACGTTGTTAATGCAAGTGGTACAATGGTTGATTCCCTTCGCGTTCAAGATCGTTCTCTTACAAACATCGTCATTGACTCTGTCGAGGATTATTTTTTTACGGTGCCAAGAGACCGTATGCCCGTTCATCATGCCATGTACATCGAAACCGAACAACATCAGCTTGTTAGCTTGGTGCCGTATCGTCAGTCTATTATTGTTGGGCATTCTGTTCAAAAACAAAACGAGCGCACAAGTAATAAAGAGTTGCTCGATTTGTTAAATCGCACCTTTAGTGAGCACCCTTTAGAGGATGATGACATTGAAGCAAGCTGGGTCGTGAAGCGTCCATATCCAATTGATAAGAAGAAAAAGCATCACGAATATAAGCGACAGGAGTGGATTGAATCTCCATCAGGTCTTTTATCTGTTGTGTGTGGCCAGCATACGTTTTACCGCTCCGTTGCAGAACAAGTAGTGGATCGTATATGCAAACAACTGCATCATAAAAGAAATTGTCAAACCGATACAGTGACCATTTCAGGTGGATATGTAGGTGGCTTAGATGACTTTCTTTTCTATAAAAAGAAACGGACAGAAGAGGGCTTACAGTATGGCTTAACAGAGTACGAAGCCAATCAGCTCATTGACCGATATGGTTCAAATATAGGACAGCTTTACGTAAGGCTGCGGACGTTTGGGAAGCAAGCAAAAATGTTCGGCTTAAGTCCGGCAATTTTTGCTGAACTCCTGTATTGTATTGAAGAAGAATCGATTCTTAGTCCTGTTGATTTTCTTGTGCAGCGCACGGGTTATTTGTATATGGACAAAGCATTAACAATGACTGTCAAGGAACCGATTTTTCGTTATATGCGCGATCGCTTAAATTGGACAGAAGAGCAAGAGTTACGATTCCGAGAAAAGCTAGAGAGTGAAATCACTCAAGCCTATGAAACTTAACGTAACGTAAAATGCTAGATTTTTTGGAGGAGAACAAATGAATTATCAAAAGTTAGCTAAGAAGTGGAACGATTATTCAGCGTTAGAGCCAGATGTGCGAGAAGAATTAACGGAATTACTACAAGATGAGAAGGCGTTAGAAGACGCTTTTTATACAACATTAGCATTTGGCACAGGAGGGATGAGAGGGCTAATTGGTCCAGGTCCTAATCGAATGAACACTTACACTGTAAGAAAAGCCGCAAGAGGCCTGGCTTCCTTTATCGCTAAACGTGGAGAGGGTGCGAAAGCAAGAGGAGTCGTCATTGCATTTGATTCGCGACATAAATCTGCTAAGTTTGCTCATGAAGCCGCATTAACATTAGGAGCACAAGGAATCAAAGCTTATGTCTTTCATGACTTACGACCAACACCTGAGTTATCCTTTGCGGTTCGGCATTTACAAGCTGAGGCAGGTATTGTCATTACAGCGTCACATAACCCGCCAGAGTACAATGGTTTTAAAGTGTATGGCTCAGATGGTGGACAATTCCCTCCAGCTCTAGCAGATGAGTTAGTGGATTGTGTAAATGAAATAGAAGACGAACTAGGTATTGCGGTAGGCGATGAAAATCAATTAAAAGCTACTCAACTGTATGAAATCATCTCTGCAGACATTGATGACGCTTATAATGAAGAATTAAAAAGCATCTTGCTTCAAAAGGATTTGATTAAAGAGGCAGGAGATCAGTTGAAAATAGTCTTTACACCACTACATGGAACAGCAAATATTCCCGTTAGACGAGTTCTAGAAGATGTTGGGTTTAGCCAAGTAAGCGTAGTAAAAGAGCAAGAGCTGCCGGATCCTAATTTTTCAACCGTATCGTCTCCTAACCCAGAAGAGCATGCGGCGTTTAAAGAAGCGATTCGTTATGGGGATGCAGAAGGCGCGGATATTTTACTCGCTACAGATCCAGATGCCGATCGAGTCGGTCTCGCTGTGAAAAATGATGCAGATGATTATGTGGTGCTTACCGGTAATCAAACCGGCGCATTAATGCTTGATTACTTAATTTCGATAAAAGATGCCGGAGGGACGCTCCCGGATAATGGAATTGTTTTAAAAACGATTGTTACATCTGAGATTGGACGAGCTATTGCCGAACGGTATCAATTAACGTCTTTAGATACATTAACAGGATTTAAGTTTATTGGCGAAAAAATTGGAGAATATGAACGTACAGGTGACTATCAGTTTCTCTTTGGGTATGAAGAAAGTTACGGCTATTTAATTGGAGATTTTGTACGTGATAAAGATGCTGTACAGGCTTGTCTTTTTGCGGCTGAGCTAGCCCTTCATTACAAACAAAAAGGGTTAACCGTATATGAAGCACTTCAACAAGTGTTTGAGAAGTACGGTTTCTACAGAGAAGGACTTGAATCGTTAACCCTCAAAGGCAAAGAAGGCGTAGAAAAAATAGCAGCGATTATGACGAGCTTACGTGAGAATCCTCCAGAGAGCATGGCAGGCTTGTCTATTAACAAAATAGAGGATTATGAGACAGGACTCAGTATTTCACCAGAAAGTCAAAAAACAACACCAATTGATCTTCCGTCGTCAAATGTCTTGAAATACTTCCTTGAACAAGATGCGTGGTTCTGCGTACGACCATCAGGTACAGAGCCGAAAGTGAAGTTTTATTTTGGTGTGAAAGGTGAATCATTAGAAGACAGCGAGCAAAAACTTCAACAGTTAAAAGATGCTGTTATGGCGTATATCCACCAGTATACTGCTTAATAAATAGAAGACCTATCAAGCACTTTGCGACCGCAAAGTGCTTTTTTGTTTCATTTTCTAAGTTCGTACTTCATAGAATGAGTGAAAAGAGGAGGGACGATTGTGTCAACTAATTGGAGTGAATTAGAGCGATCAATTGCTGAAATAACAGAAATTGCAACGGGTTTTGGGTTAGATTTTTATGAAATGAGATATGAAATCTGTCCAGCAGATATTATTTATACATTCGGTGCTTATGGAATGCCGACTCGCTATAATCATTGGTCCTATGGTAAACAGTATCACCGAATGAAGCTACAATATGATCTTGGCTTAAGCAAGATTTATGAACTAGTGATTAACTCAGACCCTTGCTATGCTTTTCTACTCGATAGCAACACATTAATTCAAAATAAGTTGATTGTCGCCCACGTATTGGCACACTGCGATTTCTTTAAGAACAATATCCGATTCTCAAATACTAGAAAAGACATGGTTGAAAGTATGAGTGCCACAGCGGAACGAATTGCGAGATACGAGCATGCGTATGGGAAAGGAGCCGTTGAAGATTTTCTTGATGCGGTGCTTGCAATTCAAGAACATGTGGATCCAACACTTGTAAAACCACAAAAGAAAGACAGCGAACCAGCCAATTTAAAGAAAGCTACTGATTATGATGATTTGTGGGCTCTTGATGAAAAAGAGGAAAAGGTAGTAAAGCCAGTAAAAAAAACATTCCCGCAGCATCCAGAAAAAGATATGCTATTATTCATTGAAGAAAACAGTCGTCATTTGGAGTCATGGCAGCGAGATATTTTAACGATGATGAGAGAGGAAATGCTTTATTTTTGGCCACAGCTTGAAACGAAAATTATGAACGAAGGCTGGGCTTCATATTGGCACGCGAAAATATTAAGAGAAATGGATCTTACAAGTGACGAAGTCATTGAATTTGCTAAATTAAATGCAGGAGTCGTACAGCCGTCACAGACATCGATTAATCCATACTATCTGGGCATTAAACTATTTGAAGATATTGAACGTCGGTATGATCATCCAACCGAAGAAATGGTTCGACTTCAAGGCATTAAAAAAGGTAGTGGAAGAGAGAAAATCTTCGAAGTAAGAGAAATTGAATCAGACACTTCATTTTTAAGAAATTATTTGACGAGGGAATTTGTTGAAGAAGAAGATCTATACTTATTTCAGAAGCAAGGTAGCGACTATAAAATCACTGAAAAAGCATGGGAGGGTGTTCGTGATCAGCTAACGCAATCAAGGGTAAACGGCGGTTTCCCTTATCTTGTAGTCACAGATGGTGATTACTTGAAAAATGGTGAGCTATACATTAAGCATGCGTTTGAAGGAACTGAATTGGATGTTAGTTATTTAGAAAAAGTGGTTCCCTATGTGTATCAGTTATGGGGAAGAACGGTTCATTTAGAGACGAGTGTAAATGGGAAGATGGTTACCTTTATTTACGATGGAAACAAAGTTCATCGAAAGTATATGTAAGGGTCAGTACAAAAGCGTATTCGGCGACGATTCTGTAATGAATGCGTCTGTCAAAAGCGCTTTTTTCTTTTAGTTTCTTTCATTCAATAGGGGGAACTTGTCGGGAGGCGTTCAAAAAAACATATGTAACCGTTTAGTAATCCTTTTTTAGGAACGAAAAGCTTAACAACAGGGAAGAAGCAGAGTGTAGTTTATTACCGCATTCCCTGAAAACGAGAGCGTCATCTTTAAGTGAAAATCCAGTTAAAAAATTTTCAAAAAAAAGCGTCAAATTGATTGACGCCTTATTGTTTTCAGAGTAAGATAAATTTTGTGACTAAAAATGTATTTCGTTAGTCTAAGGATTAAGGTGTAAAGAGGTGATTTGTTATGGAAACGTTTAGACGTTTAGCGAAGTATTACTTACCCGATAAGCGGTATTTTATTTGGTCTCTAATTGCATTGGTGTTTGTTACAGCCATCACCGTTATTTATCCAGTATTTTTACAAATTGCCATTGATGTAGGGATTACAGGTGGAGAGTATGGAATTATTCCTTATCTGGCCATTGGGTTAATAGGAATTATGGCTATAAAAGGTGTAGCCACATACGTAAACCAATATTTTGGGGATCTTTTCGGTGTTCGATCGGTTTATAGGCTACGAAAAGATTTATACAAAAAGTTGCAATATCTCCCTTTCCGCTACTATGACAATGCTAAAACAGGTGACTTAATGTCGCGGCTGACAGCAGATGTAGAAGCATTTCGCTTTTTCCTTTCTTTTGGTTTTGCCCAATTAGTTAACTTCGTCTTACTTGTTGGATTTGCTATGGTTGTCATGTTTTATTATTCCGTTCCCCTTACCTTAGTAACAATGGTTACACTCCCATTTCTAGCAGTTGCTGTTTACAAATTTGATCAGCGTGTTCATCCTGGCTTTCGTAAAGTCCGTCGTTCCCTTGCGCGGTTAAACACGAAAGTACAAGAGAATGTTAGTGGTATGCATACAGTTAAAGCGCTATCACAAGAGACAACGGAGAAAAATCGTTTTGGTTATACAAATGAAGACTATCGCACAAAAAACATTGCCATATCAAATGTATGGAGTACATATTTCCCGCTAATGGAGTTTATCGGCAACGTTTCTGCTGTTCTCCTTTTAGGTTTCGGAGGATATTTGGCAGTTCAACAACAGCTAACAGCTGGAGAGTTAACCGCATTCTTTAGTCTCGTTTGGTTTATTATTGGACCAATAATGAACCTAGGATTTGTGATTAACCAATTTTCTCAGTCAAAAGCTTCTGGAGAACGATTGCTAGAAATTTTAGATGAAAAAGAGCGTTATAATGGACCGGAAAAAACGAAGCCTTATGCAAAATTAAAAGGAGAGGTTCGTTTTGAAAACGTTAGTTTGCGCTATCATAATAAGGCTAAAAATGCGCTTACCGATTTAACTTTTAATGTGCCTCAAGGTTCAACCATTGGTTTGGTTGGTTCAACTGGTTCAGGAAAATCAAGTATTATTCAACTATTGATGCGCTTTTATGAAAAAACGTCCGGAGATTTACTAATTGACGGAAAACCGATTGAAGAGTACGACGTGAAGGAATTACGTCAAAACGTAGGAATTGTCTTACAACAAACCTTTCTTTTTTCATCGTCCATTCGCGATAATCTTGCTTATGGGAATCCTGATGCCTCTATGGAAGATATTATTGCGGCAGCAAAACGAGCTGATGCCCATGAATTTATAGAACAGCTACCTGAAGGGTACGACACAATCTTAGGAGAAAGAGGACTAGGGTTGTCAGGAGGACAAAAGCAACGAATTGCAATTGCCCGGGCAATGATTATGAATCCAAGCATTTTAATTATGGACGATTCAACAAGTGCAGTCGATATGCAGACAGAAGGAAAGATTCAAAAAGCAATGCGGGAAATTATGAAGGGACGAACAACGTTTATCATTGCGCACCGAATTTCTTCCGTCAAGCATTGTGACCAAATTTTTGTGCTTAATGAAGGAGAAATAGAAGAACGCGGTACACATGAGGAGCTACTCCAAGAACATGGAATTTACCGCAGAATTTACGACATTCAAAACCAAGATCAACATTATGTACTTCAACAGGCTTAAGGAAGTGGTGTATGATGGAAGAAGTGAGAAAAAAAACGCGTTTTCATTATCCTGTTGAACAAATTATTGAAAAACCGTTTAACTGGAAACAAATGGTGCGGTTGTTTAATTTCTTAAAGCCGTACGCAAAAACGCTTTTACCAAAAACGATACTAATGATGCTTTTCGCTACTGCTGTTCGTTTAGCAATTCCCATTTTCATTGGTGTATTTGCAGTTGGACAGCTAGAGCAAGGTGTGGCAACAACTCAAGATATGCTCATTTACGCGACGATTGTGCTCGGTCTTTATGCCGTTTCATACATTGCCAACTACTTTAGAATACGCTGGATGAACCAGCTTGGGCAATTTGTCATATTTGATATTCGAAAGAAATTGTTTGATCATATTCAGCATTTATCTCATCGCTTTTTTGATAAGCGATCAGCGGGTTCAATTCTCGTCCGTGTTATTAACGATGTGAACTCGTTGCAAGATTTATTTACAAATGGTGTTATTAACTTGTTAATGGATATCGTTATGCTTCTTGGAATTGTGGCGATTTTGTTTTACTTGAGTCCGGAACTTGCCGTTGTGATTTTAATTATCTTGCCCATTATGTTCTTTATCTCAACAAAGTTAAGAAGAAAAATCCGTCGAGCTTGGCAAACCGTTCGTTTGCGCCAGTCCCGGCTCAATTCTCACTTAAATGAGAGCATTCAAGGTATTCGCGTTACTCAAGCGTATGCGCAAGAACATGAGAACATGGACTTCTTTGATGATGTAAACACTCAGAATTATGAAAGCTGGCGCGAAGCAACGAAGCAAAATGCCATGTTTCGTCCATTTGTAGAAATGGCCAGTGCCATTGGCGGTGCCATTCTTATATGGTACGGAGCGTTTCTCATTCAAAGTGATGGTAGCGGATTGACATTAGGGGTCTTTGTATCCTTTGCTTTTTACATTGGCATGTTTTGGGAACCAATCTCAAGGCTTGGTCAAGTGTATAATCAGCTACTTGTTGGAATGGCTTCAAGTGAGAGGATCTTTGAGTTCTTAGATGAAGAACCGAATGTAAAAAGTAAGAAAGACGCAAAACCGTTAACGGATGTAAAAGGAAAAATGGTCTTCAAAGACGTTGAGTTTTCATATGACGACAAGCGAATGGCATTAAAAGGGATAAACTTAACGTTTGAAGCGGGAACCACTATAGCGCTAGTAGGTCATACTGGATCAGGTAAATCAACGATAGTAAACCTAATGAGCCGTTTCTATGACCCAACAAAAGGTGAAGTACTGTTAGATGATGTGAATTTAAAAGATATAAAAGTTGATGATCTTCGTAGCCACGTTAGCTATGTGCTACAAGATACGTTTATCTTTGCAGGCACTATCATGGAAAACATTCGCTTTGGTAATCCTCATGCAAGTGACGAAGACGTTATTCACGCTGCTAAAGCAATCGGTGCAGATACGTTTATTAGTAAATTAGAAAAAGGCTATGCCACAGAAGTAGAAGAGCAAGGAAGCGTCCTGTCAGTAGGTGAGAGGCAGCTACTTTCTTTTGCTCGAGCACTACTTGCTGATCCAAAAATCCTCATTCTGGACGAGGCGACTGCCAGTATTGATACAGAAACTGAATTGAAAATTCAAGAAGGGTTAAAGACGCTTCTTGCTGGTCGAACAGCCATTATGATCGCCCATCGTTTATCGACGATACGAGATTCTGATAATATTATTGTGCTTGAACAAGGCAATGTGATGGAACAGGGCACACATATCGAATTAATGACAGAAAAAGGCCTTTATTATCATTTAGTGAAATCACAGTACGCCGCTATTAAAGAATAAATAGGAGGGTCGTAGGAATGCTAGAGATGGTTCCTATGACCTTTTTACGTAAACCATAGAGGGTAACGTTATTTCCTTTTAAATTGATTGACTTTTTAGTTAAATGAGGTAGAATAGAAGCACTCTTTTATATAAAAAAAGAAATGGAATTGAGGGAGTAGAGATGAAATACGCATTCGCAAAACGAGTTCGACATTTGCAGTCATCAGTAGTAAGGGATATTTTGAAAATTGTTAATCAAGGAGATGTCATTTCATTTGCTGGAGGTCTACCAGATGATGGTCTGTTTCCCACACAAGCCATAAAGGACGCATTTACAAGTGCCTTTGAAAAAGGGAATAAAGCCTTTCAATATGGAGAAACAGAAGGATACCGTCCATTGCGAGAAGTGATCCTACAACGAATGGCTGTTAAGGGGATAAAAGGCTATTCGCCAGACGACGTCCTCGTTACAACGGGTTCGCAACAAGCCATTGATTTGCTCGCACGGGTCATGATTAGTCCTGGAGACGTTATTTTAACAGAAGAACCTACTTATCTAGCTGCTCTTCAAGTGTTCCAATCCTATGAAGCGCAAATTGTGTCAGTCCAGTGTGATGAAGATGGTATGGTAATGAGCGACTTAAATGAAAAAATTAAGCAATACAACCCGAAGATGGTTTATGTTGTCCCGACTTTTTCAAATCCATCAGGTCGTGTTTGGACATTAGCAAGAAGAAAAGAGTTAGTTCGCCTTATAAAAAAGCAACATGTACTTGTTTTTGAAGACGATCCATACGGTGATATACAGTTTACAAATGATTCATATACACCTATCGCTGCTCTCGATAACGGCTCTCACGTACTTTATACTAGTACATTTTCAAAAACGGCAGTTCCTGCTTTACGTACTGGTTGGATTGTGGGTCCGTATCAAATTGTACGAATGATGGCACAAGCAAAGCAAGCCAACGACTTACACTCAAACTCCTTGGCACACCAAGCTCTCTATGAATTGTGCCAAAATTTTGACCTTGATGGTCACATTCAGAGGATAAGTGAAGTGTACCGTACTCGTAAAGATGCAATGGTATACCATTTGCAGCAAGCAAGAAATGACGGATTACTACATTTTGTTGAGCCTAAAGGTGGAATGTTTTTATGGCTTGAACTTCAAGAACAAGTGAATGCCGAAGCGCTTCTTCCGAGAGCCGTTGAAAGAGGAATGGCCTATGTTCCAGGAGCGCCATTCTATGCACAGGATCCAAAAGCGAACACGTTAAGACTTAATTTTACCCATGCAACAGAAGATCAAATTGAAACGGGTATGAAAATTCTGGTTGAAATGCTTCAACAAGTAGATATGGAAAGAGCCCAATTAAAAAGTCGCTAAGCTTAGCGACTTTTTTTACATTTGTCTAAGTCTACGAACGCGTTCGTCAGCTGGTGGATGTGTAGAAAATAAGGAAGCGGCTTTTTTCTTTAGTGGATCTGCAAAGTAAAGTGAAGCTGTTGAACTTGATGCTTCTTCAACAGGTGTATGTGTATCTGTAATCCGTTCTAATGCTGTTGCAAGTGCTTCTGGATTTCTTGTTAGTTCCACTGCACTAGCGTCCGCTAAATATTCTCTGTTCCGTGAAATCGCTAGCTGCATGACAACTGCAATGATAGGCGCTAGTAAAACGAGAAGAAGAGCGATTATCATAATGAGAGGATGTTTATTATTGTTGTTTCGTCCTCCAGAAAAAATAAAAAACCGCATACCAATATCGCTAAGAATGGCAATAGCAGAAACAAGGGCAACTGCTATTGTAGAGAGACGGATATCATAATTTCGTATATGTGCAACTTCGTGAGCTAAAACACCTTCAATTTCTTCTCGATTCAAACGGTTCATCAAACCAGTTGTTACTGCTACAGCGCCTGATTTAGGCGATATTCCTGTTGCAAATGCATTAGGGCTCGGATCATCGATGATATAGATTCGAGGCATCGGAATTCGCGCAGCAATTGACAATCCCTCTACAGTGTGCCATAGAAAAGCTTGATCCGTTGATGAAGTAATTTCTCTAGCATGATTCATGCGCATAACAACATTTGTACTTGTTGTTATCATGAAGATGGTATAAACGGTAGCGATTACACCAGCAAAGATTGCCCCACTAATATAATCACCTGCCCTCACATACGTAACAGCTGAGCCAATACCAAGAACAATGACGATGAACAAGCAAACAAGAAAAACAGTATTTCGTTTATTACGAGCAATTTGCGTATAAAACAAGCGGCTCAACCTCCTTAAAACGTAACTTGAACAGGTTCTTTCTCTTCGTCAGGGATGTCAAGCATATCATTCCTAGTAAAGGAATGAGTAGAAGCAACAATGTTTTGTGGGAAAGATTCAATTTTTGTATTGTAGCGCATAACCATTGAGTTATAAGCTTGTCTTGCATAAGCAATTTTATTTTCTGTCCCGCTTAACTCTTCTTGTAGATGTAAAAATTGTTGATTGGCTTTTAAGTCAGGATAGGATTCACTCAAGGCAAATAGTTGACGTAAAAGACCGTTTAGCTCTGCATCCTCTTGCAATCGCTCGTTCCGACTTGCATTTGGTTCGGCAATGGTATTTCGCTTTTCAATAACTAAAGCTAATGTTTCTTTTTCATGTTTAGCGTAACCTTTTACCGTTTCAACTAGATTTGGAATTAAGTCATAGCGTCGTTTTAGTTGAACATCAATTTGTGCCCAAGATTCCTCTACCCAATTTCGGTGTTTAATTAGGGAGTTATAGCTTCCGGCCCACAAAAGTCCAATTACTACAACAATACCAATGAGAATAATGACAATCATAATGTTCCTCCTTCTTTCTTCTTCTTTATAGTTACGGATGTATACACATATAGGTTTCTATTTTTATTAAAACATACGACCACAAAATAATGGAAATTTAAAAAGATGGCATGAAAAGACCGAATAGCCATAAAGTAAAGAGAAATGATTTGACTTCCATATAAGAGTACGTTACGATTTTGATAGCGCTTACATTTTTAGATTTGTCTTTTTCGGTCTGATTCTGAACGACCGCTCATATTAACGGAGAAGAGGAGAGCACATAATGACTTTGACAAAAGATCAACTTATGATTCGGGATATGGTACGTCAGTTTGCACGAAAGGAAATTGCCCCATTAGCTGTTCAGCTTGATCAAGAGTCACGATTTGCAGATGACATCTTTAAAAAATTAGGAGAATTAGGTGTTTTAGGTATTCCATTTCCTGAAGAATATGGTGGCTCTGGAGGCGACACGGTCTCTTATGCATTAGCTGTTGAAGAAATCGGCTACGCTTGTGGTGGAACAGGGTTAAGTTATGCAGCGGCAGTTTCACTTGGTGCAAGTCCAATCTATTATTACGGTACAGAAGAACAAAAGCGACAGCATCTCACGCCTCTTGCAAAAGGACAGTCGCTTGGTGCCTTTGGGCTTACTGAGCCAAATGCAGGATCTGATGCTGGAGGAACCCAAACGAAAGCCCGTTTAGAGGGGGATGAATATGTTATTAACGGTGAAAAGTGTTGGATTACAAATGCTGAATATTCTCGAACCGTCATTGTTACGGCTGTTGTCGGTCAAAAAGAAAACGGCAAAAAAATGATTTCAGCGTTTATAGTTCCAACAGATACACCTGGTTTTAAAATTTCATCCAACTACGACAAGATGGGGGTTCGGGCTTCGAATACATGTGAGCTTGTTTTAGAAGATGTCCGTGTTCCAAAAGAAAATCTATTAGGTGATCCAGACAAAGGATTTAGTCAATTCTTATATACACTTGATGGAGGAAGAATCTCCATAGCGGCTCTTGCAGTAGGTATTGCACAAGCAGCTTTTGATCGTGCATTAGCGTATTCAAAAGAAAGAAAGCAGTTTGGTAAAGCAATAAGCTCGTTTCAAGCAATTCAGTTTAAGCTTGCGGATATGGCAATGGAAATTGAACTGGCAAGAAACATGGTGCATAAAGCCGCACAGCTAAAAGATAGTGGGAAAGCATTTGGAAAAGAAGCAGCATATGCTAAGCTCTTTGCCTCTGAAATGGCAACGCGTACATGTAACCAAGCACTGCAAATTCATGGTGGCTACGGCTATATGCGTGAATATGAGGTGGAACGAATGTTAAGAGACGCGAAGTTACTAGAAATTGGTGAAGGGACATCAGAAATTCAGCGTCTTGTTATCGCTAGACATTTAGGCTTAGGTAGATAAAGAAAGGAGCTCATTTCATGATTCAGTCCATTCTCATTGCAAACCGCGGCGAGATTGCTTCCCGTATTATCCGAACGTGCAAAAAAATGAACATTCGCACCGTGGCAATTTATTCAGAAGCGGATCGAGATGCAGAACATACAGTACTAGCTGATGAAGCGTATTTGGTTGGAGAATCGAGTGTAAAAGAAAGTTATTTAAATCAAGATCGAATCTTACTTATTGCGAGAGAAGCAAATGTTGACGCTATCCATCCTGGTTATGGGCTTTTATCAGAGCAAGCCATTTTTGCTGAGAAGTGCCGCGCGGATGGGTTTTGTTTTATTGGACCGGATGCATCTGTCATTTCCCTTATGGGGGATAAGCTGCAAGCTCGAAAAACGATGATGGAAGCAGGAGTGCCGGTTATTCCTGGAACAGATGCAGTGGAAACGATTGAAGATACATTGTTCGAAGCAAATCATATAGGTTATCCGGTTATGTTGAAGGCAGCATCAGGTGGAGGAGGTATTGGCATTACGATCTGCCGCAGTGATGACGATTGCCAAAAAGCGTTTGAAAAAAATAAGAAACAAGCTGCTTTATTTTTTGGAGACGGGGCGCTCTATATAGAAAAATATGTAGAAAATCCAAGACACATCGAGTTACAAGTATTAGCTGATGGAAAAGGTCATACACTTGTTTTTGGTGAGCGAGAGTGTTCCGTTCAAAGAAGACATCAGAAGATTATTGAGGAGGCACCATCGCCTTTTTTAACGGATGAGCGTCGTCAAGAAATGATCAATATGGCATTAAAAGCAGCTCAAGCGATTCAGTATCAAAATGCTGGGACTATCGAATGCCTTGTTGATGAAGACGGAATGTTCTATTTTTTAGAAATGAACACGAGGCTTCAAGTTGAACACCCGGTAACAGAAGAGATTTACAAGCTTGATTTAGTGGAATGGCAAATCCGAATCGCTTCAGGAGACACGTTGCCGTGGAAGCAGCATGAATTAAGGACAACAGGACACGCCATCGAAGCAAGAATCTATGCTGAAGACCCGGTACGCTTTTTTCCATCACCTGGGACTGTGAAAGAAATTGAACTGCCAGAAGCGCCGCACATTCGTCACGAATGTCCGATTAAAGCAGGTAGCGTCATTAGTCATTTTTATGATCCGATGATTGCGAAGCTCATTGTTCATGGAAAAGATCGTAATGATGCGATAGCAAAGCTTGAAAACGCATTAAATGACTATAAAGTGATCGGGATTAAAACGAATATCCCCGCGATAAAAGCGATTGTCGATCATCCTATTTTCAAACAAGGGGGAGCAACGACTGCTTTTATGGATACGTATAAAGACGAACTAACAAGACGAATTCAGGAGGTTAACCAATGAGTTATATTAAAGCATCTATGGCAGGAAACGTGTGGAAAGTAGTTGTGTCGGTTGGTGATCAAGTGGAACAAGGACAAGAAGTAGCCATTTTAGAGTCAATGAAAATGGAGATTCCAATTGAATCAGAGGTGGCAGGAACGGTGAAAGCCATTCTTAAACCAGAAGGTGAGTTTGTCAACGAGGGAGATTATTTAATTGAACTTGACTAACGAATTCTTGAAAAAAGAAGGAGCAGAAGTTGTTACGTTAACACTCGATCGACCACAAGCAGCGAACGCCTTATCGACGCAGCTGTTAAAAGAACTAAACGTTCAAGTCGAAGCATTACGGAACGATTCTCAAGCAAGGGTTGTCATTATACGTTCGGCTGGTGAAAAAGCTTTTTGTGCAGGTGCTGATTTAAAAGAACGTATTGCCATGACAGAAGAAGAAGTTCGTGAAGCTGTGAGGTTAATCGGGGATACTATTCAAGCAATATCCACACTACCTCAGCCAGTCATTGTCGCGGCAAATGGTCTAGCATTAGGAGGTGGATTGGAATTGGCCCTTGCGGCAGACTTACGGGTATTCTCAGAGAGTGCTCAATACGGTTTAACTGAAACATCTTTAGCAATCATTCCAGGTGCAGGAGGAACACAGCGCTTAACGCGTATGATTGGTGTCGGTAAAGCAAAAGAGTTAATTTATACAGCTAGACGTATAAGTGGTAAAGAGGCTGAACATATTGGGCTTTGTGAATACGCTGTCTCCTCTGCACAGGTGTATGAAAAAGCAGTTGAGCTGGCGACAGTTATTGCACAAAATGGTCCAGTGGCAATCCGGGCTGCAAAACAAGCCATAGATGTAGGTCTTGACTGCACAATGGAGGATGGATTAAAGGTTGAAAACAATGCGTATCAACAAACGATATATACGGAAGATCGAATGGAAGGATTAAACGCATTCAAAGAAAAAAGAAAACCCCGTTATCAAGGGCGCTAGAGGTGAAGGCTATGAGTATTGAAGAGCGATATAAAGAAAAAGTAGAGACGATTCACCAAGGTGGTCAAGAAAAATATCATCAGCAAAACGAAGCGAAAGGAAAACGCTTTGTACGGCAACGGCTTGCACTGTTATTTGATGATGGTTTAGAGACTGAAGATGGCATGTTTGCAAATTCAGAAGCAGAAGGTTTACCTGCTGATGGGGTTATTTGCGGAACCGGGAAAATAAACGGTAAAACTGTTTGTGTCATGGCGAATGATTCCACAGTAAAAGCTGGCTCATGGGGGGCGCGGACAGTTGAAAAAATCATTCGCATCCAAGAAACGGCTGAGAAATTAGCAGTACCAATGCTGTATTTAGTTGATTCAGCTGGAGCGCGTATTACTGATCAAATTGACATGTTTCCAGGTCGTAGAGGTGCGGGCCGAATTTTTCATAATCAAGTAAAGCTTTCTGGTAAAATTCCTCAAGTATGTATTCTCTTTGGCCCATCAGCCGCTGGTGGCGCTTATATTCCAGCGTTTTGTGATGTTGTCATTATGGTTGACGGAAATGCGTCCATGTATCTTGGCTCGCCTCGTATGGCGCAGATGGTTATCGGTGAGGATGTTTCCCTTGAAGAAATGGGTGGTGCATCTATGCATTGCCGTGTGTCTGGCTGTGGCGATATGCTTGCAAAAGATGAATTAGAAGCAATCGATTTAGCAAGAGAATATATTGGCTATGTCCCACAAAGTTATAAAGGTCGAGTACCTCTATCGGAGGCAATCCCGCCTAAAGATTTACCTAAAACAATTGAAGAGATCATTCCAGAAAATCAAAATGCGCCTTTTAATATGTACGATCTATTAGATCGACTGGTAGACGATAACAGCTTCTTTGAAATTAAAAAGCTCTTTGCACCTGAACTTATTACTGGATTTGCTCGTTTAAACGGAAGAACGATTGGCATTATAGCAAATCAACCTAAAGCAAAAGGCGGGGTATTATTTCACGATTCAGCAGATAAGGCAGCGAGGTTTATTACATTATGCGATGCCTATCACATCCCATTACTATTTCTGGCTGATATTCCTGGCTTTATGATTGGGACAAAAGTAGAACGTGCGGGTATCATTCGTCATGGTGCAAAAATGATTTCAGCGATGGCTGAAGCGACGGTTCCGAAAATTTCTGTAGTTGTTCGTAAAGCATATGGTGCTGGACTTTATGCGATGGCAGGACCTGCATTTGATCCCGATTGTTGCTTAGCTTTACCACAAGCACAAATTGCTGTTATGGGACCAGAAGCCGCTGTAAATGCAGTTTACGCAAATAAAATCGCAGCATTAGCTCCGGAAGAAAGAGCCGCATTTATTGCTGAAAAAAGAGAAGAATACAAAGAAAATATTGATGTGTATCGACTTGCTTCAGAATTAGTCATTGATGGGGTTGTTAATGGAAATGATTTACGCGAAGAGTTAACACGAAGGTTCGCTTTATATGAAACCAAAGAAGTAGTATTTACAGACCGCAAACACCCTGTATACCCCGTATAGTGCGATAACGTTTAAAAAGACTTAAGAAATTAAGTCTTTTTATTTGTCATTATGAGCCTGTGTAACTACATTTTATCGTTATAATTACTTCCTTTTATTTCCTTAAAAAATTTTTTTAATAAACATACATAGAAAACGAGAGACCGTGACATTCTATAGTTACACAGGGAGGTGAAACATAATGGCAGATAACAGAAGTTCAAATAACCTAGTTGTACCTGGTGTACAACAAGCAATTGACCAAATGAAGTACGAAATCGCTTCAGAATTTGGTGTTAACCTTGGTCCTGAAACAACTGCACGTGCTAACGGTTCAGTTGGTGGGGAAATTACTAAACGTTTAGTTAAAATGGCTGAACAACAAATGAGTGGCGGTTACCAAAAATAATTAAATACAATGGAACAAGAAAAGAGACGATAAACTCGTCTCTTTTTTTTTAGCGAATACGTTGTTCGTTTTCTGGGTTGAAGAAATGGGCTTTATTCATATTTAATGCAAGCTCAATCGTATCTCCACTTTGTGCAGTCGTTCTAGAATCGACACGTGCAACAAATTCTTGACCTTCAATTGAAGAATAAAGTACAGTTTCAGCACCTGTTAATTCAGCTACATCAATTAAAGCATCAATTTTAGTTCCTTCTGATGAAGAAATGAAAATAGGCTCATCATGAATATCTTCAGGGCGAATGCCAAGAATGAGTTCTTTATCTGTAAAGCCTTGTTCACGTAAAACAGATAGTTTTCCTTCTGGAACCTCAATACGCTGATTGTTGATAACAAAATCCTTACCATCTAATTTACCACTTAAGAAGTTCATAGATGGGGAGCCAATAAAGCCACCAACAAATACGTTTTCTGGATTATCATACACATCTTTAGGTGTCCCAATTTGTTGAATAAGACCGTCTTTCATAATAACGATGCGAGTCGCCATTGTCATTGCTTCTGTCTGATCGTGAGTTACATAAATCGTTGTTGTTTGTAAACGTTTATGAAGTTTTGTGATTTCAGCACGCATTTGTACACGTAGCTTTGCATCTAAGTTTGAAAGTGGCTCATCCATTAAGAATACTTGTGGATCACGTACTATAGCACGACCTAGTGCAACACGCTGACGCTGACCGCCTGACATCGCTTTTGGCTTACGATCTAGCATTTCTTCTAACCCTAAAATTTTTGCTGCATTATCAACACGTTTTTTGATTTCGTCTTTTTTGAACTTTCTCAATTTCAATCCGAATGCCATATTGTCGTAAACGTTCATATGTGGATACAACGCATAGTTTTGGAATACCATGGCAATATCGCGATCTTTTGGCGCTACGTCATTCATGCGCTTATCGCCAATAATCAAATCACCTTTTGATATTTCTTCAAGTCCAGCAATCATACGAAGCGTAGTTGATTTACCGCACCCTGATGGACCCACGAATACGATAAACTCTTTGTCCTCAATATCAAGATTAAAATCTGAAACTGCCGTTACATCTCCATCATACACTTTGTATACATTATTTAATTGAATTGACGCCATTTTTCTTCCCCCTCGTTTTTAACTAAATTTATTGTAAACCCTTTCATAAGATGAAAGCTATGTACAGCTTGCACAAAGAATGACAATATGGCTTTGTGCAAACTGTACATGAATCAAGTTGGCTGGTGCATAAACAAATGCGTAAGCGCTGCATGAGAGAATATGCGTAAATCAAGCCCTGTTTGGGCGTTGAATTTATCAAGTCGGTACTGAAGACTATTTCGATGTAAATGAAGTGCTTTAGCTGTTTGTGATGTATTCAAATTATTTTTGAAGAATACAGTGATTGTATGTAACAATTCTTCATCGTGAAGCAGCTCGTTTGAAAGAAAGTGACTGCGCAATTGTTCAAATTCGGTGTTATGCAGCTGCTGTTTTAATTCAGCTAAACTTGATTCAGTGGCACTGAAAATATGGGTTGAACGTTTCTTGTCCATTTGTTTTAAAAAAAGCTTTTTTTCAAATGACAGTCTTGTTTTACATTGATTTGAGTGAATAGGAATGCCTAAAAATGTATAAAGGATTGTATAGAAATCTGACTCAATTAATTCCGTTAAAGCATCTAAATCATATTCACGATAATCAGATGGAAACAATAGCAAACCATTCGTATTGCTTTCCCAAATCATAAGGGTAGAGATAGGGAAGAATGATAAAATTGCTTCTCGAAACGAGTCATAATCATCGATAGGTTGTTCAATATAAAAATGTAAAGCGGTGAACGTTCCAGCATTTGGTGGTTGTTCACCAACAGCATATAGATAATTTGACCATTCTTGTTCCTCAGCTGTGGCTGGTCGTGGTGTATGATCCACCTCTGTTAACAGCAAGGATAAAAGCGTTCGTTCACGTTGTGTAATCTTTAACCGATGAAAATAGAAAACGTGTTGTTTATACTGAAAAGAAATACGGTCTGATACGTTATCACTAGGATGCCAAAATGCATGTGAAAATGTTTGGTTTATGGTTTCATTCATTTGAAAACATACCTTTCTGTTGATCGCTTGTGTGTAGTATAACAAAAAAAAAGCTCGAGATTGAGCTTTTTAATCCTGTTTTTCCTTTGTAATTGGCATGTCTTCTTCAATTTTTCCGCCAGTATGCGGATCAACACGTCCACCATGTAAACCTTCGTTTACATAGCGGTCAATATCAAGTTCGTATTCTTTACGGCTATCCAAATCTTTTCGTTCCTTCATTTTACCATCCCTCCTCTTAATAGAATGGCAAAATGATTAGATTTTATGCTTTGGTTGGTGTTCTTCTTCATAAACGTGATAGAGCATTAAGTCATGTACAGCTTGCTTTAACTGCTCATCCCTTATTTTTTTCTCAACTTGCGCACCCTCCCACGTAATGGAACCATCAAAGTGATAAGTGCCAGATATGAACTGTCCTTTAAAGTAAAAAGAAAAAGCCCAACTTTGCTTCTGAGTGCGTTGATATAAGGGTTTATATTGGAAATGTACAAGCATTCGAATCGCTCCTTTATCAAGTTGTAAAGGGTTACATAATTCAGTCTATCATAGTGTTCGTTTTCTGTGGGAACAAAAATAAGCTATACTAAGGACAAAGCGTTTAAATTCTTTTTTTGAAGGAGGCAGTTTGCTGCTAAGAAGCAGTAAGCGTTTAATGTGCAATGGATTTTGTTAGTTCTTCTTCTCGCTGTAGTAGGTGCAATTGTCGGTGCAGCAACTAATGCGCTAGCGATTAGGATGTTGTTTCGACCTCATCGAGCGTACTATATAGGAAAGTGGCAACTGCCGTTAACACCAGGATTATTACCGAGAAGACAGCAAGAGCTCGCAACACAGATGGGAAATCTAGTAGCGAATCATTTATTAACAGCCGAAGGGTTAAGTAAAAAATTAACGAGTGACATGTTTTCAAAGGAGCTCACTGATTGGGTAAGTGGGCGAGTGAAACAATGGTTAACAAGCGACAATACAGTTGAATCAATGTTAAAACCACTATTATCTATTGACAATGGTAAAGACCAGCTTGTTATTAAATCAAGGATGTGGTTAAAAGAACGACTGAAACAGTATGTACAGAAGCACCAAGATACAGCAGCAAAGCAACTGGTTCCACAGGAAATTCAGTCTGCTATCGTAAGCTATTTGCCAGGTCTCTCAAAAACGATGGTTTCAAAAGCGAAAGTATATGTAGAAAGTGCAGAAGGCCAAGAAAAAATGGCTGCTATGGCGACGAACTTTTTGTCGTCAAAAGGCAAGTTTGGTGGAATGGTTTCAATGTTTCTTTCCAGCGAAAAAGTAGTGGAGATGGTTTATCCAGAAATTGTTAAATTTTTGGATGATGAAAAAACAACAGAGATGCTTCATGGTTTACTTGCTCGTGAGTGGGAGCAGTTACTAGAAAAACCTGTATCGTCATTTGAAGCAGAAAAATATATTGACACCGTCATTGATAAAGCAACGGTTGGTTTAGAAAAGAACATCCCGCTTTTAAATTGGTACGATGCACCTCTTCAAACATGGACAACGCCATATATTAATCAAATTGTCGATAAGTGGGCCCCTCAACTTGTTCGTGTAACAACAGGTTATATAGAGGTGCATTTAACGTCCATTATGAAGAGCTTGCGCTTAAATGAAGTGATTGAACAACAGGTAGCATCCTTTTCTATGGCGAATTTAGAAGAGCTTATTATGAAGATTACAAAGAAGGAATTGCGATTAATTACGCTATTAGGAGGCGTAATTGGAGGAACCGTTGGTCTGATTCAAGCGCTAATTGTTCATTTTTTTTATTAGGAATGGTCGTATGACGTGAATTCTGTCGACTGACGTGTTATAGTCGGTTGGTAGGGAGTGATAAACATGAGTATGACATATGATAAGGCACATGAATTAAAAGACGCACTTGAACAAAGTGATGAGTTTAAGGCGCTTCATGAGCTACATGCACAAATTGAAGCAGATGAAATTGCAAAAAAAATGCTTGAAAACTTTCGTAAGCTTCAGCTAGATCTTCAACAAAAGCAAATGCAAGGTATTCAAATTTCTGAAGAAGAAGCGCAACAAGCACAGCAGCAATTTGAACTTGTTCAGCAGCATGAGTTGATTTCAAAACTGATGGAAGCAGAGCAACAACTTAGTGTAATTATTACAGAGTTAAATAAGATTATTACTGAGCCATTGGAGAAGATCTACGGCGATCCTTCTCAAGAACAGTAATGAAGTAAAAGCTTGTCACTTGTTAAAAGTGGCAAGCTTTTTTTAATGGATCCTTGTTCTACTTCATCTAAAAATGCATAAAACTTAAACAAGGTTAGGTCCAGCTATACAACATGAGCTTCATGAAGGAGGAACACGTTTGAAAACCTATAACTTGTTAGTCATGAACATTGATAAACTGTTTTTAGAAGGGGAAGCCAAGGCATCAAAAAAGACGAAAATGGCGATGGCATACTTAGAAAAAAAGCAAGTATCCGTTGTGTTGGTGACAAATCATTCCTTTTCGTATGCAAAAAAAATTGCCCGAAATGTAAAATGCGACGCAACCATTATTGCTCACGGAGGCTCCTTTATATCCGATACAGACCAAAACGAGTGGTACAATCGACCGTTAAGTCTTGAAACAACGTTAGATCTGTGTCATGTTATGGAACGATTTGATTGTGAGGTAAAGCTACAGTATGGCGATTATTGCGCATCTATTCGCCCACAGCACAAACAAACACTTTTAGCGAGAATGTCTTTTAATGCTCCTGGTGAGCAAATTCTGTACCCGTTAACGTATGTGGACTCCTTGTATGAGCACGTTCTGAAGGAAGGGAAAGGGCCGTTAAACGTTAGCCTTAAATGCGACGAGCAAAAAGATCTAGACTATATTTGTGAGATTGTTAAACAAGAGATACCTGAATTAAACGTTATGAAAACGAATAAAGGCGAATGCTTTGTTGTTGGTGCAGGTGCTGAAAAAGAGCGAGCACTTCAATGGCTTGTAAAGCGCAATCAGCTCTCTTTAGACCAAGTCATTGTTGTGGGAGTGGGCGAGGAAGATTCTGAAATGATCGCAATGGCAGGTTTAGGTGTAGCGATGGGAGACGCGACAGAATCGGTGAAAGAAAAAGCAAATTGGGTTACTCGTACTATGAATCAAGGTGGATTAGCATACATGGTTCATGAAGTGTTCCGTAAGCAGTTAAATATGCAATTGAAAGAGTGAACCTAAAGCCCTAGCGGCTCATCCGCTAGGGCTTTTATTAACGTGCAAACAAAATCATCTTGCCCTGGTGAGTTAAACGGTGAGTTAAACTTTGGGCATTTGCTTCTTCTAGCTTTGCTTTTGCTACTTGAATTGCAGATTCTTCGGATTCCGCTTCAATGCGCTCATTTAAAACTACAGAACTATCTTTATTAAATGCTGTTAAAAAATACGTCATAACAACCTCCTGATAACGTTTTCATTAAGTGTATCATGGATAGAGTGTGTATTCACCTATTTTTAACTTAATGAATAGAGTAAAGAAAAAGGGGGAATACAACATGAGAAACGAAGAAATGATGTCGCTTTGTCAACGCTATACGAACTACCCTGTTAACGTTTCTTTAACAAATGGCGAGGAATTTGAATCGGTTATTGAATATGTGGATCAAGAAAACGTCTATGTACTTTATCCGGTTGATCAGAATGAATACCCAATGCAAATCACTCAACTTGAAGGGTTTCATTCTGCCAACGAACCTCATCGCTATGGGTATGGGTATGGTTATCCACCTCCGTATGCGTATGGTGGTTTTCGTCCATACGGGTGGAGAAGATGGGTATTGCCTTTAACGGCACTAGCAGCGATCTCTTTACTATAGGGCTACTCACATGAGTTGTCCTTTTATTACATAATCGTGGAGTAATAGTCAAATAAATACGTGAGATTACGTAATTTACGAACTTAAATGGCGTTTCCCGTTAAAATTATGTAAAATGTATTACAAGTGAAACGATAGAGAGGATGCTGAAAATGGAGAAGTATGATATTTACTTAGTTGAAGATGAAGAAAACTTATCAGAAGTTTTAAAAGCATATATGCAAAAAGAAGGTTGGAATGTTACAGTCTTTGATAATGGAGATGCGGCGGTTGATGCAGTGGCGGACAAGCCTCACTTATGGGTGTTAGATATTATGCTTCCAGGCACAGATGGGTATCAAGTATTAAAAGCAATAAAAAATGAAGAAGATACGCCGGTAATTTTTATTTCTGCAAGAGATCAAGATTTGGATCGTGTGTTAGGGCTTGAAATGGGAAGTGATGATTATTTATCAAAACCATTCTTGCCACAAGAACTCATTATTCGTGTAAAGAAAATTTTAAATCGGGTTTACGGTTCAAGTACATCAGACGTACAAAAAGTCGAATTAAACGCATATACAATTGATCCTATTGGACGTACGATCATTGACACAGAAGAGAATAATGAAGCGGTTGATTTAACAACGAAAGAAATGGATCTAATGCTATTGTTATCAGCCGAAATTGGTAAAGCCTTCTCAAGAGAGAAAATTATCGAGCATGTATGGGGCGATAATTACTTTGGATCTGAGAGAGCTGTTGACGACGTCGTCCGCCGGGTTCGTAAGAAAATGCCGCGTATTCATTTAGAAACGCTTTATGGGTACGGGTACCGGATCTTATCCTCATGATAAAAATTAATTTAACGAGACGAATATGGCTTGCATTCGTTTCGTTAATTGTGCTTGTCGCACTCTCTATTATTATTGTTTATCCCATTTCAATTCGTGGGGCGCTGACAGAAGAGACGTACCAAATTATTGATAACAGTGTCCGGGACCAATTAATGCAAGAAGATGCAAACTGGGAGACGTTCCTGAGCCAGCAGCCGGGGTTTTACCAATCTAGGCAGGAGCAACGAGCGACGGTTTCGTTTTTAATTGAAATTACCGGATCAACGTATGCCATTTATAATACGCCAATTGATGTGGTACCTGACCCACCAGTTCACGAAGAGATGCGTCAAAACGCAGTTGATCAAAATACACAAACAGGCCGATATGAAACGACATTTGGTGGGCAAACTCTCTTTTATACGGTGAATGATTTAGTTAGTCCGATTGAAGGTTCCGATTTATATTTGATCACCTATATGTGGGACACGTATCGTGATGAAATGGTCCAGAATCTTTGGGAGCGACTGCTTTATTTATTATTGCTCACAAGTGCACTAAGCTTACTTCCTGCCATTTGGTTAAAGCATTATTTGCGACAACCATTAGCCATTTTAGAAAATCACCTAGAACAAATTGCAAATCGAAACTGGCAAGAGCCGTTAAAATGGGAAGGGGACGAAGATTTTGAGCGTCTTTCGTATCAATTTGAACGAATGCGACAAAATTTAAATAGCTATGATCGCGCTCAGAAAACGTTTATTCAGCATGCTTCTCACGAATTGAAAACACCGATTATGGTCATTAAAAGCTATGCTCAATCAGTAAAAGATGGCATTCTACCAAAAGAAGATCTTGGTAAGACAATGGATGTTATTACAGAAGAAGCGAATCGGATGGAGCGTCGAGTCATTGATATGCTTTACTATACAAAGCTTGACCAGATGCAAAAAGAGCAGCTTAAAGTAGAAGAGTTTCCTTTTGGAAAGCTTGCGTATCAGATTGAAGAGCGATTTCGTTATCAAAGAGATGATGTGACCATTGATGTACAAGGTGCAGATAAAACACTAAAGGCAGACATCGAACAATGTGAAGTGCTCCTAGAAAATTTAGTCGAAAACGGATTGCGCTATGCTAAACGTCAATTAACTATCCGTGCGGAAGAAGATGAGCGCTATTCATATATCATTGTTGAAAACGAAGGAGACCCAATTGATGCAGATCTCAGCAAATTGTTTAGCCCATTCTATAAAGGAAATAAAGGGAAATTTGGTTTGGGGTTAGCCATTGTTAAGCAAATTGCCGAATTGCATCATGGATTCGCGAAGGTAGACAATATTGAAGAAGGCGTTCGATTTACCATTGGACTGCCAAAACCTTATCAAGCACAGGATGTAAAACAAAAGAAAAAAGAAAAGAAACGATCATAAAGGTTTGATCTTGTCATAGTCACTGTGGCAGGGTCGAGCTTTTTTTTAGATTCTTTAAGAAGAAGCGTTCATACGATAAGAGCTGTATATGCTATACTAATGAAAGATTAAAATGTTAAAGAGGTGACCGTTATGGAAAAAGGAATAAAATACCATCAAGTGGGGGAAGCGGTTAATCGGTACTTGTTAATAAAGACGGCGACGAAGCAAATAGCGAGTAACTCAAAGCCATTTTTAACCTTAATTTTAGGTGATCATACAGGAGAAATTGAAGCGAAATTATGGGGTGTCTCGCCAGAAGACGAAGGCACATTTGTCAATAAAACGATTGTACATATACAAGGTGACGTGATTGATTATAGAGGACGTACCCAACTGAAAATTGCGAGCATTCGTCCCACTAGTCCAATGGATGGAGTGGAAATTAATGACTTTGTGCGCTCCGCGCCATTGTCAGCTGAAGACATGCTTGATGAGGTTAACCAATTTATTTTTGATATTCAAAACCCAAATATCCAGCGCATTACCCGTTACATTGTGAAGAAGCATCAAACCGCGTTTGTTGAATCTCCAGCAGCTACGAAAAATCATCATGAATTTATGGGTGGATTGGCTTTTCACGTTGTTTCCATGTTACGTCTAGCAAAAAATATTGCTGCACAATATGAGAACCTAGATACAGACTTGCTGTATGCAGGCGTTATTCTTCATGATATTGGAAAAGTAAAAGAGCTCTCTGGAGCCATTGATACGACCTACACGCTTGAAGGCAAGTTGCTTGGACATATTTCCATTGGTGCTATGGAAATTCACGAAGCGGCACAGGAATTAAAAATTGAAGGCGAAGAGCTACTAATTCTTCAGCATCTTATGTTAAGTCATCATGGAAAAGGGGAATGGGGAAGTCCTAAGCCCCCTTATATTCGTGAGGCAGAGGTGTTGCATATGATTGACAATGTTGATGCAAAGATTAATATGATGGATCGTGCGCTAGAGCGAGTGGAACCAGGAGAATTTTCTGAACGAGTCATGGCATTAGAAAATCGGAGCTTTTACAAACCGAGTTTTCATAAAAAACCACTCGATCTATAAAAAAAGTTCTACTTAGGCTTGATCACCCATATCATTAGATAAGAAACGCTTACTAGAAAGTAGAAAGGGTGAATAATTCTAATGAAAACAAAAGAGACAAGCCAATTTCTTGCACTTGGAGCCGTAGTCGTATTAGTTGTAGCCTTTCTGTTAACACAAACATCCGTTGGTCAATTCGTTCTTGCCAGCCCTTGGTGGACGTATTTACTCATCCTCGGTATTGTTTTTAGTGGCTATCAGTGGATTCGGGCACTAAAAGAAGAAAAGGAAATTGATGAGGACTTTATTGAACAAGAAGGAAATGTCTATATGGAACGTATTCAAGAAGCAAAGAAATTAAAAGAGCAGCAAGAGCTTTAAGCCTCATGTTACGATTTGGAAAAACAAAAGAATGGCCTTCAGGTTAGAAACAACTCTTCCTGAAGGTTTTTTGTTTATAAAGGAGAAATAGAAAAAGAGAGCAGTAGAGCGATTAGAGTAGATCAATTTCACCTATTTTTAAGGCAATTGGAATGCGATGATATGGTCTCAACTGCCGTCGAAGGAGTGGTTTTACAGAATAAACGTTTAATGCTTAAAACAAAGGCAACAGAGGGCATCCATTGTAGCGAGCACTTAGATGTCCGAATGGTAAAGAGGATTTAATCACATCGCTGCTTCAGTGGCGTGGTTTCGTCTAATTGAATAGTGCTTTTAAAGGAGTGTCTCATGAGAAATCGAGGATGTGCGGTACTCATTAAAGATCAAAAAGTAGTATTAATAAAAAGAGTTCATAACAACGATACTTACTTTGTGTTCCCTGGCGGTGGGGTAGAGAAGGATGAAACGCTAGAGGAAGCAACCATTCGAGAAGCCCTTGAAGAACTCAATGTACACATTTGCATTGAACGATTGCTCACGACTGTTTTTTATCACGGTACACATTATTTTTTTCTTGCCTCTATTCTTGAGGGAGATATTGAAATTGGACAAGGGGACGAGTATGTCGACAAAGAGAGAAAACGTGGCACGTATGAGCCAGTATGGGTACCTTGTAATCAATTATCTTCATTAGATGTTAGACCAAAAGAGATAGGGCATTATGTTCAACAATTCTTGGGGGAATTCTAAAAGAAACGTAGGATGAATTTAGTATGCGTGACATTAAAAAAGCTTGCTGATCCTATCCGACTTGGATAAGGTCAACAAGCTCATTTTATTTATTCGTTCTCTTCATCAGTAGTGTCTTCGTCAGTAGTGTCTTCATCAGTATCTGTTGAATCATCTTCTGTCGTGTCTTCATCAGCTGGCTGTTCTTCCTCTGTCTCAGGTTGGTTTGTGCTCGCTTGGACTTGATCAATAACACCTTGGAAGAACTCGTCTTCTACGGTTACATCATATTGCTCAAGCAAGTCCACAACTACCGCAAAGAAGTCACGTCCATTTTCTTCAATATAAGCGCGTTTAACGGCCATCTGCGCCGAGTCAGGCATTGTGTCATACTCAAGTGCCTCGTCTGTCTTTTCAATTACGTGAAAGCCGAATGCTGATTCAACAGGCTCACTTGTTACTTCGCCAACTTCTAAGTCAAATGCAGCTTCCGCGAAAGCCTCGTCCATTTCAGCGCGTGTAAAGAAACCAAGATCACCGCCGTTACTAGCAGTGCCGTCTGTGCCGAATTCTTCAGCGAGATCAGCAAAATCGCTTCCATCATTTAATTGTTCAATAATGTCATTTGCAACGTCTTCTTCCTCAACAAGAATATGACGAGCTTCGACTTGCTCATATTGCTCACGATTGTCTTCGAAATAAGCGGCAATGTCTTCATCAGTGTAGTCTAAATCTTGGGCTTGAAGTTCAATTAAAGTTAGTTCTGGAATGATTAAATTATCAATCATATCATCACGGTCTTCTAATCCAAGTCTTTCAACTACAATGTCAACGAGCTCATCTTCTGAGTTAACACCGAATTCATCTTGAAGTGTTGCAACCATTGCGTTAATTTGTTCTTCAGAAAAGTCCATATCTTCGCCAGCAAGCGCTAATAGTTGTTCAGTTAAGTCTGTAAAGAAAGCGTTTTGCAAAGCGCCTGCTGCTTGTTGATTGTTTTTTAAATCTTCAAATAGCGCTTCTTGTGTAATCGTTTCTCCACCCTCAATTGTAGCAATGGTAGATCCGTTTCCTTCGTCATTATTACATGCTGCTAAAGTTGTTAGCGCAACAGCACCGAAACCAGCGAGTAAGTACTTTTTCATTTGTAACACTCCTTGAAGAGATCTATTATCGTCAGCATAACTTGTACACAAGGTCAACTAGTTAAATTACCCAGTTTTTTCTTGCACAAAACCTACTATATCATAAATAAAAACCTACAACAATTGCTGTATTATTGGGAAATTAGGTCATTCGCCTAGTACCCATATTTACTTTTTGCATAGGATAAGGTAACAAAGCACAAAGAAAGCTCTAAAACCTCCGGGTAGCAAGGGTTAAGCGTGTTTTGAAGCGTTTCTAATGCTTCACATTCAACATGCTCAATGTGCTTTCTATCAAAAAAAATGTGAAATTTTCAAAGGAGGAAATGTACATGAGTTACGCAGGCGGAGGATACAACAGTGGGTTTGCATTAATCGTAGTTTTATTCATTTTATTAGTGATTATCGGGGCTTCTTGGATTTGCTAGTAAAGTGTAGCGCTCATGGATAAATCCATGAGCGCTTTCTCTATTCAGAACAAAAATTATCAAAAAACAGGTTAAACTATTGTTGAAAGAGAGTAGAAAAGGGTATAAAGACAGTAGAACACATTCATACATAGGAGTAGGAGGAAGCATGAGTAGACGACAACAAACCAACCGTTTTTATAAAACAGGCTTTTTTATTGTTCTTGCAGTTTTAATCATCATTCTTTCTGTATTGTTAATTGGGGCAATAAGGCTCTTTGGTAATTTAGATTCTGATTCAAGGGAACGGCCTACTGTAAACAATGAAAGCGAAGAGCTATTGAGTTTTCAGATGACGCTAAATCAGACAAATCTTTTATTGGACAATTTACTAGAGGAAGATATACCATTTCACTTTTACCTGGCTGAAGATGGTGTTTATTTGGAAGGTGAAGTCGATGCTGTCCTTTCTTCAATTGATGTAGCTATGCGTTTCGATCCAATGGTACAGGAAGATGGCAGTTTATTGTTAGAAGCAGACAATCTGTCAGCAGGATTTTTATCAATCTCACCGGAAACTGCGTTGCGTATGTTTAATCAAGTAGCTGATCTGCCAGAATGGATTTATCTTTATCCAAGTGAAGAACATGTGGTGATTGATTTAAGAACGATTGAAGAGTTAGAGCCTTTTGGTTTACGCTTTAATGATGTCAACTTAGATGAGGATGTTTTAGACATATCACTTATACAATAATGTTTTCAAAGAACCATCAGCAGACGCTGATGGTTCTTTAGATAGAGAGTAAGAAAACGCCTCTCCTATAAATAATTTTTTTGCTTCAATGATGGCTGAGGTGAAATAAAGGAATCGTCATTAAATTGTCTAATAAAATCATCATCATATAAGTGACGTACAATCGACACTAATTCTGAGAATTCCGGGAACCTTCCGTAAATCTCTTTGATTGGCAAAGAGCCTTGATAAACATTAAAGGTTTGTTCGTTAAATACACGTAAAGTCTCGTGTAACAGTATTTCTCCTTCTTTCGTTAGGCAAACGTACGTGTTTCTTTTATCTTCTTGCTTTTTCGAGAATGTTAATAACCCTCGCTTTTCTAGCTTTTTGGAAAAGTTAAAGGCAGTTGACACATGCATGGCACCGTATGAGGCAATGTCAGAAATGGAAGCGCCGTTGAACTGATCAGCAATCCATAAAATATGATGCTCATTCAAGTTTAAGTTAAACGGTTTAATCCAATTTTGCCAATCTTTCTCGACGGATTTCCACATCGCTTTGCTTAATACAGCTAGCTTGTAACTATATAACATTGAGTGCTTAGCCATTGGCTCCATAACCATTCCTCCATCTATATTCTATTTGTAAAGGGTGACTTTTGTATGCTACGAATGTTTTCTTTTAAAGGAATCCATGAAAGCTGCAAGTACTTCACATGATTCTAGTGGAACTGCATTGTAAATACTTGCCCGAATACCACCAACCAAACGATGACCAGGTAATCCAATAAGGCCAGCTTCTTCAGCTTCTTGTAAAAACATTTTCTCTAAATCGTTATTTTGCAAATTAAAGGTCACGTTCATTGTAGAGCGAGCTTCTTTTTCGGCGTGACCACGATAAAACCCTTCGCTGCGATCAATGATGTCATAGAGTAGGGAAGCTTTCTTTTCATTTCGGGCTTCGATTACTGAAACGCCGCCTTCGCTTTCAATCCACTCCAACACTAAGTTCAACATGTAAATCGAAAAGACAGGTGGTGTATTATACATAGATTGACTTTTAGCAAAGGTTTGATAAGAAAGCATTGGTGATACGTCTACATGAGCGTTTTTAAGAAATGAATCTTTAACCACGACGATGGTCACACCGGCAGGACCAAGATTCTTTTGAGCACCTGCGTAAATAAGATCAAACGCATTATAATCAATGTCTCTTGACAAAATATCACTAGACATGTCACAGACAAGCGGCAATTTCTGATGAGGAAATGTTTTCCATTGTGTTCCATAAATTGTGTTGTTTGATGTTATATGTAAATAGGAATTTTCGTCATTATAAGAAAGCTCATCCGGAGATGGGATGGTTGAAAACCCACTTTCTTTAGCTTGTGTTTGTACGTCAATAGTCCCGAATCGTTTCGCTTCATTTGCGGCTTTTTCTGACCAGACGCCTGTTAATACATAACTGGATTGATTATTTAGAAAATTCATAGGAACCATGGAAAATTGAAGGTTCGCTCCACCTTGAAAAAATAAAACATGGGTATCTTCATCTAAGTTCATTAACGACTTCAGTCGAGAAATTGCTTGAAAGTGAACGTTTTCATAGGTTTTAGAACGATGACTCATTTCCATAATAGAGACTTGTGATGCATCATAATTAAGAAAACTTGCTTGTGCTTTTTCGAGTGCTTGGCGAGGTAAAGCAGCAGGACCAGCGCTAAAGTTATGAACATTTTTCATTTTTTTGACTCCCTTTATCCCTTTAACGTGTGTTTTTAGAAATGATATCATAATTTTGACTTTTTGGGCGATAAAATCGTAAATTATTTTTATTTGAGAATAATAATGTAAAAAAAAAGTCACCAGAAAGTGACTTTTTCTTAAATGGAGCTGTTTAGTATGTCTTTGAAACGTTTTGTATAAGGTTCTAACCCGTTTACATGATCTGGGCTTGCTTCTTTATCCCAAATATGGCTGTAAATAGCTTCTTCTCCATATCGAGGAACAAGATGAAGGTGGTAGTGAAACACAGTTTGGCCAGCCACTTGTCCATTATTGTTCACGATATTCATTCCTTTACACGAATAGCTCTCTTTTAAAGCAGAAGCCAGTTTTGGCACAACTGAAAATAGTTGAGAAGCTGTTTCTGAGGGAAGGTCAAAAATAGCCTCATGATGCTGTTTCGGAATAATCAGTGTGTGTCCTTTCGTTATTTGTTGAATGTTATAAAATGCTAAAACGTGCTCATCCTCATACAGTTTTGTGGCTGGTAGCTGTCCATCTCTTATAGCACAGAAAATACAATCTGACATAGAAAATCCTCCTTTAAACTACTTCTTAGCTAAAAGTGTACGCATATTTATGGAAAGAAGCAATCAAGAAGGGGAAAGGATTTTAAAAGCGTTATGGTGAATAGAGTGAAAGAGGTCTGAAAGTGCTTTTCTGTTTTTTTTTTGCTAAACTACAAGGGGGAGTGATGACATAAATGGCTAATATGTTAGAGATTAATGAATTATCAGGTGGGTATACACCAAAAAAGCCTGTTTTACATAACGTTTCATTTGGTGTCCAAAAGCAAGAAATAGTTGGTTTAATCGGCTTGAATGGTGCTGGAAAAAGTACCACCATTAAGCATGTACTAGGGTTAATGGACCCACAAGCAGGTGAAGTGAAAATTAACGGGTTGCGTTTTGCCGATAATGCAGACCAGTACCGAAGATCATTCGCCTATATCCCAGAAACACCACTCTTATATGATGAATTGACATTATGGGAGCATTTAGAGTTAACAAGTGTTGCCTATGGAATTGAAAAAGCAGACTTTGAAAAGCGTGCAGAAATACTCTTAAAAGAATTTAATATGGTAAAGATGAAAAAGTGGTACCCTAATCATTTTTCAAAAGGAATGCGTCAAAAAGTGATGATTATGAGTGCTTTTCTAGCGGAACCAGAGCTATATGTAGTGGATGAACCGATTGTTGGTCTAGACCCGGTAGGAATACAGTCTTTCTTAAACTGGATATCTGAAATGAAGAAAAAAGGCGCAGGAATACTAATGTCAACCCATATTCTAGCAACGGCTGAGCGTTACTGTGATCGCTTTGTTATTTTACATCAGGGAAAAGTGGTGCTTACTGGTACGCTCGATGAAATGAGACGAGCCATTGGGAAAAGCGATGCAACTCTGGATGATATTTATATTGAAATGACGAAGGACGTTCAGGAATGAGACAGGCACAAGAGCTTTGGGAATCTAGACGTCATCAATACTGGTCAGAGGCGAGAGGATATTTAAAATTAATCTTAAACAGTGGCTTTGTTATTTCTGTTTATTTCCTATTTATTTTCCTTACCGTTTATTACCAGCAGTTTGTAGAGCAGATGCCTGCAGACTTTCCGCTTGTACTGTTGTTAACTGTGCTGTTTACGTGGCGCTTAACGGCAGGTTCCATTCGGACCTTTGTTAAACCGGCTGATATTGTTTTCTTATTACCTTATGAAACAAAGATGACGGTTTATTTCAATCAAGCATTAAGATACTCAAGTATATGGCAGGCCAGTTACATCGTCTTGTTATTTATGGCTGTTGGCCCAATGTTCACAGAACGTATTGGCACAGGGGCTGCCTTCTGGCTAGCACTATTGTTTCTTATTTTAATAAAAATGTGGAACCTCTTATGTGTTTGGCAGGAGCAACGCCTTGTGGCAAAAGGAGAGCGCTATTCAAATATGGCTCTTCGCTTGCTAATTAATGCTGTGGCGACTTATCTGCTATTCGCACAAGCTACGGTGTGGTTAATAGTAGCCATTATCGTTCTTATGACGATCCTGTACAAAGGATATTGGCAACCACTTGAAAAAAAGCATAGCTTAAAATGGGATCGATTAATTGAAGTTGAAAATCAGATGGTCATGTTCTTTTATCGAATCGCGAACGCTTTTACAGATGTACCTCAGCTTCGCAATAAAGTGCGGGAGCGTCATTACTTACAATGGGCTGTTCAATCGTTAGGTGGAAAAAAAGGTACTGTCTACCACTACTTATATGCGCGGACGTTTATTCGAGCGAATGACTATCTTGGTACGTATTTGCGCCTCGCTGTTGTGGGTGGCCTCTTCATTTATGTGCTACCGTTAGGGTGGATGAAATTGGCAATGGCATTGCTGTTTACTCATATTACGATGATGCAGTTATCAACTCTTTCTTTTCATCATTCTGCTAGTATTTGGATTGATTTATATCCGATAAAGCCTGAAGAAAAGAAGCAAGCATTAACGTATATCACAGCTCGTTTACTGTTTTTACTTGCTATCGTATACGGGGTACTCGCAGTTGTTACAAGTGATCTTTTGTATGGTGTGCTTGTCTTAATTGCCAGTGCGCTACTTGGACTATATGGAAGCCAAACACTCGTTCATCGAAAAAAAGGAAAGTATCGCAGAGTCCGCTAATAAAATGTAGCGAAGGGGGCTCTCGTAATGAATGTAAAGGGTGTAGAGGAAGAGCTTGCAGTATGGAAACGGCAGCAACAACGACCAGAATCACACTTGAAAAAAAGGATTGGACATTTGCAAGATGCGATCAATCTAAAGATGCCTAAACTCTACCATGCAGCTGCTACACAATGTGTGAAAATGACAGCGGAAGCAATTATGTACGGCATTGATATGTCCAATCAACTAATTGTGAAAGAAATACGTTCTTTTTCCCTTGAAGAAGCAGACCAGAAAGCGGTGGATATGTTTCGACGTTATCGCCGTATGGCATTAGCGGAGGGGATTGGAACTGGGGCAGGGGGATTTGTTGCAGGGGCAATGGATTTCCCTCTTTTTCTATCGTTAAAATTAAAAGCGTTGTTTGACGTTGCACATCTATATGGATTTTCAACCGCAACACTACACGACCGTTTTTTTATTTTATTATTGTTTCAGTTTAGCTATGGTAATCGAGCACATCGATTAGATGTATTAAAAGAAGTTGAAACCTATATTCAGTTTGGTACGATTAATGAAACGAATTGGAAACAATTGCAGCTTCAATATCGAGATACCATTGATATTCCGAAAACTTTGCAACTCCTTCCAGTTGTTGGGGCGGTATTTGGAGGAACAGCGAACTACTATTTATTCACAAAACTTGAAGAGAACACCATTCAGCTCTGTCGAATGCGTTGGCTAGCAGAATTCAAGCGAGCAGCTCTGGAGAAGGGTTAAATGAGGAATATGTAGAAAAGGTCGTTCCATAAAGTCATTGTTTGACTTTACTAGTTACGGCTTTTTTTTTTGGTATTGTGTTTAAAAGCGAATTGTTATGAGCTGTTTACGAAGGATAAGGTTCAAAATAAAGCTCACGTTTAAATTTCTATTAAGTTACTCCAGCATGAGTAGCTCCACGATGCGGCACTACTCATGAGTAAGGAGAATCTTGCAAGAACATACGGTTTATTTCATCCAGCTAGGCGTATACTGGGCCATCATCGCTGCAAGTGTTGAAAAATAACCAGTGAATAAAAGAATGCCCAGGATAATCATAATAACGCCACTGACTTTTTGGATAATCGGTAAGTAACGATTCATACGTCTCATTTTGTGCAATGAACGTGCCCAGAGCATGGCAATAAGTAAAAACGGAATGCCAAGTCCAACAGAATAAATAAAGAGCAAAAAGACGCCGCTCCATATAGTAGCAGATGTACTTGCTAAAGTGAGAATACTTGCTAACACAAGCCCAATGCATGGTGTCCAGCCAGCAGCAAATAAAAAGCCGAACAATAACGATTTTGAAAAACTTGCCGCAGTATTAGAAGACGGCTCTAATCTTTTGTCTGAGAACAGAGCACGAATAGAAATCAGTCCAGTCATTTGTAGACCGAATAAAATAATAACAATTCCTCCAAGGCGCTCTAGTAGTGCTTGATTGCTAACAAAAAGCTGCCCAAGCATCGTGCTTGCTAATCCGAACAGCATAAAGACAAGTGTGAAACCAGCAATAAAGCCAAAACTTCTGGACAGGATGATCCTTCTAGGTGCAGCAATGGCCCCATTTGTGACAGTAGTGCCTGTTAGTTGAGATAAATAAGCAGGCATTAAAGGAAAGATGCACGGTGAAAAGAAAGAAACTAAGCCTGCGAAAAACGCAATGCTAAAGGTTACTTCCATTTAGCTCAGCCCCTTAAAACAAAAAATAGATAATGATGTACTAGTCTATGACCTTTCCAAGTGTAACATGTTTAAACAAATGAAAGCGAATTCGTTTAGCATGCAATTTTGAACATTACGTGATAAATGTCAAAGAACCCCTAAATACATTGTAAATTAAGCGAAAATCTCACCGAATCCTGTCTTTTTTTTATATGATAAGTACGATAGACTGGATTGTAGTTTGTTTTCATTGTGTTATTAGACCTATAGGGGGGTCATTGATCTGCTGAAAAAATGGAGTTTGGTTGCGAGTGCGTTCGTCGGTATGGTAGCACTGTCTTTCATTATATTCGTAATCTTTATGTTAGCTGGTTCTTATCAGCTAGACGAAGAGAAACTTATGATGAATCGATCGAGCGTCCTCGTCGATACAGAAGGAAATGTAATTACGAACTTATATATGGAAAATCGAGAGTTTGTTAGCATTACAGAAATCCCTGAGTACGTACAGCAGGGGTTTGTTGCGATGGAAGATTCACGCTTTTATGAACATCAAGGCATTGATTTTAGAGCAATTGGGCGGGCGCTTTATCGAGATTTACTAGCAGGAGCAAAAGTTGAAGGGGGGAGTACGATTACCCAACAACTTGCAAAAAATTTGTTTTTATCAAATGAAAAAGCATGGCTCCGTAAGACGAATGAAGTACTAATAGCAATGAATTTGGAGCGACGGTACAGTAAAGAAGAAATTTTAGAAATGTACTTAAATCAAATATATTTTGGTCATGGTGCTTATGGCATTGAAGCGGCCTCTCAATTGTATTTTAATAAACCTGCTAAAGAGTTAACCGTGTATGAAGGTGCTTCGTTAGTTGCTGTCGTGAATGCGCCTAGTACGTTTTCTCCATTAAATGAAGTGGAAAAAAACAAAGAACGCCGCGACCTAGTACTAAAGGTCATGGCGCAACAGGGTTACTTATCAAGCGAAGAAGCATCATCTTATCAGGATGCTCCGGTAGAAACGGATCATCAAGAATATGTATTGGATGAAGCGTTGTTTACGTACATTGATATGGTGATGGATGAAGCAAGCGAGCGCTACAACATAAGTAACAATGAATTACTTACAGGTGGATATCGTATTGTGAGTCCGATTGATTTGGCGTTTCAGCATGAGACTTATCGAGCATTAAATGATGAACGTTTTTACCCTGAAGGAAGTAAAGATGCGCAAGGAGCCATGATGTTCATGGATGTTAACACTGGCGGGGTGTTAGCGGCACAAGGTGGAAAAGAGTATGTTCGAAGAGGGTTAAATCGACTTAATGTTAATCGATCTCCAGCATCAACATTTAAACCACTTGCTGTATATGCGCCAGCTTTGGAAAGTGGCATGTATCATCCTTATTCTACGTTAAAGGATGAATTGCTTCTATATGAGGATGAAACAGAAGATGGCTACACACCACGAAACGCCACTGGAGAGTATAGTGGTGAAATGACATTATATGATTCCCTCGTTCAATCGGCTAATGCACCAGCTGTTTGGCTACTAAACGAAATGGGAGTCAGCGATTCAGTTCGTCAATTAAGAAAGTTTGGGTTGCAGGTGCCAGACAGACAGTTATCACTCGCGTTAGGTGGTCTTTATGAAGGCGTGACTCCTTACGAAATGACCAAATCGTATCGACCTTTTGCTCATGAAGGTCAGTTGATTGAACCTCATTTTATTAAAGATATTTATGATTCCAATGGCAAGCGAGTTGGTGGAGCTAATCTAGTTGAAACAGAGGTCATGTCTGAGCAAACCGCTTGGTCAATGACGCGAATGCTCGAACAAGTAATGAAAGAAGGTACTGGCGCTACTGGTGTGCAAACGACGTCTCCTATCGCTGGAAAAACAGGAACTCAGGGCTACCCAAATGTAGCGGGAGCAGTACGAGATGCTTGGTTCGTTGGGTATACGCCTGAGGTCGTTGGAAGTGTGTGGATGGGATATGATACGACAACCGACGATCAGTACTTTACAGGGGGAAGTCAACACCCGACGCGTTTATTTCAAGCGATGGTAGATGAGCTGCCTGCTTCAAATCAAGGGACAGCGTTTGTAAAGCCAGAAGGTGTTAAAGATCTTGAGCCACCTATTGCGATGCAAGAGATAAATAATTTCGAAGCGAGTTATTCTCTCGGAGGAAATGGTTTGTTAAGCGTCTATTTAGAGTGGGATGCGTTTGAAGATGATCGAATGGAATTCAACGTTTATGAAGTTCAAGACGATGAACGAAAAAGAGTAGCTTCGAACTTAACAGAATCTAGCTACTCAGAAGGACGGTACAATCCATTTTCCATTCCAAGTTATCAAATCGTTGCATATGATCCTGTAACAGAGGTAGAAGGATCTGAGAGTGAGATTCTAAAACCGAGCTTTGAGTTTTCTTTTTCTCTTACTCCATAATCATAACAAAAACGTAGTGTTTTGACGCTACGTTTTTTTTAGTTCATTCTATTAAAATGACGGGTATAAGCATTGGTAAGTGATGTGGCTATACAGTGAAGCGTATTCTTTTTATGAAGACACATGATCAAAAAGGAATGAAAATATAGCTTTTGAATGTCCTTTAACTTGGAGATACTAGGACGTGTGTTGAGAAAATAACGCTTGTGCCAAGATTTTTGACAAAATCCATCAAAATCATGACAATTTATCATAGTGTGTGTACAACTGTTCAGTAGGTTATTATAGTTAAAGAGATAAAAAGAGAACGATAAATAAGCAGAAACGTCGATTTTCTGTTTTGTTTCAAGTAAGATAGACTTTGTGAGATTTGTTCGTTTGGAGAGGTGGATAATAGTGAGTATGGCGTTTAACGACACATTTTTGAAAGCATGTAGGGGAGAGGCTCATGACCATGTACCGGTTTGGTATATGAGACAAGCAGGGCGCTCTCAACCTGAATATCGGAAAATCAAGGAAACACATAGCTTGTTTGACATTACACATGACCCTGAACTTTGTGCGTATGTAACGAAGCTACCAGTTGATCAATATAACAATGACGCTGCTATTTTATACAAAGACATAATGACACCGCTCCCTTTTATCGGTGTGGATGTAGAAATTAAGTCAGGAATCGGTCCAGTCATTTACAATCCTATTACGTCAGAAAAAGATGTCGAGCAATTAGGGGAATTAAATCCTGAAAAAGATGTTGCTCATGTATTAGAAACGATAAAAATTCTACGTAACCAGCTTCATGTACCGCTAATCAGCTTTGCTGGAGCGCCATTTACATTAGCGAGTTATATGATTGAAGGCGGTCCCTCAAAAAATTATCATAAAACAAAAGCATTCATGCACTCGAACCCTAAAGCGTGGCATTTGTTAATGGATAAGCTTGGTACGATGACTGTTGCGTATGTGCATGCACAAGTTGCGGCTGGTTCGCAAGCCATACAGTTGTTTGATTCATGGGTGGGAGCATTGAGTGTAAGTGATTACAAACGGTTTATTAAACCAGTAATGGATCGAATTTTAACGGAAGTCCGTTCGGAAGGAGTTCCGCTCATTTTACATGGGGTAGGTACGCCTCATTTAATGAATACGTGGAAAGATATGCCAGCTGATGTCATTGGACTTGACTGGAGAACGACAATCGATGAAGCCAGAGCAATAGGAATTGAAAAAACGGTTCAAGGAAATTTAGATCCGTCCATTTTACTTGCACCATGGAATGTTATTGAGCAAGAGACGAAAGCAATTTTAGACCAGGGACTAAAGAGTAACCACTTTATCTTTAACTTAGGCCAGGGCGTTTTCCCAGAAGTATCTCCGGATACATTAAGACGATTAACGGCTTTTATTCATGAATACTCAGCTGAAGTGAAGCGAAAGGGGTAAGAAAATGAAGAAAAAAATTGGGTTACTTGTAATGGCGTATGGTACCCCTCGAAAGAAAGAGGAGATTGAACCCTATTACACGCATATTCGTTATGGGCGCCCGCCTTCTCAAGAGGCGTTACAAGATTTAACGGATCGGTATGAGGCAATTGGTGGGATTAGTCCATTAGCTCGTATTACCGAACAACAAGCAGACGGACTTGCTGAGGTACTTAATAAACGGTTTGAACAGTATGAATTTATTCCATATCTAGGGTTAAAGCATATCTCACCTTTTATAGAGGATGCGGTTCAGCAAATGCATGCGGATGGTTTAGATGAAGCGGTATCTATTGTACTTGCACCACACTTTTCCACGTTTAGCGTAAAGTCGTATAATGGACGTGCAAAAACGGAAGCCGAGCGATTAGGTGGACTGACAATTAAATCAGTAGAAAGCTGGTACACTGAGCCGAAATTTTTAACTTATTGGTCAGAAATGATTCAAGAAGAAATGAAAAAAGTAGCTTCAAAAGACGATCTTTGCGTGATTTTTTCTGCACACAGCTTGCCTGAGAAGATTATTGCAGCAGGAGACCCGTACCCTGAGCAATTAAAAGAAACGGCACAGCTACTAGCTGAAAAAGCAGATGTTATGCATTATGAAATTGGATGGCAGAGCGAAGGGAATACACCGGATCCTTGGCTTGGCCCTGATGTGCAAGACTTGACGAGAGAGTTGTATGCCGACAAAGGCTATAAAGCTTTTATGTATTGTCCAGTTGGTTTTGTAGCAGAGCACCTAGAAGTCTTATATGACAATGATTACGAATGTAAGGTTGTAACCGATGAGATTGGTGCTACCTATTTAAGACCACCAATGCCAAATGATCATCCGCTCTTTTTAGAAGCAATGGCAGATGCCATTGAAAAACAGTTTGCTGCTGTTGATACGTATGAGTAATGATCAAGTAGCCATTATCGGTGCAGGGGCTACTGGATTAGCTGCTGCACTTTGGTTAGAAGACCATACATCCATACAGTACCACGTGTTTGAGCAACAGGATCGTGCGGGTGGTAAAGTTGTAACAACAGTGGATGATGGGTTTATTATTGAAGGTGGCGCGGATTCTTATTTAGAGCGTAAAATCGCCATGACCGATTTAATTAAGAGAGTTGGTTTAGAAGAGGAACTTGTTCGTAATGAAGTGGGACAAGCATATATCTTAAAAGATGGCGACCTTTATCCAAATCCAAAGCGAACGGTCTTAGGTATTCCTACTGACCTTGATGAATTTATGAAAACGGACTTAATTTCGGATGATGGTAAGAAAGAACTTTTAAAGGAATATAATAAGCCAATGGCCCCTAGAGTGAATGAGGACATCTCGTTAGGAGATTTCTTTGAACATCGACTAGGTAAAGAAATGGTCTCTTCATTAATTGAGCCTTTATTAGGTGGTATTTACGGTGGAAATATTTACGAGTTAAGTATGAGAGCGACTTTCCCTCATTTTTTAAAGATGGAGGAAGAAGGTAGTTTGCTCAGAGCACTCGAACAGAAACAGCAGCCTCATGAAAACGTCAAAAAACAAGGTATGTTTTTAACAGTAAAAACGGGACTACAATCAGTATTTGAGGCAGTTGTTGCGAACCTTAAGGAAGGGAGTGTTTCCTTCAATACACAAGTGGAAGAGATTGTGAAAGAAGGAGACAATCGTTATTTAGTCCGTTTAGCTAATGGTGAGAAAAAAGGACCGTATCACTCGGTGCTTATTACGACACCACCGCAAAAAGCAAGTGAGCTAATACCGGATAATAAGATTAAACAGCAATTGCAAGCTCTGACAGCTACAAGTTGTGCAACCGTTGCTCTGACCTTTCCCGAGTATGCAATCGATATTCCTCATGAAGGAACTGGTTTTGTCGTTGCTCGAAATGGACAAGAAACGATAACAGCTTGTACGTGGACAGATGTAAAATGGCCACATACAGGAAAGTCAGGTAAAACGTTAATGCGCGCATATGTAGGGAAGCCTGATCAACCTGAGATCGTTCATGAAAGTGACGAATCTATAACAAATGCCGTTTTAGCAGATTTAAAAGGTATTATGAATAGTAACGCGACCCCGGAGCGCGTACACATTACGAGGTGGTATGAAGCAATGCCACAATACAAGGTTGGTCATGTCGAACGGGTAAAACAACTTGCACATGAGTTGACTGCAACACATCCTGGCTTGCATGTTGCTGGTGCTGCATTTGAAGGTGTTGGTGTTCCGGACTGCGTGAAGCAAGGGAATGAAGTAGCGAAGAAAATAGTTGATACAGTAAAAGTGACGTGATAAATGCCATCACGTCACTTTTTTTAATGCATGTAATAAGTTGTGCGAATTTCTTCTAATCGCTCCATTGCTTTATTATTATAAACAATGGTCTCAAGTTCTTTTTTTGAATACGTTCGTTTTTTAATATGAATAGAAAAGAACAAAATCGAAAAAGTCATTGTGTTACTGACCTCCTTTCGTAGGAGGTGCTAGTTTAGGTAAAGCCTGGCACCTCATCGATCATCATTAATAAATGTGTTTGCAGTTGGCATTGCGTAATTGTCATTATAGACACTCCTTTTCTAAAATTTTCCAGTAAATAGGCATAAAAAATACAGGTCCTCTTAAAAGGCATTAAAAGCCCTTCGTTTACCTGTTCACCGTATGCTAAGCCATATTTAAAAGAATGACTGTTAACGAATATAACGTGAACAAAACGAATCGTATGAAATTGGCTGTGGTGTTTTCATTGTCATAAACATTTTGTTCATCTCCTTTTTCATTAACTATTGTAAATCATAACGGATGTTCACAAATTTGTAAATATTTTTTGGGAAAAAAGTGAATTTTTTTTGACGGCGTGTGCAAATTTCATCCCTGTTTGTCTGAATTTGTTTATGCTATAATAGGAAAGATGTGCTGGATTTCCTTATTAAAAGGAGAGTTGACGATGAAAGACGATAAAGAGATAATCAAGCTTCTTAGTTCAATCCGACATGATTGGTTGAATGCGATGCAGCTTATCAAGGGAAATGCTGCATTGGGAAACCACGATCGGATCACAACGATTATCAATGAAATGGTCTTTCAAACTGCAAATGAAAGCCGGTTAAGTAGCCTGGATTTACCACAAGCTGCCGTAACCATTTTAATGCAAAAGTATATGCAAACGAATCATTTACTGGACGTTGAAATAGATGGAGAGCTATTCTCTTTAGCAAAGTATGACGAGCATTTAACTTGTGCGCTAAGGCAATTCTTTTTAGCTTATGACGCGATTGTAGAAAATGATACGAGTCAATTGCATATTTTCTTCACTTTTTTCGATTCTTCTTGTTTAATTGAAATCAGTTCTGACCAAATTTTAAACAGGCAGACATTGGATAATAGCCTAGCATCATTGGGTAAAATTAGTAAGCTAACAGCAATTGATCAACATACGTACGCAATTACAGCGCTACTAGAAGCTTAATAGCATCGAGCGTTATATAGAGGTGGAATAAAATGTTTATAGATAAAGTAAAGGTATATGCAAAAGGTGGCGACGGCGGGAATGGTATGGTCGCTTATCGTCGTGAAAAATATGTTCCTGATGGTGGACCTGCTGGTGGAGATGGAGGCCGGGGCGCCAATGTTGTGTTACAAGTAGATGAGGGATTACGGACATTGATGGACTTTCGTTATAACCGTCATTTTAAAGCAAAGCGTGGAGAACATGGAATGTCAAAAAACATGCATGGGAAAAACGCGAAAGACTTAGTGGTTTCAGTCCCTCCGGGAACGACAGTAACGGACGAAACGACAGGTGCACTAATTGCTGATTTAACGGAACACGGACAATCAGCTATTGTTGCAAAAGGTGGACGTGGTGGACGTGGAAACGTTCGATTTGCCACACCAGCAAACCCAGCTCCTGATCATGCTGAAAATGGAGAGCCAGGTATAGAACGAAATTTAGTTCTTGAACTCAAAGTATTGGCTGATGTTGGGCTAGTTGGCTTTCCGTCTGTTGGTAAATCGACATTGCTTTCAATTGTGTCTGCAGCGAAGCCAAAAATAGCTGATTATCATTTTACAACGATTACACCGAATTTAGGCGTTGTTGATACACAGGATAATCGTAGTTTTGTTATGGCGGATTTACCAGGATTAATTGAAGGCGCTCATGAGGGTGTAGGTCTTGGACACCAATTCTTACGTCATATTGAGCGTACACGTGTCATTGTGCATCTAATCGATATGTCGGCCATGGAAGGACGCGATCCAGTTGACGACTATAAAAAAATTACAGCAGAACTGGCACAGTATAATTATCGTTTAACAGAGCGCCCGCAAATTATTGTAGCTAATAAAATGGACATGCCAGATGCTGCTGGAAATCTAGAGCGATTTAAACAAGAAATGGACGAAGAGGTTCACATTCATCCAATGTCTGCGATTACGCGAGAGGGTGTAAGAGAGCTCCTTTTAGCGATAGCTGATGAGTTAGAGCATGCGCCGGAATTTCCACTCCATGATAAAGAAACAGATGAAGAAGCGCGAGTGGTGTATCGACATGAAACACCGGTTGATCCATTTATCATTACACGTGCTGATGATGGTGTCTATGAAGTGAGTGGTGCTGAGCTAGAGCGTGTATTTAAGATGACTGATTTTGCAAGAGACGAATCGGTACGACGATTTGCTCGAAAGCTAAGACGAATGGGTGTTGATGCGGCTTTACGTGAAAAAGGCGCTAAAGACGGTGATATGGTTCGAATTATGAAATTTGAATTTGAGTTTATTGACTAGCTAAGACGAATGAATACGAGTGGGGGGGATACGAAGGGTGAGTGACAATCAGTTTTTTCTAGTGAGAGAAGATATGTTAACCGATGCAATGCAGCGAACGTTAGAAGCAAAGGCACTACTTGCAACTGGAAAAGCAGCGAAGATTAATGAAGCCGTTCAGCTTGTAGGCATCAGTCGAAGTGCATTCTATAAATATAAGGATGGTATCTTCCCTTTTCATTCTGTTAATAAAGAACGTATTATTACGTTAATGATTAATTTAGAAGATCGATCCGGGACGTTATCAGAATTACTTCAAATTGTTGCGAGTACCGGAGCGAATATATTAACAATCAATCAAACGATTCCACTTCAAGGTCGAGCGAGCATTACCTTATCCGTGGATACCGCTCCAATTCAAATTGGGCTCCATGAGTTATTTGCAAAAATGAAATCACTTGAAGCAGTCGAGCGAGTAGAAATGGTTGGCTCTGGCTCGTAGATAAAGAGGGGAGTGGAGAGTAAAATGAAAAAAATCGGCTTTCTTGGACCAAGAGGAACCTTTACAGAAATGGCAGCGAAGTTTCTTTTCCCTCAAGATGAGAGAATACCGTTAAAAACCATACCAAGAACAATTGATTTAGCCTTTAATAAAGGAACAGATTATGCAGTTGTTCCAATCGAAAATGCGATCGAAGGAACTGTTAACGTCACCCTTGATTATTTAATCCATCAAAAACCAATGCCTATCGTTGGGGCGGTTTCAATTGGTATTGCACATCACTTATTGTCCGCTTCAAGAAAAGAATTTGCTTCTATTGCTCCAAAAAAAATCATCTCGCACCCGCAAGCATTGGCTCAATGTCATGCTTTTATACAGGAGCATTTTCCTGACGTCATAGTGGAGCATGCAGATTCGACGGCGCAGGCAGCTGCTTGGCTTGCGAAACATCAGCAAGATGATGTTTGTGTAATTGCAAACCGAGAGGCAGCGAATCTATACGGTCTCTCTATCGTCGCAGAAGACATTCATGATTACCGTGAAAATCAAACGCGATTTTTAGTCGTTTCGGCTAGTCATCAACAAGAGCAACTCGTAACGAAACAAGCCCACGTAGGTGAAGTAACGACACTAATGGTAACACTCCCGTCTGATTTTACAGGAGCGCTTCATCAAGTGTTATCTGCTTTTGCATGGCGGAAACTCAACTTATCTAAGATTGAGTCTCGTCCAACGAAAACAGGATTAGGTAACTATTTCTTTATTATTGATGTTCAACAGTTAATGGACGATGTACTATTACCTGGAGCGATTGCCGAATTGAACGCATTAGGCTGTAAAGTAGATGTGCTTGGAAGCTACTGTACGTATAGCGACCAACTTACGCGAGTAGAAAAATAAAAAAAACGCTGGACTCATGTAAATCGGTAAATCGATCTACATGAGGCTCAGCGTTTTTTTGTGGTATTTAACTTAGCCTATCATCTTATTCCTCTACTAAATAGCCTTTTTCCTTCAGATGTTGAAGTGCTCGCTCAATTTGTTGTTCAGTATCTGCTTCAACAGAATGTAGATGGATTCCGTTCGTTAATTGAGATAGTAAATAAGCACCTTCTTGCTGCAAGCGATCGCAAAAGGCATTCACATCTTGACGATTGGATAAACGTAATGTTCCTGTAATTTCACCATAAATAGGGTGTTCAATGATAACGTCTATTACGGTTAAGCCACTATCGACAAACGTATATAATTCGTCTCTTGTATCTTCAGGAGCGTGTTGAACAGCGATAAGACGCTTGATTCGCTGTTCTTTTTGCTGTTGTAAATACAGGTACCCTTGGGCTGTAGAAAAAATAGGCTCGCCTTTTGCTTTTAACAGCGACATATCTTGGACAATGACTTGTCGGCTAACACCTGAACGTTTAGCTAAATCACTTCCTGTTATCGGCTGACCTTCTTCAAGCAACCACTGTAAAATTGCAGAACGTCTTTCTGAGGATACTAATTTTTTTGGTTGGTTTTTCATCGTAATCACCTTGTTAATATTGTCTTAAACGTTTGAATCAAGAAAGAGATATCTTCTGATGTTGTTGGCTCTCCAAACGTAACGCGAACGTATTGTTGAGTATATTCAGCTGTATACCCAAGGGCCAGTAAAGCTTTAGAGGGCTCAGCTTGTCCAGCTCGACAAGCTGAACCAATCGCGATACATAATCCAGCTCGACTACATTCAAGCATAAATTGTTGACCGCTCCATCCGTGAACCATCATCCCTAGATGAAAAGGTAAACGGTTAGGAGGATTAGTGCCGACAATGGATACGTCTGTTCCTAACTCTGAGAGAATGGAGCGCTGCCAACGAATGTGCTTAGTTGAGAGTGTTTCCCTAATAGACAATGCGTGCTCCAGTTCAACTGTAAAAGCAGCAATAGCTGGCAAGTCCACTGTACCTGGTCTCATCCCGTACTCATGGGTAACAGCTTGTAGAAACGGTTTAAAATAATGCTCAGGTGCTAAATAAATGATACCTAAACCTTTTGGAGCGTACAACTTATGAGCAGAGAAACTGGCTGCATCGACTAATGAGAGATCGATCTCAATCTTTCCTAAACCTTGAACACAATCACTATGAAATAGTATATCATGACTTCGTAAAATCTCACTAAGGATGTGTGCATTCTGTATGGTGCCTACTTCGCTTGCTGCGATTGAAACTGAACAAAATACGGTGTCTTCGCGAATGACTGCTAGTAAAGATGGAATCGATACCTCACCAGTTGGAAGAACTTCCACATAATCAACGTCAAATCCTTGTGTTTGCAAATACAAAAAAGTGGATAAAACGGATGGATGCTCTGTCTTTGTTGTAAGGATATGTTTTCCTTTATGAATCAACGAACGCACTAAAGAGACAATGGCTAAAAAATTTGCTTCAGATCCTGATCCTGTAAAGTAGATTGCGTCCTTTGCCACATTTAACTGTGTTGCAATTCGCTCTCGGTAATAATGTAAATGCCATTCAGCATGAACCCCAAGTGTGTGGGCGCTCATGGGATTAGCGAATTGTTCTAATGCGCATTCTCGGTAAGCGGTAAGCGCCCTTTCTGACATTGGTGATGTAGAACTATAGTCAAAATAATGCATACTGGCTCCTTAAAATTATAGTTGTATTTTCTTTTATTCTATGTAAATATAGGTGACAAGACAAGTGTATATTTACACGAGTGGGAGGTTCAATTGAAAACCGTCATTATTATTGGATCTGGAATAGCTAGTTTAACTGCAGCCCATAAGCTTGCTGACCATTTTAATGTGATTATTTTCACAAAGTCATCTTATAAAGAAAGTAACTCGGCCTTTGCTCAAGGTGGGATTGCGGCAGCCCTTGATAAGATGGACCATCCCATTCATCATTTTCAAGACACGTTAAGCGCCGGGAAAGGGGCTAATGACGTAAGGATGGTCAAGTTGATAACAGAAAAGGCTGGAAACCTCATTCATGAGCTTGAAGAGATAGGTGTGCAGTTTGATACGCAAAATGGGTATTACGCACTTGGCCGCGAAGGCGCACATCAAAAAAATCGAATCGTTCACGTAAAAGATCAAACAGGTAAAGCCATTATAGAAACCTTATGGGCGCGTGTTGCTCCTCGCGTAACTGTATACGAACATACAGAGGTAACGGGGTTGATTAGAAAAGGGGGTGTGGTCACGGGGATATGCACGTTAGAAAGAGAGTGGACCGCTTATGCTGTGGTATTGGCAACAGGAGGAGTAGGCCAACTTTACGCGTTAAATTCAAATGCAAGGACAGCTACAGGAGAAGGAATGTATCTCGCTTACCAAGCAGGTGCTGTGTTAAAAGATTTAGAGTACATACAATTTCATCCAACGATTTTAAAGGGGAAATATTCGATCCTAATTAGTGAAGCTGTTCGTGGTGAAGGGGGCTATTTAATAAATGGAAAACAAGAGCGTCTAATGAGTCGGTATCCAAAAGGTGATTTAGAAGGAAGAGATCTCGTATCAGCTGTTCTTCATGAGGCAATCGTGCAAGGAGAAGACATTTATTTAGATGTAAGACATCTTCATTATTTTTCAACTCGTTTCCCATTTCTATATCAAGCATGTTTACAGGAGGGGATAGATCCAGCAAGAACCCCCATTCCGGTTGCGCCAGGTGCCCATTTTATTTGTGGAGGAGTGGAAGTAGACCAAGTCGGAAGAACGGCAGTTGGACACTTATATGCGATTGGTGAAGTAGCTTGTTCTGGCGTACATGGTGCAAACCGGCTTGCAAGCAATTCTTTACTTGAAGCAATTTATTTTGCAACAGCATGTGCAGACGACATAGTATCAGAATCTAAAAAAAACCCACCAGTACATCCGGATGATCCCTTTTCCCATGTGCTCGTGGACCCTCAGGAACATCTATTGCCTAAACGTGATGAATTGCAGCAGCGGATGATGCATCAAGTAGGCATAAAGCGCTCCCAGCAAGGCTTGCAGGAGATGCTAGAGTGGCTTGATGCATATCGAAGAAAGCCTGCCTCATGTAAGCAATCCTTTGAGGATAAAGGTATGTTTGAAGTAGCGACCTTCATTACACGTGCGGCATTAACAAGGGAAGAATCAAGAGGAACTCATCAACGGAGCGACTTTTTAACGGAATCATCTAGTTGGAGAGAGCGAACAATTCGTTTTTGCTATGGGAAAATGTCCGTCATAACTCAAGGAGGTTTCTGTGAACAGCATTAAAGTAAAAGAAGCGCTAAAACAATTTATTTTAGAAGATATTGGCGATCGAGACGAAACGTCAGAAAGTATTTTTTATAGATCAACCGTGACAGCAACTGCTGAAATAACCGCTAAAGAGTCAGGTGTATTTGCAGGTGCCCAAGTGATGAGTACGTATTTTTCTCTCTTTGATAATGACATTCAAACCTCCAGTTATAAAACAGAAGGACAGTTTATTGAAAAAGGGGATGTTCTTGCAACATTTGAAGGGAGCGTAAGTACCATTCTTCAAGGAGAACGTGTGTTACTAAATGTATTGCAACGTATGTGCGGCATTGCGTCAACGGTTCATTTAGCAAAAGAGCGCTTAAATGACCCTTCCATACGCTTGTGTGATACAAGAAAAACTGCACCAGGGCTTAGAATGTTTGATAAAGCAGCCTGTCGCGCTGGTGGTGGGTATAATCACCGAAATGGCTTACATGATGCTGTGATGTTAAAGGAGAATCATATTGCGGCTTGTGGTTCCATTTCAAAGGCTGTTCAACGTGTAAAAGCAATTGCAGGGCCGATGCTGAAAATTGAAGTAGAAACAACGAATGCCGAGGAAGTAAAAGAGGCTGTGGCGGCAAAAGCAGACGTCATTATGTTTGATAATGCTTCGCCTGACGAGATTCGCGCCTATCAACAACTCGTCCCACCTTCAATATTAACCGAAGCTTCCGGGGGAATTGATTTGTCAACGATACACCTATACAAAGGCACAGGAGTAAACTTTATGTCTTTAGGGTTTATCACCCATTCGGTAAAAGCACTTGATTTAAGCATGTTACTTAAGAGAGGGTGAAGCACAGTGGAACTGGTAAAACCAACAATTCTACCTGAGCACTACCGGACGATGTCAACGGAAGAGAAAGTAAAGCGAATACGCCAAGCAAAAGCCTACTTTGGTAGTGAATTACTAATACCAGGTCATCATTATCAAAGAGAAGAAGTCATTCAATTTGCGGATGCGACAGGGGATTCCTTGCAGCTTGCCCAATTATGTGCAAAAAGTGATGCAGCATTTATTGTGTTCTGTGGCGTTCATTTCATGGCGGAAACGGCTGACATGTTAACGAGTCGTCGTCAAACGGTTCTTTTACCTGACCTCGCAGCGGGCTGTTCTATGGCAGACATGGCAACCCATGCACAAACGAAACGAGCATGGAAAAGCTTAACAGAGCTTTACGGAAATACTCTTGTGCCATTAACGTATGTTAATTCAACTGCTGCTATTAAGGCTTTTTGCGGTGAACATGGTGGAGCTTGTTTAACGTCATCAAATGCAAAAGAAATGGTCAGCTGGGCGTTGGGTCAAAAAGAACGGCTCTTGTTTTTACCAGATCAACACCTTGGTCGCAATACAGCAGCTGAAATTGGCATTCCGCTTGAGCAAATGGCTGTTTGGTGTCCACACAAAAATGAGTTGGAACGAGTGGCTGACACTAGTCTAGAAGACATTAAAATCATTTTATGGAAAGGGCATTGCTCGGTTCATGAAAAATTTACTGTTACCCAGATTGATGAAAAGCGGGCGAAATCTCCTGATATGACTATTATTGTGCATCCTGAATGCAGTTATGACGTTGTTCAAGCTGCTGATGATGCAGGCAGTACACATCATATTATTCAAGTGATACAACAAGCTCATTCAGGATCAAAATGGGCGGTTGGCACAGAAATGAATTTGGTAAATCGGTTAGCTAAACAACACCCTGACAAACAAATTGAATCCTTAAACCCTTTTATGTGTCCTTGCTTAACAATGAATCGAATTGACCTTGAACATTTATGTTGGACGCTTGATTTATTACGTGAAGGTGTGTACCAATTTAAAATTAAAGTACCTGAAGCAATAACAAAGTATGCCAAAGTGGCCTTAGATCGCATGCTATTGTCAGTAAAATAAAATAAGTTGTCCTCGGCATATGCAATAAATTATTCTCATATTCTTTTCTGAAGAGAACATTATGGAAACAGTGCGCATAGTGTGTACGAATGCCTATAACAGGGGGGACGACCCAATGAGAATTCATATTGTACAAAAAGGGGACACTGTAGGAAAACTGGCCGATAAGTATGATTTATCGGTAAAGCAAATTAAACAAGCGAATTCAACGATTACAAATCCAGACGTATTAATGCCAGGAATGAAAGTGAAGATTCCTTCTCCAACAGTTGCTGTTCGAAAAGAAACATCTGTGAAAGAACCGAAAAAACCGCTACTAAATAAAAGTGAAAAACTTGAGCCATTAAAAAAACCAACTACAAATGCGACCGAATTAGACTCTATAAGTGCGTTGAAAACATTAGCCCAACCACCAAAACAGAGTGTTTCACAGGCGCCTGAACCGAAGCCTTTGCCGCCAAAGCCAGCGTGTTCATCATGTGGGACGTATCCAAAGTCACCAACATATGCCGCTAATCAGCAAGTGAGCGTAAGTAATCAGTCAACGATCCCGCAAGCGATGAATGAAAATCATCCTATGCACGAAATGGCTGGAAATCAACAGTCATTAATGAATCAATGGTCAACAACAAACGAATCTTCATCTGTTGAACCAATGATGAATACGACTAACGGAAACCACCACGCTCCTATGCAACAAGGAATGGGAGGAAACCACAACGCTTCTATGCAACAAGGAATGGGAGGAAACCACCACGCTCCTATGCAACAAGGAATGAGTGGAAACCACCACGCTCCTATGCAACAAGGAATGGGAGGAAACCACCACGCCCCTATGCAACAAGGGATGAGTGGAAATCACCACGCCCCTATGCAACAAGGAATGAGTGGAAACCACCACGCTCCTATGCAACAAGGAATGGGAGGAAACCACAACGCCCCTATGCAACAAGGGATGAGTGGAAATCACCACGCTCCTATGCAACAAGGAATGAGTGGAAACCACCACGCCCCTATGCAACAAGGAATGGGAGGAAACCACCACGCCCCTATGCAACAAGGAATGGGAGGAAACCACCACGCCCCTATGCAACAAGGAATGGGAGGAAACCACCACGCCCCTATGCAACAAGGAATGGGAGGAAACCACCACGCCCCTATGCAGCAAGGAATGAGTGGAAACCACAACGCTCCTATGCAACAAGGAATGGGAGGAAACCACCACGCTCCTATGCAACAAGGAATGGGAGGAAACCACAACGCCCCTATGCAACAAGGGATGAGTGGAAATCACCACGCCCCTATGCAACAAGGGGTGAATGATCAACACCATCATCCTACGTTTGTAAAAAAAGATGGACAGTGGAACACATCTAATCAAAGTTGGTTCTATCCACAAATGGATTCATACGCTCCACCAGTAGAGCAATACGGTCAAGTACAAAATGAGTATGGATATAGAGGGGCACCTGCTCATAATCAAGCGCCACAATGGGAGACAATGAATGCAATGCAATCATCATATGCTCCTTATGAACCGAAAGAACAAGTGAATAATTATGATGAAAGAGATACTCAAGAAGATTAATTAAAACCCAACAACTAACAGATTAAAATTCCTCTTTTGGTGGACAATATCACTGAAAGGGGGATTTCAAATATGAAAAAAACAATAGCTTCTTTTCTATGTGCGGCAGTTATTACGACTGGTCTTACAGCTTGTAATGGTGGAAATCAAACGCAAGGGAATATGTATCGTGGTAGTGAAGCACAAATGGGGTATGATAACGGTGGATACGACTATAATGCGAATTATCCGTATTATGGAAACGGTGTCGGTGGGAAAGAGTATTATCAAAACAATCGTTTCTCACAAAAGAATGACCGTTTAAATAACCCAAAAGCCTACTATAACCAAAATCGTAAAATGGCTCATGGACGAGGAATAACTGGTAATGATCGACCTGGTATGGTTGATGAAAATGGTGTACTAAATCGCAAACATGACACGATGAGCGGTAGAGGCATGCAGTTTAAACGTTCGTCTATGCACAAAAAGACAACTGAAGCACACTATCATAAAGATTATGATGGAAAGCATATTAGCAGTTTAACAACTGAACTGAAAAAGATGGATGGCGTTCAAGATCCGCGTGTAATGGTCCATGGTGATGAAGTTGTTGTTGGTTATAAAACCAACGGCAAACAACATAACCTAGATCGTGATATGCATAAACACGTTCAACGTATTATGGGAGAAGACAAGCATGTAACCGTCACTACTGATAGGGATGCTTACACTTCTATGAGTAAAATGGATGACCGTTTACGAACAGGCGCTGCTTTTAAAGAAGTAGAAAATACGTTTCAAGACATGATGAAAGACTTAGGCCGTGCAGCAAAGAGACCGTTTGAAAAAAGTCGTTAAAAAAAGAAGGCATATGCCTTCTTTTTTTATGTGACAACCAGTGTTGCAGTCATATCTGCATGACCGCTCCCGCAAGGAATTGAACAAATAATGTCATACTCTCCAGGCGCTAAAGTAGCAATAGTAGAACCTTGCTTGTTAAGCACTACATCTTCGCCGCCATTCGCTTCTCGAATAATAATTCCATGGTTGCCACTTTCATTAATAAGTTCAATTGTTGTTTCGCCGGATGGGACAACATACTCTTCTTCGTCAAAATGCCAGTTAAGCGCTTTAATGGTTACGGTTTCATCCGTTTCCACGTTTTCATTCTGCGCATCATTTGCCTCATTGCCGCCACATGCTGCTAACAGCACAACAAAGATGAAACCTAGTACGTGTGAGACGATTTTTTTCATGAGATCACTCCTTTTTTCTACACTCTATTATGGCATGGTTTTCTTTTTACTAAAGGCGAAGATATGAAAATCCTGTGTCTTTTTAAGGAATAGAAGGAAGTGAAAATGGTAAGAATGGGTAGCATCTGCACATAGAAGGAGCGTATAACGTATGTACAAAAAAATCATCCATAAACACTGGATACCCTTCGTACTTGGGGCGTTTTCTGTTATTCTTTTTTATAGTACATTGATTATTTGGAATGAGAATGAACCAACAGAAATAAGCCGTCCTGATGCAGTGAGCGAACAGGCTGACAATGAAGTGGAGCTCTTGTTTGAAACCGTTTTTGCCGATGGCATTAGTCAAGAAGAAACGAGGAAAGAAGCAATTTATTCTTTACAAGATTTCTGGTATGAATACAGTAATTGGCAAGTGGTGGATCAGAAAAAAGGGTTTGTTCATTTTAAGCAGGAACTGCTTGATCTATCACCTGAGGTCAAGCAAAATGGCTATTTAGGCTTGTCCGATGATAACCGTTTAATTTTATACACGGGTCAACCTGAAGCGAAGAAAATTATTCAAACCTATGACCAGCTGGAGCGGTACCCATTAACTCCTTCAGTTCAGCTTGCCCTTGCTGAAGGGATGAAAGTATCCACTGTTGCCGAATTAGTTGCGATTGTTGGCCAGGGCGCTCAATAAAACGAGCTAGGGTACGATCTTTTTTTTCATGAAAAGCTTGTCGAAGAACCGATAAGCTTTTTTGAGCTGTTCTGACATTCGTTTTACCCACTATTATGGCTTAAAAAGAAGCGGAGAGTGTGCTACTATAGAAATAAATGTTCGGTTTTTTTTGGAGGAGAATACATGATTGACTTTATAAAAGGTGTATTAGTGGAGGTTGAACCCTCGCATCTTGTGATTGAAACAACAAATGGTATTGGCTATCAAATTATTTGTGCTAATCCATATAGATTCACTGGGCAAAAAAATCAGACGATAACGGTAGTGACTCATCACTATGTGCGAGAAGATTTTCAGCGCTTATATGGATTTAAACATAAGCAGGAACGTAGCTTATTTGAAAAATTATTGAGTGTATCAGGAATAGGACCAAAAGGTGCTTTAGCGGTTTTAGCAGCTGGTCAAACAGATCAAATCGTGGAAGCGATTGAGCGGGAGGATGAAGCGCTGCTAACGAGATTCCCAGGAATCGGAAAGAAAACAGCTAGGCAAATCATTTTAGATTTAAAGGGAAAACTAGAAGATTTTACAACCGCATCATTGTTACAAGAGGCACCTTTAGCTACTTCTAACCAAGAAAACGATCAGCTAGCTGACGCACTTGAAGCGTTGAAAGCACTAGGATATGTTGATCGAGAGCTAAATAAAGTGAAGAAAAAGCTAATTGGGGAAGATCTTGAAACCGACGAGTACATCAAGCGTGCATTAGCACTTATGCTTCGTACATAGAAGGGGGTAAACAGGCATGGATGAGCGAGTCGTTTCGGCTGAATCAACAGTAACTGAAGAAATTACGGAACAACAGCTTCGCCCGGCTTTGCTAAAGGAGTACATCGGTCAAGACGAAGTAAAAGACAATTTATCCATTTTTATGAAAGCAGCGAAGCTAAGACAAGAAGCATTGGATCATGTACTTTTATATGGGCCTCCAGGTCTCGGAAAAACGACCCTTGCTGCCATTATTGCTCATGAAATGGGTGGTCAAATTAAAACAACAGCAGGTCCCGCCATTGAGCGTGCAGGTGATTTAGCCGCTATCCTCACATCTCTTGAGCCTGGGGATGTCTTATTTATTGATGAGATTCATCGTTTAAACCGTGTGATAGAAGAAATCCTATATCCAGCAATGGAAGACTTTTGCATTGATATTGTCATTGGAAAAGGACCAACAGCTAGATCTGTCCGTCTTGATTTACCCCCCTTTACGTTAGTAGGTGCGACAACGAAGGCGGGAATGATTTCAGCACCGTTGCGAGATCGTTTCGGAGTATTGGCGAGACTTGATTATTACAAACCGGATGATTTAGCGAAGATTATTCATCGCTCTGCTTATGTGTTTGACGTTGAGTTAACAAAGGAGGCAGAGGTTGAAATTGCAAGAAGGTCAAGAGGGACACCGCGAATTGCTAATCGATTATTAAAGCGTGTCAGAGATTTTGCTCAGGTCGATGGACATGATCGAATTTCTTTAGACATGGCAAAACACGCCCTTGAACGCCTTCAAGTTGATCCATTAGGACTTGATCATATAGATGAAAAACTAATAAAAGGCATTATCCATCGTTTTAATGGTGGACCAGTTGGAATTGAAACCATTGCGGCTTCAATTGGCGAGGAGGCCGATACGATCGAAGAAGTGTATGAACCCTATCTTCTTCAAATAGGATTTATTCAACGTACGCCTCGTGGTCGAGTGGCAACCCCAAGTAGTTATACTCATTTCGAGTTGGAGTATCGTAAAGATGGGTAGAACACTTATGATTGTTGGCGCCATTATACTGGCAATTGGACTCATTTGGGAATTGGCAGGTCGATTTATCCCGCTAGGCAAATTACCAGGGGACTTCCTTTTTAAAAGCGGAAATACAACGATTTACTTCCCAATTGTTACGTGTATTATTATTAGCGTAGTACTCTCGCTTATACTATCTTTCATCAGGAGATGACAGGCTTGCGGTTTTGCGCATTCAACGGTATGCTAGTAGGAGTTTTGACTAGAGAATAAGTAAAAAGGTGATTGGCTTGAATGTAAACGATTTTGATTTTTATTTACCTGAAGAACTCATTGCGCAAACGCCTCTTGAAGCGAGAAGTCAATCAAGACTTCTTGTACTTGATCGGGATCGCTCGGAACTTTATGATTCTTCGTTTACACAGCTTGTAAACGAAGTTGCCACTGGTGATTGTTTAGTATTAAATGATACAAAAGTGTTGCCTGCTCGGTTAATTGGCGAAAAAAAAGAGACAGGTGCAGTAATTGAATTTTTACTGTTAAAACAAACGACTGGTGATTGCTGGGAGACATTAGTGAAGCCAGCTAAACGTGTTAAACTAGGAACGGTTATTACGTTTGGCGATGGACAGCTTATGGCAACTTGTGTGGAAGAAAAAGAAGACGGTGGAAGAATTGTAGAGTTTTCTTATGATGGTTTGTTCTATGAACTACTTGATGAGCTAGGAACAATGCCGCTTCCGCCTTATATTAAAGAACGTTTAGAAGATCAGGACCGCTATCAAACAGTGTATGCAAAGCAATTAGGCTCTGCCGCTGCACCAACAGCAGGTCTTCACTTTACAACAGATTTACTTAATGCACTTAAACAAAAAGGGGTTTCAATTGTTTATTTAACACTTCATGTAGGGCTAGGAACGTTTCGTCCAGTAAGTGCAGATGATGTTCTTGATCACAAGATGCATGAGGAATATTATGAGTTAACGGAAGAAGCTGCAAAGACGTTGCAGGAGACGAAAGAAAGAGGGAATCATATTATTGCAGTAGGTACCACTTCTGCAAGAACCCTCGAAACCATTGCCAGTAAGCATGGAAGATTTGTTGCGGAAACTGGTTGGACGTCCATTTTTATTTATCCTGGCTACACGTTTAAAGGGATTGATGGTTTAGTGACGAACTTCCATCTCCCAAAATCTACACTGGTGATGCTAGTAAGCGCTATGACAGGAAAAGACTTTTTATTAGGTGCCTATGCTCACGCTGTAAAAAATAACTATCGGTTTTTTAGTTTTGGGGATGCGATGTTTATTCGCCCTCTTGTTAAAGGAGAAATTAGAAATTGACTGTGCCAATTACGTACGAACATATAAAAACATGTAAACAAACAGGAGCTAGATTAGGAAGAGTGCACACACCGCATGGTACGTTTGAAACACCGATGTTCATGCCAGTTGGAACAATGGCAACGGTAAAGACGATGAGTCCAGAAGATTTAAAGGCGATGGATGCACAAATTATTTTAAGCAATACGTATCATCTTTGGCTACGACCGGGACAAGATATTATCGAAGAAGCAGGTGGCTTGCACACATTCATGAACTGGGATAAGCCGATTTTAACGGATTCCGGTGGTTTTCAAGTATTTAGTTTAAGTGATTTGCGTAAAATTGAAGAAGAAGGGGTTCATTTCCGCAACCATTTAAGCGGTGAAAAGCTCTTCTTATCTCCAGAGAAAGCAATGCAAATTCAGCACTCTCTTGGTTCGGATATTATGATGGCTTTTGATGAATGTCCGCCCTATCCTGCTGACTATAGCTATATGCGACAATCAGTCGAGCGGACGAGTAGATGGGCAGAGCGGTGCCTATCAGAACATCATCAGTCCGGTAAATCATCCATTCAAGGGTTATTCGGGATTATTCAAGGCGGCGAATATGAAGAACTTCGTAAACAGAGCGCGAAAGATTTGACATCACTTGATTTCCCCGGTTATGCTGTAGGTGGACTGTCTGTGGGAGAACCAAAAGACGTCATGAATCGTGTGCTTGAATTTACAACGCCTTTAATGCCAGCGGATAAACCGCGTTATTTAATGGGTGTTGGTTCGCCTGATTCACTTATTGACGGGGTGATAAGAGGAATTGACATGTTTGATTGTGTCTTACCTACCCGCATTGCACGAAATGGTACTTGCATGACAAGTGAAGGAAGATTAGTTGTCCGTAATGCGAAGTTTGCCCGCGATTTTCGTCCGCTTGATGAGAATTGTGATTGCCACGTTTGCCGCACTTATAGTCGCGCTTACATTAGGCACTTAATTAAGTGTGAGGAAACATTCGGTTTCCGTTTAACAACGTATCACAATTTGTACTTCTTATTGCAGCTGATGAAAAAAGTCAGACAAGCCATTATGGAAGATCGACTTCAAGATTTTCGTGACGAATTTTTTGAGAGCTATGGATTTAATAAAGAGAATGCCAAAAACTTTTAAACGGTATCACTCTTTAGTCAAGGAAGGAGGAGTTTTTCAATGAATGAGGGCGCTAGTTTATTACTGACGATGCTACCGTTTATCGGAATTATCGTTTTGTTTTACTTCTTGTTAATTCGTCCACAGCAAAAGCAGCAAAAGAAAGTTCGTGAAATGCATGCAGCTTTACAGCGTGGAGATAAAATCATCACAATTGGTGGTTTACATGGGGTAATTGACTCAATTGACGAAACGGTTGTTGTTCTTTTAGTCAATGACAATCGTAAGTTAACGTATGATCGTTCAGCGATCCGTGAAGTCGTACAATCCGACTAATAACAAAAAGCAAGGTGTAGCGTATCCGCTCACCTTGCTTTTTTACGATTCGTCTGGGGAAAGATTAACGCCAATAACGCCCCCTAATGCAGCAATCCCGCAATATGCAGCAAATAAAATCATTTGCTTTACGGTTAGTGCCTCATTGTATCCTAAGTAACTAATAGCGGTAGCTAGTAAGCAAAAGAATATGGCACATAAACTGCCAGCGAGCCAACCCTTTGTTCTCGCTTTTCCTCCTGAAATAAAGCCACCAACAAATAAAGCGAGAAACGCAATCGCAATCATAAGCCAACCAACTGATTGTTCGGTTAATGATGTGAGTGATAATAAAGTTGCAATAATGGCTGCCGAAACGATTGCAATGCCAAGGGCAAAGCTTAGTCCGATAAAGATAGCCGGAAAAAATCGATGAACCATCCTGTCACCTGCTTTCTTATTTTCTTCTCTTCTCTATACATACATATGTATGGACAACAAGAACATGCTGTCTAGCATAAAACTTTCTTGAGAGGGCATAGTAGCATCAAGATAGGGGGGATAGGGTTGGTTATTCATTTAAGAAGTACGCAAATGGCGTTTGTATTAATAAAAGCGATAAGAGATTCTCTCCTATATGGGATGGTCTTAGTAATGAGAGTCATACGAAAGATAGGCAGTAGGCTAAATCGTCAAGTGCATGGACCAGAGCTGCCTACAGATAATAAAATGAAGGGCCAACGGGCTATTCCGGTAATAGTGGATGGAAAAGTGTATCGAACCGGATTAGCTGAACTAGAACGTACTGAATTATGGCTCCGGCAACGTATAAAGGCATTTGGGTTCCATGACATTAAACAAATTTCTTATTGCTCTATTCGAGCAAAAGACCGTTTTTTTATTGATCCTTATTAAAGATTGGGTGAAATACAGTGGTTAAGTGACGATACAGGCGCTTCTTTCCTCACATAGTATAGGTTGTATAACTATGGGAGGAGGGTTACTGTTGAGCGATAACTTTAAAATGTGTCAAGATCATATGGGTAAATGCGTCTATATTACGGAGCGCTGTGGCAAACGCCATTATGGTCGTATTACAAAAGTCGATCGTAATAACGTCTATATACAGCCTCTAGGAAACCGAGGGTTTGGTTACGGATATGGCTATGGATGGGGATATGGTATCGGGTATCCAATTGCTTTAGGTGCCATTGCTGGAATTGCATTAGCTGGATTGTTTTTCTGGTAAGAAAAAAAGTGCTAGAGCGAAACTCTCTTTAAGAGAGGGTTCCTCCTAGCACTTTTTTTATTGTGCACTATTTTTTCCTTGTAAATAATCGAAGTTCTGTTTTTGTAATGAGCTGAAGACTAAACATACCTAGAAGATAAAAGGTTGTTGTTAATCCGATGTTGATGATCGTTCGAACAGTATAAGATAACGATAGAAGAAGCGTATCGTTTAGAAGTTTGGCGAGAAGACCGGTCGCGACAATGAGTAGCGTCAATTTTATAATCGGTACAATGTGGAAGAAGAAACCAGTTGTTTTGGCAATAGAGGCAAAGTGTAACAGTGTCACAAGCACAAAACCAACTACAATAGCTAATGCCGCACCCATAATCCCAAAACTTGGGTTAGAGGCAAGTGCAAAAATCGCGCCTGTCTTAATAATCGCGCCGATTAAACTGTTCATCATAGACACTTTCGCATAGTTTAGTGCTTGAAGGGCTGCTTGCAAAGGTCCTTGTAAATATAAGAACAACGCAAATGGAGCCATGATTTTCAGAAGACTAGCAGCTTCTGGGGCATGATACATAATCGTCATTAGCTCACTAGCAAACACATATAAAATAACAACACAAATGCCACCTGACAGTAGACTAATCCGTATAGCTTGCTCAAGTCGATGATGAACAAGAGTATGCTTTTGCTGAGCCACTGCTTCACTTAAATTCGGAAGTAAAGACACGGACAGCGAGTACGTAATAAAAGTGGGCAAAGTAAGTAAAGGTACTACATAACCAACAAGTAAACCGTATTGCTGGGTCGCAATAATTGTAGCCGTTCCTGCTAGCGCTAAACTTTGGGCAACAACAATTGGTTCAAAAAATAAAGCAGTTGTGCCGATTAAACGACTACCAGTTGTTGGTAGTGCGATTGTAAGTAAATCAGAGAATGTTTTCTTTTCACCTTTCATGCTGGAAAAGAAATGTTTACGAAATCGAAAAGGTTTTTTAGCTTTAAATAAATAAACCATATACAGTAATGACGCAAGTTCTCCACAAATGGCTGAGAGCATCGCTCCAGCGGCTGCATATTCAATACCAAGAGGTAGGAAAGCAAGGCTTAAAACAGCAACTAATGTGATTCGGACAATCTGTTCAATGACTTGCCCGTATGCAGTAGGCTTCATATTTTGTAAGCCTTGAAAGTACCCTCTTAGAACGGAAGAGAGGGCAATAATAGGCACAATTGGTATGATTGCATATAGTGGATAAATTGCTCGAGTATCCGTTAACAAGGTTGTGGCGATAATGGGAGCGAGTAATAAAAGTGAAATGGTAAAGAAAATGGAAAGCACGCCTGTTATCGCAAGGGAAACAACGAGTATTTTTTTGATTCGGTACGCTTCGTTTCGTGCTTCAGCCTCTGCAACAAGTTTGGCAATTGCGACAGGCAGTCCCATTTGTGTTAACGTTAAAAGCAGTAACATCGTTGGGATGGCCATCATATAGAGACCAACACCTTCAGGGCCGAGAATACGAGCCATGACTATTCGATTAATGAATCCAAGTAATTTAGTGAAAAAGCCAGCAATAATTAAGATTAAAGTACCTTTAAGAAATGATTGTTTACTCATTGGAATCCTGCCTTTTCTATACGTCTCCTATTACTATGCTTATGCAGTGAGGGACAGGACATGACAAGCTTGTAAAACAGATTCTCATATCGTTTAATAGTGATAGCAGGATTTGAGTAATTTTGTTAGTATATGTATGATGACAGTTTTTTTTCAGGAGATGAGGGTGAAGCATGGGTGAAAAGCAGCAGTTTGAAGTATGGCAGGAAGACGTTGCGCCTATCCTGTCAATTAAGAAAGACGAATTCCACGAGCTAGGCTATGATCGTGTGACGACAGCTGACCTTTGGTTGTATATCGTCGATAAGCAGAAGAAGCGGAAAACGTTTATGCCTTTCTATGCGTTTGTCGATGAATTGCTGTCTATTAAACCCCAAGATTATATGACTTGGCTTACTGTAAATACATATAAAGAACCGATTGATTGGTTTAAAGAGTTTGAAGCGGCGACTGAAACAAAAGGGATAGGCAGCTAGAATGGAGGATTAATCGAATGAAAATTAAAAAAGGCCAAATTGCGCTCTTCTTTGTCATTGTGGCGATATTGGCCGCAGGGGTCAGCTATTTGGCGCGACCTGTTCTTCAAGATGTGAATTTAGGTCTTGACTTACAAGGTGGGTTTGAAGTTCTTTATGAAGTAGAGGCGATGCATGAAGGGGATGTCATTGACGAGCAAGCGTTATTGTCAACAACAACTGCTTTAAATGAGCGTGTTAATACTATTGGTGTGTCAGAACCAACGATTCAAATAGAAGGGGACAACCGTATACGAGTGCAGCTAGCAGGGGTAGAGGATCAAGAATCTGCTCGTGACATTTTATCTACTGGTGGCGATTTAACGATTCGTGATGTGGAAGATAATATTCTACTAGACGGTAGTGATTTAACGCAAAATGGTGCAAGTGCGACCCTTAATGCGGATACAAATCAACCTATTGTAACACTGACGTTGGAAGATGCTGATAAATTTGGGGCTATCACACGAGAGCTCTCTCAACAACCACAGGGTGAAAATTTACTTGTCATGTGGCTTGATTTTGAAGAAGGTGATAGTTATGAAGAAGAGGCAATGAAGGCTGACCCGAAGTTCCTTTCTGCTGCTTCTGTTAGACAAACACTGCAAACCCGTAATGTGCAAATAGAAGGTCAATTTACAACAGAAGAGACGCGATTTTTAGCAGAAATTCTGAATGCCGGAGCGCTTCCTGTTGAATTAAATGAAATTTATTCAACGTCCGTTGGAGCGTCTCTCGGTGAGCAGGCAATGAAACAAACAGTTAATGCTGGATTAATCGGTGTAGCGCTTATTTTCATCTATATGGCGTTGTATTATCGCTTCCCAGGTATCATTGCGATTATTACGTTAAGTGTTTATACGTTCCTAGTACTAGTTGTGTTTAATGCGCTAAATGCAGTGTTAACATTACCTGGAATTGCTGCTTTAATCTTAGGAATTGGAATGGCTGTTGATGCGAATATTATTACGTACGAACGAGTTCGAGAAGAAATAAAGACAGGGAAATCCATCATGTCTGCTTTTAGAGTTGGTGGAAGACGCTCATTTGCAACTATTTTCGATGCAAATATTACAACACTCATCGCCGCAGGGGTAATGTTTTACTTTGGTACAAGTTCGGTTCAAGGTTTTGCGGTTATGCTTATAATCAGCATCCTCGTTAGTTTCTTGACCGCCGTATGGGGCTCTCGTTTATTGCTAGGTTTATGGGTCAATAGTAAATTTTTAAACAAACGCCCAGGTTGGTTTGGAGTTAAGCGAGGTGAGATCGATGAGGTTTAGTCCGGAAAAATGGAATGTTGATTTAACAAAGCATCGGAATAAATTTTTTATTGGTTCAGGATTAACTATTGTCATTGGCGTTATTCTTTTAGTTACAATGGGATTAAATTTAGGTGTTGATTTTGAAAGTGGTTCAAATGTTGAGATTCAAACAAATGAAACACTGACCGAAGAACAAATTTTGGCCGATTTTGAGGCAATTGAGATTGATAATTCATATGTGCCAAACGTCACTCTTGGTGGTGATCAAAGCCAAAATGCAACGGCTCGGTTCGTTGATGAATTTTCACAACAAGAGATTGCTGTCATTCAGTCCTATTTCAATGAAACATATGGAAGTTCACCAAATATAAGTACAGTATCACCACTTGTTGGAGAAGAGTTAGCGCGAAATGCCATTATTTCCGTTTTAATTGCTTCAGTTGGTATTGTGCTTTATATAGCAGTTCGATTTCAATTTCTTTATGGTGTTTCCGCTATTATCGGGCTGTTACATGATGCGTTTATCGTTATTGCGTTGTTCAGCTTATTACAAGTGGAGATTAATGTTCCGTTTATAGCGGCCATTTTAACAGTTGTCGGGTATTCTATTAACGACACCATCGTAACATTTGACCGAATGAGGGAAAATGTAAACAAAGAAAAAGACATTGAGAGCTTTCAACAGCTAGCGCAAATCGTTAACAAAAGTTTACTGCAAGTTGTAACGCGCTCCATTAATACAGTACTAACCGTTATGTTTGCAGCAGTTGCACTTTTTCTTTTTGGTGGAGAAGCCATTCGTTCATTCGCGTTAGCCCTTGTAATTGGACTAGCAGCGGGTACGTATTCTTCTATGTTCCTATGTGCACAAATGTGGCTCGTATGGGAATGGAAGCGATTGGTCAGACTAAAAAACAAACCGAAAAAAGTAGAAGAAGATTATGTATAAAAGAATAGGTCGGTGAACGGAATGAAAGGGCAAACGTATTTTATCATCGGTGTGATCGCAGCTATATTAATTGCCGTCTTCTCAGTATTAAACGTGGAGAGTGTACCGGTTAACTTGCTTTTTGTGCAAACAGATTGGCCGCTCATCCTTATTATTCTTTTTTCCGTTTTACTCGGCGCTATTGTTGCTTTTGCCCTCTCCGGTCTTAAGCTGCATCAGCAGAAATTAGAGATTAAACGTTTAAAAGAACAAGCGACAACACCTTTAGAGAACGAATCTACTGAGACGAAAAGTCGTTTGCGCAAGGAAAAAGATCATACAAAAGACTAATTTTCGATTATTGATACCCCTCGCCGACTCCTGTATAATAGGAGGGTCGAGGGGTGTTTTACGTATGTTGCAACCAAACGCAAGGTGGCGCATTTTAGAGCAAGATACAACAGAAGTAACGAATTTAGTAAATGAATTAAATCTTTCCCAAGTTGCCGCGAGGCTTTTGGTTAATAGAGGTTTTACTAATCCAGAAACTGCAAGTGAATTTCTAATGAAAGATGAACCAGCGTTTCTTGATCCATTTTTATTAAAGGGAATGGCGGAAGCTGTTAATCGAATTCAATCTGCAGTCGAGAAAAATGAACAAATTCTTGTATTCGGAGATTATGATGCTGATGGTGTAAGCTCAACTGCTGTTCTCGTTACCGCTTTAAAAATGATTGGAGCGGGCTGTGACTACTATATCCCAAACCGCTTTACTGAGGGATACGGACCGAATAATCCAGCGCTTCAGTGGGCAAAAGATGAAGGCTACTCTCTTGTCATTACAGTAGATACAGGAATTTCTGCTGTAACACAAGCCGATTTTGCCAAAGAAATTGGGTTGGATTTTATTGTTACGGATCATCATGAACCACCGCCAACACTTCCAAATAGTTATACAACGATTAATCCGAAGCAACCTGGCTGCACGTATCCTTTTAAGGAATTAGCAGGTGTGGGTGTCGCATTTAAAGTGGCACATGGACTACTAGGGCGTGTTCCAAACGAGTTGCTCGACTATGCCGTTATTGGAACGATTGCTGATCTTGTTCCATTGGTCGGAGAGAATCGTTTGCTTGCTAAAAAGGGCCTTCGTGCATTTCAAACATCAGATAAAACAGGTATCCAAGCGTTAAAAGATGTATGTGGTATGACTGCTGGAGAAGTGGAAGCTGATCATATTGGCTTTGCCATTGGACCAAGGCTGAATGCTGCTGGTCGATTGGATTCAGCCATTCCGGCTGTTGAACTGCTACTTGCTGAAAGTCGAGAAGAAGCGGATGAATTAGCTACGGAAATAGATCGCTTAAATAAGGAACGCCAAAAAGTTGTAAACGACATATCGAAAGAAGCAATGGATGTTGTTCAGGAGATGGATGGAATTCCAGAAGCCCTTGTTGTTGCAAAAGAAGGCTGGAATGCAGGGGTAATCGGAATTGTTGCATCTCGACTAGTCGAGAAATTTTATCGTCCAACCATTGTACTAACAATTGATCCAGAGACGGGCTTAGCTAAGGGATCTGCTCGAAGCATTGAGGGTTTTGACATGTTTGCAGAATTATCAAAAAGTCGAGATATCCTTCCTCACTTTGGTGGGCATCCAATGGCTGCAGGGATGACGTTACAAAGCGAACATGTTGATAGCTTACGTGAACGACTCATCGAGCAGGCAAAAACAGGTCTAGCGCCAGAAGCGTTTATACCAATAACCACCATTGATTTAACGGTAGCTGTTGATGATGTCACCATTGATGTGCTAAAAGAAATAGAAGAGCTATCTCCTTTCGGTGTAGAGAATGCAAAGCCAAAAGTGTTAATTGATGATGTGAAGCTTGCAGATATTAAACGAATTGGTAGTGATTCGAGTCATTTGAAATTTCAGTTTGCAGGAGAAGAGAAGACGCTGGATGGAATTGCGTTTCGTAAAGGTGATTTATTTGAACATATTACGCCACAAGCAAGCGTGTCTGCAGTTGGGACGCTGTCAATTAATGAGTGGAACGGTCGAGTGAAGCCACAGCTAATAGTGGATGACCTTGCTGTGAAACAATGGCAGCTCTTTGATTGGCGAAGCTTACAATTGAATCGAGTAGGAGCACGATTAGAAGATTTACCTGCTGAAAAGTCAATTGTTATTGCTTTCCAAGAAAAAACCTTTGCAGCATGTCAAGAGCGAGGCATTGTAGTCTATCGCTCAAGTGATCCTTTACCTTCTTTTACAAATAAATATATTGTCATACTGGATGTTCCGTCACATCGGGAAGAGCTTTATTGCCTATTTGAAGAGGGTAGTAAGCCTAGTCGAATCTATGTTGTTTTTTCCGAAGAAGAAGAATCGTTTTTTAAAACGAATCCAAATCGAGATCAATTCAAATGGTATTACGCATTTCTAAAGAAACGACAGTCATTTAAGATAGCTGATCTTAAAAAGCTTGAGGCGCATAAAGGATGGTCCTCTGAAACCACTTCATTTATGAACCAAGTATTTATTGATTTAGGCTTTATTCAAATGGATGATCAGTATTTGACTATTGTTGAAGCACCAGCAAAAAAAGCCTTAAGTGATTCAAAAACGTATCAAGCAAAACAAGAACAAACGTGGCTCGAAAATGAACTCGTTTATGCTTCTTATGGGCAACTTAGAGAGTTATTTTCAGAACGAATAGGAAGCAATGCTTCACAGAAGAAGGAGACGATCGTACATGGATTATAAAAAACATATTACAATTGTTGAGGATTGGCCACAAAAAGGCATTCGGTTTAAAGACATCACCACGTTAATGCAAAACGGACCAGCTTATAAAAAGGCTATTATGGAGCTCACTGAGTATGCCAAAAAACAACAAGCTGATGTTATTGTTGGACCAGAAGCAAGAGGGTTCGTTGTTGGTTGTCCAATTGCAACAGAGCTAGAGCTTGGTTTTGTTCCAGTAAGAAAAAAAGGGAAACTACCAAGAGAGGTTATTGAGTGCGATTACGGTCTAGAATATGGAAAAGATTGTTTAACAATTCATAAAGATAGCATTCAACCTGGACAGCGTGTTGTGATCACAGACGACCTTCTTGCAACAGGCGGTACCATAGAAGCAACAACTAAACTTGTTGAAGAGCTTGGTGGAGAAGTTGTTGGCCTGGCATTCCTAATTGAACTTGCTTACATTGATGGACGTAAAAAGCTTGAGCAATATGATATTTTCTCACTTACAACGTACGAATAAAAAAGGGAAAACGACTGTTCACGAAACAGTCGTTTTTTTAAACGAAAAAGCGTACCCTCTTTACAAGAATGAATGAGTAAAGGATAATAGAAAGAAAACTTGTCGAATGAGTAAGGTGATTCCATGACGATTGATCAGGTGCTCGAAAAAGCAAGCGCCTATTTGCAGCCAGATGATGTTGAATTCTTAACAAAAGCTTATACGTTCGCTGAAGAAGCACATAGTGGGCAGTATCGTAAGTCTGGCGAGCCCTACATCCTACATCCAGTTCAAGTGGCAGGTATTATTGTAGGGTTAGAGCTTGATCCGAATACGATTGCAGCGGCGTTTTTACATGACGTTGTTGAAGATACAGATGCAACAGTGGAAGATTTGCAACAACATTTTAATAAAGAAGTAGCCATGCTTGTTGATGGCGTGACGAAGCTAAAGAAGTTTAAGTACAAATCAAAAGAAGAGCAGCAAGCTGAAAATCACCGTAAAATGCTAATGGCGATGGCAAAAGATATTCGTGTGCTGCTTATTAAGCTTGCCGATCGTCTACACAATATGCGTACACTCAAATTTATGCCGCCACATAAACAACGAGTTACGTCTAACGAGACATTGGAAATTTTTGCTCCATTAGCCCATCGCTTAGGGATTTCTACTATTAAGTGGGAGCTGGAAGATACAGCTTTACGTTATTTAGATCCTCAGCAGTATTATCGGATTGTAAATCTGATGAAGCGTAAGCGGGCAGAGCGAGAGGATTACCTTTCTGATGTCATAGATACAATTAATGAACAGCTTGAAGATGTTCACGTGACAGCAGAACTATCTGGTCGACCTAAGCACATTTACAGCATTTATCGGAAAATGGTCATTCAAAAAAAACAATTTAACGAAATATATGATTTGCTAGCAGTTCGTATTATCGTCAAAAATATAAAAGACTGTTACGCAGTATTAGGCGTTATTCATACGTGCTGGCGTCCAATGCCAGGTCGATTCAAAGATTACATTGCGATGCCGAAAGCGAATATGTACCAATCGCTCCATACAACGGTTGTAGGACCGAACGGTGATCCTCTTGAAGTTCAAATTCGGACAGAGGATATGCACCGTGTTGCGGAATACGGTGTTGCGGCGCATTGGGCTTATAAAGAAGGAAAAACTTTATCAAGCAAACGGTATTCGTTTGAAGACAAGCTTAGCTGGCTGAGAGATGTGATTGAATCACAAACGGATACAAACGATGCACAGGAATTCATGGAATCCATGAAAATGGACCTCTTCTCTGACATGGTGTTTGTCTTCACGCCAAAAGGAGACGTTATTGAGCTCCCAAGAGGTTCAGTACCGCTTGATTTTGCGTATCGCATTCACAGTGAAATTGGAAACCGGTGTATCGGCGCAAAAGTAAATAGCAAAATGGTTCCCCTTGATCATGAGTTAAAAACAGGCGACATCGTTGAAGTGATGACGTCTAAACACTCATATGGACCTAGTCAAGATTGGTTAAAATTAACCAAATCGTCTCATGCGAAAAACAAAATCAAGCAATGGTTTAAGAAAGAAAAAAGAGAAGAAAACGTGGCAAAAGGAAAAGAATTAATTGAGAAAGAAATTAAAGCTCTTGATTTTGACCCGAAAGAAATTCTTACTCAAGAAAATTTACTTGAAGCAACGACGAAGTTCAGTTTTGCAGGCGATGAGGATATGTATGCGGCAATCGGCTATGGAGGCATTAGTCCAAAGCAAATTGTGAACCGAATGACGGAGAAGCAGCGTAAAGCAAAAGAACAAGAACAAGACAACCAATCATTAGATGAAGCGTTACATGATATTCAATCATTTACGACTAAGAAAAAATCGAATTCAATTGGCGTTCATGTAAAAGGCGTTGACAATTTGCTTATTCGCCTTGCTAGATGCTGTACGCCTGTACCTGGTGATGATATAGTCGGCTATATTACAAAAGGTCGAGGTGTTTCCATTCACCGATCGGATTGCCCGAATGTTGTGAGTGAAGAACAATCGAGTTCACGATTACTAGATGTTGAGTGGGAAGGGAATCGCCATTCGTCTAAATCGTACAATGTTGATATTGAAATTACGGCATTTGACCGAAATGGTTTCTTAAACGAAGTATTACACACAATGACAGAAACGCGTACACAAATTAATTCTGTTTCTGGACGATCAGATCATAAGCATAAAATTGCAACAGTTGAAATGAGTATTTCCATTACAGATAAGCAACATCTACAAAAGATTGTTGATCGAATTAAACAATTAAAAGATATTTATTCGGTTCGAAGAGTAACGCATTAATAAAGCAGAGGTGGATTAGGCATGCGAATTGTTTTACAGCGCGTCAAACATGCCTCCGTAAGGGTGGAAGAAGCCGTGGTCGGCTCCATTGATCACGGTCTTCTTTTGCTTGTAGGCGTGACTCATGAAGATGAAGAAAAGGATGTTCGTTATTGTGTTGATAAGATCGCTAATTTAAGGATTTTTAGTGATAACGAAGGGAAAATGAATCTGTCTGTTCGGGATATAGGCGGTGCGATTTTATCAATATCCCAATTTACTTTATACGGGGAAACAAAAAAAGGTCGTCGTCCTAACTTTATGGCAGCGGCAAAGCCTGATCATGCTCAAACGATTTATGAGGCGCTTAATGATCAATTGCGCGACGTAGGCTTACGAGTAGAAACAGGCCGTTTTGGAGAGCATATGGATGTTAGCTTACTCAACGATGGGCCTGTGACAATTATTTTAGAAAGCAAAGAGACATCATAGGTGATAAGAAGACCTCGCATAAGTTGCGAGGTTTTTTGTTGGTTTAAAACCTTGAATGAAAACGGTTTATTTTTTAGTTGACTTTCAAGTGAATTTCGGTAAAATAAAAAGTGTACGATATGAAATCGATTTCACAAAAAGGGCGTTTTTATTATGTCAACGATTAAAGACGTGGCGACAAAAGCAGGTGTATCCAGGTCAACTGTGTCAAGAGTGTTAAATAATCATCCTTATGTTGACGAAAAGAAGCGTAAAGCAGTCCAAGATGCAATTAAAGAACTGGGTTATACGCCTAATTCCTCTGCACAACGATTGCGAGGGACGGAGACAAAGACTATTGCCGTACTTGTTTCCCGCATTGTAAACCCGTTTTTTAGTGCCGTAGTAGATGCGATGGATGAAGTGGCAACGATGCACTCGTATCGAATGATTCTCTGTAACACACGGGGGAGAGCTGACCAAGAACTTCATTTTCTTGAACTACTTCGTACAAAGCAAGTGGATGGTGTTATCTTAGCTTCTGTTGTAAATGAATGGGAGACGATTTATCCGTATTTACAATATGGGCCCATTGTTTTATGTAATGAATATCCAAGAGGTTTACATGGGGCGCCAGTTATAACGATTGATCAAAAAAAGGCGATGACCACCATAACGAAACATTTGCTTCACAAAGGCTACCATTCAATTGCATACTGCAATGTGTATGACGTGAATCACTTACCAGAAGGGGTGCGCTCGCCTTTAGCAGAAGATCGGTATGAAGGGTTTGTTCAAGCGATGGAGATGGAAGGAAAAGTCGTTCATTCGAGCTGGCGATTTTCAGGTCATTCTGTTGATGATGGTCGAAACATTCTTCGCACAATATTGGGTTTAACAAACCGACCAGATGCCATCATTACCGGCAGTGATGAAATTGCTGCTGGGATTATCGCGGAAGCTAAAATAAAAAATGTGCGTATTCCAGAAGATCTAGCGGTTGTAGGCTTTGATAACCAGCCGACTGCGACATTGTTAGAACCGCAATTAACAACCATTCATCAGCCTACTTTTGAAATGGGAAAACAAACAATGGAAATGCTGTTGGCGTTACTAGCAAATCAAGTCGAACAATTTGAGCCTGTGACTTTTTTAGAGGCACCAATACAAATCCGACATTCAACATAATGAAAAGGGGTTAAATTGATGACAAACGTTACAATTTGGAATGAATATCGTCATGAACAACGAAGTGAGAAGGTAGCGAGTGTGTATCCGGAAGGCATCCATGGAGCGATTGCATCGTTTTTAAACGAGGAGCATACCGTTAAAACAGCTACTTTAGATGAAGAAGAGCATGGACTAACGGAAGCGGTTTTGAATAAAACAGATGTCTTAATTTGGTGGGGACATATTGCACACAATGAAGTAAAAGATGAGATTGTAACCCGGGTTCAAAAACGAGTTTTAGAAGGAATGGGGTTAATTATTCTTCATTCAGGTCACTTCTCAAAGATTTTTAAAACATTAATGGGGACGAGCTGTGATTTAAAATGGCGTGAAGCAGATGAGAAAGAGAGGCTGTGGGTTGTGAGTCCAAGCCACCCGATTGCTGATGGCATTGATGAGTACTTTGAGTTAGAAAAAGAAGAAATGTATGGAGAGCACTTTGATATTCCTAATCCTGATGAAATCGTCTTTATGAGCTGGTTTCAAGGAGGAGAAGTTTTTAGAAGTGGCTGCACATTCCACCGAGGGAATGGGAAAATTTTCTATTTCAGACCGGGGCACGAAACGTTTCCAACATACAAAGATAAAAACGTGCAAACAGTGATTAAAAATGCAGTTAAATGGGCTACACCAACGAAAAGAGCCTATCCTACTTACGGAAATGCCCGGCCATTAGAACCTGTACCAGGGCAGTCGGAGTGATCAGATGAAAATTGGGATTATAGGTGTAGGTGGGATTGCGACAAATCGTCACATTCCAGCTTTGCAGACAATAGAAGACGTTGAAGTTTATGGTGTTTATGATGTTAATCAAGAGAGAGCGACTGAAGTAGCAGCCTCATTTGCCATCCCATTTATTGCTAATTCAGAAAGCGAGCTTTTTGCTCAAGTCGATGCGGTGGTGATTTGTACTCCAAATAAATTTCATCATCAATCTGTTATTCATGCGCTTCAAGCTGGTAAACATGTCTTTTGTGAGAAACCTATGGCCATTACAAGTGCTGAAGCAGTTGAAATGGATAAAGTAGCAAGTGAAACAAACAATGTATTACAAATTGGCTACCACTATCGATTTAAAAAAGAAGCACTCGCTGCAAAGAAGTTTATTCAAGCCGGAGAGATTGGTGATCCTCTTGTCATACGAGTCGAGGGCATGAGGCGTCGAAAAGTGCCGGGCTGGGGCGTGTTTATTAATAAAGACCTTCAAGGCGGCGGTTGTTTAATGGATTATGGGTGTCACCTTTTAGATTTGGCGTTATGGCTCGTCGACTATCCAGAAATTGAAAGTGTAAATGGACAAACGTATGAGCTTGTCAGTCGACATGAAGATCAAGTAAATGAGTGGGGCGCTTATGACGCAACGAAAATTGATGTAGAGGATCACGCTACAGCATATATTGCATTTAAAAATGGTGCCACCATGCTATTCGAAACATCATGGGCAGCGAATGTACCTAGCGATAAAGAAACCATTAGTATCTCTGGAACTACAGGCGGGATTAATGTATTTCCTTTAGCAATTAATAAAGCGTCTTCAGGCATGATGTCGACGATGAACGCCGATTGGATTGCTGGAGAGAGCAATGAGGGAATCGCTCAAGCTCGTAATTTTGTTCATGCTTGTCTTGGGCGTGAAGAGTCACTTGTCAAACCGTATGAAGCACAGCAAGTTACGTCGATCATTGAACAAATTTATGATGCTAGTAAGAATTAGTTCTTTTTTTCGAAATTTGGGGTTTTAAAACGTTAGGCAATGGCTATCCTATAGAGAAGTCATTATTAGGAGCGGTTGCCAATGCGTGTCCATGGAAAGCAAGAAGTGCGAAAAGCCATTCAGGACTCAATGGATCGAATCCAACAGCATGAAGCCATTACTGCTTATGCTCGGTTAGAATGCGGCGTAACACCAAATGAAATTATTTTTATGAAGAAAGCTCTGATGAGAAATTAGCTATTGACGAGCGTGCTATCATTTCGTATAGTTATAAGCAACTAATTAAAAACGGCAAAATGAACCATTGACGAGGAATAGTAATAGCGGATTCTAGATGCTTAGAGAGAGTTGCCTTAGGCTGGGAGTAGCTCCATCTACCGATATGAATGAACACCTTTGAGGATTTTTCCCTGAAACACTAGTAGGGGAAAACGTAGCTGGCGTTAACAGATTAAGAGGAGACGCAGTCTCAAATTTGGGTGGCACCACGGGTTCAACTCTCGTCCCAGATGAGTAATCATCTGGGATGAGAGTTTTTTTGTTTTTTAAAAAGGAGAGAAATCATATGTCTATTCGTTTGCCAAGAGGAACGCAAGATATCTTACCTGAAGATGCTGTCGTTTGGCAACTTATTGAAAAAACAGCTAAAGAAGTATGCCAAGCGTATCATTTTGAAGAAATTCGTACGCCAATATTTGAGCATACAGAAGTATTTACCCGTGGAGTAGGGGATACAACGGATATTGTTCAAAAAGAAATGTACACGTTTAAGGATCGAGGTGATCGAAGCTTAACGCTTCGCCCAGAAGGAACGGCATCTGTTGTACGATCCTATGTAGAGAACAAGTTATATGGAGAAGCGAATGCCCTAACAAAACTATACTATACAGGACCAATGTTCCGTTACGAGCGGCCACAAGCAGGAAGAATGCGTCAATTCGTACAGTTTGGGGTTGAAGCATTAGGTAGTGCAAACCCGCATTTAGATGCAGAAGTATTAGCATTACTGATTGAAATTTGCAATCGACTCGGCTTAGTCAATTTAAAGCTTGTCATTAATTCATTAGGTGATAAAGAAAGTCGTGACGCTCATCGTCAAGCACTTATTAATCATTTTGAACCGTCGATTGAGGAGTTTTGTTCAGACTGTCAAACGCGTTTAACGAAAAATCCATTACGTATTCTCGATTGTAAGAAAGACAGAGAGCATCCGCTAATGAAAACAGCGCCTGCTATCTTAGACTTTTTAAATGATGAATCACGTCAATACTTTGAAAACGTAAAACAAACGTTAGACCAGCTAGGCATTGCTTATGAAGTAGATGCTACACTTGTTAGAGGATTAGATTATTACAATCATACTGCGTTTGAATTAATGAGCACAGCGCCTGGATTCGGTGCTATTACAACTTTGTGCGGAGGTGGGCGTTACAATGGTCTTGTACAAGAATTCGGTGGACCAGAAACACCTGGTATTGGATTTGCATTCAGCATCGAACGGTTTATTCTTGCGATGAAAGCAGAAGGTGTTACTTTACCTGAACGTCCAAAGCTAGACGCGTATATTGTTGCTTTAGGTGATGAAGCAAATCAACGAGCGGCTGTCTTATTAAATGATTTAAGAAAACAAGGCTTTCGGGCAGATAAAGACTACATGGCAAAAAAAATGAAAGCACAGTTTAAAGCTGCAGACCGAAATGGAGCGACGTGCACAATTATTATTGGAGAAGATGAACTAGCGAATGAACAAGCCGTTATTCGTCACATGGTTTCTGGCGAACAAAAAACAGTTGCTTATCAATCAATTGTAATGGAACTAGGGGAAAGTATTAAAGGGGGATCAGAATCGTGAGTAAACGAACACATCATTGTGGAGAAATAACAAAGCAGCAGGCTGGTGAAGAAGTAAAGCTTGTTGGTTGGGTACAGCGTAGAAGAGATTTAGGGCAGGTTATTTTCTTAGACATACGAGATCGTTCTGGTCTTGTTCAAGTAGTTTGTAGTCCTGATATTAATGAGCAAGCATTACAACAGGCTGATCGTGTTCGGAATGAATATATGATTTCTATTAAAGGAATCGTCGTTGAACGAAATGAAAAAGCTGTTAATGCAAAAATTGCAACCGGCGAAATTGAAATCCATGTTCATGAATGTGAATTATTAAACGCTTCTAAACCACTTCCGTTTCAAATTGAAGCAAATACAGATGCCTCTGAAGATGTGCGCTTAAAATACCGTTATTTAGATTTACGTCGTCCTGATATGCAGGAGGCGTTTAAACTCAGACATCGAATTACAAAAACAGTGCGTGATTTTCTTGATAGCGACGGCTTCTTAGAAATTGAAACGCCGATGTTGACGAAGAGTACACCAGAAGGTGCGAGAGACTATTTAGTTCCGAGTCGTGTTCATCACGGTGAATTTTATGCACTACCACAATCACCACAAATCTTTAAACAACTCTTAATGGTGTCTGGTTTTGAAAAGTATTTCCAAATTGTTCGCTGTTTTAGAGATGAAGATCTACGTGCTGATCGTCAACCTGAATTCACGCAAATCGACATTGAAGCAAGCTTCCTAGAAACAGAGGATGTTCTCGCAATGACAGAGAAGCTTATGAAGAAGTTAATGCTTGATACCCATGGTTTAGAATTAGAAGGTTCTTTTGAACGAATGACATATGACGATGCAATGAATCGTTATGGATCAGATAAACCAGATACTCGCTTTGATATGGAGCTTGTTGACCTTACAACGGTCCTTCAAGATACTGAGTTTAAAGTGTTTAAACAAGCGATAGAATCAAAAGGAATTATAAAAGGTTTAAACCTTGTTGGAGGGGCAAGCAAGCTATCTCGTAAAGAAATAGATGCTTTAACAGACTTCGTTAAGCCATACGGAGCAAAAGGTCTTGCTTGGTTAAAGGTAGAAGAAGATGGCCTTAAAGGACCGATTGCAAAGTTCTTTAACAGTGAGCAGTCTGAAGCATTGCTCGAGCACATGCAAGCCACTCCAGGTGACTTGTTGTTCTTCGGAGCAGACAAAAAGCAAGTTGTCTTTGATTCTCTCGGTGCACTTCGGTTGAAATTTGGAAAGGAATTCGATCTTATCGATTCGTCTAAATTTAATTTTCTTTGGGTTGTTGATTTTCCGCTTGTTGAATATGATGAGCAAGCAAGACGATATGTTGCTTTACACCATCCTTTCACTAGACCAAAGAAAGAAGATTTACATTTACTCCAATCAAATCCAGATGATGTACGGGCAGAAGCATATGATCTCGTACTAAATGGTTATGAATTAGGTGGAGGTTCACAGCGTATTTATGAGCGTGATCTTCAAGAAAAGATGTTTGAAACCCTTGGCTTTACAAAAGAACAAGCGAATGAAGAATTTGGCTTTTTGCTCGAAGCATTTGAATACGGTACGCCTCCTCACGGTGGTATCGCACTAGGATTAGACCGTATCGTCATGTTACTAGCTCAAAAGACGAACTTAAGAGAGGTTATTGCGTTTCCGAAAACAGCGAGTGCAAGTGACTTAATGACTAGTGCGCCAGGTGCTGTTAGTTTAGAACAATTAATCGATTTAAATCTTTCTGTTTTAGGGAAGCGTGGTTGACAGACGCAACCCTTCCATCTATAATGACGGATAATATCATATAGAATTCTTGTTTATATCTTATCGAGAGTGGTGGAGGGAACTGACCCGACGAAGCCCGGCAACCAACCTTGTGTGAGGTTAAGGTGCTACATTCAGCAGACTTTGTTCTGAAAGATAAGTGGAGGCGAAAAGCTCCTTTTCTTATCTAAGAAAAGGAGCTTTTGTATTAGAGAGAAAGGGTGTTGGAGATGAAGATAGGCTTAATAGGGTATGGAACAGTAGGAAGTGGTGTGTATGAAAGGTTAATTGGCTCAAGAGAGCAAATTGAATCGATTATCGGAGAAAAATTCGAAATCGTTCGCATTCTAGTTAAAAATGTAGAGAAGTATAAGGATGTCAACTCGACATTATTCACTTCATCATGGGATACATTTTTTAATACAGATAAATACGACATTGTGTTTGAAGCGATTAATGGCACGGAACTGACGAAAACGTATACGAAGGCTCTTTTGAAACAAGGAACATCTGTTATATCCGCAAATAAAAAGCTCGTCGCATTACATGGTGAAGAATTAGAGCAATTGGCTTTTGAAAATCAAGCTTATTATGGCTGGGATGCAGCTGTATGTGGGGCTATACCTATTGTGAATGTTTTCAAAAGTGTGTTATTGACAACAAATATACAATCGATTGCCGGTATTCTGAATGGGACGAGTAACTATATTTTAACGAAAATGAGCGAGGGTAGCACATATGAAGCTGCACTTGGAGAAGCGCAAAAATTAGGGTATGCAGAAGAAGACCCAACATCTGATGTTGAGGGTTGGGATGCTGTATACAAGCTCTGTTTACTAGCTCGACAATGTTATGATCAGTGGGTTTGTCCCGAGGATATTGAACGGGTTGGCATAAGTCATATTGATCAATGGCATATTCAAGCGGCAAAAGAATTGAATTTATCGTTTAAATTAATTGCTAAATTAGAATCTGATGCGACGTCTTTAAAAGGTTTTGTTAAACCGGCTTTAATTGATCAAGAACACTCGTTAGCACCAATTCGTGGCGTTTTAAATGCGGTAACACTTGAAGGTAAGGATATGGAACGTCTTATTTTTGCGGGACCAGGAGCAGGAAAAGAAACAACAGCAAATAGTGTTGTTGAAGATTTTGTTTTCCACGAACAGCAAAAGCATGTCCTACCTAGATTTACAAATCGCTTAACGAAGCTTGAAGAGGGAATTGCTGACAATGTAACGACACAGGAAGTGTGGTTTTGTAAAGGAAATCATGAAAGTAAAATCCAACCGTATTTAGACAAAACGACGGTCTGGAGAGAGCATGAAGTAAAAGGAGGGAAAGTCTTTATTGTGACTCCACTCCCATTTTCAACGCCATTTCATACATTTCCACTTTTAACAGAAATGGAACAGTTAAAAGAAACGGTTCAAAGTGAATCATAATCGATATTTGGTTTCTGGGACTAGTTTTTTAAATTCTTGAATGAATTGTTCTGGTGACGTTTTGATTTTATACGTGGAGACACCTCGACTTGTATGTAGATACAAAAAGCCAAGCGATTCAGGTGAATCACTAGGGAAGCGATAAGAGATATCAAATACACTGTCAAGTGGAAAACGGTCCGATTCTGTTTCAATACGATCGCTAAACAAGCTTAACTCAAAGGAACTTTCGACGATTCTTTTTTCAAGCAGACCGATTTCTTGTGTGACTTCGATACAACGTTGCTTTACAATTGCGCTCATAGACGTAGCCCCCTTTTAAAGAAGAATGTACCATATTTTTTGTGAAAACTCACATAATATGCGATAGTTTCATTCTCTTTCAAACGGGGTACATACAAATAGAAACTCTTCGTATGTGTCTTTAGTCACAATTTTTCGAAAACAGTTGCATAAAGTCGATTAAATTGCTATGATAACGTTAATCAAATGATTCCTGAAATGTTCGTACGGGTTTTATTCTTTGAGCCAACACCTTAAAAAAGGGAGCTCGTAGTTATGGCTTTGCTTACATGCCTCGGAAGCTGAGGACGTAAAAGAAGTGGTACAGAGCACCCACCTGCCTGGCAGGTTCAAAGCATTAACTACCTACGGCATGATCGGGATCACGAAAAAAGCATTTCCGCTTAGGGAATGCTTTTTTATATGTGCTTTTTTATAAGAATATGATAAAATCACAACAGCATAAGGGAAACGTAAAGGAGTTTGATGAACGTGTTACACCAGTTTTCAAGAAATGAACTGGCCATTGGCCATGATGGGTTAGATCGATTAAAAGGAAGTACAGTTGCGGTGCTTGGGATTGGTGGGGTAGGCTCGTTTTCAGCTGAAGCTCTAGCTCGCTCAGGCGTTGGTAAAATTGTACTCGTTGATAAAGATGATGTTGATATAACAAACGTTAATCGGCAAATTCATGCTTTATTGTCAACAGTTGGTCAACCAAAGGTGGATTTAATGGCTAAGCGAATTCAAGACATTAATCCAGATTGTGAGGTCATTGCTTTAAAAATGTTCTACACAGAAGAGACATATGAAGATTTCTTTTCTCACGGTTTAGACTATGTCATTGATGCCAGTGATACGATTTCTTATAAAATTCATTTAATAAAAGAATGTCGGAAGCGTAAGATCCCGTTCATTTCAAGTATGGGTGTTGCTAACAAACTTGATCCAACTCGACTACGTATTGAAGATATTTCAAAAACGAGTTATGATCCTATTGCCAAAGTGATTCGCACACGTCTTCGAAAAGAGGGTATTAAAAAAGGGGTAGCAGTTGTATTTTCAGATGAAAAACCCATTCAGATTCGCGAAGATATCCGTCAAGAAATTGTGCCAGAAAGTGCCGAGCAAGGGACTATTCGTAAAGCAAAGCTTCCTCCGTCTTCGAATGCTTTCGTGCCATCTGTGTCAGGATTAATTATGGCTGGACATGTTATTACAAACTTGTTAGAGGGAATAACCATTAACCGTCAAAACTAACAAACAAAAAAAGCCTTAGCAAGGCTTTTTTTGTTTAATCGATTTTTTCAAGATTTCCGTTCGTCTCCATTCGAAACGCGACTTGATCATCTAAATCTTCCTCTAAAATAGCCATTCTTCTTGCACGATTCATAATGGAGATAAGTGATTGATAATCTTCTTCAATCATGCTGTGCTCTTGCTTATTTCTCGATAATTGCTTTTCTAATTCTCCGATATGCGCTTGTGCTGTTTGTAGTTTTTGACGTAACCTTTGGTTCTCTTCTTTTAATGAACTAGAAGCCCCTAGGTCAAATGTCTTTAATTGGGCAATAATTGATTCCATTGACGGTTCGTTTTCATTGAATTGCTTAGTTGGCTGTATAGATTCAAACGGTCTCGCTTCAAGCTTCTGATAGCTTGTTGAAAAAGGTGCGGCGACCATACGTTTACGCATCTTTCTTTCTCGTTTCGCTTCTTCAATTGTACTTAAGTGCTTTTGTCGTATAACGGCATTCCATCGGAATCCGCAAGCAGCTGATGTTCGATTTAACGCATCGCCTACTTCATCAAAAGCTTTTAATTGAGTGCTTCCATCTTTTATATGGGAAAGTACTGTATCCGCTAATAATACGTCATCTTCGTGTGACCACGCATCTTGTCTTATTTTCATTATCTCAACTCCTAGCAATTATGTCTTGCTATTACTTTAACCAGAGTTTTCTTTTTTTATACTAGGCTAGTAATAAAGGAGAGAGAAAAGAATTCTAGAAGATTCAAAAGTTGTTACTGCCGCTTTTCGTAAAGTGCAGCAAGCGCATGTTCAAATTTATTGTCGTGATTTGGCTCATAATAGTGGTGATTTTTAAAAGCATCCGGTAAATATTGTTGCTTTACCCAACCTCCGTCAAAGTCATGCGGATACTTATACTCAGTACCTCTACCTAAGTTTTTAGCACCTTGATAATGCGCGTCTTTTAAATGTAGCGGAATTGTTGCGTTTCCTCCTTCGCGAAGCGCCGCTATAGCAGCATCGATTCCTTTATAGGCACGATTACTTTTAGGTGATAGAGCCAGTTCAATCACAGCATTCGCCAATGGGATTCGTGCCTCGGGTAGACCGATACGTTCTGCCGCTTCAATCGCAGTTAATGTGCGTGAACCAGCTTGAGGGTTTGCCAGTCCGATATCTTCATATGCAATAACAAGAAGGCGGCGGTGAATACTAACTAAATCTCCTGCTTCTAATAATCGAGCAAGATAGTGTAAACTTGCATCAACATCGCTCCCGCGAATGGATTTTTGAAAAGCAGACAAAACATCATAGTGGCCATCACCATCTTTGTCATGCTGAATGCTTTTCTTTTGGATACTTTGTTCTGCTGTTTCTAACGGAATAGATCGAATGCCATTTTCATCTTTTGGAGTCGAAAGAACCGCGAGTTCGAGAGCATTTAATCCAGCTCGTACATCACCACCGCAAGCAAGAGCTAAATGTGTAATCGCCTTAGCATCAATGTCAATTTTCTCATGACCAAGCCCATGTTCATTGTCAGTTAAAGCTCGGTGAAGTGCTTGTTCAATTTCAACTGGATTTAATTGTTCAAGCTCAAATATATGACAACGGCTTCGAATAGCAGGATTAATAGAGTGATAAGGATTGGCCGTTGTAGCACCAATTAGCAGTATTAAGCCACTTTCTAAATGTGGCAATAAAAAGTCTTGTTTCGCTTTATCGAGTCGATGAACTTCGTCTAATATGAGAATGATGGATCCATACATTTTTGCTTCAGCTACGACCGTTTCCATATCTTTTTTATTATGGACGGTGGCATTTAAAAGGCGATAATGATGGCCACTTGTACCAGCAATGGCACTCGCTATAGACGTTTTTCCAGTGCCGGGAGGACCATATAAGACCATTGATGAAAGTTGGTTTGCTTCCACCATGCGGCGTAATAATTTTCCTTCACCTAACAAGCGTTCTTGACCGATTACATCATCAATAGAAGTCGGCCTCATTCGAAAAGCAAGTGGTTTTTGTTTCATTCGTATCCTCCTGACTCACTCATTCTGTTTACAGTGTAGCTTATCTTTATTTTCGAGAGCAAATCGAAAAGCACTCAACCTATTAATCAGATAAGAAATCATGCTATAATATGATATGGAGAAATAATGTGAGCGAATACGTGAACGAATTGGATAGGAAACGATTTAAAGGAGCTACTCATTATGAAAATATCGACAAAAGGTCGCTACGGATTGACAATTATGATGGCACTAGCAAAAAAAGAAGGGGAAGGTCCCATTTCATTAAAGTCAATTGCACAAGAATACAATCTATCTGAACATTATTTAGAGCAACTAATTGCCCCGCTTCGAAATGCAACTCTGGTAAAAAGTGTGCGTGGTGCGTACGGCGGCTATAAGCTAGCAAAGCAGCCAGAAGAGATTACAGCTGGTGATATTATCCGTGTATTGGAAGGACCGATTAGCCCGGTGGAAGTGTTGGATGATGAAGAGCCGGCTAAACGCGATCTCTGGATTAAAATAAGAGATGCTGTTAAAGACGTGCTTGATACAACAACGCTCTCGGATTTAGCGAACTTTAAAGAAGATGGCGAGCAAGATTATTACATGTTTTACATTTAAAAAGGTGATGGAATGAACGAATACTATTTTGATCATGCTGCTACCTCATCGGTTCACCCACAAGTGATTGAGGCGATGATTCCATATTATACAGAAGTGTTCGGCAACCCATCGAGTAGTCATCGATTTGGGCGTCGAGCAAAACAAGCATTAACGGATGCTCGACATCGTTTAGCCACACATATTCATGCTAGTACGGATGAAATAATTTTTACAAGTGGTGGTACAGAGGCGAACAACCTTGCACTGCTTGGATACGCTAGAGCGAATCAAATGAAGGGAAAGCATTTGATTACATCTAAAATTGAGCATCATGCAGTATTACACACGATGAAGCAACTTGAAAGAGAAGGATTTACGATTACCTATGTTGACGTGGATACAACTGGAAGAGTATCAGCTAACGATATAGAAGCGGCATTAACAGAAGAGACCATATTGGTATCTATTATGTATGGTAATAATGAGGTCGGAACAATACAACCAATAGAAGAAATCGGAGCCATTCTTAAATCTCACCAAGCCGTTTTTCACACAGATGCTGTTCAGGCTGCAGGATTAAAAACCCTTGATCGTCAGTTGTTAGGTGTTGATATGCTTTCACTTGCTAGTCATAAGGTGAACGGACCAAAAGGTGTAGGGTGTTTATATGTATCAAAAGCATTGACCCTTGATGCAACGACCTATGGTGGTGAACAAGAGCGGAAACGTCGTGCCGGCACAGAAAATGTACCGGGTATTGTTGGTTTTTCAAAAGCGATTGAGCTTGCAAAAGAGCAACAGGACGTCAATCAGCAAAAGTACAATACTTTCCAAGCCGCATTTATAGAAATAATGGATGCTCATGGTGTAGAGTATGTACTAAACGGATCGAAAACGCGTTTAGCCCACATTCTTAATGTGAGTTTTCGTGACGTTAAGACTGAAACATTACTAATGAAACTTGATCTAGCGGGCATTGTTGCATCTGGAGGTTCTGCTTGTACAGCTGGTACACTGGTTCCATCCCATGTTATAGAAGCGATGTATGGAAAAGGTAACCATAGAGTAGTGGAAGCGATTCGCTTTAGCTTTGGATTAACTAATGAAGAAAGCGAAACGATAGAAGCATTTAGTAAAATAGCTACAATTGTCAAGGCAGAACAAAGCCGAGATGATTTTATCGAATAGATTAAATAAGCGAGGGAAAATGTATGAAAAAACCAGAAGAGACTCGAGTTGTCGTCGGAATGTCTGGTGGCGTCGATTCTTCTGTTACAGCACTTGTCTTAAAAGAGCAAGGCTATGACGTCATTGGGATCTTCATGAAAAACTGGGACGATACAAACGATTCAGGCTTTTGCTCTGCAACAGAAGATTATGAGGATGTGGAGCGTGTTGCTCAACAGCTTGATATTCCTTATTATGCGGTCAATTTTGAAAAAGAGTATTGGGACAAAGTATTTACGTACTTTTTAGATGAATACAAATCTGGGCGCACGCCAAATCCAGATGTTATGTGTAACAAAGAAATTAAATTTAAAGCATTTTTGAATCACGCAATCGCTCTTGGGGCTGATTATGTAGCAACAGGGCACTATGCGCAAATTGATTATAAAGATGGGGAGTATCAATTACTAAAAGGTGCTGATGCTAATAAAGATCAAACATACTTTTTGAATGCTTTAAGTCAGAAGCAATTATCTAAAGTGATGTTCCCGCTTGGTCATATGGCGAAAGCAGATGTACGAAAGAAAGCGGAAGAGGCTGGGCTAGCAACAGCGAAAAAGAAAGATAGTACAGGCATTTGTTTTATTGGCGAGCGAGATTTTAAAGAATTTTTACAAACGTTTATTCCTGCTCAACCTGGCGAAATGCAAACCGTTGATGGTGAAGTGAAGGGCGAGCATGATGGATTAATGTACTATACATTAGGACAAAGGCAGGGATTAGGAATAGGTGGTGCCGGTGAACCTTGGTTTGTTATTGATAAAGACTTAGAACGAAACGTATTAATCGTTGGACAAGGCTTTCATCATGAAGGGTTATACTCTTCTGGTTTAAAAGCAGTAGGAATGAACTGGATTATGAGTGAACCAGATGCTGAATTTACATGTAAAGCAAAGTTTCGGTATCGTCAAGATGATCAATGGGTCACGGTTATTCCACGAGAAAACGGACAGGTTGATATTCTCTTCCATGAGAAACAACGTGCGATTACACCAGGACAGGCAGTCGTGTTATATGATCAAGAACGTTGCCTCGGTGGAGGAACAATTGATGAGGTTATACGGGAAAACGTCTAAAGGCGTTTTCCTTTTTTCAAGGGGGTATGTATAAATGGATTTATCAACAGGAATTGCATTTATGAAGGAAGCGAACTATGAAGAGGCAGCAAAGGTGTTTACTGTCTATATTGAAGAAAACCCAAAAGCGCCAGAAGGCTATTTAAATATGGCGAACCTTTTACGTGTGCTTGGTGACCGAGAACGGGCCGTTGTCTTTAATGAGCGTGCAATTGAACTAGATAAGAACGCGACCACCGCCTATTATAGCCTTGGTGTGCTTGCGTATGAAGACGAGCATTACCAAGAAGCGATAAAACATTTTCTTACAGCACAACAAAAAGGGTTAGCGGATGCTGACTTATTTTATATGCTTGGGATGTCCCATTATCAGTTAGGTTCCCTTGCTCATGCACAGGCTAATTTAAGTCGTGCACATGAATTGCAAGCAGACGATCTGGAGATTACATTTCAATATGGTCTCTGCCTTGCACAACAAAACCAGCTAGCAGAAGCAGAAGCGCTATTTATTGACGTAATAAAACAAGACTCAACTCATGCGGATGCCTATTACAACCTTGGTGTCATTCATTTGTCTTCAGAAAGAGTAGAAGAAGCACTAAAATGTTTTGACTTAGCTCTAACGAATCAAGAGGACCATTTACTTGCTGGAAATGCGAAACGTGTTGTAGAAGATGCACTGAACAAAGGGTGAGTGTCTGCTTATGGATGTTGAAGAAACAGGAAGATACATTAAAGGAAAAGTGACACACGTGCTATTCCGTAATGCTGAAAATGATTATACGGTTGCTACTGTTAAAATTGATAAAACGAATGAACAAATTGAAGCGAAGAAAACAACAATAGTCGGTCACCTTCCAGAGCTTGAGATGGACGAAACGTATTCGTTTTTTGGACAGGTTACCGAACACCCAAAGTTTGGTACACAATATAAAGTTGAGACATTTAAAAGGGAAATGCCTAAAACGAAAAATGGTATTATTAAATTTCTTTCAAGTGATCGTTTTCCTGGTATTGGAACGAAAACAGCCGAAACGATTGTTAATGAACTAGGTGAACGCGCAATTTCGCTTATTATTGAAGATCAGCATGTTCTTGATCGAGTGCCAAAGTTGAAAAAAGAGAATGCTATGATGCTTCATCAACGTTTATTAGAACATCAAGGAGCCGAACAAGTTATTATTCAGTTATCTCAATATGGCTTTGGGACAGAGCTATCAATGAATGTGTATCGCGCGTATAAACTTCAAGCACTTGATATTATTCGTACTAATCCATATTTATTAATAAAAGACGTAGAAGGAGTTGGTTTTCGCCGCGCCGATCAGCTTGGGGCAGCCATTGGCTTAACTGGGGATCATCCGGAACGCGTGCGTGCGGGCATCTTATATTTAATTAATGAATTAAGTATTCAAGATGGGCACCTTTTTCTTTATACGGACTCGTTTGTTCAAGAGGTTGTGCTATTGTTACATACGCCAACTAAGCCTGTAAGTGGTGAGACCGTTCAACAAATCATCAAAGAAATGAATGAAGATGGTCTTGTTGTAACAGAGCATGACCGTATTTATATGAAATCCCTTTTTTATGCGGAGCGAGGAATCGCGCAAAATATTATGCGGATTAAATCCTATGAGCTTAAATCTGAATTTACGCAAGCAGATATGGAAAAAACCCTTGGTGAGCTGGAAGAAAATCATAATGTAACGTATTCTCCTTTACAAAAAGAAGCAATAGAAAAGGCACTTCATTCACCTATCATGCTGTTGACTGGAGGCCCAGGTACAGGGAAAACCACCGTTATAAAAGGAATTGTAGAATCTTATGCACGTTTACAAGGTGTGAATCTTGATGGGCAAGGAAATGGTGAAAAAGACAATCGGTCTTTGCCAATCAAGCTAGCTGCGCCTACGGGGCGTGCAGCGAAACGAATGGCTGAAGCAACCGAGCTAGCTGCTGGTACAATTCATAGCTTACTTGGCTGGAAAGGAAGCACTACAGGTTTTGATAAAGGAGATCACGATCAGCTCGAAGGTGAACTGTTAATTGTAGATGAAATGTCCATGGTTGATGCATGGGTGGCCAATCAGTTGTTTAAAGCGATTCCAAAAGGGATGCAAGTCATTCTTGTCGGTGATGAAAATCAATTACCATCTGTTGGTCCAGGACAAGTACTAAAAGATTTGCTTGATGCGAATGTTATTCCCACCGTTCAGTTAAGCGAAATTTATCGACAGGCCGAAGGTTCATCCATTATTGAGCTAGCTCATTCCATGAAAGATGGTCATTTGCCAACTGATCTTACCGCAAAAAAACCTGATTTACGCTTCTTCTCCTGTCACACCCATCAAGTGAAGCAAGCTGTTTGGCAAATATGTGAAAATGCACTAACAAAAGGCTATAGTCCCAGGGAAATTCAAGTATTAGCTCCGATCTATCGGGGTGGAGCTGGCATTATTGAGTTAAATACAATGTTGCAAACACTCTTTAATCCAGCTAAAGAAGGCCGGAGAGAACTACCTTTCGGTGATGTTATTTTTCGTAAAGGTGACATGGTGCTTCAACTTGTGAATAATGCAGAAGAAAACGTCTTTAATGGAGACAGAGGAGAAATTGTAGCTGTCCTTTATGCCAAAGAAACGACGGAGAAAAAAGACCAGCTCGTTGTATCATTCGATGGATTAGAAGTGACGTACGAGAAAAAAGACTTCACTCAATTAACCCATGCCTATTGTTCTTCTATTCATAAAGCTCAAGGGAGTGAATTTCCTATTGTCGTCATGCCGGTCGTTGGGAATTATCAACGCATGCTACGACGGAATTTGTTATACACGGGGATTACAAGAGCAAAGCAGTTCTTACTTTTATGCGGTGATATAAATACATTTGAACAAGCGATTCAAAAAAGTAATGACGGCAGGCAATCATTATTAAAAGACCGACTTCAAGAACGAATGATGTAGCTGGTAACCATCTCCGGGGATAAGGAAGGAGAAGGTACATACATTATAACTGTTCGGAGAGGTGGTGCAGCTTTTGCGAACGATGCAGGGAGTGATTGGTCTACCAATTGTTTCCATGGTAAATGGCAAAGAGATCGGACAAATTTGTGACGGCTGTATGTGTGATGGTCGAATAGTAGGGTTTATGATTAAGCGAAACCACGCCTTACTTCATCACCATGGTTTTCTTCCTTTTGAAGCCATTCAGCATCTCGGCGAACAAGCCGTTATGATTGATGAAGACTCAAAAGTGGAGAATGTTGCGGATACGCATAAGCATTATGATCCTATTTGTACAAGCCGCAAAAAGTTTAAGGGGAAGCCTGTCTTATCCTCAGAAGGCGATATGCTTGGTTTAGCAGAAGATGTATATTTTTCAATGGAAGTGGGCACCATCGTAGGGTATGAAGTGACAGATGGCTGGTTGTCGGATATTAAAGAAGGTCGAAAAGTTGTGAAAGGTCATGACTTACTTCTTTGTAAGGAACGAGCGATCTTGTCTCTGTAGAGGAGGCACCTATAATGCGATGTCCGAATTGCCATTTAAAAGATATTGGTAAAATTGGCACAAATCAATATTACTGTTGGCACTGTTTCATTGAAATGAGCCTTGTTAAAGGAACATTAATGCTTCATCAAGTAGAGGAAGATGGGTCTTTGAGTTCGCTCGATGATTTATTTGCAGAAGAAGAAAGACAAATAGATTTATAAAGAATCGAGGTGAATCGATCTTGCGTAAATCCATTGCGCCATTAATGGTAATTGGTCTTGGGGCTGCTTGGTATTCAATGAACGATAAGAAGGCGAAAAAGAAAGTATACAATTTCTTTGAACCGATCATGGAAGCGGATAAGAAGTTAATGAACGGAAAAACATGGAAAAAAACAAAGAAAAAAGTGAAAAAAATGTTTCACTAATAGCTGTGCTTATCAAGAACATGGATCTTCATTCCATGTTCTTTTTTTGTTAATTTACCTTCAAGTTGCGCATTCTAAATGAAAGAGAGGGGTGAACCGATTGAAGCGGGACTTACTAGTTGCAGACGTATTAAAATGGTCGAAATGGCTTATTATGTTAGTATTCTTTTTACTTGTATTATACTTGCTTACATATATTCAGCCACTTCTCGCTGTCGTACAGCCGCTTATTTGGCCTATTCTTGTATCCATATTAATTGCGTATTTGTTGCATCCGTTAATTGAGAAAGCCGTACATTCCGGCATGAATCGAAGTGTGGCAACGGCTTTGCTGTTTCTTTTTTTTATCCTAGTTGTAGCAGCTCTTCTTTTTTTAGGAATACCAATCGTTGTAAGACAAGTACAAGAGGCAATGGTGGTACTGCCTCAACATATTGGTTCCATAAAAGCGATGCTTCTTACTTATCAAGAAAAAACGGAGGGTTTACCGGATCCCTTACGAGAGCATGTAGGAGACTGGTCCGAAAAAGTAGAACAATTTACAGCAAAAGGGTTAGATCAGCTAGAGTCCTTTATTTTGACGGTAATACAATCCAGCGTATTATGGATTGTGGTTCCATTTCTTGTCTTTTATTTGTTAAAAGATTTTACTCTATTACAACGAGTCGGTTTTTATGTAACACCGAGAAAATGGCGAACCATGACACGCCTTTATTTAAAAGACGTGGATAAAACGTTTGGATCGTATTTGCGTGGACAATTACTTGTTGCCCTTTGCGTTGGCGGTTTATCAACGATTGCCCTTCTTATTTTAGGCGTGCCGTATGCCTTTTTACTTGGTATTTTTATTGGGGCAACAAATTTTATTCCATATTTCGGCGCTTTTATCGGAGCCATCCCAGCAGTTGGCTCAGCCTTACTCGTATCTCCATCGTTAGCGCTTTTTACTGCTATTAGTATCTTTGTGACACAGCAAATAGAAGGAAACGTGTTGTCCCCGCTAATTGTAGGAAAAACGGTTCATCTGCACCCAATTTTAATCATCTTAGCGCTACTTGTAGGAGTGGAGGTAGGAGGAATTGTTGGATTACTTGTTGCTGTGCCAGTAACAGCTATCGCAAAAGTTACCTTGCTTCACATCCGGACGTATATAAAGGGGGAAGTGGAGTTTAATTGACTTTTGAAGACTTGCGCGCTATAATCTTCGTGAATCAAGTTACGTACATGCATAATGAATAATTACAATGAAAGAACGAGTACGCATTAGCCCGTTTAAAGAGAGATGCTTTCTTGGCTGAAAAAAGCATTAACGAAGAAATGCGGAATGCTATTCTGGAGTAGCGAGTATATCGCCGTTACCTGCGTTAAAGGACTTAAGTGATAATAAGAGAATTCTTGTTATAATTAAGGGTGGTACCGCGTGAAAACAATCTCGTCCCTTTACAGGGAAGGGATTGTTTTATTTGTTTTTATACATAAAGGAGATGAGTCCAAAAATGAAGAAATTAACTTCAGCACAAGTGCGACAAATGTTTATTGATTTCTTTAAAGAAAAAGGTCACTCTGTAGAGCCGAGTGCATCATTAGTCCCGTTTGAAGATCCTAGTTTACTATGGATTAACAGCGGAGTGGCTACATTGAAAAAATATTTTGATGGTCGTATAATTCCTGAAAACCCACGTATCGTTAACGCTCAAAAATCGATTCGAACGAATGATATTGAAATTGTTGGAAAAACGGCTCGTCACCATACCTTCTTTGAAATGCTTGGCAACTTTTCAATTGGTGATTATTTTAAAGAAGAAGCGATTATTTGGAGTTGGGAATTTCTCACAAGTGATCAATGGATTGGCTTTGATAAAGAGAAACTATCGGTTACAGTTCACCCTGAAGATCATGAAGCGTATAAATTATGGATTGAAAAAGTGGGTGTACCTGAAGAACGAATTATTCGTTTAGAAGGGAATTTTTGGGATATTGGTGAAGGGCCAAGTGGACCAAACTCGGAAATTTTTTATGATCGTGGTCCAAGCTATGGCAACGATCCGAAAGACCCTGAGTTGTACCCAGGGGGAGAAAATGAGCGTTATTTAGAAATTTGGAATTTAGTTTTCTCGCAATTTAATCACAATGCAGATGGTACCTATACACCATTACCGAAGAAAAACATTGATACTGGGATGGGACTAGAGCGAATGGTATCTGTCATTCAAGATGCAAAAACAAATTTTGATACAGATTTGTTCTTACCAATTATTAAAGAGACCGAGAAATTAGCAAACGCCCCTTATAATAATGGTAATGAAGCAGTAGATACAGCTTATAAAGTGGTAGTGGATCATATTCGAACAGTTGCATTTGCAATTGGGGATGGCGCACTTCCGTCAAACGAAGGAAGAGGCTACGTGCTAAGACGTTTACTTAGACGTGCGGTACGCTTTGCAAAAACAATTGGGATTGAAAAGCCGTTCATGCATACCCTCGTACCAGTAGTTGGTGCTATCATGGAAGATTTCTATCCAGAAGTTAACGAAAAGAAAGCGTTTATTCAACGTGTGATTCGCACAGAGGAAGAACGTTTTCACGAAACACTCCATGAAGGATTAGTGATCTTAAGTGAGATTATGAAAAAGGCAAAAGAAAACAATGAACAGACGATTACGGGTAAAGATGTGTTTCGCTTATACGACACATACGGTTTCCCGGTTGATTTAACCGAAGAATATGTGGAAGAAGAGGGGCTTCACATTCATCGTGAAGAATTTGAAAAGGAGATGGAAGCACAGCGTAACCGTGCACGTGCCGCTAGGCAGGAAAGCGCATCAATGGGTGTTCAAGAAGATGTGTTTGGTGATTTAAAAACACCAAGTATGTTCGTAGGCTATGAGTATACGGAAACGACCTCTACAATTAACGTCATGATAAAAGACAAAGAAACCATCGATGTGGCGCAATTAGGCGATACGGTTTCAATTATCTTAGACGAAACCCCTTTTTATGCCGAAAGCGGTGGTCAAGTAGCGGATCAAGGTGTTCTCTATACAGATAAAGGACAAGGACGCGTACGAGATGTTAAAAAAGCGCCAAATGGCCAACATTTGCACACAGTTGAAATGGAGTCAGGCACTCTTCAACAAGGTGATAAAGTTCAAGCACGTATTGAAGTAAGAGAACGGTTAGACATTGTGAAAAATCATACGGCAACGCATTTGCTTCACCAAGCCTTGAAAGATGTTCTTGGAGAGCACGTTAATCAAGCAGGTTCTCTTGTAAACGGAGATCGACTTCGCTTTGATTTTTCTCATTTTGGTCAAGTGACGCCAAATGAGCTTGCGCAAATCGAACAGCTTGTAAACGAAAAAATTTGGCAAGCACTGCCGGTCTCGATTACGACTGAGTCTCTTGCAACTGCGAAAGAAAAAGGCGCGATGGCGCTTTTCGGTGAAAAATATGGTGATGAAGTGCGACTTGTTCAAATTGGCGATTATAGCTTAGAGTTATGCGGAGGTTGTCACGTTCGCAATTCAGCTGAAATTGGCTTATTTAAGCTCGTTAGCGAATCTGGTATTGGTGCAGGAGTCCGACGAATTGAAGCAGTGACATCAAAAGGAGCTTATGACTTTGTTAACGATCAATTATCATTGTTAACGGATGCGCAAGAGCGTTTGAAAGTAAAACAGCTACGAGATGTACCTGCAAGAATCGATGCATTACAACAAGATTTACGTGAATTAAATCGTGAAAATGAGTCATTAACTGCACGACTTGCTCAAAAAGAAGCAGGGCAATTGCTTGATAAAGCAGAAGAGATTAATGGCATTTCAGTATTGGCGGAAGTCGTACAAGCAAAAGATATGGATTCATTACGCGCAATGGTCGATTCTTTAAAGCAAGAGGATCGTAAAGCAGTTATTGTACTAGGAGCGAAAACAGGTGATAAAGTGTCACTTGTTGCAGGTGTTACGAAAGCAGCGATAAGTGAAGGTCTCCATGCTGGGAAATTAATTAAAGAAGTAGCAAGTCGAACTGGCGGTGGCGGTGGCGGCCGTCCTGATATGGCTCAAGCTGGTGGTAAAGATCCATCGAAACTTCAAGATGCGTTAAACTATGTGAAGGAACATGTCAATTTAATTTCCTAATTGAACCAATCTGTTGTACAATGAAGACGATACTGTATTTGAGCAAACCTTCTATTACTAAAATAAAAGAGGTGAGAGCAATTGAGTTCAATGGATAATACGATGCAATTTAACTTTAATGATGATTCCTTTGATAAAGACGTTCGTGAAGTGCTCTTATCTGTTTATGATGCACTTGAGGAAAAAGGGTATAATCCAATTAATCAAATTGTAGGCTACCTCTTGTCTGGCGACCCGGCCTATATACCAAGACATAAAGATGCACGTACACTCATTCGCAAACTTGAACGAGATGAACTGATTGAAACATTGGTTAAATCTTATTTAAAGGAGCAGGGAAAAACAATTAAATGAAAATACTCGGACTAGATGTAGGGACGAAAACGATTGGCATTGCATTAAGTGATGCATTTGGTTGGACTGCTCAAGGTTTGAAAACGATTAGAAGAAATGAATCGAATGAAGCAGAGGACTTTAAACAAATTGTATCTTTAATAGAAGAGCATGCTGTTCAAACTGTTGTTGTTGGTTATCCTAAAAATATGGATGGAACCATCGGGGCAAGTGGCCAAAGAAGTGAACAGTTCGTCGCACAGTTGTCAGAATATGTTTCCATTCATACCGAGCTTTGGGACGAGCGTTTAACAACGATGGCCGCTGAGCGTGTGTTAGTTGATGCAGATGTTAGTCGAAAGAAACGCAAAAAAGTGATTGACCAGATGGCGGCTCGTTTAATCCTGCAAGGGTATCTCGATCGACGTTCATACACTAAATAGAAAAAAGGTAGGTTTTTTACATGGCACAAGAAGAAAAAGAGCGTTTTGTTATTCCAGATGAAGAAGGTACGGAGCACTTATTTGATGAACTATTCCGTTTTACGGTTGATGAAACAAACAAATCGTATATGGTTTTAGTTCCAGTTGGCGAAGAAGAGGATGACGATGAGGAAGTAGAAGTATTTGCTTTCCGTTACGAAGATCGTGAAGATGAAGACAATGATATTGCCTTCTTCCCAGTTGAAACAGATGAAGAGTGGGAAATGATTGAAGAAATGTTGAATACATTTTCTGAGGAAGAAGACGAGTAAATAGCACATAACCCGTGCAGGCGTTGCACGGGTTCATCCGTATGTGTATGCTGCACATCGTCCAATTCCCCTATACAAGAAAGCAGAAAACTATTGTATAATTGGACGAGTGAGGAGGCAATTAATGTCAAAAGAAAAGAAATATAAAGCTAATGATGTTTATCAAGAGCGTGCATCTCAGGCAAAGACAGTTCGAAAGATTGTCTTCATCAGTCTGTCGGCTTTTTTTGTCGTTGTACTTGCTGTTATCATTGGCGGTTATACGTACTTTGTTAATGCATTAAAGCCTGTCGATGCAAGTGATGACGGACAGGATGTTGAAGTTCACATTCCAGTAAATACCTCTACTTCACAAATTGCACAAATCTTAGAAGATGAGGGTGTTATTAGAAATGCAACGTTCTTTCGCTATTATACAAGGTATAAAAACGAATCAGGTTTCCAAGCAGGAACCTATTCACTCAATACATCAATGAATACTGATGAAATTATCGAAGAATTAAAAGATGGTCTTGTTATGGCAGAAGCGACGACGACGATTGTCATTCCAGAAGGACTAACACTAAACACGATTACAGAACGTCTAAGTGAATTTACAGGTGATAGTCAAGACGATATCTTTTCGTTTATCGATGATGAAGAATTTGTTCAATCACTTATTGAAGAATACGACATGCTAACGGAAGAAATTTTAGATGAAGACATTCATCACCCACTTGAGGGCTATCTCTTTCCTGCTAGCTATCAGTTCGATGAGGAACAGCCTGACATTGAAGCGGTTGTACGTTCAATGCTCGACCAAATGCAAATTGTTTATAATGAAAGACAAGGAATCATTAATGCCAGTGACTATACATTTCATGAACTTTTGACGATTGGCTCCATCGTAGAACGTGAGGCAAGGGAAAGAGAAGATCGTTTTACGATTGCTGGAGTCTTGCATAATCGTTTAAATGAAGGTATGATGCTACAAGTAGATCCTACGGTTGCCTATGCGCAAGGGGAACATATTTATATGACCACATATGACGATTTAGAGGTAGATTCACCTTATAATACGTATCAGCATACAGGTTTACCGCCAGGTCCAATTTCTACTGTGCGAGAGGAAGCGCTCGTTGCGGCAGCTGATCCAAATGAAACAAATTATCTTTACTTTTATGCCCGTTATAATGGCGAGATTATTTATAATGAAGAGTATGATGCTCATTTAGAGGCAAGAGATACGTATCGTCATGAATGGCAAGAGGCAGCAGAGGATACTGAATAAAGTAAGCATAGGGAGCAACGTGCTCCCATGCTTTTTTCGTAAAAGGATGTTCGAACGTACATGATAAATGAAGAAATGATCTCATATATTGCATCTTTAAACCGTGCAAAAAGCAAACTGGTTCTTGAAATGGAAGCATTGGCTCGCAAAGAAAACGTGCCGATTATGGATGAACTGTCATTAAGCGCAATGGTTTCCATTTTGCAAGCACAGCAACCAAAGCGAATTTTAGAAGTAGGGACAGCGATTGGTTATTCTGCTATACGATTAGCGGAAGCGCTTCCTTCAACAACCATTATTACCATTGAGCGGGATGAGCACCGCTACGAACAAGCTGTAGCTCATATTGAACGGGCGGGACTATCGGACCGAATTATTCCTTATCTGGCTGATGCAGAAGATGCCGTTCATTTGCTTACACCCTACCTTCCTTTTGACAGTATTTTTATTGATGCTGCTAAAGGAAAATATCAAGCATTCTTTGAACAGTTTGAACCGCTTTTATCAGATAATGGTGTTATCTTAAGTGATAATATTTTATTTAGAGGGCTTGTAGCTAAACAAGATTTATCTATGGAGCCTAAGCGAATTCAAAAGCTGGTTTCAAAAATAAAGCACTACAATGAATGGCTTAGTCAACACACTGAGTTTTACACATCCATTATTCCAATCGGAGACGGTATAGCTTGTAGTACGAGAATAAAGAGGGAAGATTATGACAATAAATCAAAATAGACCTGTTATTATAGGGGTAGCTGGTGGTACTGGTTCTGGCAAAACAACCGTTGCAAAAGAAATTTTTAATCAATTTAACCAATCTTCTATTGTTTTGATTGAACAAGATGCTTACTATAAGAATCAAGATCATCTTGCGTTTGAAGACCGATTAAAAACAAATTACGATCATCCGCTTGCATTTGACAATGAGTTGCTTTATGCTCACCTGAGACAGCTTGTTGATCGCACGCCTATTTACAAACCTGCATATGACTATGCGCAGCATACACGTGCAAAGGAAGTACTGGAAATCGAACCGAAAGACGTCATTATTTTAGAAGGGATTTTAATTCTAGAAGATGAGCGTTTACGCAGTATGATGGACATTAAAGTATTTGTTGACACGGATGCTGACATTCGTATTATGAGGCGACTTTTAAGGGATACAAAAGAAAGAGGGCGTACGATTGAATCTGTTATCGAGCAATATACCAATGTGGTTCGTCCGATGCATTTACAATTTATTGAACCAACGAAGCGTTATGCAGACGTGATTATTCCTGAAGGTGGAGAAAATAAAGTTGCGATTGATTTAATGGCAACAAAGATCAGAACGGTTATCCAACAAAAGCAGGATTCAAACATCTAATGATATAGATTCTTTACTAACATTGAGGAGTGAATGAAAGAATGGCTGAAGAGAAAAAACATTATATGACAGAAGAAGGAAAAAAGAAATTAGAAGATGAATTGCAACATTTAATTACGACTCGACGTAAAGAAGTAGTCGAGCGTATCAAAATAGCTAGAAGTTTTGGCGATTTATCAGAGAACTCCGAGTACGACTCCGCAAAGGAAGACCAGGCGTTTGTAGAAGGTCGAATTGCACAACTTGAAAAAATGATTCGTAATGCTGTCATGATTGAAAAAGAAAAAACAGCAAGTAATGTTGTATCACTTGGTAAAACAGTACGTCTAATTGAATTACCTGATGGGGATGAAGAAGAGTACACCATTGTTGGTTCAGCTGAATCAGACCCACTTGATGGGAAGATTTCAAATGACTCCCCAATGGCACAAAGCTTATTAGGGAAAACGGTTAAAGATAAAGTCACGGTCAATACGCCAGCTGGTGAAATGGAAGTAGAAATTTTAGAGATTCGCTAATAGTAAAAAAGTCTCCTTTTTCTGTTTAACTGAAGGAGACTTTTTTCGCTTGCTAAGTGATACCTGTTGCGGTTTAATTAGAACGAGCTATAATGGAGTAGAGAGATAGGAGGGAATTTACACTATGGGCCAACGTTATGAAAGCCGTAAAGATAAACGAAAAAACCAAATCCTTAACATCGCGATTACCATTGTTGTCATTCTAATTCTCTTTTTTGGAGGTACATTAGTCGTAAATATGGTGAATCAAGACCAAACTGCTACAGAAGAGAGCAGACAAATTATAGACCCTGATTCAGATGAATCGGATGAGTCTAGTGATAATGAGGAAACAGAAGACGAGGCAAATGAAGAAGATGCTTCAAATGAAGAAGACGGTATAGATGAGGAAGAAGCGACTGAAGAGGACGATGCCAACGAAGAAGAAGATGGCGGACAAGCTGAAGTAGGGGATGTGTTACCAACAGAGCAAACGAACCCTGCTCCAAATAACTTCGGTGGTCAAAATTGGAATGAGATGGAACAAGCAGCATATAATGCAACTGGTCTATCGAGTAGTACGAGTGATACCATTTGGATTGGAAACGGTGGATCGACTACGAGTGCCATTGTGACGCTATTAGATAAAGGCACGGGGCTGTATTATCAAGTTCGTTTACAGTGGGTAGAATCCCCAGAACTTGGCTGGCAAATTGAATCAGTGAATCAATCGGAAACAAATCCGAATTAAAGAACCAAAGCCTTTCCATTCACACTGTATGGAGAGGCTTTTCTTTGCTCGAAAGGAAAAATCGTATTGAAGTAAAGAAAACGGACTATTCAATGCTTAAAGAATAGACTTTTTTAGTGAAACAAGTGAAAGCAATGTGTATACTAGTTGAGGAAGCATTTTGCTAGGGAAAGGATGAATTAAATGAAAATAGGCATCATCGGCGCAATGGAAGAAGAGGTTAATTATTTAAGAAAGCAAATGACGGATGTAACGGTAACAGTTATTGCAAATTGTGAGTTTACAGACGGCAATTTGAACGGTACAAATGTTATTTTAACAAAATGCGGAATTGGTAAAGTGAACGCCGCTTTAGCAACGTCTATTTTAAACGATCGCTATCAACCAACATATGTTATTAATACAGGTGTAGCAGGCGGTTTAAACCAAACGATGGCTGTAGGGGATTTGGTTATCTCAACAGAAGTGCGTCATCACGATGTAGACGCAACTGTATTTGGATATGAGTATGGTCAAGTACCAGGTATGGTTTCAGCATATTTACCTGAACCAACTCTAATTGAAGCAGCAAAGGACGCTGCAACCAAGGTTGGCTTTCACGTTGAGGAAGGTTTAGTTGTAACAGGAGATTCGTTTATGGACGATGAAGAGCGAGTGAACGCTGTCAAAGTGCGTTTTCCAACTGCATTTTGTGCAGAAATGGAAGCTGCTGCGATTGCACAAGTCTGTCATCAATACGGAACACCTTTTGTCATTATACGTGCATTATCTGACGTTGCTGGGCAAGATGCGAAAATGTCTTATGACACCTTTTTAGAAAAATCAGCTGTCAATTCAGCGAAACAAGTCATGCTAATGATTGAGTCATTGGCGTAACGTTTTTTTCCAGTTGAGGAAAGAGTCTTCGCTTCTTTTAAGCACGTCATCTGTTATGATGAGGGAAAGGGGGAAGCGGAGTGGATCAAAGAGATAAACTAGTATATGCAAAAAAAGACTATCATGCTTTTTGTCTTGTGTTTTTAGGTATTGGTTTCTTTTTAACTGTGGGTTTATGGCTTCCAGAACCCTATCGAATTGAAACAACGTTGGCATTAGCTGTTATTGTAGGCGCCTGTCTTGTTTTTTCCAGTGGCTGTTTTGTCTTGTCTTGGCTAGCAAATATGCGTTTACAACGATTAAATAATAAAGAATAAAAAAAGCTGTCCCAAAAGTCCTGTAGCAGACTTGACGGACAGCTTTTTTATAAAGGCGGAAGCCCTTGTTTTATGATTTTATATGCTCTAGAAATTCTTGTAAGATACGAGCAGTTAACCCCCATATAATATGCTCTTTATACACATAAAAAGATTCTGGGGTACTATAGCGCTTGTCTTGATAAGCGACGGCATTGGCAATACGATCGATAGGAAAATCTTTTCCAGGCTTAATGATAACATCTACATAGCCAATTTCAGGCGGTGTAGAGAGTAGTACGGCTACTGGAACGGTAAACCAATCTTCTACTTCAGCTGTGTTCGGTTTAATCTCATCTAGTGAATCAATATACGCAACGAAAGGATGAATGAGGCCACGCCGAGGAGATTCGATTTTATTTAGAGAAGAAAGAATCGTTACTTTCTCTTGTTTTATACCAAACTCTTCATGGAACTCTCTTAAAGCAGCGGCTTGCGCATCTTGATCATCTCGATCAATTCGACCTCCAGGAAAACAAGTCTCACCAGGTTGAGCATGTAACGTTAATGCTCGAACTTGGAATAGAATATGAAGTTCATCTTTTATGGAAACAAGGGGCAAAAGAACGGCAGCATCACGCACATAGTTTTTCTTTTGAGGTGTTGAAAGCTTCTGTTTAATTTCTTCTAAATTCACAATACCCTCCAACTGAAAAATACTGTTAGATCTTGTTACAATCTCAATGAAATCGTTTGGATCATCCATTATAGTAATATATAAGGAAAGGATATAACCCTTGCTTTCTAATTGTTCTTTCTTGTCTCTCTCCCCAATTGGGCGACCATATTATGTGGTCGCCACTTTTTTTTGCTTAATAAATAAGAGAAAGAAACTCTTCTTTACTAATAGATCCAAAATATGCTTTTAAATCCGCCGAATCAAGTACCTGAGCTAGCTCACTAGCATCGTAGCGCTTGCCAACGAGTTGTTCTTCAAGTCCACTCACATCAGCTACCCCAAAAAAATCACCAAAAATCTTACAGTCACTTATAACGCCTTTTTTAACATTTAAGCGTAAGTCAATGGTTCCAATTGGAAATCGTTTTGACCGCTGAATATCAAAGGCTGGGGATTTACCATAATTCCAGTCCCAACTTTGATAGCGCTCAGAAGATAATGCGTTAATTTCTTTCCATTCCTCTTCAGTTATCACATGCTCTGGAATGTCTTCCTGCCCATTAAAAATGTATTGTAAAAGCATAGACTTAAACTCTTCCATTGTCATCGGCTGTTTAAGAAACTCAGAAATATTTGCCACTCGACTTCGGATAGATTTAATCCCTTTTGATTTTATTTTATCATCCTTCACACGAAGCGCAGAAACGACGTTTTCAATTTCAGATTGCAACATTAATGTACCGTGAGAAAACATTCTTCCTTTTGTTGTAAACTGGGCATTACCAGAGATCTTTCTTTCTCCAACTTGAATGTCATTTCTACCACTTAATTCAGCCTGAACCCCAAGCTGTTTTAATGCTTGTACAACGGGCTCCGTAAATTTTTTGAAGTTATGAAAAGAATCTCCGTCATCCTTTGTAATGAAGCTAAAATTTAAATTGCCCAAATCGTGATAAACCGCGCCACCTCCTGAAAGACGACGAACGACATGTAGATTGTTGTCTTTCACATAATCGAGGTTAATTTCTTCAAATGTATTTTGATTTTTACCAATAATAATGGACGGTTCGTTAATATAAAATAAGAGGTAAGATTCATTAGGGTCAAGGTTTTTTAATGCCCATTCTTCGATTGCTAAATTGATCCGAGGATCTGTCAGATTGTTGTTATTAATAAACTTCATAGTAGAACTCCCTTCCGTACTCGTACACTTACTAGTATACTCATTTTACTCCAGTAAATCGAGGGATTCGTTTCCTTCTCAGATAGCTTTAAGATACCGAATAAGAAAAAGCTTGTTTTGTTTGTTGAAAACAAGCTAGTGCCATAAACATGTCGTATTTGCACATCTTCTTTTCATAATAAAAAGAAGCAAGGAGGTTAGTTCCCCTTGCCACGACTGTGCTTATAAAATTCATGGAACAACTTCATTAACGCCCGTTTCTCAATCCGAGACACATAGCTTCTAGAAATTTTTAACTCTTTCGCGATTTCTCTTTGCGTACGTTCTTCCTCCATATTCAAACCAAAACGACCGATGACAACTTCTTTTTCTCGTTCATCTAACACATGAATGTATTCATATATTTGCTTTTTTTCCATTTCCGCTTGCAAAATATCAACAATATCATCTGCATCTTCTTGTAAAATGTCGATAAGACTAATTTCATTACCTTCTTTGTCCGTTCCAATTGGATCATGAAGGGATACGTCTTTCTTTACTTTTTTTAATGCCCTCAAATGCATTAGAATCTCCGTTTTGATGTCACAAAGTAAACGGAAATATTTAACATGAGACTACCTATAAGGTGGTCTTTAATTTTTATTTTGTTCTGCTTGCCATCTTAAATATTTAAGGTGCTTAGCAAGTTCTTGTCTTTCCTCTTCGGTAATTTCTCCGTATTCATCATCAAAGTAAACTTTCTTCTTGTCGCTATTATCTCGCAGATCGTTAGCTTCGAGTAAATAACCTGCATTTGTATATAAATCAATTAATTCCACTTTTAAATGCTTAGACAAAGTAGACAAAGTTTCCATAGATGGTTTTTGTGTTCCGTTTTCAATACGCGCAATGGTTCCATTAGATAAACCACTTGCTTCTGCTAATTGACGTTGGCTTTTAAATCCACTTTCTTTTCGGAGCTTGGCAATGTATGTACCGAGTTTTTTAGCTTCCATAATAAACACCTCTATCAATGTTATAAGCTTATTTTAGCAGTATTGTGTCGTACTTTAAACAAAAACATGGATAATTTGAAAAATAACTGTTGCGTACAATACACATGTGTAGTAGACTAAACGTGTAGAGGCGAAACGAACGAAGAAAGGAGGTTAGGATTTGAAGATCGTACTGGATATAGAAGCTTTTGAAAGAGCTCAAAAAGAGATGGGCCTTAACAATAGTGAGTTAGCGAGAAAAATGAAAATTTCTCGAAGTCGATTGTGGAGAGCTAAGCTACCTGTAACGCATACAAATTTTTGTTACCCTGGTGAAGATTTTATAACGGGATCGTTATCAGTGTTCAAAGATAAGAAATTTGATGATTTATTTTTTTTATCGAATGTGTGTAGCGAATACACGAAAGTTATATAAGGAGGGGTAATTCATGAAGGTCACTGTGTTGTATGGTCCACATTTTAAAGCAAATGTAAATCGTTGTTACGACTATTTAGTTAAAAGATACCAAGAAGAATTAAACAAACCAAACAAAAAGGAGGCTTAACAATGATCGAACCTACATCAGAAATCAAACGCCGCTGCATCGAACTAGTTATCGAGGATTACTTAGAAGGATCGCCACACACGCTCATTGATCGCTCATTCTTTAGAGATTTTGACCGACTTAAAGGCGTTATCGCATTAGAGCTACACAAGCACGGATTTCGCACATTAAGCATTAAAGGGGATTTGTTGGTAACTAAATTTTAGGAAGGAAGTGTGAAAGTGAACATTTTTCAGAAGTTAGTAGAAGTAAGAAAAGCAGTACCTTATCTACAGAAGTCGCAACAAGGACAACAGTATCAATATGTTGGATCAAGTCAGGTACTAGCAGCAGTTAGAGAAAAGATGGATGAATTGCAGTTGCTTCTTATTCCATCAATTACAGATAAGACTCTCCACTTGTCGGCAATCGAGCAATTCAATAAGGATTCAGACAAGCCTTTTAAACGGACTACGACCTACTTCACTGAGTTGGAAATGAAAATGACATGGGTGAATGCAGAAAAGCCAGAAGAGAAAATAGAGATACCGTGGTATGCACAAGGTGTAGATATCGCAGGGGAAAAGGGTGTTGGTAAGGCGTTAACTTACGGGGAGAAATATTTCCTATTAAAGCAGTTTAATATCTCAACAGATAAAGACGATCCAGACGCATTTCAAGATAAACAAGAACAGAGCAAACCTAAGCCAAAGCCAGAAATGCCTAGTACAGAGTTAATCGACAACATAAAAAACACAGCGAATGAATTAGCGGAATTACGAGGTACTGACCCGGCGACTGTGTTCGAAAACTTGAAGATCAAGGATCTAAGCAAATTAAACAAACAACAAGCAGAACAGATCTTAACAAAACTCGAAAACTGGTTCAAGCAAGCCCAACAAAAAGCTATAGAGACACAAAAATAGGACGCTCCCAACCACGAAAGCGTCCTAACATAAAAAGGTTAGTCCGATTATAACACACTTTCTATTAAATGGAGGCTCTTATGAGTACAAAACCAAAACAAATTACAAATGCACAACGTTTAACCGAAATGATAGCCTGTGTAGTTCTTGGAATAGTCCTCACGTTAGCTTGGGTGAATATATGAATGAAAATGACAAGTTCATCCGAACGGCTATAAGCAACTTTGGCATAATACAGCAACAACAGTATGAAAAGGGGATCAAGAAGTACGGTGCTCCCTTTAACCCTGACCACTTTAACCAGCGTGAAGTATCAGCTCACGCATTTGAGGAGCTAGCCGATCTCCTTGTCTATGTATCCGGCATGTCCGAGAAACTTAGCAAGCAGGAACAGAAAATAAACAAGCTAGAGACATCTTTAAAGCTTGTCAGAAACGAAGCATTAAGGGATTCTCCAGATAGAGAAAGGATCAATCTACTATATCGCAAAGCCCTCTTTCTAACGGATTTACACATGTTCTAACGTAGTCTTATCGAGTCAGAATCATTTGTCTATTATATACAGCGGTTAGGGTACTAGCCGCTTAGTATTCATAAACTGTGCGGTAAATGTGACATAAGAAAAACCCTAATGAGGGTTAGGGTCAGTTCTCTTTTACAGTCCAATGATCCCAAACATCAACTTCTCGTAAAAGCATGCTATTTAATTTTATTGCCATTGCTTCAGCTTCATTGTATGTATTGAAATACCTGGGCTGCTTGCCACTCATAAGAGTATGTGTATTGCCGTTTATGTTACGGCTGAGAACAAACATGTGATCCCTCCTATACTATTATTTTTATCACAGTATAGAGCTAAAGGGCAAATTGAAAGTATTGTAAACGAATTAAGTCAGTAGTATGACCAAACGAAGTCCACAAACTGTAGGGGAGGAACTTATGATGAGAATGGAACAATTGGAAATTATAGATTACGTAATTAATAGAGGTGGAAACCTATTAGACTCTGTATTGGAGCTAATTGGAGGTTATGAAAGCATTTCTCAAAAAATCAATGATAATTTCTACGTGCTCACATATGAAGAGCAGTTAGAAGTAGTGAGGGTAATTATGCTAAGAGGGTTGGGCAGAGTAGAAGAATAAAGCGCAGTATGACCAAACGAAGTCCATAAACTGTAGGGGAGATGTGGAAATGGAAAATGTAATTCAATTTATGCAAAGTTTATTTGATGACATGGACGACATACATTGGCACATTGTAGGAATGGCAGATTACGAAGAAGTGGAAGAAGACGGATTGTTTTATGCAAAAGTGAAGGATTATGGAGAGTATGAAAAGCAAGACAAAATCTATATTCAGCAAACAACTGGTTATTCAGGTGATGATTATTCAGGAACGATAATTAAACCAATAACCGATTCCAAAGCCTTAGTAGTTCAATTTAGTTGCTAGCGCAGTATGACCAAACAGCTATAATAAAAAGCCCCTTATTAGGGGCAAGTCTCTTAAGGTCTTTCTAGACAATATTCTTCTTTAGGACAAGCATTAGCATCAGCTGATGGCAAAGATGCAGATATTCCTGCGATAACAACTAGAGCAATAAAAAATTTTTTCATAGTAATATTCCCCTTTTCTAATAAATGATTAGTTTTAATGTGGACAGAGTTGCCAATTAGGTGAATTGTTCGGACAAGCAAATGCTGTTGAAGGTGAGCTGAATGAAACGATTGCTATTACAGTGAAAGCGGCAAGAACAATTTTTTTCATATTAATTACCTCCTTTAACAATTTTTGTTGAACAATTAAACTATACATTCTTTTCTGAAAACTTACAACGAGATGTAACATATTATCACACGATTTATCAATTTTAAAAGCAATTTCGACAATCAAACAGCGATAAGGAGGATTTAACATGACAGATAAACAATTATGGGGCGTCTGTTTTGCAGATGAAGACGGTGCCTTACACATACAAGAGACGAACTATAACGATAAGAAAGTTGCTTTAGTGTTTGATGATTATGACAGAGCGTTACACGAAGCGTTCCAGTGGTCGCATGAAAACCAAGCAGAGTATTTAGTGCAGCCTGTATATCTAAAGCCCGGAGATACCCGGAGTTACTAAACAATTAGGCTAATCATAGCTCCTGCCGAGCGAATTACATCATGTTCGGCAAGAGCACGTTCATAAATAAGAAGTAACCTAAGATACCAATGGATAAGCCTACTGCAAAAGTAATGATTGCTTTCAGTTTTGTTGACATTTTCCAATCACCTCTTGCACAAGGGTAACATAAAAAAGGCTACTGCCACTAGGAGGATAAGCAATGGAAAGCAAAACGTTTGAGGCTAATCATGATCTTGCCATTATAGTAAACAGTCGTAAATCCGCCGTCATTCTAGAACTAGCAACAAAGGAATCGGAAGAAGCATATGGATTTAACTTTTACTTCACTAAAGAGTTATTTAATGATTTTGTTGCTTACATTAAGCGTGTCTCATTGTTGGCATGGCCTTCAATTGTTCCAAGAGAAGCAGATAGCATGGGTTCGGACTATTACGAGTATTACGATAGAGAATTGGACAATAACGGTTACCTTCGAATACTAACCAACGGATTATATATCGAAAGACCTGACAACGATTATCAGAGGCTATACAAGTTCAATAAAAAGAAAATGGAATCGTTCTTGTACGATCTTGAAAAGGAAGCAGAAAAGCCAATTCCACTAGGGGGATAAGTATGGAAATAAATCGCAGACGCAAACGAGCCATTGAAAAGGAACGCGTTACAATGGAACGCTACGAGGATTGGAAAGAGTGGGTTCTAATGACTGGTGGCACTTTGTACAAAGGTAAAGACGGAAGGATTCATGGTGTGCATTACGGTAACTGATGCTGCCTATATAGGAGGGGGAACGGAATGGATAACATTATAAATCGAATCCATCACATGGACTGCTTAGAGGGGATGAAATTAATCCCTGACAAGTCCATTGACATGATTCTCTGCGATTTGCCTTATGGCACAACTCAAAACAAATGGGATTCGGTTATCCCTGTTGAAACTCTGTGGAAAGAGTACAAAAGATTGATAAAAGATAACGGGGCAATCATATTAACTGCAGTCAAACCTTTTTCATCCCTGCTTATAAGTGGCAATCCGAAAATGTATCGGTACGACATTATTTGGAGAAAGAACAAAAGTACAGGCTTTCTGAATGCAAAGAAAATGCCATTACGAAGTCATGAAGAGATATTGGTCTTTTACAAAAAGCTACCTTCATACAATCCTCAGAAAACCATTGGACATAGACCGGTAAACAGCTTCACAAAGAATACTAGTGACGGAACCAACTATGGACAAACAACTATAGGGATTTCTGGTGGTGGACAGACTGATAGATACCCTACAAGCGTTTGGGATATCAGTGTCATAAACAATGATGATCCTGAAAAGACTCACCCTACTCAAAAGCCAGTAGAACTATTTAGTAAGTTAATAAAAACCTATACTGCAGAAGATGATGTTGTCTTAGATAACTGCATGGGTAGTGGGACTACTGCAGTTGCGGCATTGGAAACGAATAGAAAATTCATCGGTTTTGAAATAGAAAAAGAATATGTAGATTTAGCTAACGAGAGGTTAAATAGATTGGCTACTACTGTATAGGAGGAATCACTATGAGCGAAATATTAGGCATTGAATCAGGAAGATACATGGATGATGAGTGTTACTTTGTTGGGAAGTTAGCTAACGGTAAGAGTGGTTTAATTGTCACAGCTATATTAGATAAAGGGATCGAGTATGAAGATGCTATTTATACTCAATACGACATCTATGTTAACGATCAGTTGTACAAGTCGTGGGTGAATGTGCCAGTGAAACTAAGTTACTTTCAGGTATAGGAGGAAGAGGGATGGCTTTTAAGCGTAAGCGATTGAGGAATGAAGATGGATCAATTAACCACAAGCCAGTCAAATGTTATTTCTGTGGTGAAATCAAGGCTCTATGGTCTCTACACGGTGGATATAGTCATTACAGTGGAGGTAAGCGTTGTTGTGATGATTGTTATCCAAAAGTCCTAGAGCTACGGAGAAAAGAGGAGAAACGATCATCAAGTGAAATGAGCGAAGGTGATTATCAAAGTTGGGGCAAACTCTAACGCTCCCCTCTGTGGGGAGTATCAACATTAGAGAACGAAAGTAGTTAGTAAGGCAACTATAAGTGCAACGGCAATTAACAAGCCTAAATAGGTTAGCGGTTTCATATTAACACCTCTTAATTTGTGGATGAATTATTACTGCTGTTTTCTTTAGTTTCTTGATTTTTAAAAAATCTTGGAAAAAGAAATACCCATGTAATGAATAGTCCACTGGCTAGGATAAGCGTATTTAACCATTTTGTTTCATCGTTAATAAAATAACCCATTGCAAAGTAAACGCTGCCACATAAGAGAGCCATTGTAAGTGCATAAGTCCATTTGTTAAAACGATCCATCGAATTCCTCCTGAATTTGGTTAACTAGAGTATCAAAATATTAATATAGCTATGAGAGTGCCTAAAAATCCTCCAAGTATCCAAAGGAATATATCCTTCTTGTTGCGGGACGGTTTCTTATCATTATTGGTATTCATAAGTAGACCTCCAATAAGTTTAATCAGTCTAAGTTGAACGGCTCCGAAAGATTGTAATAACAAAATTCATCAGGACGACAAACGCTAGAGCTGACATTAATACAGGGTTATTAAATACAGATGTCCCATTAAAGGTGAGCAATATAATTAAAATACCTGCAACTGTGATAAAAGTAGTGACTGAGGTTTTTATTAATGCATCTTTCATTTTAATTACCCCCATTTCTATAGATACATCTAGAAGTTAAGGTCTAATGAATGCTTCTAATTCATTACCCTTGGAGAGCGTACCAAAACATGGATTTTTGTTGATCTAAAATCGAACATACGTACTTAACTCATCACGAACATACATAAGATCAAATAAAAAGGAGCTGATCACATTACCGTGCGCGCCCCTCCTTCCAGTTAATATGCGACATGTGCGACTGGAATAAATGATTATTATTTGCTTTTGTCAACTGGCTCTAACACGAATAGATCGCCAATTTGACAGTCCAAAACCACACATAGGTCAGCTATTGTGTCGTAGTGGATTTGATTATTTTCGTTCTTATAAAAACGGTCTAAGGTTCTTCTTGCAACTGGTCTCCCGATCTCTTCAAGCATTCGTTGAAGTTCGGCGATAGACCTAATGTTTCTTTCGGCCATCAAAATAGAAAGTCTATTTTTAACTTCCAAAGTAATCAGCTCCTTTTAATAACATAGTGCAAGTTCTTTTCTATATGATATCACTTTTTCTTTAATAAATGCAAATAAATTATAACATGTTAGTACAAAGTGACTTTAGTACTATATCATAAATTATTAACATGTTATAAAATAATTATAACAAGTTGTAAAGGAGGGGTTGCCTTGCATCGAAAACAGCTTGTGGTGAAACATCGACTTAGAGAGTTGATGCACGTTCACAACATACCAAGTGTTCAGGAGTTAAGCAGGCGCACTGGCATTTATTATGCAACGTTACTTAATTTCTACAACAACAAGTTCAATACATTCAATAATCGAATTGTTGCCACGCTATGCGAGTTTTTCAAGTGTGAAATTGATGATTTGATTTACTTGGATGAAAAGGAGTTGTGCGGCGCTTGATGTTAAAGGGAGCGGTTACTACGGGAAGACAAGGCAAAGATTAAGCCGCTCTTAAGCCTATCAGGTAATAAAGAGCGGTAAATCGATGCAATTAATTTAAGGAGTGATCCAATGAATGGGTTAACCGTAATTGAGAGAGAAGGTCAAAGGGTTTTAATGACCATCCACCTTGCAGAGAATTTGGGATCTGATGTTAAAATCATTAACCGTAATTTCCAGAGAAATGCTTCGAGATACAAAGTTGGAAAGCATTACTTTGCTTTAACTGGTGAAGAACTAAGGGAATTCAAAGGGTCACGTCAATTTGACGCTAGCCTTAAATACACATCAGTTCTTCATCTATGGACAGAGAAAGGCGCATGGCTACATGCTAAATCTTTAAACACTGACGAAGCATGGGACGCTTACGAGGCTCTTGTAGACGACTACTACAGAGTTAAGCAGGAATCACTTGCGACTAATCAATTAAGCACTGAACTGCAAATGTTCAAGCAACTATGGGACGGAATGGCGAAAAAAGAATTAGAAGACGCAAGACGTGATGAAGAGCTTAAAGGTCTGAAAACGACAGTGACGGTCATACAAGATACGTTCCTGCATAATGAGGACGATTGGAGAGGTTCAATCAATAGAATGCTAAATGACGCTGTAAAGAGAACTGACGGCGATTATCAGCAAGTAAGGCGTATGAGTTATAGCAAACTTGAAGCTAGGGCTAGATGCGATCTTGGTATTCGATTGGACAACCTCAAGAAAAGACTTAAACAGAGCGGGGCAACTGCAACGAGAATCAATAAAGCAAGCAAGCTAGAAGTAATTGAATCGAATGACCGTTTAAGAGAGATCTACACAACGATTGTTAAAGAACTTTCAATCGGGAGTTTAGTTTAATGGGCACAAAAAAAGCCGCTGCGTCAACAGCGACTAGGTAATACCTGACATATGATCCTGTACTGCTATTATATCACGAAACACTTGATAGTAGTACAGGAACTTACCGGAAAAAGCTATTTATTTTTAGGGGGATAAAACGGTATGGCTTTCATCAGAGTTCATAAAAACCAAAATTATTCGGTCATATCCAACGTTGGTGTACGGGATGATCGGCTTTCATGGAAAGCGAGAGGGATTCTAGTTTATCTTCTCTCATTACCGGAGGATTGGAAAATATACGAAAGTGAAGTTGCTGAACATGCACCAGATGGCAGGACCTCGTTTAGAAGTGGAATGAAGGAGCTTCAAAAGTATGGATATCTTACTAAAGAGCGAGTCAACAGCGCTGGAGGTAAGTTCGAATATGTACACACAATTAGAGAAGAACCGTGTGCAGGTTTTCCGCATACGGTAAACCCGTCGACGGATAAACCGAATGCGGTTCAACCGAATACGGATAACGAGACACTACTAAGTACTGATGAACTAAGTACTGATCAACTAAATACTAATAGAACTAAAAAAGAGAATAAGGGCACCACTCACCAGAAGCCTAAGAAGAAAGTGTATATGGATTTTGTGAAGTTAACAGATGAAGAGTACAGCAAGCTTCTAGAGACATACGGGCAACAGGCGACAGACAAGCTTCTGGACAACCTAAATAACTATATTGGTAGCAAAGGCGATAAATACAAGAGTCATTACTTCACTATCCTTAATTGGGCTAAGCGTGATGGAGTGAGGAAAGGAGCTGTAAATGCAAAGTCTCAAAAGCAAGATGCCGAGAGGTATAACCTTCCTTTCTGATAAGTGCCAAATACACGATGTTGAAATTATGGAGGTACATGGACAAGCTATTTGTTACAAGTGTGGTCTTGAATGGGAAGAAGCGCACCTAATGAATAAAGTACGCGACGATTACTACCGGGCGAAGGATCGAGAAAAGTACAACATGCTTGAACGGCATAGCCTTCTACCTGATCCATCGTTAAAACAAGCAACCTTTGAAACTTTCGTTCCTCAATGTTCAGAGGAAATTGCTAATAAAGAACTGGCATTGGACTGTGTTAGGAGAATTAGAGGTGGGGATGCTTTCAACGTTATTTTTCAAGGCATACAAGGAACGGGTAAAAGCCATTTGGCACATAGCATGTTAAAAGAATTGAACGAGACAACGGGTTTTAAAACATCAAGCCTGTTCGTCAGCATTGAGGACATGCTTCGAAAGATTAAAGGATCATTCAGCGACAAGAATAGCAAGTATACAGAGGATTATCTAGTGAATTTGCTATCAAAACCCGATCATCTTGTATTGGATGACTTAGGTGCCGAGACTGGCGCAATTGATTCAGATAAGTCAGCGACGGATTTTGTGCAGCGTATTCTTTACGCAATCACCACTTATAGGCAAGGGAAAGTGACGATCCTAACGACAAACCTTTCAGGCAAATCACTGTTTAAGGTGTATGACCAAAAACTAGTGTCTCGACTATTAAACAGACCAAAATACATCGTGTTTAAAGAAGCGGAAGACAAGCGAATATCAAACATTCCATTTTAGGAGGCATAAACCATGAAAATTAAAGAAGAAAAAAGTGAAAAAGTCATTGATCTCATCTCAGGTATGAAGGCATATGAATGGGCGCAAATAAAACAGAAAGTGGACATGCTTTACAGTTCAAGAGCCGCCAAAGTAGAGTTTGACGACTCAGAAGCATTGCGAAGAAATCTTAAGAGTGGAGTTTAAGACCTCTTAATTTGAATGAACATCGGATGGATACGATATTCAGCCCCTTTGAAGTAGATATTCACATAGTCTTGTTGATACATCGTATGTTCTTGATCTTTGTCGATTGGACTGTAAACTTCTGCTCCTTCTTCCCACCAAATATACGGGTTAGAGTGGTTTCCGCCGATTCTACTTTCTGGGTCATCGCCGAGGTTAACCCATTCGCCACAAAGGCAAGCATAAACATGAGTAGCTATAAAAAACACCTCCTTCCAAATTACATTATTCGACACTGGGAAGGAGAAATCCTTGGAGGAGTAAACCATGTGTAAATGTACAATAGGTAAAAACATACCAGGGGGATGGTTAATAACCCCCTGCACCTGTAGCGAGTCAGATTACAAATATCAGCATTATCAAACTGTGACACGACCAAGACGGATGAAACAACTAGCAGAATTGGAGGCGAGGCTTCGTGAACAAGAACGAATCGCACATGCTTAATAAAACGTGGGCTGAACAAAAGATTAGCTTAAAAGAGGGCGCTTATGTAGCCGGTATTCAGTTCAACTATATCTGGACCAGCTGGGAGAAAGCAGAATTTAAACGACTTTGGAAAGCGGATAAAGGGTTAATGTTCATAGCTAACTTCTTTGATCGACGTTGGGAAGAGGTATTGGTGCTAGCGGCAGACTTAGTTGATCGAGGCGAGTTAAAAGCGAGAGAGCGAGCGTTCTTCCAATGAGACAAATTCATGGGAAGTGGTTCGATATAGATCAAGCCTTCGTTGAGTACGAAAAGTACATTGCTAAAGCTGTAAGAAAACGATCTAAACAAGCTAAATTTTATGGATTAGAATACGAAGACCTTTACAACATCGGAGCTATAGGATTCGTAAAAGCTTATAAAAATTTCGATGAGTCCAAGGGAACACCGTTTGAAGCGCATGTATACAAGAATGCCGAGTTTGAGATATTGCGAGCGTTTAGAGACTCGAATCAATATGTGCATGTGCCGGTGAGTGTTAAAGATTGCATACAGAAGATTAAGAATATAAATAATTTTGAAAGTATGGATATGGATGAACTCAAAAATGCCACTGGTGATACAGCATACACCATTGAACAAGCGTTGAACTGTATCAAACAAATTATAGTACCCGGAAACAAGAAAATAGGATCGGATTCTTCTCAAGATCAAGAGCTAATGGAAGTACTCGCCCCAAGTATTGAAGATGATTCAGATATGATCGTCGAAGACTTCTTTTCGAAACTAAAGCCAAGAGACTTAGAGATATTAAAGCTCTATATGGGTGATATGAAACAAAGTGATATTGCTGAGATATTCGGACTTTCACAAATACAGATAAGTCGAATACTTCGAAAAAAGATAGCGAAATCGTGGCAAGAATACGCGGAGGTATGATGATGCAAGACCTATCGCAACAACCAGTGAGGGCAGTCGCTAAACCAAAGCATAAGAGGCGGACAAGGCAGAGGGTCAACAGAGGGAAGTTCTCAGAGTTAATACGCCAGCAGATAAAGGAGTACTTCCAAAACACTTGCCAAGAGTGCAATGGGAAAGGTGATCACATTCACCATGTTAAGCCAAAAGGCAGCGGAAGCGGACGAGGAGTGTTTACAAACGGTCTGCTCCTCTGCAACACTTGCCACATGCAAATGCACGCTGAGTTAAGCCAAGCGAGGCTAAAGCATTGGCAATCAGAGTTTGAATTTATGTACGGACCTTACTACTACATGGATAGCGAGGATTTAAAAGCTCTATGAAGAGTATCCATAAACTCCGCCGTAATAAAAAAATCTATCATAAGAGAGATTTGGACATAATTATGTCAGTTTGTTTTTCGTCACCCATAAAGAATGAATGACTTCCCGTTTGCGAGAATCCCATTTTTTGATAGAAGGCAATTGCATTATCATTTTCTTCCCAAACACCTAGCCAAACACTATGTTTGTTCTTATCTAAAGCAGAATTAATAGCAAAATTAAAGAGGTGTTTTCCGAGTCCATGTTTTTGAAAATTTTTCTTGATATAGATTCTTTCAATTTCGAGAGAGTCATTATCCATTGTTTCTGATTGAGCGTCTTCCGTATTGATTTTTAAATAACCTGCAAGCTTGTTTTCATAAAAGAGAAAGTAAAAAGTTGAGAATTTATTAGACATTTCTTCGTTTAATTTTTCGAGAGTAAACGCCTTATTCAAATAGTCTTCCATGTTTTCAGGAGAATTTTGCTGTTTGAATGTATCGTTAAATGTTTCAATGCTTAATTCTTGAAGTTTTTGTAAATCATTTGATGTACATTCTTTTATAATTACTGACATTAAATATGCAACTCCCAGTTTCATTGAATTTTAAGTAAAAAGTTACATTTATTCAATCATAATATTGTTGTATTTGCAACAATAGGGGAAGATTTTTTAGCAGACAGTATGACCAAAATACCGGGCAGGGTGAGAAAGCCTCTGTCCGATTGGGAGGGTGTCAAATGTTAACCATCAATCACCGAGCAGGTTATGCAACGATAACCGATGATATAGAGATTATTGCAAGGATCTATCCGTACAAAGACAGTCTGTTTGTAAAAAGCGTAAATAGTGGAAGAGATTACACGGTAAACAGCGAGTCGGAAGCGCTGGCCGTTATAAACAAGGAGCGGGTATAGATGCTAAATAGAGTAGTTTTGGTGGGTCGCCTAACACGCGATCCTGAGCTTAAATTCTTAGGAGATGGAACTGCGGTAGCTAACTTTACACTTGCAGTTAATCGACCATTTAAGAATGGCGAAGGTAAGCAAGATGCAGATTTCATAAATTGTGTGGTTTGGAGAAAACCAGCAGAGAACGTAGCTAACTTTTTGAAGAAAGGAAGCCTAGCGGGTGTGGATGGCAGAATACAGACGCGCAGCTACGACAACAACGAGGGGAGGAGGGTTTTTGTGACTGAGGTAGTCGCAGAGTCGGTGCAGTTCCTAGAGCCGAGGAATAGCCAAAATAACACACAAGGAAGTAATCAAGGCGGTAACAGTGGTTTTAGCAACGATCCTTTCAGCAACGATGAATCCATTGATATAAGTTCGGATGATTTGCCGTTCTAAGACCTCTAAAAATAAGAGGCCACTGTAAAGTAAGCATAAACAAACGCATAACCAGCTAGAAAACTAATAGTAAGTTTTAAAATTCCTTTGTCTTTGGAGAACATAAGAACCTCCTTGATAAAAATTTAAAGCATTTCATAAAAAATAAAGAACACTGAACAGAACAACGTAAGGCTAGCACCGATGAACAAAGAAACTGCTGTCCTCTTACGCATTTCGAGAAAAGTAATACTCAATATTGCCATGCTAGATAATAAAGCGACGATTACTAGAAGAGTAGCCATAATACACCCCCACATTAATTCTAGAGGGAAAAGGAAATTATTTCAAGGAGGCGCTTATGAATCTAACAAAGCTGTTTCAATTACAAGGCTATTAATGGCTAAACCTAGATGGTCTGATGCGGTATGGGAGCAGAGAGAGGGTCCTGCTCCTGAGCCGGAGGCTAGGAAGAGGCATGGACGGTGTGAGTGTGGTGATGGAAGATTCAAGCTGAGAGTGGCAAAAAGCGAGTGGACAAGAACCTGCAAGGGATGCGGAGAGGAGCAAGAAGTGTGATCCATTTACCAAAGATATTTATTAGCTCATTTATGTTACTAGCAGCAGTGATTGTATCTTGTTCCATTGCTCTTGCTCTAATGGGGAGAGAGGAGCGGAGCAATGGCAAAGATCAAAAGCAGAAAGACAAGCTTTTATGGAAATGAATTTGATTCTAAAGCAGAAGGTGAATTCTATCTCCTGCTAAGAGAAGACAAGAACGTAATAGATATAGAATTACAACCGCAGTACACGCTCTTGAGCGCCTTCTCAGTACCTTGTTACCGATGCGAGGGTAATGGCAAGGTCGAGAACAAAAAGACGCTCAGATTGAACAAATGCACGTTGTGTAGCGGCACAGGTAAGAGGATGCGCCAACCATGGAAATATACAGCGGACTTTAGGGTGACTTATAAAGATGGGAAAGAGGAGGTCATTGACGTAAAAGGCTACGCAAATGAGCGCTTTCCACTCGTTAAGAAGATGTTTGAGAGCGTAATGGGCATAGAGCTGGTTGTCTGGCAAAAGAACAATAAAAAGGGGTGGGTGAGGAAATGAAGTTTAGGAAAAAACCTGTTGTAATAGAGGCATTTAAATATGGAATTGACGACATACCCGACTGGTTTATGAACGAAGTGAAGAAAGATAATATACAAATTTACGATGATGATTTAGGCAAAAGATGCTTAATAAAAACGTTGGAAGGAAAAATGGCAGGGGGATACAGTTATTACATTATACGAGGCGTGAACGGCGAGATATATCCTTGCAAGCCTGATATCTTTGAAAAGACGTATGAGGCTGTAGCGGAAACTAGTGAGTGATTTACAAAGCGTCATCCAGTCAATGCGAGAGGTGCAGCAGAGGCTAGATGTGACCAGTAAGAAGATCTTTAATCTAGCGAAAGATAAGTCAGAAACGGAAAAAGCATACAAGATTGCGTTAAGGCAGGAGATCTTGAGGTTAAAAGATGATCAAAAGTACCCGGCTACACTCATTCTTGAATTAGCAAAGGGGCAAAAAGACATAGCAGAACTTCGTTTTAAGCGTGATATAGCTAGAGAAATGTATAAGGCAGGGCTAGACAGCATGAACAACACACGTACCGAAGCCAGCCTGTTACAAAGCATATTGAGGTGGCAGAACGATATGGGGAGCTGATCAAATGCAGGTGCTTATGTTTTGTGAGAAATGTGGAAGGCCTAAAAGGCTAACTGAATACGTGTTAAGACATTATATAACGAGGGCAGAACAGGTTTATTGCGACGATTGTCATCACAAAAATACCATTACAGCGAAATTAAAGCGATACGCCATGCAAGTCAAAAATCAAAAACAGTAGAGGAGCGATATTATGGGAGCGGAAAAATTGCAGAAAGCAACGTTTAAACATATAGAGGCAGAGCTATATCAGTATCCTAATACTGTTAAGGAGATCAAGAAGAGACGAATGGAGTTGCTGTATCCGTACCTTGAAGAGGTAGACGAGAACCAAGGGCAGGGAGTCAATAGCGTACGATCCATTTCTAGACCAACGGAGCGCATGGCTACAAGGCTAACAGCAGATAAACGATTGAGGAATCTTGAAGAGATTGCAGAAGCCATTGAATCGGTTTACAACGACCTTAACGACAAACAAAAGGATTTTGTACGTATGAGGTATTGGAGTGGCAGAAACAACGCGTCCCCTGTAATGATTGCGATGGAGACAGATGTGAGCGAGCGAACGGTTCACAATTACAAGCGTAGGATTGTTGAAGCAATTGGAGAGCGAATAGGATGGATGTAAGCCTGTAGCTGATGCAGGCTTTTTACTTTTTGTAATAATTAAACAAAATCATACTTTAGAAACTTATTGCATGCTATTATTGAAAGAAATACTTATTATAGGTTGTGTTATATGTGCAATTACTACTAGGATGTTTAGGCTTAATAATTGGTGTAATTCTTCTGATTGTTGTTGCCATGTTTATAGGTGCAATTTTATTGTGGATTCTAAATGGAATTATGTTTTTAGGTACTTGGGGAGCGTTAATAGCTGGTATTTTCTTAATAGTTGTTATAGGACGCAATCTGATTATCAAGAATAAGACTGATTTAAAACAATTAATTGTCTGGGCCGTTGTTTTGTTTCTTGTTTTTGGTTTGGGAAGAGGGATTCAGCCTAAATTACATAATTACCTAACTACGAGTAAAGATGAAACAGAAGTTGAAACAGTCGTTGCAGATTCGAGCATTGATGAAATAGATGAGGAAGACCAATCACAACCAGAAATAACGGATATCGATAAAAAAAATGAAGATATGAAAGATGAGAATGATGATTCAGAGGAAGAAGAACAAGTAATAGAGGATGATACAGAAAAAGAAGATGAGGAAATCGAAACAAATGAGCAGGATACAGAACTCATCCAGCGCATATCTGATAGGTTTGATCATTTCATGGAGACAGTTGATCTAGTTGAATCGATTAAATTTTCTACTTCAGGTGGTGAGATTAACACAAACCGCTATTACGTATTTATTATAAACGAAGTTAAAATGTATACAGAAGAAGAAAAGCTTTATCTCATAGAAGAGCTAGCGCCAGTTATTAAAGGCATAGTTGCTCACGAAAAAGGTGAGGAAGATTTTCCGTATGTATATTTTAGGTATGCAGATGATACAAAGTTTGCTGAGCCAAAAATATGGGGTGATGGATACAACATTAAAAAGTAATCAACTTGCAGTATAATTGCAGTTTTGAAGGATGAACTCGTTGTAATATGTAATTATGGGAGAATACCCAATACGATATAACTTATTCCTCACTCTGCATTGGGGCTAGAGGCGCAAACGGCGCACAAAGGCAGTATTGCCCACGCCTCACGCGGAGTGCAAATCTATAATATCACGTACCGTATGGCGGACAAACGCCAACAACATCAAACGACCTTTGTCTTGCTTACGCAAGCGTGAAAAAACCTCAATTTTTTTGATTAAATCTTTTGTTGTTCTCTTTGTTTATAGATTCATTTAAAAAAGGAGATGAACAATATGAAAGAATTGAAGTGGGAAAAAGAGGTTACCTACATTTTAGAGTATGAAGGTAACTCGCATGAAGAGGTACACTTCGTAAATGGTATCGATGGTCGTCGTTATACATCAAACGATGAGCGAATTTTAGAATCGTTACCTGGGCCGACGACGTTTGAAGCTACTGGTAATGAATTTCAAGTGATTAAACCAGAATTAGTTGCTGTTCGATTAGTCAGTGAAAATGAATATACAAAGGTAGAAGAATTACTGTATCATTTACCTGATGTTAATCGTTACCTTCAATGTGAATACCGTACTGAAGGGATTTATGGAAACTTCGGATTCCGTTTACTAGTATATTAATAAGATTTAAAGCGTGTATGAGCTTAATAGCCGTATGCGCTTTTTATAATAAAAAAAGCCCTTGGGGGCTCTTTAATAGTAATTAGCTGAACCGTATTCATCTGCTTCAATCATTGTACTAAACTCAAGTATATCGAGCACTCCATTATCTGGTGTTACTTCAACACCTAAGAAGCCATCTTGAGCTATCCAGACATCAAATGATTTATCATCAGTATCGTTAAAATAACCTTCTGCAATCATGAACTCAAACATTGTTTCATCAATATAGGTATTGTAGTCCATTCCTGTATAAATGATTTCCTGCATCTGACTTAAATCATAGTCCGACTCAGACCGTGACTCTTCATACGATTCAAATAACGCGTCGCTATCAATTGAATGATTAGGTTCTGTTTCGATTTTTTCAGTTGTGGGGTTACTGGGTTGGCCTTGATCTTGACTGGGGCTAGATGCATCTTGACTTGATGTGCTCTCGTTATCGGAACAAGCACCTAAAGCCAATACCGTAACCAAACTAACGGACATAATTATGTATTTCTTATTCAAAACTATCACTCCTCATATTATATAGCGGCTTTTACGATTGTTAATTCAATAAGGTTTCATAAGTAGTCGTCCTAACGGGCGTCTTTTTTTGTATTCCAAGCCTTACGGCATAGGAGAAAGAGTATGAAAAAAGTAAACATAAACGAATGTAAAAAGTGTATATGGCTGGTGAGGGTGAATGAACAGAAGGCAACGTGTCCATTTTTTGACTGCATGAAGCAAAAAAGGGAGTCGGTAAATCGGGATGGCCTCTGGTATAATAAAATCGGGGGGTGATGTTAATTAGAAAGAAATATGTTCTAATTTCGATATTGTTGTTGTTTGGAGCCCCAATTGGGGTTAATTATTTAGTAAGCTATAATTTTTTACCACATGTATATGGTAATGGTAGCCAATGGTTAAGCTTCTTTGGCAATTATTTAGGGGGAGCTATAAGCGCTGTCGTTGCCGCGGTTATAGCGTATTATGTAGCGAAAATGCAAGTTGACAGCAATTTAAAGCAAGACCGTAATAATAGAAATGAAAACAATAGAGCCTTTATCAGCACTACTTATGAAAAAAAAGAATGGAATTTAGGAGGAAGTCCTGGTAAAGATGATATGATTATTTTAACATTTGATTACGATTACATTGAGCAAATGGGTAATTATTCAAATGATTTTACCAATGTAACGACTTTTATTAGTATAAGTTTTATTGGGGATTCAAAAATCGTAAGAAATTGTAAGTTAACTTTGTTATCTACTGAGGATACAGTCTTTCCTGACAATGAATTTATAAAACGTTATTTTCATGGTAGGTCTTACTTCGAAGCTGGAGTTATGGAACTTGCTTTACCTGTCGCTAAGACAAATAATACAATCTACATACCATTAGTTCATAGAGTTGCTTCTTTTGAAGACAATAAAAAATTAGGTATCAGAGATCACAGACCATTGAATATTCATCAAATGACAGTAGAATACGAGACAATTAGTGGTGAAAAGTTAGAATTCTTTTACGATGTTAAACACAAAAGGCAATGTCATAATGTCGTAAAAAGTAATGGTGAAAAAAGACTTCTTTTTGAAGTTGAGATGGAAGATATTTCATTCAAGTACCCATCAAAAGTTATTGTTGAAAGAACAGAAGAATAATTAACACACACAAAGAGGATTACCTTACGAGGTGGTTCTCTTTATGTGTGTTAACTGTTACCAAGCCTCTGCTATAATCAAAGCAGGGGGCGATTAACATGACAGAAGAACTAGCAAATGAGATACTACAACAGCTTAGAGATGGAGAAATAAAGGAGTATCGAGTAGAGAAAAACGCGTTCAATGTGTTTAGGTTGGCATTAGTAGCTCAGGAAGACATGAAGAATTTTAGAGGGAACGCGCAGCATAAGGGTGCGATTATCTACACATATGAGCCGGGGTGGACGGCTTAGCAATGAACAAATTTTTGGCGATTTTATTATGGAGTCTATATCTAACGATTGTCTTTATTCATGTAGTTATTATTACAGCTATTATTTCGCTGTTTGATTTCAATTCTACAATTCTATCTGGTTTCATTGCTTTAATAGGTTCATTCGTTGGTGGCTCAATCACATTTTTAGGTGTGAAAATGACATTAGATCAAAATAGAAAACTTTCATTTAATGATAAAATAGCATTAAAATTATTTTTAGCAAGAGAGATTATGGAGCTTGTCAGAGCTGCTTCTTTAAATATCACCCAATTTAGCGATAGAGAAATATTAATAAAGCAGTTGGATTCTTGGGAAAAAGATATAAAACCGTTGATTATCGAACTTTGCAAAATATTACCTGAACATGATAACTTTTATAACGCCGCCATCACTTTTAATACAGAAAATAAACTTCTGAAATTAAAAGAAATACACGAAATAAGGGATACTCAAAAAAACAATTTAGATAAACTGTTTACAGAAGTGGAACTTGTTGTTGTTCAGTTAGAGAGAGAAAGAAAAGAGAATAAAATTAAATAACACATAAAAAGAGGACTACCTTACGAGGCAGTTCTCTTTTTGTTTGTTAGCGTTAATCTAGTGAATAGGATATTAGTTCGTAACTAGGGTTTTGCTCATCAAATATCATTTTATAAATGGGAATATTATTAGTAAATGCTATCTGAATTAATTCTTTTATATGTTCGTCAGAACAATTATAACCGCAATAGATTGCAGAGGGAATAGCTCTTCTAGATACAGAAACTTCTGTAGATACAGCCGAATTAATCAGTCTAACTTCTTTCTCGTATGACCAGGAAGAGTGTTTGACGCAGTTTAGAAATTGCGTTATCCAAGCGATAGGCATTAATTCGATTTGAACATTTTTGAAATAATCGTCAATAGATTTTTTCTTGTGATTTAAAAGATTTGTAATTGCCTTGTCCATCGCTTGTGTTATATCGATTCTGTCATCAGTATATTGAATGGTAAACAGGCAACCTCTAAATAAATCGTCGTTTTTCTTAGGTTCATATTCGACGCAAAAACCAGAATGATTGTTAGAATAATGAGCCCACATTGGCATATTATTAACACCAACTTTTGAGAAAGAGCATACTAATGCGTATTTTGCAAAATCGTCGATAATTGATCCGTTGAATCTTTTTAGTTCAGGATGCTTTGCCATCTCTTGTTTTTTATAAAAATAACCCCTACTGTCAAATGGATCATTGAGCTGACTCGCACAACTTAAAAAAACTTTATTATCTTGCAGAGTATTAAACTTTAATTGGTTCAAGTTATCATCTGAATTTAGAGAAATGTATTTGTAGATCTTTTCTGGAACATGAAGCCTAGTTATTGAGTAAAGCAAATTAGACATCTCTGTTAGGTTACTAGCTGAATTGAGTATCTTCGCAGCAAGGATATAATCCATTTCATTGCTTTTCTGGAATTGAGTCAGGTCAAACTGTTCCTCAGTCGTCATAATTTATTGCACTCCTTTATTGCTTACTATTATGACATGTGCGCAGTGTAAAGGTGAATGGTTTTCTGAGTAAAATGATAAAAAGGAGGTAGGTGTCATGTAATGAACTGGGAAGAGATAAAAGCAGAATACGAGACAACCACCATCACCTTAAAAGCGTTAGCTGAAAAGCATGGGGCGAAGCTTGGAACGCTTAAGAGCAGGAAGAGTCGCGAGGGATGGGAAAGGGATGCAACCAAAAGCGAGGATGCAACCAAGGTTGCAACCATGAAACCAGTTGTACCTAAAACGAAAATAAAAGAAGAGCCAGTCTTTGTGGAAGCCGAGGGATTAACGGACAAGCAAAGCCTTTTTTGTGTTTACTATGTTAAAAGCTTTAATGCTACTCAGTCGGCTATTAAGGCAGGTTATAGCGCAAACACGGCTCATGTGCAAGGGCCGAGGCTGTTAGGTAATGTTAGAGTCGCGGATGAAATACGTAGAGTAAAAGCCGAAATGCATCAAGGTCTGTTTATAGACGCAATGGATGTGCTAAATAAATACGTTCAGATTGCTTTTGCTGACATATCCGACTTTGCCGATTTTGGCGTAAAGAGCGTACCGAGCTTTAATGAGGATGGGAGTCGCCGCTTTGATGATGAAGGTAATGAGATTATGGATAGTTACAACTATGTTGATTTCAAAAGCTCATCAGAAATTGATGGGACGATTGTTACTGAGGTTAAACAAGGTAAGGACGGAATATCCGTTAAGCTCGCTGATAAAATGAAGGCTCTCGAAATGCTAACGAAGTACTTTGACTTCCTGCCTGAGAATCAACAACGCAAGTTACAAGAAGAGAAGCTTAAAACGGATACGGAGTTTGCTAAAGCTCGTACCGAACTTATCAAAGGTACTAAGAAAGACACAACACTCCTTGAAGCGCTTATTGCTGCTAAAGGCGGTGATAGCTGATGGGAATTGTCTTTTCACCAAAGCAGTTGCAAATTATTAGAGCACCTTACGATCATACGCTTGAAGTGAATGAAGGAACGCCCCGGTCATCGAAGACTACCGCGGGTGTGTTTCGCTATGCCGATTATTTGGCAACGACACCAGATCAAAACCATCTTGTCGCAGCTTATAATCAGGAGCAAGCCTTTCGCTTGTTTATGGAGTGTGACGGATTTGGCCTTATTCATATATTTGGGGATCTCGCTAAGATTAAGCATGACGAAAACGGCGACCATTTGGAGGTACACACACCTTCCGGTGTGAAAAAAGTGTATTACAAGGGTGGAGGAAAGGTAGATAGCAAAAAAGCGATAACGGGTATGTCGCTTGGTTCTGTTGCCTTTTGTGAGATTGACTTGTTGCATATGGATTTTATACAAGAATGCTTTCGTCGTACATTCGCTGCCAAGATGCGTTACCATTTAGCTGACTTAAACCCTCCTGCGCCGAATCATCCGGTGATATCAAAGGTATTCGACGTTCAAAAGACGCGTTGGGTTCATTGGACAATTGACGATAATCCGATCATTACCGAGGAGAGGAAACAAGAGATATACGAAACGCTTATAAAGAATCCTTACTTGTTACAGCGTGACTGGTTCGGTAAACGCGTCATTCCTGCCGGTGTTATTTATAGCATGTTCGACGTAAAAGAGAATGTTGCTCAGAAAATGGAAGGACAGACAGTCGAAATGTTCTTTGCTGGTGATGGCGGTCAATCAGATGCAACCAGTGTCTCATGTAACGTTGTTACCAAGCTTGATGGGCAACGAGAGTTTCGCTTATACCGGGTAGCTCACTACTACCATAGCGGGGCAGAAACTGGCGATGTGAAAGCAATGAGCGTGTATGCGAAAGAAATCAAAGAGTTCATTCTATGGTGTCAAGAGAAAACAGGCATGAGTCGATCTGATGTGTATATTGACCCGGCTTGTAAATCGCTTCGTGAGGAGTTGCATTTGCTCGGTATTCAAACGGAGAAAGCTGATAACAACAATAAAGACATAAAAGGATCATCAAAAGGCTTAGAGGTCGGTATTGAACGTTTACAGAACGCGATGACATCCAAACGACTTGTGTTACTAGAACAAACTGACTCAGAATACGATCACTACAATTTTATAAAAGAGATCGGCATTTACGCGAGAGACAAAAACGGTACTCCGGTAGATGATAACAACCACGCAATGGACGAAGCGCGGTATGCAAACAATTATTTTTATAAGCGATACGTGCTATAAAAGGCGGTGAGAAGATGTTCCGCAAGGTAAAAGGTTGGTTGAAAGGGGTGATGATGCGAATGGGGTTAGTGAAAAGCGTAAAGAGTATTTCTAACGTTAGATCATTACAAATGGATGATGCTCACTATAAGCATATAGATACGTGGCTCGCGCTTTATAAAGGTTATCTAAGCGAATGGCACGATCTTAGATACACGACTGTTAGCGGGGGAAAGAAGCGCCGTATGGCAACTCTCGGAATGCCGAAAGTCGTTTCGCAAGAAATGGCATCGCTTATTTTCAACGAACGCTGTGAGATTAATGTCTCTGACCCTGATTTAAAAGAGAATATCGCGAGTATCTTAAAGAAAAACAAGTTCACAAAACGATTTCAAGATTATTTAGAGTACTCTTTTGCGCTTGGTGGAGTGGTTATTAAACCCTACCATGATGGGAAGCAAATTAAGCTCTCTTATGTAACTGCTGATTGTTTTGTTCCGGTGTCATGGGATAATCAAGGCATTTCAGAGGGGTGTTTCGTAAATGAGAGCAAAAAGGGTGATAAGAAGTTTACGCACCTTGAGTGGCACCTTTGGGAGAACGGAGTTTACGTAGTCAAAAACGAGTTGTACGAATCAAAGGATAATGAATTAGGAAAGCCTGTTCCATTATCTCTGCTCTATCCAAACTTGGAGGAAGAAACGAAGATCGAGAACTTCACCCGATCAAATTTTGTTTACATTAAGCCTAGCATTGCAAATAACATTGATTTGCACAGCCCTCTTGGTATTTCCATCTATGCGAATGCCTTGGATACAATTAAGTCGTTGGATATCGCTTTTGATAGCTACCAAAGGGAGTTTAAGCTCGGTAAAAAGCGTGTCATTGTACCGACATCTGCAATACGTACCGTTGTCGATGAGCACGGGAACATGGTCCGATACTTTGATGCAGACGATGAGGTATACGAAGCTCTTAATCTCGGACAGGATTCAGATGAGATCAAGGACATTACTATATCCCTTCGGGTCGAAGAACATGTAATGGCGATAAATTCATTGCTTAACCTTCTTGCCATGCAAACAGGCTTTTCATCTGGTTCCTTCTCGTTCGACGGACAGAGCGTTAAAACTGCTACGGAAGTAGTCAGCGAGAACAGTAAAACCTTCAAAACGAAACAGTCACATGAAAACGTCATTGAAGCTGCGCTTACAGAGCTAGTTGATTGCATTGTGCAAACAGCAGAGTTATACGAAACATTTAGCGCACCAACAGGCGAATGGGAAGTGACTGTCTCCTTTGACGACTCCATTGCTGAGGACAAGCTAGGCGAGATCAATAAACAAACGTTGATGTTGTCCAGTGGCATCCAATCGAAAAAACGAGCTATCATGAAGGTACACGGGCTTTCGGAGGAGGAAGCGATTCAATGGCTGCAGGAGATCGCTGAGGAGAATAAAATACAAACCGATGATGCAGTAGACTTCTTTGGATTGAATGACGATGCTGGAGCGTAGTCAACGTATCTCGCAGCCAATTACGAATATCTATCTCAAAATCGAAGATGAGATATTAATGAACATTGCTCGTAAATTAAAACGTGACCGCTCTCTGCTTACGCCAGAGGGTTTTTCATCGTGGCAGCTACTAAAACTTCAAGACTTAAACGAACTTAATCAGATTAATATACGCACAATTGCTCGTAATAGTGGAATGGCTTTGAATGAAGTTGTGGCACTCTTGGAAGATGAAGGATATAGAGCTATTCGCTCAATAGACGGTCAACTTGCAGAAGCGGTAAGAGGCGGTCATGCAATTGCTCCTCCTACTGGACAATCACAAACAATGCGAAACATCTTACAAAAATACGCTGATCAAACAAGAAATACGTTCAACATGGTTAATCTTTCGCTACTACAAGGAGCAGAGCAGGCTTATTTAAACATTATAAATCAATCGGCGGCTAGTGTTCTTACTGGTATCAAAACCCCACAAGAAGCCGTGAGAGAGATTGCTAGGCAATGGGCAGATAAAGGGATACCTGCCCTTGTTAAGAACGGTAGAAAGTATTCAGTGGAAGGTTATCTAAATACGATAGTCCGTACTACTACAAACAGTGTGACGAACGATATGCAAGATGCTCGTATGGATGAGCATGGTGTTGATTTAGTGGAAATATCCGATCACATGGGTGCTAGACCAAAATGCGCTCCTTATCAAGGTAGAATCTTTAGTCGCAGTGGTACCAGCACCAAGTATCCTGCGCTATCGTCAACGAGTATAGGAGAGCCTGATGGCTTGTTCGGTTTTAACTGCCGTCACGTAAAATATGCTTTTATTGACGGTGTATCTATCCCTCGACCGAAGGGGATTAATCGAGCTGAAAACGATAAATCCTACAATGAGTCTCAAAAACAGCGTAGCATTGAACGTTCGATACGCAAGGCAAAGCGTGAGGAACGAATGATGAGAGAAATGGGCGATGAGGAAGGCGTGAACCAAACTAAGCAACTTGTGAGGCAGCGCCAGTTGAAAATGCGAGATTTCATCAACGATACAGGGCGTACCCGTCGCCGAAATCGGGAGCAGTTAGTTACCTAGCACCTTTGGTGCTTTTTCTTTTGCCCTTTTACCGCGAGGTGGGCGCCATAAATCAAACGCGGGGACTATTACCCTTACGGGAGGAATTGAAAATGAAAAAGATTAATAAATTGCCTTTTGACCTACAGTATTTTGCAGAAAATCCACCACCAAGTGGAGATCAACAGACCGACCAGACGGATCAATCTGGAGGACAGCAACAAGAACCATCGGGACAACAAGAGGAGCCACCTAAGTCTTTCACGCAGGACGATGTTAACAATATTTCTGCTAAAGAGGCTAAAAAAGCGCAAGAGAAGCTTTTAAAGCAACTCGGTATTGATAACTTTGATACTGCGAAAGACGGCATGGCTAAGTTTAAGGAATGGCAGGAGTCGCAGAAGACAGAGCAAGAGAAGCAAACAGAGCGGTTGCAAGAACTAGAGAAGGGCAATACGTCACTGACTGATGAAAATGCCACGCTAAAGGCTCAAATGAGCGCTATGAAAGCAGGTGTGAAAGCTGACTCAGTGGAGGATGTTGTTGTTTTGGCTCAGCGCCTTGTCAACGATGATACCGACATGGATGCAGCTATTAAACAAGTCATCGAGCGTTATCCGCACTTCGGTGCAGATGAACAGAAGGAAGAGGGACCACCAAAGCCTTCATTTTCAAATGGTCAGCACCAAAAACAAGAACAAACCGAGGCTGAAAAATGGGCATCAGCTTTTGGTATCAAACAACAATAGGAGTGATTTAAATGGCAGTAGTTAATTATGCACAAATGTATATGCAAGCATTGCAACAAAAATACACGAAAGAATTAGCTTTTGGTGCGCTTTATAACACACCGAACAACGCAACAATCAAGTTCACAAGTGCTAAGACAATCCAAATTCCTAGCATTTCAACAGGTGGTTTTCAAGATGTAGACCGTGATGTGGTTGGAGGAATGACACGTCGTGTAGACAATGACTTTATTCCAAAAACTTTGGATCACGACCGAGAATTTAAAACACTTGTCGATCCTTTAGATGTAGACGAGTCAAATATGGCATTAACGATTAGCAATATTACTCGCGTATTTAACGGAGAACACAAAATTCCGGAGATGGACAAATACATGGCATCAAAACTGTATGACGAGTATAAAGGCTTCGGTGAAGAGGCAAACACAGACGAACTATCAGAGTCTACCATTCTCTCCGTTTTTGACGACATGATGGAGGAAATGGACGAGGCGGAAGTGCCACAGGAAGGTCGTTTGCTTTATGTAACTCCTAAAGTGAAGAAAATCTTAAAGAATGCAGAGAAGATCCAGCGTACTCTTGAAGTTCGAGGCGACGCGGCTGCTGTTAATCGTAATCTACGTTCTTTAGAAGAAGTCACGATTATTTCTGTTCCATCTAGCCGTATGAAAACAGCTTATGACTTCACTGATGGTGCAGTGGTTGATTCTTCTGCTCAACAAATTAATATGATTTTAATTCACCCAACAACAGTGATTGCTCCACAGAAATATGATTTTGTGTCTATGGACAATCCAAGCGCGACAACTGGCGGTAAATACTTCTATTACGAGCGTAAGTACTGGGATGTTTTCTTGATTGAGAAGAAAGCGCCGGGTGTGAAATTTAATGTCGGATCAACTATTGGCGGAGTAGAGGGTTAACCCCTCTCCTTCATAGGAGGTATATCAATGGCTAAAATAAAAAAAGGTAATCGAATTTTAAATGTTGATAACGGTAGACTAGATAGTTATTTATCACAAGGGTACGACCGAATTGACGAGGCAGGAAAGGTCATTACTAGGGCTACTGGTGGTAAAACGGTTGCTGTAGGTGAATACAATCGTGCTCTGGATGAAGTTGTAGATTTGAAAGAGGAAAACGATCAGCTGAAGAAAGAAGTAAGCAAGCTGAAAAAAGAGCTAGCAGCATTAAAAAAGGAAGATAAGAAACAGGATGATAAAAAGGAAGATAAAGAGGGGGCGAAATAATTGACTCAATTCAAAGCTGTAGTCACTGAGAATGTCCCTGCAAACCGTTTGCTTTCTTTTATAGGAGGTGAAGGTTCCGTTGCTGTCGCACCTTCAATATCTGGTGAAACACCCGCTTTTCATTCCACTCGTGACTTGAAAGAAGGAGAAGAGGTTATCGTAACGGTCAAAGGTGCTCCTTCTTGGAATATTGAAGCAGGTGAGGATTTAGAGGCTGGTCAGAGTGTTACGGTTGGTGATGGCGGTACAGTCGTAGCGTCAGAGGATGATGGCATTGGTTATGTAGGCGATGCTGTTGTTGCGGGCGAAGTCGTTAGCGTTATTCGTTCGGCTGCTGGTGGAGCAAAAGGGCCTCGCGGAGATAAGGGACCAAGAGGAGACAAAGGCGAGACTGGTGATCGTGGTGAAAAGGGTCCAGTTGGAGATAAAGGACCAACAGGAGACAAGGGTCCAGATGGTGACCAAGGACCACCTGGGGAACCTTCTGAATAAGAGGTGATGCAACATGGCATATATTGACCATGATTATTACTCAAATGATTACAAAGGGCAATTGATCGAAGCTGATAAGTTTGATATTTATGCTGAAAGAGCGAGTGATGTAATCGACCAACTCACGCGGTATAAGTTAAAAACAACTCATGCTTTTGATCGGCTCGCTCCCTTTTTACAAGAGCAGGTTATGAAAGCAACTGCAGCACAAGTTGAGTTTTACGAGCTTAACGGCGGTTATGACATTGCCCTTACGGGCGATGATGTAACGGGTGTTTCGGTCGGTAAATTTAGCTATGGTGGTGGGAATCGGGCATCAGGTGGAGAAAATCCCGCCTTTGCTCGCAATCTAATAGACTATCTAGCGCCTACAGGATTACTTTTTAGCGGAGTTGGGGTGAGAGACAGTGCGTATTAAACCAATTCCGAAAAAGTTACTTGTTCATCAAATCATTTACGAAGAATATGAAGAAGAGGGTCCTTTCGGTGGTGGAGATTTTGCGGATCCAATCACGATTGAGCGAGTGAGGGTAGAGCCATCCAGCTCAATCCGTCAGGATTCAAACGGTGAGGAGATTGTGCTTAAAGGAACCGTATTCCTCGATGCTCAAAACACGCCTCTTTTCCGCAAGTTAAAAGAAAAATCGAAGGTTACGTTTGGTGAGGATGACTACAGAGTGCATCAATGCCAAGCCCTTTTTGCGTTGGATGGTGTTACGCCACATCATTACGAGGTGGAGTTGCAATGACACACGTCAAAGTGACCATTGATACAAAAAACATCGGTCCTAAGTTGCTTAATGCAGTTAAAGGAGCTCGTCCTATTCTAACTCAGCAAGTCGTAAAGGATTCGAACAACTTCATTCCATTTGATACAGGAAACGCTCAAGCAAGTAGCTTACGAACATCCAATTTTGAAGAGGGTCAAGCGGTTTGGGATACACCATATATTCGTAAAATCTATTACGGATTACGCATGAACTTTTCAAAAGATGTTAATCCGTTAGCTGGTCCTTTGTGGTTTGAACGTGCTCATGCTGCCTATGGATCTCAGTGGTCGAATATGGCAGAAAGGGCGGTGAGAAGTAATTTATGACGATGGATTTTTTAGAACGTCTGGTTAAGGATGCTTTAGGTGGACGTAGGTATTTTGCTGAGGTTGTTTCTGGTGTGACAAGAGATGGTAACAGTATTGCGGTAATTGCTACACCGTCGAACGACATTAGACACTATTATGATGGGACGTATGATCAAGGGTTTACATTCCAAGTTACTACGAAGCACGAAAATGAACTGACCTCTTATCAAACGTTACTACTCATATCTGACTTGCTAAAGAATTTGAGAGATGTACCAAGTGATAACGACTCTTACGAGTTTAATGGAATTGAATTAACAACAGTACCGAATATCATCGGAAAAGATGACCGGTATTACTATTACTCAGCCATGTTTAAGGCTGATTTATACATTAAAAGGAGTGAGTTACATGAAACCATTTAAACAACGATTGGAATATAATTTACAATTCTTCGCTCGTCAAAAAAACGCCCTTACATCCTACTTTGTAGCTCCAATCCCTGAAAATGGGGAAGAGCCTGAGTGGATGGAGCTAGCGCGATGGATTTCAAGTGTGACGGATGATTCTGACGAAGGAACAGAGGATATGGGCTATTACGATGGTGATGGCACACCGGAAACAGATGTCATGTCGGTCAAAGAGGCTTATTCGTTTGAGGGAACTTACGACCACACCGATCCTGCCATGAGATTTGTTGCAAGTCTAAAGCGCAATATCGGACAGGCGCGTAAAATCATGATGAAAAAAGTAGAATCGCACGGTGATACGGCTATTGGTCGCGCCACAGTTGCAAACATCGTAGCGTCCGGTGGGGAAGCTACAGAGTATGGTGCGTTTAGCTGCCTAATTTCGTTTGACCGTAAACCAGAAGTAACAGAAAACGAACCAGAAACGGCAGGTATTGAAGCATAATTAAGGAGGGCGTTCTGCCCTCTTACTATTGGAGGAAACTACATGGCTATTAAAATTGAACTTAAAAAACCTGAAATCGACGTCGAGATCGGCGACCTACAGTTTAAATATGATTACTCGGACAAGTTTATTAAAGAGGAAAGTAAAAAAGCAGAGGAAGTCCTTAAGACTCTTAAAAGTATGGATGATCAAACGGACTCAGATGAGATAAACAAGCACTTAAAAATCGGTTTTGATATGTATTTAGGTGAGGGAGCGTTTGAGAAGGTTTATGAATTAGCACCCTCGGTATTGGAAATGATGCGTATTTTCGTAGAATTGCGGAACCACTTAGAAGCAGAGCTTACTAAACGAGGCGAATTGATCGGCAAGACTCAGAAAGAGCGCGCTAAGAAGTATCAAAACAAAAAGAAGTAGGTGAGGCATCTTGTTCTCGCTTGCTTACAGCCTAACCGATGAAATAGAGATCGGTGAACAATCGTATAAATTAGACATGAGCTTTGATAACATCATCCGTTTAATTGATATGATCGGAGATGCAGAGCTTGATGATGACATAAAAGTAGAAACTGGACTTGAAATGTTGATTGGTACCTCGTTAGAGCTGGACTTATCGACTAAATCAAAAGTGTTCCATCAAATATTTGAAAAGGCAGTTGCACAAAAGGAATTAAAGCCATGCCTAGACAGACAAGGCAATCCGATGCCAGAGAGCGAGAGTGCCAAAGTGTATTCGCTCTCGCAAGACGCTGAGTACATCTACGCCTCCTTTATGCAGGATTATGGAATTGACCTGTTTGAGCAACAAGGAAAGATGCATTGGAACAAATTTAAGGCGCTGTTAAGTGGATTGCGTAACGATACCAAGTTTAAAGAAGTCGTCCAGATACGAACCTCCGATTTACCAAAAGGTAAAGGAACAGAGAAAGAGCGCCAACGCATGAGTGAATTGAAAAAAACTTACGAGTTGAAAGAAGAATAGATAAAATTACCAGATTGTATTGTAATAAGCGAATCATCCTTTATATAATATCCGTATATGAGTAAACGGAAGGATGATGAAGGATGGGATTTTTCCAACAGAGAATAACAGTTGGCGTAATAAAAGGTCAGCTCGGAGGCAAAAAAAAGAGTTTTATAAATATATTTATCGAGAAAGATCCAGGAGTAGTGAAAATTAGTAAGAGGTTATACTATTTCTTGGGTGTATCAGAAAAATCTTATGAAGAAGTAAGTGGAGCGAAAGCTTTAACAGGAGCCGCTGTGGGATTGCTATTTAGTCCGGTAGGTGCGTTGATTGGCGGAGCAATCGGTGCTAGAAAAAAAGAAAAAACACATTACACTTTAGCGTTTATGGACGCTGAAACAAAGAAAAAGGAAATAATTGAAGTGAAGCTACCTGATATATCAAATGGTTTTAAAAAACTTGAAATACATCCCGTAGCTAAGGAATTTCAAATTGAGGAAGATTCAAAAGACAAAGTAAGTGCGCCAGAGCAGATAAGAGAATTTAAGAAGTTATTAGATGAAAACATAATTACAGAAGACGAATTTAATAAGAAAAAGCTTGAGCTTCTAGGTTAAGAGAATCCTTTTTAAGGGTTCTTTTTTTATGCCCTTAGAAGGGAGGTTAATAAATGGCAGACGGTAAAGTCGTTATTGATATTATGCTGGACGACGGTAGCGTGGCGAAGGGTGTTGCGGATTTAGATGGTAAACTATCCGGTCTTCAAAGCTCTGGAGAAAAGGGAGCAATGGGGATTGGGCAGATTGTAGCCGCGCTGGGTCTCGTCGCTTTAGGTGCAAAAGCTATTGGCTTGGTTAAAGATTCTATTGGTCGTGCATTTGGTCGAATTGATACGATGGAACAATTCGAACGAGTCATGACGACAATGACAGGATCAAGTGAAAAGGCAAACGAAGTCCTTGATACCACAAATGACATTGTAACTGGAACGGCCTATGGATTAGATGTGGCTGCATCAGCTGTACAGGGATTTGTGACAAGTAATATGGGTGTTGACAAAGCGACGGACTCTATAGCCGCGTGGGGAGATGCTGTTGCTTTTTACGGTGACGGTAGTAATGAATCCTTCGCTAGTGTTTCAACCGCTTTATCTCAAATGTACGCCAAAGGTAAAGTACAGATGGACACAATGAATCGTTTGACCGAAGCGGGGATTCCGGCGATGCAAATTTACGCAGATGCTACTGGTCAATCAGTTGAAGAAGTAGCGGATCAAATGAGTAAAGGTAAGTTAGATGCAGATAGTTTCATGAACGTTATGAATGACGCTTTAAAGAACGGAACTGAAAACTTTGCTGGGATAGAAGGTGCCGCAAAAGAAGCGGGTGCATCATGGGGTGGTTCTTTTGACAACATGAGAGCAGCTATCGCGCGTGGAGTAACGAGCATCATTCAAGGCATAGATGAAATGTTAGTTAGAAATGGTTTGCCTGATATGAGACAAATGGTTTCTGACTTCGGTAAAGCGTTTGAGGACGCTTTAAAGTGGGTTGCTGGAAATATTCCGCCCGTTGTTGATGCAATTAAGCAGATGTATAACAACTTGAAACCTTGGTTGCCGATTTTAGGCTCTATAGCCTTGGCAGTGGGCGCGGTGTTCACAGCCTATTCTACGTGGGTTTCTATAAAGAAAATAATTGACGCTGTAAAGAAGTCGCAACTAGCGTTAAATGTTGTTGCAATGTTTAATCCATGGGGATTAATTGCTATGGCCGTGATTGCGGCGGCAGCGCTAATTTATATCTATTGGGAACCTATCTCAGCATTTTTCCAAGACCTTTGGAACAAGATTAAGCTTTATTCAATGGTTGCATGGGAAGCTATTAAAAGCGTTTGGTCGGCGGCTGTGGATTGGTTTATTGGTGCATGGGAGTCCGTGAAATCATTCTTTTCAGGTTTGTGGGATTGGTATAAGGAAGCCTTTAATAGTGTAGTAACTTTTTGGACAAACCTTATTACTGGTTTTATAGATTGGTATAAGAGTGCGTGGAATGCTGTCATTGATTTTTGGAAAGGTGTATGGGATACGATTGTTTCAATAGTCATGGCGATTGTCGAACCTTTAGTGGCAATAGCGGTGGCTATTTATAATGCGTTCATTGAGTTTATTTCTCCGCTACTCGAATTCTTTAGCGCAACATGGACAAACATTGTAGAAACAGCAAAAACCATTTGGGAATCCTTTAGCGAATGGATGTCCGCTTTCTGGGAAACAGTCAAAACCATTGCTGTTAACGCTTGGGAGATTCTTAAGAATGCAGTGTTAGGGGTTATTTTATTGTTCCTCGACCTAGTGACACTGGACTTTGAAAGCTTCTCAAGTCACCTGTCCCAAATCTGGAATAACATCAAACAAGCAGCTATGAACATTTGGAATGCGATCAAAGACTTCTTTGTTGCGACTGGTCAGTTTATATCTAGCACTATTCGTGCAGTGTGGGGTTCCATAAGGCAATTCCTAGTCGACTTATGGAATTACATTAAAGCAACGGCTACGAATACTTGGAACGCTATAACAACAGCCATAAGTGCTGCTATAAATTTAGCGAAAAGTATTATACAGAGCGTTTGGAACGCAATTAGAACATTTTTTACAGTGACGCTAGTCGCTATATGGAATAACATTCAACAAAAGTTTAATGACATGAGAAGTAGTATACAAACGGGTGTTAATAACGCTAGAAGCACCATTCAGACCGTGTGGAATGCGATAAAATCGTTCTTCACAACTACGCTAGCAAACATATGGAACACAGTTAAGCAAAAGTTTGACGATATTAAAAACGCAATTAGAGAGCGTATGAACGATGCAAAGAACACCATACAAAACATTTGGAACACAGCGCAAAGATTTCTCGCTAACGTTAACCTTTTTTCAATCGGTAAGGACATCATTTCCGGGTTAATTCGAGGTATTGGAATCATGGCGAAAAAAGTATGGGACAAGGTTACTGAGATAACGGATGGTATTAAAGAGAAAATCACTGGTGCTCTCGGCATCTTCTCTCCGTCGCGTTGGATGCGGGATGAAGTCGGTGTCATGTTAATGCGCGGTTTTGGTATTGGTATCGACAAAGAAAAAAGCGCTACAATCGGAAAGATGGAAGAAGCTGCAGAGTGGATGAAACCGGAGTTACCAGAAGTGAGTGCCATTATGAACGATATAAAAGGGATAGCACGTACTTTAAACCCAAGTATACCTGTTCATCACACTGGCGGACTAAGCGCCTCAAGTTCCAACGCAGGTATGAATAGCGTTTACTCGCCCAATATTACGAACTACTTTACGCCATCTGAATCAACCCCGGCGGAATCGGCAAGACAGCAGAAGAAACAACAAAAGCGGTTGGCGATGGAAATGGGGTTTAGCTAATGTTTAAGTTGAATTATGAAAATAGCAAAGGGCAGGTGGTCGAGTTTTATGCTCGGCCATACCGCCTTACTAGCTTTACAGGTTTAGGGGATACAGAGACAGAAATTCAGTCACAAAAAACACCTTTCAAAGATGGGGCTGTATATATTGATTCTCTGCTTAATGATAAACAATTAGAAATAGGGTTAGTGATCGATGCTAGTGGTCAGGAAGATCTTAACGCCAAACGCCGTTATCTCTCATCTGCATTTAATCCAAAGTTGGGTATGGGTACACTCCGCTATATTAGCGGTGCAGATATAAAAGAGATTTCGGTTGTACCAGAGAGCCTACCTTATTTTCCTGATGGTTCATCAAACCGAAAATCATTTTTTCAACGATCAACCATTACGTTAAGGGCTTTAAATCCTTACTGGCGTGATCCAAATCAAACGAGCGTGCCATTAGTCGCTTACACAGGAAACTTCAAGCTACCATTCAGGCTTCCTTTTAAGCTAGGAATGTCAGGTGATTATACAAGCTTATTCAACAGTGGGGACATGCCATCTGCGGTGAGGATTGATATACAAGGGCCTGTTAGTAATCCGCAAATTATCAACCGAACAAATGGCGATTGGATGAGGATTAACCGATCTATAGCAGAAAATGAAATTCTGCATATTGATTGTACACCGGGAAGAAAACGCGTGGAGATTTATAGAGGAGGCACGGTATTTAATGTGTTCGGAAGCCTTGACCCTGACTCGGATTGGTTAACGTTAGAGGTCGGCCATAACCGCATTGAACACATTGCAGATGCAGGAGACCTGTCTAGTTTAGTTGCAATCACATGGAATAACGAATATGTAGGCATTTGAACTTTTGTTCAGATGCTTTTTTTATTGAAGGAGTGAGACTATGGAGCGAATGTATTTTTTTGATAGCACCGAAACCGATGAACGTATCTATCAAGCTGCTGATTTTGCAAGATTTCACGCTCAAATCATTGGTAACGGTGTGTCAAACACTGAAAACATGGCAGACTTAGCGGTTACGTCAAGGAGTAACATGGGTGTCGCATTGGGAACAGGATACATGTTTGCTAGAGGTTATATGTACGAGAACGACACGAGCTTAACCCTTACACATGCTATCGCAGACTCGCAGAATGACCGTATCGATAGGATCGTTATACGTTTTGACCTAAACCCTTCGGAACGTCGAATATATGCTTATATTAAACGTGGTACACCAGCAAGCAACCCTGTTGCACCGGGGATGACTCGGAATGAGTATATCTTCGAAATGAGTGTAGCAAGAGTTCGAATCCCGGCGGGTAAGTCGTTCATTGAGCAGTCGCAAATTACAGATGAAAGACAAAATCAAAGTGTATGTGGGTATATCTTGCTTCATAACATCTATCGTGGGTTGTATATCAACGAAAAAGGCATGGTGACAATGCCGAATCAGTCATATGTAGAAATGTCTCACAATGTTAACTTAACGGTTGGCGGTCAATCCGGTTCCGGTTATGTTCAAACGAATGTACCGATTGTCCCAACGATTGACAAGCAAAGTGAAATCTCTGCACAGCAGTTCACGCCTAAAGCAGATGGGGTTTATCAATTTAATTTCCACGTTGCTTTTGAGGACTCGATGCGAACGACAGAAAAAATTGAGGCTTATTTAGTTATTAATGACCGAAATAACTTTGCTGATCGTGTCTACTTGTTCAACCGATCCGGTACTGGTTTCCAAGACATGCATTCATTTGGGTCAGGCATAAAACAATTAAATGCAGGTGACAAGGTACGCGTCGTAGTGGCTACGAGAGATTTTGGCGGTAGCCGGGTTTCCCACTATAGACGATTAAGCATAACGAAAATCAGTTAAGGGAGGATTGGAATTTTGAAGCCATCTATTAGAATTTACAATCGATTCTTGGATTTGAAAGGCGAATTAGACAGTTACCAATCCCTCCAATTCGGTCGAAGTTTTCACGGTGTCGCAACTTTTGAATTGCACACGAATCGCTATATGCATGAATCACAAAAGATTGAAAAGGGCGACATTATAAGTCTTGATAAGACGGGGAAAAAAGCGGGCATCGTAGAAAGTAAAGAAATCTCTTTAGATCAAAGTGGCAAGGTTGGAGAGAACTTTATTTTTAATGGAACTTCGCTGAATGGTCTAATGAATCGCCGACAGACGGTTCCACCAAGTCATACAGGCTATGACCGAATTACAGCAAGTGCAGAAGAGGTTTTGAAACACTACGTCGAGCGGAACTTTATTAGTCCTGATGATCAACGTAGGTTTATGCCAAATCTTGAAATTGCCCCTGTTTTAAACAGAGGCGAACGCATCGAATGGGAATCTCGATACAAGAATGTCGCTGATGAGCTTGAGAATATTTCGGTAAGATCCGGCTTAGGCTGGTATGTGTATGCTGACTTTCGCAATAAGAAATACATTTTTGATGTATTAGAAAGTTATGATTTAACACAGGGAAATCCAGAGGGATATAACCCTGTTTTTTTTAGTCCTGAATTTGAAACCGTCAAGTCTCAGGAATTTGTAGACAGTGACCAAGAGCTGAGAAACTTTGGTTATGTAGGCGGTGAAGGAGAGGGAGCTGAACGGAAGATTATCAGTGTGGGCAATGCTGTTGGTTGGGATCGTCGTGAATCATTTATAGACGCTAGGGACATAAACGGTAACGACGAAGAGGAGAACTTAACAGAAGAGGAAGTTGAACAATTACTCATCCGCAGAGGTGAACAACGGCTTGGGGAAACGGTAACGATAAGAGCGCTCGAATCGGAAATACTTACTCCTGGTGAAGACTCTCCTTTTAAATACCAACATGACTTTGATCTAGGTGATAAGGTCGATGTATTTAATAAGTCGTGGAATTTAAAAATGAGTGCGCCGATAACCGGATTTCTTGAAGTCTATGAGGATTCAGGATTTAGAATTGACGCTACATTTGGACGTGCTGCACCTACACTCATACAAAAAGTTGATAACCGACTTAAAAGGCTTGAAGGTGTAGAGCAACAAGAACTTCCGAGTCAGATAGCCGTTGAAAATAAGCAATATGTAGATAGAAGAATAAGTGCTGAGGAACAAGAAAGAATTAGACAAGCAGAAGAAAACTTTGAGCAATCAAAGCGTTTTACCGAAGAGTATGCTGAAAAAAGACGAGTCGAATCATCGGAACCTCCTTCTGATCGATCAATTATATGGGTGGATACATCAGATCCTAAAAACGTTACGTGGAAGATTTTTAGCCAAGAATTAGGTGAATGGGTGACAGCTGGTCGAGGTCCGCAAGGATTGCCGGGTCCCGCTGGTCGAGATGGAACGTCTTTATATACATGGCTTAAGTATGCTGATGATAAGCAAGGAAACGGCATGGCAGACAGTCCAGAGGGAAAAGTGTATATGGGCTTATCATACAATAATGAAAGTCATGTAGAGAGTACGAATCCAAGAGATTATGAGTGGTCAAAGATCGAGGGTGAAAAGGGAGACACAGGTGTTTCGGGACCTCCGGGGGCAGACGGAGAGCCGAGGTTTACGTGGATTAAGTATGCCGATGATTCAAGAGGGAATGGGATGTCTGATAGTCCAGTTGGAAAAGAGTATATTGGATTATCCTATAATCAGCGTGAAGCCAGTGAGTCCAATAATCCAAACGATTACACTTGGTCACTCATTAAGGGAGATAAAGGAGATCGAGGCGAGAAGGGTGAAAAAGGCGACAGAGGTGCCCAAGGTATTCAAGGTCCTAAAGGAACAGACGGACAACCCACCTACACTTGGATTCGCTATGCTGATAACTCCAATGGTGGCGGAATGTCATCAACCCCTGCAAACAAAGAGTATATTGGATTGGCACCAAATAGAACAAATCCGAATCCTTCTAATAATCCAGAGGATTATGTATGGGCAAAAATAAAAGGGGAAGAAGGTTCTAGGGGACAACAAGGGTTGCCGGGTCCTAAAGGAGCTGACGGTCAGCCAACCTATACATGGATACGCTATGCCGACAATGTGAACGGTGGAGGAATGGCAAATTACCCGGACGGAAAACTTTATATAGGACTTGCTTATAACAAAAGTACTCCAAATGAGAGTAGTAACCCCGCTGATTACACGTGGGCGCTTATTAAAGGTGAAAAAGGAGAGAAAGGCGACCGGGGGTCTCAGGGTGTACAAGGTCCAAAAGGCGACAATGGACAACCTACGTATACTTGGATTCGCTACGCGGACACTGCAAGTGGTGGCGGTATGAGTGCGAGCCCAACGAATAAGACTTACATCGGTCTAGCTCCTAACAAAACGTCTCCTACTCCATCCAGTAATACAAGCGATTATACTTGGTCTCTAATAAAAGGAGAGCAAGGAGATCGAGGTCAGCAAGGTATTCAAGGCCCTAAAGGTTCTGACGGACAACCAACCTATACATGGGTGAAATACGCGGACACTGCAAGCGGTGGCGGCATGAGTAATTTTCCAGATGGTAAGGAGTACATTGGATTTGCTTACAATAAAAACACACCAATTGAATCGAACAATGCCAATGATTATAGTTGGGCGAAGATTAAAGGCGATAGGGGTGCTCAAGGAGACCGTGGTCCACAAGGTGGAAAGGGTGACAAAGGAGATCGAGGTGACAGGGGACCACAAGGACCAAACGTCGTTGACTTAAGTACAGTCTTTGGGACAGGGTGGTTTCGCGTTGAACATATCCAATCGTTAAATGGATTAAATGTAAATGACCAGTTTAAAGTTGATAATAGCGGAAATGTATCCCTTGGCGGTAATAATATTCAAATTACTGCATCGGGTAGCAATGCTGGAATCAACATTCGTGAGGGTGCATTCACTGTTGAGGATCAATACTCAAACCAAAAGTATGACATTGCGCCAAAGAGTAATTTGCTATTAGATCATTCTTTTGAACTGATGCCTGTAAACGGAGCCTACAGCAACACAAATAATTGGTTTGAGATTATCACTTCGCCGCATTTACTAGGTTCGCAATGGCAAATAGTCGGTAGTCCGAAAGTTACGAGTACATTTTATCCGGTTGAAAAAAGAGCACAACCGATTTTCGGTAATAAGGGCGTGGCTGTAAGAAACGCAAACTATGTACGCCAATACCTGCAGCAAAGTATAGGTGTTGGTATTACCTATACATTAAGTGCTTTCTGGAAAAGGGTATGGAATGCGACGGGGGGAATTCCAAGAATCGAAGTTTGGCATGTGGGAAGCGATACGACTAGGAAAAGTCGATTGTTTGACCAACGTTTTCCAGCTGTCAGGTCAGATTATAACGTTAGAAGGGAATCTGTTACTTTCACAACACCATCAAATTATGTGTATGGAGACGCTTTAGAGATCATCTTCTCGGGCGGTGACAACAATTGGGTACAGGTTGATGGGGCGCAGTTGGTCGAAGCGTCCATACCTTCTCTCTATAATCCAGAAGATTCGTTATGGGCGTCACTAGATGCTACTTACTGGACAATCAATAATATGCACCGTTTGTGGAGCGGAACAATTTACCCTACTAACACACAATCCGCTACACCCGTAAAACCTTTGAGGCTTTGTAGAAACGGTTGGGCGTTGGAATGGAGAGGGTACAACATCGGTGAAGGATGGCTAGATAGTGATTATAGTTATACCTACATTCCTAAAGCGATACTGAATGCAGTAGGAAATAGTTATTGCGCTCATATAGCAAGGTACCGTACCACGGTTTATAAGTTTCTTTATATCAATGGTACAGACGGTACAAGTCTAACAGGACACCGGATCAACAACGAGGGTGATAACAATAGATTAGCTTTAAATGCGATATATGAATGGTAAAAGGAGTGAGAGCATTGCTTACAATTTATTTTAATATAGATGAAAAAGGTTACGTTGACGGTTATTCAACCACCGAATGTTATACGGAGTACAATATGAATGTTAATGAAAATCATGAGGTACTGAGTAACCCTTATATTTTCAAGCTAATAGATGGCGAACTCATAAAAGATGAAGAAAAACAAAAAGCCATCATAGAAGAGAGTGAAAAGCAGCGTAATCAACCTACGTTAGAAGAATTGAACGCATTGGCAATCCTAGAGCTAGCGGAAAAGCTTGAAAGAGGTGAGGGCTAGTGGCTATGTTATACGCAAACCGCATTATCGCAGGTGTTTGGACATTTGATCGTGTGGCTGCAACGTGGAAAGAGGAAGTACGCGTTTTATTAATAGAATATGGTAGAAGCGATTTAATTACGTAAAGCCCATAAAGGCTTTTTTATTTTGGATAAAGGAGGGAGCATGTGGATTAATAGAAGCATTTAATCCAATATAATACATCTGATAAAAGTAATACCCCACACTTAGCGTGTGGGGTCAACATAACTTTCTAAATAACTTATAATTGAGATGTAAAGCATGCGATTACGTTCCTTGTGACTTTCCAAAAATAATATGATTAATGATATCAAAGCATAAAAAGCCGTAACTATAAGAATGTGATTAAATAAAAAATCAAAAACCTGTAGATTATTATGATCTTCAATAGTCCCTTTATCTATAAGGCCTAATGATAAAGCAATTAAGATAGCTAATATAGTTACTCCTATACCAAATAAAGATAACAATTCTGATACCCTACTTCTGTTTTTCTCAAGAAGTTGTTTGCAAATTGCAAGGGTCTCATGATAATACTTTGGATTGCCAATCATAATATCTCTAACTAGCGAAGGGTTAGCGACAAGTTGATACTGTAGTTTTTTTAAAGCCTTTGCTTTTTTATCTGGATTAGTTATATCTATAAATTTTTGTTTACTAATTTCAAAATAATTTTCTCTATTCATTTCAACCTCCTGTTTAAATGTATCGGCTTCTTTTTGAATTCAATTAATTTGAATTTGGAAGGATCACTCCTTTTTTTGTCGAAAAGTAGAAGTTGAAGAGGGTGATTAAATTATGAATTCACATCAATGTGGTGTTGCTGCAGAATCGTTCACAGCCACCATGTTTGCTTGGGCGGGTTATGATGTATCAGTCCAATACGGGGCAAACCAGCCAGAATACGATTTAGTAATTGTTAAGGGAGATAAGATGCTTAAGATATCCGTCAAAGGCAGTAACGTTGGTAGATGGGTGCTAACTGCATCACTAAAAAAAGATGAGACAATTTCTTATGCTGATGCAATAGATACATGGAGGTCAAAACATAGTACAAAAACGGTATTTAGCCTTGTACAATTCAAAAATGCAGACATGAGCAATGCTGAAATGCCTAGGATATATCTTGCCACTGTTGATGAGATTGCTAGAGAGTTAAACCTTATTAGAAATGGAACGGGTTATACTGCGCTATATGAGAACAATACTTACAAGTCCGGTACGTATAAGGGTTTGTGCGACAAAGTTCCTGACGAATGGATATTTTCTAAGGAGAGAGTTAATTATCTTATTGACTTATTTAACTAAAATGAGGTTTAAGCACACCTTTTTCGGGGTGCTTTTTCTCATGAAACATAAGGAGGTGAGTCATGAGGAATGATTTAAAAAACCTAGACGCTTTAATCCTGTACTTTGCGCTAACCTTAACAGCTAGGGGCATCTGGTTAGTAATCGTATCAAATGAACGCTTTCTCGCATCAGAAACATATCGCTTAATGAATGGTCTAATCCCTCAGTGGGGTTGGGCCATTTTAAGTTTAGCAGGAGCCTTAATTTTGTTTCTGGCTATGACGATTAAATGGCACCGCTATATCTGGCTAGTGGTTGGAGGATTGTTAGCATCATTTATTTATTTGCTACTAGCCTTAGCCACGTGGGATGCGTCTAGCGTATCAATACTGACGTTTATACATGTTATAAGCGCGATTTTTTGTTTATCTATTGCATGGATGGGAGGAGACGACTGGTGGAGAATGAAAAAATCAGCGCGGAGATTAGAGAATTTGTCCGAAAAGAGGATTCGAAAATAAACAAACGCCTTGATGATTTCAACACCATGTTTATCCGGCAATCCCATGAGAACCAAATAGCAATGCTTGAGGTATCAAATGCTCTAGGGGGGCTTACAAAAGCCATTGACGGTATGGTGGAACAGACAGGCAAGAGAGAGAAATATGTGGACGGAAAGCTAGAAGAACAGGATATCGCTTTGAAGGAGCACGAAAAAGCAGTTGCCGACCTACAGGACACTCGCAAAGATCGGCATGAACGTAATCGAAACATGTACAAATTAATATTGTCGTTGCTCGGTAACACAGCCTTCATAGGCTTTTTATTTTGGCTTTTAAGCAAAGGTAGCTGGTCGCCGTTTTAACCCTCGTTGTGAGACTCAACGGGGGATTTTTAATGAGGAGATGATTTGAATGGATAAAGGAACGGTAGTACGGACGATAGCAATGATCATTGTATGGATCAACGTATTTTTAACACAACAAGGTTTAATGCCTATCCCTGTGCTCGATGAAGGTATGATAGCCGCTGGTTTGGCTCTGGTGGTGTCAATTTGGACTTGGTTTAAGAATAACTACATCACATTAAAAGGCAGAAAACAAAAGCAAGAGTTAGTTAAAGCTGGGTTAGCGAAGGGAGATAAATAATTATGCTTCTTAATATCGTACAGGACTTTATACCGGCTAGTAACCGCAACCGACCGCAATACACTTTGGTGCCGGTTTATATTACAATTCACGAAACGGCAAACACTAGCACAGGGGCGAACGCTGCTATGCACGCTCGGTATGTGAAGAATCCAACGACAGCGACAAGCTGGCACTTCACTGTAGACGATAGAGACACTGTATACCAACACCTACCACTGACAGAAAACGGGTGGCACGCTGGTGATGGCGGTAGTGGCACAGGGAATCGTCAGTCAATCGGTATCGAGATTTGCGTTAACCGTGACGGTAATCTTGACAAAGCAACGCAAAACGCTATTACCCTTACTAAATCATTGATGGAACAGTTTAAGATCCCTGTAAACAATGTAGTGCCACATAAACGTTGGAGTGGGAAGAATTGTCCCACTAACCTATTATCAAAGTTTGACTGGTTCAAAAGTCAGTTGACTAATAAGCAAGACAAGGTAGAGGTAACTAAGCCTGCTCCAACTCCTTCTAAGGGCGCAAATATGACGACAGGTAGCATCGTGACATACCTTAACAGCATTGGCGTAGACTCGTCATATACTAACCGCGCTCGTCTTGCTGGTCAACATGGCATCAGCAACTACACAGGCACAGCGGCGCATAATACACAGCTATTAGGAGTTTTACGTGACCAAGGGGTAAAAGCACCAGCAACACCACCTAAGCCGAAGCCGAAACCTGTAGCAAAAGGCAATATGACAACAGGTAGTATTGTCACTTATCTAAACAGCATCGGTGTCGATAGCTCGTATGGAAACCGTGAACGATTAGCTAAACAACATGGTATTAACGGATATTCTGGAACCGCTAATCAAAATACCCGCTTGCTTAATATCCTTCGTAATGGTGGATCAACGGCAGCACCTTCAAAAAAATCAACCAAACCTGCTGTAAGAGCAGGAGAGGGTATTGTCAGTTATATGAACCGTGCAGGTATGGACTCGAGCATGGCAAATCGAAAAAGACTTGCTCAACAGCATGGTATTAGCAACTATAGAGGCACAGCAGCGCAAAACAGCCGTTTACTGACATTAATTAGTCGATAAGTTGCTTTATTAATTTAAAGATTCATAAAATCTAGTAAGAAGAGCCTTTTTTCTACAATGAAAAGCGCCCCATCAGGGGTGTTTTTTTAATTGACGTAAAATACGATTTGTTTTTGTTTATTTATTAACAAAAAACTGTTGACTTAGTTCACAATTATAATGTATATTGAAATTACAGTCGGAATGAGGGAATTTAATATTTGAATAGGAAGGAGGAACTTCCCATGTTAAGCGCTTTTGGGAAATTTGTGAGGAAGCTGAGAATTGACAACGGGGAACTATTGAAAGAAATGGCAGATAAACTTGGTGTTACTTCATCATATTTATCAGCTGTAGAAAACAATAAACGAAATGTTCCTCAAGGTTGGTCTGAAATTATTATCAAAAACTATGCTCTGAATGAATTTGAGGCAAAGCAATTAGAAAAAGCAATTGAAGAGTCAATAATAATTAATAAAATCGATTTAAATCAATTTGGCAAAGAAGATAAAAACATTGTTAAAGCTTTAGCTAGAGAATTAAAGAGTTTTGATGAAGCGGATAGAAAAAAATTAATTCAACTTCTTAATAAGGAAAGGGGGTAATCAATGAATGTACACTGCTCAACCAATATCAAGAAAAGAAATTCAAACATATGTTGGAGAAATGCGCGAGGCTTTAAATTTAGAGAATAAAGAGTATTTCCCGATATTGGATTTTTTAGAATTGATTATCCCACAATTATTTAAAGATTTTGATTATGAGATATTAGAAGATAGTGAAATGCCTCGTGAATATGGGGTTACTCTAATAGAGGATGGAAAAATTTTTTATAGAGAGAGCGTATATGTGAATGCATTAAAAGGCGTTGGCAGAGATCGTTTTACGATAGCTCATGAATTGGGACATTACTTTCTTCATAGAGATGGCAAAGTGTCATTGGCAAGAAGTGAAAGGAAAGTAAAAGCTTATGAAGATCCGGAATGGCAAGCGAATGAGTTTGCATCAGAACTTTTGGCTCCATTAAGTTTAATAAAGGGGTTAAACGCAGACGAAATAAGCGAAAGATTCGGTGTATCTAAAGAAATGGCAAAAATTCAACTTAGCAAAATAAAATAACAATTTAGGGGGTGATGCAGTGGGGGTTATTAAAAATAAATAAGGTCAGTGCTGGAACACTAACCTTACAATAAAAATCTTAAGAAAAGAAGGTATACAATGGTTCACCACAAATCACTGTATAGAACTATACTCTTAAATTTTATTATACTCTATAATATTACCACATTTATGAGTGGAAATCCTTCTTTCTTAAAAAAAATAAGAAAAGAGGAAACCAAAATGACTTTTGAACTAAAAAGAGTTTTAAGCTTACTGCCAGTGAGTATGGACAAGCCTATTAAGTGCAAGGAGATATCGAAATTAACTGGGTACTCCGAATCTCAAGTGAGGTTGATTATTCATACACTCGTTGAGAAGCATCAAATGAAAATAGGTGCTAGTAATGAGCGCTCGAGACAAGGATATTATATCATTTCAAATGAAGATGAGATGAGTAAAGCAGTTCATAATTTAGAATCAAGAATCAAGGCGATGACTAAGCGCTTGAATGTTTTAAAGCAGAGTAGTTGATTCTTATTTAGAATACCCTTATCAGTAAAGTAAGGGTATTTTATTTTTAAAAAAGATCTATGGAGGGTTATTTATTCGACATGTATTTTTAGATACAAATGTTTTTGTAGGGAAGAATTTTGGTTTTAAATGGGAGACCCTTGATAGTTTACAAACATACTCTTTGAAAGGGTTTGTTCAAATATATATTACTGACATAGTTTATCATGAAGTTAAGAATAGAATTAATAATAATATAATAGAAGCAAAAAGTGCATTAAAAGCTTTTAAGAAGAAAGCAAAAATACTTAATAATATTCCTGCGGCTCATAGATTAATAAAAGAGTTAGATAAAGAAACAAATGAAGCTAGTGGCGAAAATATGTTGGAATTATTTGATAAGTATATTAAAGAAGCAAAAATTGAAATCATCTCAACTGACAAAGTCTCAGTTGAGGAAGTTTTTAAGTTATATTTTGAAAGGCAGGCGCCGTTCGGCAGTGGAAAGAAAAAAAGTGAATTTCCTGATGCTTTCAGTTTAGTAGGTTTAAATAATTATATATTAAATAAGGGATTAACTATGCATGTAATTAGTTCAGATAGAGATTACCAGAATTTCTGTGCAGAAAAATCATACTATATCATGGTGGAAAGTTTAGATACTTTAATAAAAGAAATATCAGAGGAAGAATATGAAGAAGCATTGACTGCACTTTTGGATTATACTCATGACAATCATGAGGATATAATACTTGAGAAGGTACAGGATTATTTAGCTGATGAAACCTATTTTATAGAAGATGATGGAGATGTTAGTGAAATTATAATTAACTCTTTAGAAATAATCGATAAAGATACTGCTTATACTGTTTTAGAAGTGACTGAAACCGAAATAATTGCTGAAGTAAGCTTAACAATTAAGATCGATTTAACCGGAAAAATATCAATAATTGATCATGATAGTTCATTTTGGGATTCAGAGGAGAAAGAATACTTGTTTAAGGAGTATATGGCTTCCAATATATCAAGTGAAGCGGAAATTAAAGTTTCATTGAGTTTAGAGGTTAATTATCATACAGATGAAGCGGTGTATAATGTACTAACTATTAATGAAGGAAATGGTATTTGGATATAATCCAATCCATCAGTTAACAGCGGATACTAAATATTTATATCAAAAACCCCGCTTCTCGGCGAGGTCTCAAGAGGGCTTAATAAAGCCGTTGGGTTATTACACGATCCTGCATTGGGGGTTCCTATTGAGAAGTTTTTAGTAAGAGTGGTTGGCTGAAGAGAGCCCAGCCTTTAACTTAATATTATCTATATAGAGATGGAGAAGGTGAATCTGAAGTGGATGATAAATTTACATTAAAAGAAGTGTTACTTGATTTGGAAGAAAAATTGTTAAAACCAGAAATTAGGGCATCAAAAGATGAGGTTACTCAATTACTTTCAGAAGATTTTTTTGAGTTCGGAAGTTCTGGTAAGGTTTTGTATAAAAATGAGAGCATTGATGAAGTGAGTCTTAGTGCGGTAAGTATGAAATTGAGTGATTTTGAAATTCATCCATTGTCTGAACAAATAGTTTTAACAACTTACAGAATATATAACGAAGTAAGTAAACAACATTCCTTACGTAGTTCGATATGGAGATTAACTGATGGAAAGTGGAAAATGCAATTTCATCAAGGTACACCAACAGCTTAATCACATTAATTCTTAATGCACTAACCGGGGCTTTAGTGTAAGTAGCTAAATTAAAAAATCGGTTCCTAAACGTTGTAAATCCGCATTTTCCTGACGCTACCATCGTACAAAAGAAAAGAGACAGTCGTTATGAAATTGCTAATCGATCACATAACTGGTTAAAGTCATCAACTGGCAAACAGGATTTTTTTATTGCAGGTATAAGAAAAAAGGAATTTGGCTGGCTTTTGGAAGCTATGCTGGTGTAGTTGAATTTGTACCCCGCTAACGACAGGAAAGTATTGTATAGTCTCGTCGATCAGCTTAAAACAGGATCAAAAGACTACATCTACATGGACCCGGTAATCAAGGTAGAAGTGAAGTACCGCAATTTAACCAGCAAAGGCTTATTACGCATACCTGTTTTTGTTAAATTCATTTTGGAATAAACAAGAGCAGGTTTTTTGCTGTGTTCGTTGAATTTATGGGTTAGGAGGTTTTATATGAAGAGAGAATTTGAAGCATTTGCTTATCTATGGTCAATCCATGATGCCATTATTGAACGGTATCCTAACGCCAGTAGTCACTACGGTAATTACAATCAAGTTGTTAACTACGCACTCTACAACTATGGTTTCGCATATACTGAGCAACAAAAAAGAGACCTACATCAATCGGTCTCCATACGCAACGACATTTGTCATTTCCGCCACATAAGCTATAACGATTTAGAATTGCTCAATCGCTTATCCTCATCGCTTATACCCGCTAAAATTTCTTCCCATAACAGGTCTTCATCCATATCATCTAAGCGTCGCTCAAAGGCTTCCTCAAAAGGACATTTACTCACCTAGTTTGCCCATGTAAAACAACAAGTTTCTTTTTACATCTTTTTTTAGAGTTGACCTTGTTCCGCCAACAAATCCAGTCCGACCGTTACACCAAAAACGCCAGTTCAAAAATAAGCTGTCTACTTGGCTTGGTTGATCTTCAACCTTAATATTTTCTTCACTAAAATAATGTCTCTTGGCAAATTGGTCATCTGCAATTAGTTTAAGTATCTGCTGGTGTAAATCAGGTGAGCGGTCATATATGTTGTGTAGGTACTCTCTCGTCAAGCGATTAATAATGTATGATCGAATACTTACCTCTGGTCGTTCATCGACTGTAAGTGAATCCCAACCGTCAAAAGAAGTTTCAGGTAGTTCCATTTCAATCATCCTTTCTTAGTTGCTTTATTATATGAGAATAAATGTTCGTATGCAACAAGAAAAAAGAACCAATTAAGGTTCTTTTATGGATTAACTGTGATTGTGAAATCATCATCTACAGATCTATTATCGATAGAAGTTGATTTGAAGTGGAAGTTTAACTCTCCGATATCATCAATGCTTTCGTCGCCAAGATTATAGGATACAAACTGTTCCTGCCTAACTTGACCTATGTGAGAAGATTCTCCGCCGTTTAGCATCATCTCAGCGTCTATTTGATTACCGGTGTCTGTTGTTAACGTTGCGGAGAATGAATGAAACGACGCTTCATCGTCAGAAGTATTTTCTGTTTTAATAACAGTTGTTACGATATTTATCGTTTCTTTATTTTCGTCATCAAAAGAAAATGTTCCCGCCTTAACTGATTCGAAATTGCCCTCAATTGGACCAGAGGTAAAATGCTCATTCACATTAATTACATCAGAGAAGTTAAATTCACCGTATCCACCGTCAACTACTCTTTCGCCCGCTTCTGCATCAAAAACGCTATCGGCTTCATCATTTGATTCATTAGTCTCATTAGAAGTATCTGTATTTGCTGAGGTCGTTTCTTCGCTTCCGGTCTCGTCCTGATCACTTGACGAAGTATTATCAGAGCCACATGCTGTTAATACAACAAGACCAATAGCTAGTAAAAAAGATAATTTTTTATTCATATGTATTTATCCTCCTAAAGTCACATTAATAAAAGCATACTATTATTTAACGTCTAAACACAATGAAAAGTTTCAAAAGAATGTAAAGAGCTCTAGTCTTGAGACATAAAAAAATATTCTACTTTAAATTCAATTTTTTGAAAGCGAGTTTAGTACTATTAAGAACATATGTTCCGTGTTAATATAATTATTAAAGGGATGTCTACCCATTAAAATGCCTTTAAAAGAGGAGATATCGCCCTACAGACATATAGATGGGAAAGTGAGTTTCTTCCTATATAAATGTATGTTTGCTTTATCATTGTTTAAAGGGGTGTCAGCATGAAGTTTGAGGTGATTGCATTTTGGTCGGATAAAGATAAAGAAGGTATGGTTTGCGTGAAGAAAAACGGCTCTATTATTGATTCGGAATTAACCCCAAAAATGAACGAGTCGGAATTTTTGGTATGGAGAAAGGTGAAATCGCTAGCTTTTCTACATAAATACAATTTAATGGGAGTAAATCCCGTATTAGTTAAATAAGTAATTCGGACAATCGTAACTGTCATACGCTCAAATGAGGAGTGATGACAGTGCGAGTCAAGGTAGTTACTGGTAAGTATACGGACAAGAACATACATCTTTGCTATGATTACCTTATAAAGCGATATAAGGAGGAACTAGAGCGTGATAGCGATATACGTGAGGGTATCGACGGAAGAGCAAGGGAAGAAAGGGTACAGTGTCCGCAATCAGATACAGATGTGCAAGGACAAAGCAGGAACGAATGATGTAATTCAATACGTTGACGAGGGTTTTTCCGGTGAGTTTTTGGAAAGACCGGATTTAGAAAGGCTAAGAAAAGATGTTAGGGAAGGTCTCATAACGAAAGTCGTTTGTTATGACCCTGATCGACTCTCTAGGAAATTAATGAATGCTTTAATTATAGATGATGAGTTTCGAAAAAAAGATGTAGAAATGATATATGTAAATGGTGAATTTGCCTCCACTCCAGAAGGGCAACTTTTTTATAGCTTAAGGGGAGCGATTTCAGAGTTTGAGAAAGCTAAAATAAATGAACGTATGACGAGCGGACGAAAGCGAAAGGCCATTGAAGGAAAAGTGATAAAGAATAGTCATGCTTATGGATACGATTATGATAAAGAGAACGGCATGTATGTCGTAAATGAAAAAGAGGCAAATATCATAAGGTTTATCTTTGACATGTTTACAAAACCAACTAAAGATATCCAAGGGATGAATGGCATAGCAAAGTTTCTCACGGCCAAAGAAATACCTACAAAAAAAGGTGTAGGTGTTTGGCATAGACAAGTGGTAAGGCAGATACTATTAAATGAAATGTACACTGGCACATACTATCAAAATAAGTTTAATACTGAAGGTATGCTTGCCAACAAATATAAAGCTGATAACAAAATAAAAATGACCATTAGAGATCAATCTGAATGGATCGAAACAGAAATACCTCAAATAATCGATCAAGAACAATTTGATTATGCTCAAGAGCTGCTTAAACAAGCCCGTAGACGGTGGTCAAAGAGTACCAGTGCAAGAATGTATCTCCTGAGTGGGATTGTAAGGTGTGCCGATTGTGGGAATACAATGACAGGCATATACAGAAACAACTGGGGTACGAAACTTAGGTATTATACAGATGTAAAAAATAGCTCAGGAGCAAAAAATGAAGGTTGTAAGCATCACGTAAGGGCAGATAAGTTAGAAACAACCATATGGGATAAGATAGAAGAACTTTTAAATAATCCTGAGAGGTTGGAAGATTACAAACCAGAAAGTGGCGACACGTTCTCTAAATTTGAAATTGACCAAATTGATGATTTAAAAGAGCAAATTGATAAAGCGAAAAGCGGAAGAAAGAAACTGCTGCAGTTGTTTGCGCTTGAAGATATGGATACAGAAGAAATTAGAGACTCTATTGTTGAGTTAAAAAGTAAAGAGGAACGGTTGAAGAATCAACTTGTTGAGCTTGAAGGTAAAGTGAATAATCAAAAGGAAATGTCCAGTTCGTTTTTAATGTTAGATGAGGTTAGGAAGAGATGGTTGAAAGAAGATACTATTTCTGAGGAAGATAAAAAAGAAATTTTGCGTATGTTAGTGAAGGAAATTATCTTATCGAAAGATGGGGAAGTTTCAATTCAACTTCTTTAAAGTTCTTTATGTAATAGTAATGACATTAGAATCTCGTTCTCAATACATCGTGCTGCATAAGTGGCTAATTTTGTTCCTTTACCATCTGAATAGCTTTCAATGGCTTTAATTAAGCCAATCGTGCCAATGGAGATTAAATCTTCTGCATCTTCACGTGTGTTTTCAAACTTTTTGACAATATGAGCGACGAGACGTAGGTTATGCTCAATTAATAAGTTTCTTGCTTCTTGGTCACCCTGAGCAGCAAGTTGTAAGTACTTTTTTTCATCCTCTTTGCTTAAAGGTTGTGGGAAAGCATTATTTTTGACATAGGAAACAAATACAATAACTTCCCTCATTAAGTATGAAACGGCTGCAAGTAATCCTGACATTTGTTCACCTCCTCCATATACCTATGCAGCCGTAAGCATGTTCGTGTCTGTACAAAAAAAATACACGATGGTTCTGTGTAAAGCTTATCATTGCGAAACCATTGCAAGTCTGATAGGTTAAAACAAATGGCTGTAGCAGCGAGTTCAGATAGAAAGTGGAGAAAAAGATGACATTACTAGCGAATTATCATATTGCGTTAACGGCGTCTCGGAAAACAGATGAGATGGAAGAATTGATTAGGAAACAAGGTGGAACAAGTAGCGTGCGTTCCATGCAAGGTACAGTGATTGAGGATGAAACAATTGTGAAAGCGATGATCCGTGATGGCTTGAATGCTAATGTGGACTGGTTTGTTTTTACTACTGGAATCGGTATTCAAACGTTTATGCGGCACGCTGAGGAAATGGGAGTAAAAAAAACGTTTGTAGACAAGTTGAATAAAGCTAGAATTGCAGTTCGAGGTTACAAAGCGATTGCCGCATTAAAGAAAGAAGGCGTTTCATACGAAGTTGCATCAGAAGATGGTACAACAAAGGATTTACTCGTTAAATTAAGCGCCTTTCCGTTTCAAAAAAAACATGTTGTCGTCCAACTTTATGGAATTCCATCGCCAGAAATGGAGCAATTTTTTTCAGTCAAACAAGCCGTATTAACGACTTGGCTCCCATACCACCATCTTCCTCCTGAAGAGAGTGTAGCGGATCAATTATTAAGAGAATTAGTGATGGCTAAAAGTTATCAAGCGGTTTGTTTTACATCTGCATTACAAGTAAAAGCCCTCTTTTCCTGCGCCGAGAATCGAGGTCTTACAGAAGAAGTCATCGCCAGTTTTGAAGATGATGTCATTGCGACTGCAGTCGGAAAGGTAACAGCAGAAGCGTTATATGAATCAGGAGTAACGAATGTAGTATATCCAGCTAAAGAAAGAATGGGTGCAATGATTATTCATTTAGGAAAATACATAGCTTCTACCAAGTAAAAACCCGTTGCCTGTTAAGACAACGGGTTTTTGCTTTATTCTTCTTTAGGCTTTTTAATACCCTTCTTTTTCTTCGTTTTTTCTGTTTTTTTCTGTTTTTGTTCTTCTTGCTTATGACGTTTTCTTTCTGCTCGTTCTGTCTTACTCTTAAATTGCCGAAGCTCTGCAATTTCTCGTAGCAAACGACGTTCTTTTACTTCTTTCTTCAACTGTTCATGTCGTAAGGCTTTAAAAAGAGAAATAACCATTAAAAGCATGATAATTGAAAACGGAAATGCAACGACAATCATTGTATTTTGTAATCCTTGTAACCCACCACTATAGAGAAGTACAGCAGCAGTTGCTGACATTAGAACGCCCCATAAGATCTTGATTTTTGTAGGAGGATTTAATGACCCATTCGTTGATTGGCTACCTAACACATGTGTAGCCGAATCTGCAGATGTAATGAAGAAAACGGCGATTAAGAAAATGGTAATATACGATGTAATTGTACTAAATGGCATGGCTCCTAATACCCCAAATAAGGCCTCTTCATCAGCCAAATTGGAAATCGTTGTTAGACCTTGAGATTCAAAAGATATCGCTGTGCCCCCCAAGAAAGAAAACCAAACAAAGCCAAGAAGAGATGGTACAAGCAACACGCCAATAACAAACTCTCTTAGCGTTCTACCTCTTGAAACACGGGCGATGAACGTTCCGACATAAGGAGACCAAGCCATCCACCAAGCCCAGTAGAATAGCGTCCACGCATTAATCCATTCACGATGTTCAGAGCTATTCGGCGCAATGGTAAAGCTTAATTCAGGTAACGACTGAATGTATTGTCCGAGTGTGTTCGTAAAAAGGTTTAAAGAATATAAAGAGGCACCAAAAATCATGAAAAATAATAACATAAGCATAACTAAAATCATATTCATGCGGCTTAAAACACGAATACCTTTGTCAATTCCTGTACTTGCAGAGATTAAAAATAAAATGGTGACAATAACAATAATCACAAGTTGTAGACCGAAGCTATTCGGTATATTCGTTAAAAAAGATATTCCACCATTCATTTGTGCAGCACCAAAACCGAGTGTAGTCGCTATACCTGATAGTGTCGCAACAATAGCAATAACATCGATTGTTTGACCCCAAAAGCCTCTTGGATTAATAAGTGGGGAAAGGGTGGCACTGATTAAGCCTGGCATATCCTTGCGGAAATTAAAGTAAGCAAGGCAAATAGCGACAATGGCATAAATTGCCCATCCATGAAAACCCCAATGCAAAAAAACGAATTTAAGCGACTCTAGGGCTGCTTGACCAGTCGCTTCATCTGCGGTAGGAGCATCAATGGCATAGTGAGCTATCGGTTCAGCGGCTCCAAAAAACAGTAAGCCAACCCCAAGACCAGCACTAAATAAAAAGGCGAACCACGTTAAGTAGCTGTACTCTGGACGATCTTCTTCTTTTCCGAGGCGTAACCTTCCAAACGGGCTAACAATAAAAAATAGGCAAACCAACAAGAAAATGGTGACGACAATTAAGTAGTACCAGCCAAAGAAATTAGCTATAAATTGGCGTACAGTCGCAGTGATAGCTTCAAGCTGGCTAGGAAAGAGGATGCCAATGGCTACAAAAACAATTAAAATGCCTAGCGTCCAATAAAAAACGTTTGTCAGTGTACCGGCGGTCTTTTTTCTCAATGAAAGTTCTCCTAACGTAATTATGTATTAATGGGCATAAGCAGATTATAAAGATCTATTGCTTCGATGTCTAATTTTAATAAGAGCAGGATAAACGGCCTTTGATTATCTATACTTTATTATTTGTTCGATTCTGGAATCAATTCAACCTAGTAGTAAGCAAGTACGATTTTCTTTTTTTAAAAGTATTAAAACCGAGTTGACGATGATTTTCTAAAGTTGCATAGAAAATAGGTGACACCTATTTTCTAGAACCATGGTTTCTACACAAACACTATGGTTCGCTAAAACATAAAATTATATAGCTGTAATGTAAGCAGCAATAAAAGTAGGAGGAGCTAAAAATGGATTTTTATAATTGTGACAACGTACAACGTTTCTCAAGAACTCCTAGAAACGGTGGGGGCTTCCTAGATGGAATAGCAGGTCCAACAGGCCCAACGGGACCGACAGGCCCTGCAGGTGGTGGAACTGGTATAACAGGCCCAACAGGCCCAACAGGCCCAACAGGCCCAACAGGCCCAACAGGCCCAACGGGACTAGGGCTAGACAGTATCATTCCATTCAGTGAAGGTATTCGTCCTAGTTTAGTTGCTGGAGATTTTGTCTCTTTTAATGGAAGTCTTTATCGAGTTCTAGTTAATGCACCAGTAGGGGATCCTGGAACCTCACCAGAATACGAACTTGTTATAGGTGATGGTGGGACTGGAACGACAGGAATAACAGGTCCAACAGGGGCAACGGGTCCAACAGGCCCAACCGGATTGGATGGAGCAACAGGAGCAACCGGACTAGATGGGGTAACCGGCCCAACGGGAGCAACCGGATTGGATGGAGCAACAGGAGCAACCGGACTAGATGGAGTAACAGGAGCAACGGGAGCAACCGGATTGGATGGAGCAACAGGTCCAACCGGATTAGATGGAGCAACGGGCCCAACCGGACTAGATGGGGTAACAGGGGCAACGGGAGCAACCGGATTAGCTGGGGTAACAGGGGCAACGGGAGCAACCGGATTAGATGGGGTAACAGGAGCAACGGGAGCAACCGGACTAGATGGGGTAACAGGGGCAACGGGAGCAACCGGATTAGATGGAGCAACGGGCCCAACCGGACTAGATGGGGTAACAGGAGCAACCGGACTAGATGGGATAACCGGCCCAACGGGAGCAACCGGATTAGCTGGGGTAACAGGTCCAACGGGAGCAACCGGACTAGATGGGGTAACCGGCCCAACGGGAGCAACCGGATTAGCTGGGGTAACCGGAGCAACGGGAGCAACCGGACTAGATGGGGTAACCGGCCCAACGGGAGCAACCGGACTAGATGGGGTAACCGGCCCAACGGGAGCAACCGGACTAGATGGAGTAACAGGCCCAACAGGTCCAATTGGTCCAACCGGTGTTGGCTTAGATGGCGTAACGGTATTCGATCCTGCTACGGCACCAACGTTAACAGCAGGAGAGTTAGTATCGTTTGACGGTTCAATTTATCAGGTGTTAGTGGATGCACCAACAGGCACACCAGGCACATCAGCAGACTTTGAATTAATTCTTCCAAGTATTGGTGTGACAGGTCCTACTGGGCCAGCTGGTCCAACAGGTGAAGGGCTGACAACAACTTATGCATTTGGTACAAACGGTGGAGCGACCATTGCAGTAGTGTTGGGTGGTACAACAGTTCCAGTGCCAGATAATCAAATTGCATCAAATATAACTGCAGAGGATGATGGATTTACAATCGTTACTGCAGGAACTTATAGCATTTCGTATAGTGTAAATCTAACTGCCGGTTTACTATTAGGGCTACGTCTTACAGTTAATGGTGTACCTTTAGACTCTTCTGAAGTATCTCCTGGTGTTGCTGTTACGAACATCTCAGGTAATGTGATTACTACTTTAGCGGCTGGTGATGTGGTTCAGATAGAATTGTTTGGTTTATTAGGAGCTGCCGTTCTTGTTTCTGGTCAAGGAGCAGCCCTAAGCATCATTCGCATTTCTTAAGTGAACAGAAGCCTACCAAATAAGGTAGGCTTTACATAGCCATTAATTCTGACTAGAAGAAGCGTGTAAACGATAAGCCCAGTGATTTGTAGGTCCGTAACCATGACCAATATTTAAAGAATGGGCTATGGCTGCAGCTGTAAATTGTTTGGCTTTTTTTACTGCATCAAAAACAGATACTCCTTTTGCCAGTTCAGACGTGATGGCTGCAGAAAACGTACAGCCTGTCCCGTGTGTATGTTTCGTATCGGTTCTTGGTGCATCTAATATATGAAACCCACAACTCTTGCCATAAAAAACATCCGTAGCTTCTCCGTTTAAGCTACCACCTTTAATGACTACGTAATGAGCACCTAATTCATGTATTATACGCTCAGCAGCTTTTTTCATATCTTCAAGTGTATCAATTTTCATTTCTATCAAATCTTCAGCTTCCGCAATGTTGGGTGTGACGATGGTTGCTAAAGGTACTAATGTATCGCGTAAAAAAGAGCGTACATCTTTTTCTAACAGAGCGTCACCATTTTTAGCCATCATAACGGGGTCACAAATGTAAGGAACATCTTTAAGCGAACGGAGTTTCGTTGCTAAGAGCGCCATCATTTCTTTTTGTGCAATCATGCCCGTTTTTATTGCATGCGGATAGATATCTTCTATAACCGATTGTAACTGTAGCTCTATAAAGCCTATTGGAAGGTGGTGTATATCTTTCACACCCATTGTATTCTGCGCAACAATGGATGTGAGGACAGACATCCCATAGACATGCAGTTCCTGAAACGTCTTTAAATCCGCTTGAATACCTGCACCACCAGTAGGATCTGTCCCAGCGATCGTTAAGGCATGACTTATTGGATTCACTTTTAACCTCCTCCTTTCAAATAAGAAAAAACGGCCGCAATGAGGCGGCCGTTTTGAGCAATTGTGCATTGCTTATCCACTTCCCTACGCTAGTGTTAACTAGATCAGGTTGAAGAGTTAAAGGTTTCCCTTTTCTCAGCATTCAAGCACCCCTAGTGGAATTTAGTATTATACAGTTAAACCGTTCTTATGAATTAACTGCGTCTTTAAGTTGTTTACCTGGTTTGAACGCAGGATTTTTAGTTGCTGGAATTTCAATTTCTTCTCCAGTTTGTGGGTTACGTCCTTTTCTTGCAGAACGCTCTCTTACTTCAAAGCTACCAAAGCCAACAAGTTGAACTTTGCCTCCGTTCACTAATGAATCAGTGATGCCTTCAAATACAGCGTCTACTGCTTTTGACGCATCCTTTTTAGAGATTTCTGCTTGTTCGGAAACTGCATTAATCAGATCTGTTTTGTTCATCTGTAAAAACTCCTTTTCTTTACATAGAATAACCTATTATTCTGTTACGCTAGAATAATATGTATGCTTTAAATCCGCTTTATAAGCGGGCAGACGTTACTGCCTGCCCTTAATTTACTCATGAATCCTGCTACTGTCAAGTTAAAAGCAGTAATTTTAAGGTTAGAGAATAGAAAAGTAGACTTATGAATCAATTTCAGTAACATTACACGGAAAATGCGGTTACACTTTCTTTACACGAATGTTGCTGATCATTAATCCAGAAAGACATATCATGAAAATAACGTAAAACGTAGCTGGCAACTGTTCCGTAAACAATGTTGAAAAAGCTACTATACATCCAGCTGCTGTAATTGGTAAACCAATAAACTCATTCGGCGAGTCAGTAATATTAAAGCGAGCTAAGCGCAACGCACCACATAAAATAAATAGAACAACAGCAAGTCCACCAACAAAGCTAAGTGGCATCAAAGTGGCTTGTTGAACGAGAAGAGCAGGTGCGACACCAAATGAGACAAGGTCACTTAAAGAATCTAGTTGCTTTCCTAATTCAGATTCAATCTTCATTTTTCTAGCAACCATGCCATCGAATCGATCAAACAAAGCAGCTAGAGCTATAAATAAGAAGCCATACCAAATACTTCCTTGTAAAATAAACATAATTGCAGTAATCCCAAGTCCTAAATTAATAAGTGTTAACGCGTTAGCGAGCTGCCCTTTTATTTTCTTACGCGTAGAGACGAGTTGATTTAATAAAAACACGTACATTTCACCTCTTTTCGAGTTTATTTACGTGCTATAATACCAAAGTATACCATAAAATGATTAGCAATGAGGAAATAATGTGTTAAAGGTGATGAGATGAAAAGGAAAATCTTTCAGATAAGTGTTGAATTAACCAATCACAAATGGAGCTCTGTACTAATAAAACGGTTTACAATGTCGAGGTTAAGTAAACCTTTCATTCCACTTTTTATTAGGACTTATAAGATTAATGTTGAAGAATCTGCGCGACCATATGCTGAGCACAAAAGTCTCCATTCTTTTTTTACTCGGCAAATAAAAATGGCTAAACGTCCAATTGATCAGTCCGCTGAAAGTGTTGTGTCACCAGTAGATGGCCGTTGTGAAGAAACAGGTATCATCAACGAAGAGACAAGCTTTGTTGTGAAGGGTCAAACTTATAAAATTGAAGAGATGTTGCAATCAAATGAAAGAGCTTCTGACTATAATGGGGGAATGTATGTCATTTTATATTTAAGCCCCCGGGATTATCATCGTATTCATAGCCCTTTCAATTGCGTTTGTACAGAGACCGTAAGCTTAGGAAATCGTTCTTATCCAGTAAATGAAACAGGCTTAAAGTATGGTGTTAAACCTCTATCCCACAATTATCGGACGGTAAATTATTTACAAGCTGAAAGTGTTTCAGCTGCTATGATTGAGGTTGGAGCTATGAATATCAATACAATTGTGCGGACAAAAACAGATCCCCGATGGACAAAGGGGGAGGAAGTTGGTTACTTTTCGTTCGGTTCTACTGTTATTCTTTTGTTTAAAAAGGACACATTTACTTTAGAGTTAAGCAGCAATGAAGTGAAAGTGGGCGAGAAAATCGGTCTATTGCATAAAGAGAGAACCCCCTTGGACATCTGGTAATATTCCAAGGGGGTTGTTCTTATTCGTTTTTTGCTGGTGAAGCCTTCTCATTGTCATAATAAGGCTTCATTTCGTCTCTAACAGATTCCTTGGACATAGGTATACCTATTCGATACGCTGATCTTGAAATCAACAGTGCGGCAACAGGAGTTGTTAGAAAGACAAACAAAATGGTAAGGAGGATTTTCCCGATAAAAAGCTGATGTTCGTAAAGAAAGTAAATAAATGTTGCTGACATGATAAGAATGACGCTTGCTGTTGCGTTTTTTCCAGTTGCATGAAGTCGAGAATATACATCTGGGAAGCGAACTAAGCCGATACCAGCAGCAATACTAAAAAGGGTTCCGACAGCTAAAAAGATAATAATGATCCATTCAATCGCGGTCAAATAAATTCCCCCTCTCTAAATATTTTGCCAGTGCGACAGAACCGATAAATGCTAAAATTGCCACTACGAGAATGACTTCGGTATAAGCCATCGTATCTTGAAGAATCATGAGAATACCGACAAAGCCAATTAACATTAGTCCCAACGTATCAAGTGCAGCAATTCGATCGGAATGGGTTGGTCCAATCAATACACGGATGATGCATAGTAAAGCGCCAACACACTTTATGAGCAAAAGCCAAGTTAGAATTGTGTCGAACATTATCTCCGTGTCACCTCCAAAATGCCTCGTTCAAACGTATTTTGAACTGTATCAATAATCTCATCTCGGTTCCTAGCATCTAATGCGTGTACGAATATCACATTTGAATCTAGCGAGAATTCAATGGATAGTGTTCCAGGTGTCAATGTCATCATAACTGCAAACATTGTTTTTTCTGTTTCAGTTTCGAGTCGAGTAGGGACCGCTACGATTCCCGGTGCTACGTCCATCTTAGGGCTTAATGCGGTCTTTAATACAACCACATTAGCTATAGCCAGCTCTTTCATGAAAACGAGAATGAGCTTTATGAGAGACCACACCCGGGAAAAGTAAAATTCATAGCCTTTAAACCTTATCAGTACTAAGACAACGAAAAATCCAATCGTATAGCCAACCACAAAATCAACAATGGTGAAGCTATTCTGAAACAGCATCCAAACAATGGCAAGAACGACGTTAATTAATAATTGAAAAGCCATAATGTACCTACTCCTTCAGAACAGATTGAATGTAAACAGATGGATTAAGAAGATCTTCCGCAATGACTTCTGTATAAGCGAAAAACGGTTCTGCGAAAAGACCGAGAATAATTGTCAAAATGACTAAAGGTGATGCCGCTAATAACGTTGGTGTAATAGAGAGAGTTGCTTGCTCCTTCGTATGTTGGGGAGCTCCCCAATAGACGTTCATGAAGATTTTAATCATTGAAAATAACGTGAGCATCCCGACAAATAAAGAAAGAAAGACTAAGAAGTAGCTTGATTCTTCTGCTGCAGCAACAATCAATGGGAACTTTCCAAAGAAACCACTCAATGGGGGAATTCCAGCGATAGACAAGCCGAGAATAAGAAAAGACCATGCTAATACTGGATGCGTTTTAAGTAGTCCGCCCATCTTTTTTAAGTCCGTTGTACCAGTAATTTTCTCAGTAGCACCAGACATTAAAATTAAACCGGTCTTTACAATCATGTTATGGGCAAGGAAATAGATAGCTCCAGCTAAGGCTAGTGCAGTATTTAAGCCAATACCCATTATCATATAGCCTATCTGACTGATGATATGAAAGGATAAAATACGTTTATAATCAAATTGTGCAACTGCACCAAGTACACCGAGTAGCATCGTTAAACCACCAAGTACAAGCATAATCGTATGGTGGGTAAAGCTGATGTCAAATGTAAACACGAGGGTATACATACGAATGATGCAATAAACGCCAACTTTGGTTAATAAACCACCGAATAAAGCGGTAACTGCTGTTGGAGGACCTACATAAGAATGTGGAAGCCAAAAATACAGCGGAAACAGAGCACCTTTTGTAGCAAAAACAAGAAAAAGTAATATGGCTACGACTTGTAAGACCCCTGTTTGCTCTACTTCAGCAACTCGCTCTGCCATGTGAGCGAAATTAACCGTACCTAAAATGCCATACACGTACGCAATGGCCACTAGGAATAACATGGAAGAGAATGCGTTAATAACCGCGTATTTAAAAGTTTCTCTAAGCTGGAACTTCGTACTTCCTGTTACCATTAAGGCATATGACGCAAGCAACATCACTTCAAAAAAAACGAAGAGATTAAACAAATCCCCAGTTAAAAATGCACCGTTCACACCAGTTACTAAATAAAAAAACAGTGGATAAAAGTAGTAGCGTTCCCGTCTTTTATCAATGGTTGTAAAAGCGAAAAAAAGACATGTTGCACTAACGATACTCGTTAAGACAACCATAAAGGCGGCGAGATTATCAGCGACAATGGCAATTCCAAAAGGAGCCTCCCATCCACCAAGCCCAATTGAAAGGGGGCCTTCTTCATAAACAAGCCACGCAATGTAAATCGAAACGATGGTTAATCCAACCGCTGTAATGGAGCTAAGGATCCGCTGAGTGAGATGTTTTTTTGCGAATAAAATTAATAACGTCCCCATAAAAAATGGGATGATAATTGGCAGCATAATTATATTATTCATCGTCAGAACCCCTTAACTTATCCAAGTCTTCCGTTTTGTTTACTCGATAGGTTCGATAGGCGAGAACAACAAGAAATGCTGTAATGCCAAAACTAATGACGATCGCTGTTAAGATCATAGCTTGTGGTAAAGGGTCTGTTGCCTCGCTACCGGAAAGATCAACGAGAGGAGGAACCCCTTGTCTTAAGCCTGCCATTGTTAAAAGCAGCATGTGTGCGCCATGAGAGATAAGCAGAATGCCAATAATAACTTTTAATAAACTTCTGCAAAGAATAAAGTAAGTCCCAACTGCAAAAAGAACGCCTATGGCAATAAACATTAAGATTTCCATTTTGATTCATCCTCCGCAATTGTTACTGTAGCCGCCATTGCCATCCCAACAACAACTAGATAAATACCAAAATCAAACGGGACTGCTGTTGTTAACTCAACTTCGCCAAAGAATGGTAAGTCGAAGTAATCGAAATACTGAGTAAACATCTCGTCACCAAAAACCGGACCAATGAGGCCAACGAAAAGAGATACGAACAATCCGGTTGCTAAAATACCCGGAAATGAAAAACGGATAATTCGGTTAGCTACACGTCGATCAAAAATAAGGTAGATTAAAATAAACGCACTTGCTGTCATTAGCCCACCTATAAAGCCTCCACCCGGATTATTGTGACCTGCGAAGAACAGATAAAAGGAAAACGCAACGAGAAAATATATGGTAATTGTAATTAAGACTCGTTGCATGACGTCATGGGATCTTGAATACTTCACACGTCTTCGCCTCCTTTAAATCGAAGTTTGACCATCATCAAGATTGCTAAAGCCACGATCGCAAGGACAAGAACTTCTAAAATCGTATCGAGCCCACGAAAATCAACTAGAATTACATTGACCATGTTCTCTCCACCGGCTAATGAATACGAATTCTCGATAAAGTATTCAGAGATAGGGGTGAAATTTGCATCATTTCGAAGTGCAAATGATGCTGTTCCAATTAAGAAAACTAACAATCCTACACTTGCTGAAAGGGCAATGTGTAAAGATTTTCTTAACCTTGAACCTGTCTCTTGCACCATCTCTGGTAAGTGTCTGAACGCTAAAAGCAATAGTACAACGGTTACGGTTTCTATTAAGAGTTGGGTCATTGCCAAATCTTGTGCACTAAATACAGCGAAAAGTAAGGCCATCAAAAAGCCAACAACGCCGATAGTAATAATGAGTGGAATGCGTTCTTTCATAAATAAAAGAGCTATTGTACTAAGAATTGTCAAGAAAACAATTCCGTACAAAAACAATGGTGCTTCTTCAGTTTGAGTAAATGAGAGGGTAAAGCTATCAGAACGAATGAAACTGTATGTTAACAAACTGACAATAAATAAAAGCATGTAAGTGAAATAGTCTTTTAATCGACCTGTCATTTGTACATTTGTTATCCATTCAGAACTGGTTGATAACCCATCAAGACCTTTATCATAGACTGAATTGAAAGGATCGCGATCCTGTTGCATTATCGCAAGGTTTTTCCATTTTGGATACGTCATATAGAGTGTTGTTCCAAAACCAATGACACCAAGTGACATTAGTAATTCGGTGTTTAAACCGTGCCATAAACTTAAGTTAATGGTTAGTTCTTCAGCAGGCAAATGAGGCAAGATACTTGCGACTGCTGGTTCAATCACTGTTGGAACGAGTAAGTTAGGAAATAATCCTAAAACAATAACAAGCCCGCCTAAAATAATAGGACTAATCAGCATGCCGAGTGGAGCTTCATGCACTTCTTTTGAGAAATTCTTTTTTTCGAAAGGGCCAAAAAACGTTTTAAAGAATAAGATGGCACAATATAAAAACGTAAATACGCTTGCAATCCAAGCGACTGCTAGTATCACAACTCCCCATGTTTCGACACCTGAGACATTCATTGACGAAATTTGAAGAAGCTCCGTAAAGAACATTTCTTTACTAATAAAGCCGTTAAAAGGTGGTATTCCAGCCATAGAGGCTAGTCCAACTAAAGATATGGTAAAAGTCACAGGCATAATAGCCATTAACCCACCTAATTTTTGAAGATTTCTTGTTCCGGTTTCGTGGTCAATGATACCAACTGCCATAAATAAACTACCTTTAAACGTGGCATGATTAAATAAGTGAATGACTGCAGTCATAATCGCTGCTGAGTAAACAAGATTTTCATCAATCGTTTCACCTGTAAAGGCTGCTGATCCGAGTCCAAGTAAAACCATAAGTAAACCTAATTGACTAATGGTTGAAAATGCAAGAATCCCTTTTAAATCTTTTTGTCGAACTGCCGAAACGGACCCCCATACAAGCGTAATAAGACCTGTAACGACGATAATCCAAAACCATTCAGAGGCACCAGCAAAGACAGGTGTCATCCTCGCAACTAAATAAATCCCTGCTTTTACCATTGTGGCTGAATGAAGATAAGCACTAACAGGGGTTGGAGCTTCCATTGCATCTGGTAACCAAAAGTGAAATGGGAATTGAGCTGACTTTGTAAATGCTCCTAATAAGACTAAAATCATTGCTGGAATAAAGTACGGACTAGCCATAATGAGATCACGTTGATCGATTAGTGCTTGAATACTAAATGTTCCGGTTTCCATATAAAGAAGAATAAATCCAGCCATCATCGCAAAACCACCGAATACAGTGACCAGCATGGACTTTCTAGCACCGAAAATGGATCCTTTGTTCGTGAACCAATAGCTGATGAGTAACGCGGAAGACAAACTCGTTATTTCCCAGAAAATATACAGTACGATAAGATTATCTGATAAAACAATACCGAGCATAGCGCCCATAAACATTAAAAGGTACACATAGAAATTTGCCAGTTGTTCTTTTGTTTTATCAAGGTAAAAAATAGAGTAGAGAACAACCAAAGCGCCAATACCTGTAATTAACAAGGCAAACAGCAGGCCTAGCCCATCTAGATATGCATCGAAGTTAATGTCTAAAGATGGAACCCAAGCCATTTCCTCTACTATGTACCCGCCGTTAGCTGTATCTTCTAATCGAAAAACGAAATACATAAATAATGCTGTTGGAATAAGCATAGTGATCCAGCCAGTGTGTAAACGTTTTGTCAGCGGGTAGATGAATGGAATGACAATGGCTGCAATAAAAGGCAGCAAAATCGCAAGATGCAGGCTTGACATGTTTAACCTCCTTTATTTAAATAGCAACATTACATGAATCTCCGCCATTATAGCGTAAAAAAAATAAAGTTGCACATTTTTTTACTTGACTTTTCGTAAACTTGAATTTCGTATTAAATAGGATGAAACACAACAAAAATAATGAAAAAAATGTATAAGATGTGATAAAAAACGCCACCTTTATAACAAAGGAGGCGTTTTATTATTCGCACGCGAACTAAAGTCTATGTATCAGCATCTATATTCATTAGCATGTTTAGTATAAGTTGGTATGTATGTGAAGAAAACGATCTTTATTCAAAGACGGTTACGGATCAAGAAGGCTTACAACTGCTCCAACAAAATGATGAGTTATTTGCGCCTCGTCAATATATTAAACTTGTTCCGGAGAAGTCTCCGTTAAAAAAAGAGGAAGCGAGGTAGATGCTTCCTTTTTTGTCTAGCTATTTTTAAGACTGGTCGTAGGGATGTCAAATACTTAAGAAGTTAATTTTACCCGATCATGGAGTGAACGCTTGTACAATTCCTTGTAGATTAAGTCAATGAAGTCTTGGTTTAAATTTAAATCAAGTGCTTTTCGATAGGTTTCAATTAAAAGCTCATCTGACAATTGTTCCATTTTCACTGCCTGCTTCTGAGCAGGTTCACCTCCTGTACAAACATACATACGACCATAATTGTTTGATTTCTTGTATCCTACCACGTTCCTTGTTGTAGAACAACCGTTCGTTTTATCCACATTCAACCGTGAATAACTTGTGGGTTAATTGTGGGTTAAGGTTGGATAACGTTAATATACTAATGTTTATAACGTGTATAACGTTATCCACAGGTTTAGTATTTAGGGGTTTTTGTCGAAAAATTTTAGCGATTTCCAGAATACATTTAGGAAGATCAAGGTTTTATTTGAAATATATGAGTGTAGCAGGTATAGTTGATGTTTGACTACAAGTTTTTTGATTGAAAGAGAAATGAGGTGCACATGTGTTTGATCGCCTAATGCCAGATCAATATGTGAAGAGTATATATGAGATTGATTTTACCAGTTTAAAAACTAAAGGAATAAAAGCTGTTATAACAGATTTAGATAATACACTTGTTGAATGGCACCGCGCAGAGGCAACGCCAGAAGTGCAAGATTGGTTTAGACATTTAGATGAGTATGGCTTGAAAGTAACGATTGTCTCTAATAATAATGAGAGAAGAGTTCGTGCATTCTGTGACCCAGAAAAGCGAGTTTTTATTCATAGCGCGAAAAAACCAAGAAGAAAAGCGTTTCGACAAGCATGTGAGCGAATGCAGGTCAAGCCTGAAGAGACGGTAGTCATTGGAGATCAAATTTTCACAGATGTGCTTGGCGGAAACCGAGCTGGTATACACACTATTTTGGTTGTGCCCGTTACGCAAACAGATGATTGGATGACAAAAGCAAATCGGAAGATGGAACGCTTTGTCTTAAGGAAATTGAAAAAAAGAGGGCTTGTGAAATGGGAGGATACGAAAAGTAATGAGTAAGAATGAAGAACACTATTTTTGTTCAGGGTGTGGTGTCCAAATACAAACTAGTGAACCTAAAAAAATCGGCTATGCCCCAGCTTCTGCCCTAACAAGAGAACATGTTGTATGCAAAAGGTGTTTTCGGCTAACGCATTATAATGAGATCCAGCCGAGTGGTATTTCAGACCAAGAATTTCTAGACTTGATTCACACACTAAGTCATAAAGATGCGTTAATTGTAAACATTGTTGATGTTGTTGACTTATATGGCAGTTGGATATCGAGCATTAAGCGGCTTATAGGTAATAATACGTTGCTTCTTGTTGCGAACAAGATCGATTTGCTGCCTAAATCTTTGAACCGGAATAAACTCCAGCATTGGTTAATGCGTGAAGCTGGTCAGCAAGGTTTAAAACCGGCGGGCAGTACAATTATTAGTACAGTTACAGGCGAAGGGTTAGATGAAACCATTTCGATTATTGATGAAATGAGAAATGGGAAAGATGTTTACATTGTTGGAAGTGCAAACGTTGGGAAGTCTTCTTTTATCAACCAGCTGTTAAAGCGACATGGTGGTGAAAAGGATCCACTAATTACGACTTCACATTTTCCAGGCACAACGTTAAACATGATTCAAATTCCATTAGATCAACAACAATCGCTATACGATACCCCAGGAATTATTAACCGTCATCAACTTTCTCATTATCTGAGTGATAAGAGCTTAAAGCTTATTACGCCAACAAAAGAAATTAAACCTATGGTATATCAATTAAACCCTGGCCAAACACTTTTTATAGGTGGGTTAGCAAGGTTAGACTTTATTAAAGGTGAGCCAACATCATTTATTGTTTACGTATCCAATCGATTAACGATTCATCGTACTAAACTAGAAAAAGCGGATCAGCTTTATCAAAACCATATTGGTGAACTTCTTCAACCACCAACAGCCGAAGATGAGCAAGCTGTGTTCAATTTAAAAAGCCAGACATTTAAATTGAAGGACGGCTCTGTTGATATTGTTTTTTCTGGACTTGGATGGATTACAATTAAAGGTGCAGGGGTAACTGTGAATGCTCATGCGCCAAAAGAGGTTGCCATTTCTCACCGGACATCAATTTTGGCGTAACGGGGTTTAGGAGGGTTCTAAAGTGAAGAAATTTGCGTTAATTGGTCAACCATTAAGTCACAGCCTAAGCCCAAGTATTCATCGAGCTGCTTATCATCACATGCAACTCCTTGGGCGCTATGAACTCTTAGAGACTGCGGCTGAGCAAGTGGAGGACGTTATTGAGTTAGTTCGAACGGGAGAGATCGATGGCTTAAATGTGACGATCCCTCATAAAGTTGCGGTAATGCCCTTTTTAGATGCAATTGATGAAGATGCCATCGCAATCGGCGCTGTTAATACCATTAAAAAAGTAGGAAATCAAGTGATCGGCTACAATACAGACGCTGAAGGCTTTAAAGAATCGCTACTAGAGCGATTGCACATAAATACTGTAAGGGAGCAACGAGTACTTGTAATAGGTGCTGGAGGAGCGGCAAGAGCGATTGTTCATACACTCGGTAAAGATGGAGCCGTGCTCACCATTGTGAACCGGACAATGAGTAAAGCGGAAGATTTGGCGGCGATGTACCCGTTTGACGTAACAGTCCTGACGATTGAGGCAGCGGAAGCGATGTTGAATCAATTTGACATTGTGATCAATACTACATCTGTTGGGATGTCGTCCTTTACAAATGCATCACCGATAAAGCTTAATCAACTGGCGAGCTCAACTCTTGTTTGTGATCTTATTTATAATCCGTTAGAAACGACATTATTAAAAGAGGCAAAAAGTCGAGGCAATGCTACTCTAAACGGCGTAGGTATGCTTGTGAATCAAGCGGCTTTAGCTATTGAAATTTGGACAGGACAAAAACCAAATCGCAAGTTAATGGAAGTAACGCTTGTAAGTGAAGTAAGGAAATGATGGAGGAATCACATGTTAACGAATAAGCAGAAACGATTTTTGAGAAGTAAATCTCATCCCATTCAGCCGATTTTTCAGGTTGGAAAAGCGGGTGTGAATGAAAATATGATCACACAAATAAATGAAGCACTTGAAGTAAGAGAACTTATAAAAGTATCGATTTTACAAAACTGTATGGAAGACAAAGATTCAATCACAGCGGAAATGGTGGAAGGTACGAAAGCGCATGTCGTTCAGGTAATTGGTAGTACAATCATTCTATACAAAAAATCGGTAAACAATCCTAAGCTACAACTACCAAATTAACCTTGGAGGTAAGCGGATGCGAAGAATTGGATTGTTTGGTGGAACGTTTGATCCACCACACCATGGGCATTTATTAATTGCACAAGAAGCACAACTTCAGTTAGGACTAGATGAAGTGTGGTTTATTCCTGTTTCAAGCCCACCTCATAAAGTGCGAACCGGATTAACATCTGGTGCAAATCGACTTGCATTAACGAAAGCTGCTGTGAACGGACATCCTGCATTTAAAGTGCTTGACCTAGAAGTAGAACGTAAAGGAAAGTCGTACACATATGATACGGTGTATGAGTTACGAGAGCAATATCCGCGCGACCACTTTTATTTTCTTATTGGTGCCGATATGGTGGAACAACTAGATCATTGGTACAACATCAGCCAGCTTAAGGATATGGTGACATTTGCTGCGTTTGATCGACCAGGTTCGCGTATTGATAAAGCAACAGGAGTAACACGTATTCCATTTCCTCAAATAGACATTTCGTCTTCGTTTATTCGTGAACGAGTTAAGGCAAACATGCCAATTCGCTATTTCGTTCCAGAATTAGTAAGGAAAATCATAGAGGAGCAATCATTATATGACGGTAACAACAACAGAAGCATGGAACATCGTCCGTCGTCATTTACCAGAGAAACGTTTTAAACATACGGTTGGTGTTCGTGATACAGCGATTCAACTAGCACAACACTATCAAGTTGATGAAAAAAAAGCAGAGCTAGCAGCCATTGTTCATGATCTTTGCAAATACTTTAATATTGATGAAATGAAGCAAGGCTTAGCTACTGTAGGAGAACATCATTGGGCAACATGTGGAAGTGAACTGCTTCACGCTCCATATTGCGCGATATATGTGGAAAAAGAACTTGGTATTAAAGATAACGATGTCCTTCAAGCGATTCGCTCACATACAACAGGTAGGGCTGCTATGAGTCCATTGGAACAAGTTGTTTTTGTAGCCGATTATATTGAACCAAACCGTTCTTTTCTTGGAGTAGATGAAGCACGGAAGTATGCAACAGTTAGCCTGGACGCTGCTTGTCTTTTTAGTTTAACGAATACCATTCAGTATTTACTCTCGAAGAAGTCACCAATTCATCCGTATACCGTTGAAGCATATAATTATTACACATTGAAAGGGGAACAAAAAGGTTGAATTCATTTTTAAAATTAGCTGTTCATACAATAGACGATAAACGAGGTCATAACATTACGGCTCTTGACATGAAAGGAATCTCTCCGATTGCAGATTACTTTGTTATTTGTCACGGTAATTCTGAAAAACAAGTACAAGCAATCGCTCATGAATTAAAAAAAGTATTTCAAGAAGAAGGTTTAGAAATTAAACGACTTGAAGGGTATGACCAAGCCCGTTGGGTATTACTTGATATAGGAGATGTGGTTGTCCATATTTTCCATAAAGAGGAACGTGTTTACTATAATTTAGAAAAGCTTTGGGGTGACGCACCATCTGTCCCATTACAAGAGGTTATTAGCCAATGATGAGACCTGGAGAGTCCGCAACTCTTACCGTAGTAAGAGAAGCTTCTTTCGGCTATTTTCTTTCAGACGGTAATGAAGATGTGTTGCTGCATAAAAATGATGTGACGGAAGCGATTGCGATTGATGATTCTTTGAGCGTTTTTTTATATCACGACCACCAAAATCGATTAAGTGCGACCATGAAGACTCCTGTCATTAAAGATGACGAGATTGGCTGGTTAGAAGTCGTACAAGTGAGACCTACACATGGTGTGTTTGTTTATAACGGGATTTCGCGAGATTTATTCATCTCTATGGACGAATTTCCACAAGATCGGAGCGAATGGCCCGAAAAAGGAGATCGTTTATGCTGCTCGCTTACATGGGATAAAAAAGGGCGTCTCATGGGACGACTCGTAAAAGGTGCGCCAATTACGGACAAAGCGATTGCGGCTGATCAGTCTTGGCTTAATCGTGAAGTGACAGGGGTTGTGTACCACTTTTTAGACGAAGGTGCAGCCATTTACGTAAAAGATGGTCCAATCGCTTTTTTACATCAAGATGAAGCTGATGGAATACCACGACTTGGACAAAGTATTAAAGGGCGTGTGCACTATGTACGCGAAGACGGACGCATCAATATTACCCAACGTTTAAAACGAACAGATCAACAAGACATTGATGCGAAAAAAGTGTTAACCTATCTTGAGAGTCGACGTAATCAGGCGATGCCGTTAACGGACAAATCAGCACCAGAAGACATTGAGCGTGCAGTAGGAATGAGTAAAGCAGCGTTTAAACGAGCTCTTGGTAAGCTTATGAAACAAAAGCTTATTGAGCAAAAAGAAGGATTTACCCATAAAGTAAAATGAACGGAAGATTGATTGCATGAAACCTTATATACATTTTGCGAACATTTATGATCATTTAATGGCCCACGTAGAGTATGAACATTGGATAACGTATATGAAAACCGTCTTTGAAGAAAGAAATGTTCGCGTATCAAAGGTGCTAGATGTAGGCTGTGGAACAGGCGAGCTCATGCTACGTATGAATCAAGCTGGTTTTGTTCCAACTGGTCTAGACATCTCTGAAGATATGCTAGCGGTAGCGCAGCGGAAATTACAATCTGCCCAGACTCAACCGCAGCTCTTTCAAGAGGACATGAGTCAATTCTCGGTGCTTGAAAGGTACGATGCGATAACGATTTTTTGTGACTCGTTAAACTATCTTGAAAAAGAAGAAGATGTAAAACGTGTTTTTCTTCGCTGTTACGATGCCTTACAGGAAAATGGCATTTTACTTTTTGATGTTCATTCCCCCTTTAAAATTCAGCAGTTTTATCAGGCTACATTCGCAGATGAATTAGACGGTGTTTCCTATATTTGGCATTCGTTTGCTGGGGAAGAACCACTCAGCGTGGAGCATGAGCTTACGTTTTTTATTGAGACAGAGAATGGTCTATATGAGCGCGTGGAAGAGCTTCATAAAGAACGAACGTTTGACATAGCTACGTATACAAAGTGGTTGATGGAAGCTGGTTTTACAGATATTCGCGTAACAGGTGATTTTCATCAGTCGGAGCCACATGATCAAACAGAAAGAATTTTCTTTTCGGCGAGGAAAAAAGCAGGAAATTAGCAAATACTAGCGAAAAGGTTAAAATAAGTTAGGAGACCCTAACTTATTTTAACTGAAATTCCTGCGCTAGTTTTTTCTTTTCCGTTGCATATTTCTCTTCGGTTAAACGAAACAATGAGCCAAATCCCTCTCCTAACAATTGATCTAAATGAGCAATGCCCACTCCTGTAATACCTCCTGGAACACAGACTCTTTCTTGTAACGTAGGAAGTGTGTAATACCCTTCTTGTAACAACTTCCCTAAGCCAATTAACATGGATGTCGTTAATTCTGTTGCTTCTTTTTCGCCTAATGGCGTCTCTGATACAGCCCCTTCAATAAATCGTTGCGCCATAAATGCAAAAAATGCAGGCCCACAACTTACAATGTCAGAAGAGACTCGAGTAACATTCTCGTCAATAAATAAAGGACGCGATATGGATGAGACAAAAGAAATGATCGCTTCTTCATCAGTGCTTGTGCAACGAGAGCTAAAACTAACAAGGGTAGAACCAGACTGTGCTCGGTTTAAAATACTCGGAATAATACGAGCTACTTTACAAGGAAAAAGCTCTTCTAAATGGTGGATTGATACTGGACTCGTTATAGAGATCATTACGTGTTCCCTTGATAAATATGGGATAACTGTCGGTGTGAAGCTGGGAATGTCCTTTGGCTTTACACATATGAAAATCCATCTACACTGTCGTGTTAACTCTTCAATATCGGAAGCGATATGAATAGCCGGGTAGATTTCTTTTAGCTTGATCGCTTTTTCAATTGTACGGTTAATAATGACAATGTCTTCTTCTTTTATTGTCTTCGCTTCAAGTAACGTATCAATTAGCATACTGCCCATACTCCCTGTTCCGATAAAGCCAATCTTCATCCTAATTACCTCCCTCAAGACGTAGCTTTACTCATGGTATGCGCCGATGCTTGGTTAACATTCATACAAATTCGTATAGGAGGCTAAAAGGTGAAGCGACTACTCCACTATGTAAAACATCACTATTTAGTTGTTGCTTTAATGATGGGAATGGCGATCATTTTTATTTTCCTTCTGCTCAACAGAGGTGTGACAAATAATAACGAGGAGGATCCTTTTGCAAAGACGCCTTCCTTTTTAACGATGGAGCAAGAGGAAGATTCAACAGATGACGTGCCGCTTACGTTAATGATTGATGTGAAAGGTGCGGTAAGGCAACCTGGAATCTATACGTTTACTGAAGGGGATCGAATTGACGACGCCATAAAAAGAGCTGGAGGCTTTACAGAGGATGCTGAAGACATGCATGTGAACTTAGCTCTTAAACTCGTAGATGAACAAGTGATTTATGTACCAAAAATCGGAGAGACACCCGTTGAAATGGAACAATTCTGGAGAGAAGCAGGGGAGGGGGAGTCTGGAAAAATTAATTTAAATACAGCAACGATTGAAGAGCTTCAGACGCTGACAGGTATTGGACCAGCAAAAGCTGCGACAATCGTACAACATCGAGAAGAACAAGGTCCTTATCAAACGATTGATGATTTGAAGAATGTTAGTGGAATAGGTGAAAAATCATTTGATTCTTTAAAAGACTTTATTACTGCCAAATAATCCACTATTTGACGCTTTCCATTATTCATTTTACACTCTTATATATGCAAGAGAAAAGGAGTACAAACATGGAACGAATTTCGTGGGATTTATATTTTATGTCACAAAGTCAACTGCTTTCGTTACGAAGTACGTGCCCGAGACTAAAAGTAGGCGCGACAATTGTTAGAGAAAAGCGTATTATTGCAGGTGGCTATAATGGTTCTGTAACAGGATCTGATCACTGCTTAGATCAAGGGTGTTATGTTGTTGATGGACATTGCATCAGAACCGTTCACGCAGAAGTAAATGCGTTATTACAATGTGCCAAGTTTGGCGTGCCGACAAAAGGTGCGGAAATTTATATTACCCATTTTCCGTGTGTGCATTGTGCAAAGTCGTTGATACAAGCAGGTATCTCCAAGGTGCACTATGCGAATGACTACAAAAACCAGCCGTATGCAGAGCAGTTGTTTGCGGAAGCGGGAATTGAGTGTATAGAAGTAGAGCTAGATCCAACTGTATTTGACACACTGTTTCACGATAAGCTCTCGCTAACGACAGAACTGTTACAAGAAGTAGAAGAGCTCGGGGTGTCAAGCGAACGATTAGAAGAACTTGTCACGAAGACCAAAACATTGTATTTCTCAAAAGTAAGTGAATAAAGCGTTTATTTCTTTTTTATCCGCCATCTCCGCTATTTTATTTGTTGTTCAAAAAGAACAAACTCTCGCATGGATCTTTTTAGTAATGGCTCTTGTTCTTTCTTCCTTTTCGTTTAGTAAAGGGGAAAGAACAGCTCCTCTCTTTTTTCTTCTACCTTTTAGCTTGTACTTTTTCTCTACTTCCTTTATTGATGATCGAAATACTTCCTCTCTCGAACCAGGACAAACATCTCTCACTTTTTACATTAACGATGCTCCATATGTAAACGGGAATCAGTTAACGACGACAATTGAAACAATCGACGGGGAAACCTTGTTACTGTTAGGCTACGCTAAAGAGGAGGTTGAGCTCTACCCTCCAGATATGAGTATAGGGAGCATCTGCCAAGCAAAAGGGGATTTAACGCAACCGCCAAATGCAAGAAACCGTTTTGGATTTGACTATCGTCAGTATTTATATTATCAGCATATACACATGCTCTACCGCGTGACGCAGCTGGCCACGATTACATGCAAACCGCTAGAATCACAGCCTTTCGTTACTAAATTGCAAGAGTACAGACATAGCGCAACGCACCGGCTACAAGAGCAGCTACCGCCGTCATTAAGTGGTATTGTGCTTGCTTTAACATTTGGGGAGCGCCGCTATATAGAACCTGATGTTATGGAGGCTTATTCAAAGCTTGGTGTTATTCATTTACTAGCTATATCTGGCCTACATGTTGGCATATTGACAGGGACGAGCTTCTATCTTATGATACGAATCGGTATTCCAAGAGAAATTGTTCTCATTAGTCTTCTTATGTTTCTTCCTGTTTTCATCATTCTTACTGGTGCATCACCTCCTGTAATCCGAGCAGCCATTATGACGATGATTTACTTTTTTCTCGTACTTCTTCGTGTTCCCATTCACCCTTTTTATGGCTTTTCATCAATCTTTCTTCTTTATTTACTCATTCAACCGTATGCGCTATTTCAATTAGGCTTCCAGCTGTCTTTCCTCGTTTCTTTTACACTGATTTTAATGCAAAAACCCATTATGAATCGATATCACTCTTATGGAAAACGGCTTTTTTGTGTAACGACAATTGCTCAATTAGTTGGTTTACCTTTAATTGCGTATCATTTCTTTCAGTGGTCCCCGCTTAGTTTACTAATCAACCTTGTCTACATTCCGTTTGTTTCTCTTGTTTTGTTACCTTACAGTTTTTTTCTCGTTTTCCTGAGTGAGCTCCGCTTCATACCCTTAGATTCGTTTGTGGTGGCATCAGAAACCTTATTGGTTTGGATACATAAATGGATCGTTGAACTAGGTAATCATGTGTATATGTGGGTGATGGGCAGGCCATCAATTGTTCTGATGCTGTTGTTATATGGCTGTCTAGTTGTCATTGGCCTCCTGTGGGAAAAGCGTTCTCGCTGGACGTGGGTTGTGATCGGTTTATTTTGTGTTACTCTAGCGATTCCATCACAGTTGCCGAAATTAAATGGAGATGCAGTTATTACAATGCTTGACGTAGGACAAGGAGATAGCTTTCTCATTGAAACCCCAAATCGGAAAGAAGTCTACCTTGTTGATACTGGTGGGGTTATGTCGTTTGCAACAGAGGACTGGGAAGAAAAGAAAAAAACGTTTGACACAGGAAAAGACATTGTTGTGCCTTATTTAAAGGCAAAAGGGATCAAAACAATAACCGGGCTCATTTTAACTCATGGTGATTTTGATCATATCGGAGGGGCAAAAGCGGTTTTAGAGAATGTGCATGTCGAAAATGTCTATTATCCAGAAGGAGAGCTAGAAAAAGAAATCGAAATCGAATTATTCCAACAAGTAGAAGACGAAAAAATGGTTCTCGTTCAAGTAGGGGACACGATTTCCACTCAATTCTATGTTCTTCATCCAACGAATGATAGAAAATGGAGCGGAAACGATCAATCCATTGTGCTTTATGGTTCATTTCACGGAAAATCTATTTTACTAACCGGCGATTTAGAAGAAGAGGGGGAGATGCATTTACTTAATAGCTTCCCTAATTTAGAAGTAGACTTATTAAAAGTTGGGCATCATGGGAGTCGAACATCAACCCAAGAGCCGTTGCTTGATCAACTCAGGCCTAAGATAGCGCTCGTATCAGCAGGCGTGAACAATCGATTTGGTCATCCACATCCAGATGTACTAAAGCGCCTACAAGCACGAGATATTCAGGTCTATCAAACGAATGTCGATGGAACAGTAGAACTTTCGATAGGGAGCGACGGTATCAACATTCGTAAAAGTGTGTATCAAGTAAATGAAAAAACAGTTCCTGAATCAATAGACTAAGTAGGTTTCTATGTACGAAGGTTCGACTAAACCCCATTCATGCGGAAACGTTTTCTTTTTAGTCAACTAAAAGGAACTGTTTTTTCTGTTGGCAATTAGTGTGTTGCTACATCCACAATATTAGCGATGACAAAAATTAATGCAAAAAATCCAAAAGAGGCAACAAAACCAACAACAGAAGGGACAATGTCGTTTGCTTTGTCTTGTACGTCTTTTTCAAATTTATTCATTTCTTGCACCTCCTCTACGAAGTAAGTATACGTGATTTCAGTGTAAATGAAAAGATTCGATCGTGGTGAACACGACGTTTTACGAAATAAATCGGATATTAGCACCGAACAACCATTGATTGCATAAGGTGAGAGTAAGAAATGAAGGTGGCCCGCTTTTAACGGGAAGTCCTAGGGTCTTCGTTAAAAGCGTTCATTATAGATAGGGGGAGAGAATATCTCTCCCTTGCTCATTTGTTAGAAAGTGTCTAAACTAGAATGGATGAGCATGAGATTGGAGTTATACATATGACCATTTTAGCAACAATAAAACAATTGAAACGTGATACGTTACAAAAGGTTTATTTTCTTTACGGCGTAGAAACGTTCTTAATAAATGAGTTTGTCGATAAAGTTCATCAGTTATTGTTTACTGAAGACGATGAGACAATGAACGATATCCGCTTTCAGCTAATAGACACACCTATCCAACATGTTGTGGAAGAGGCAGCGACAATACCATTTTTCTCAAATCGGAAACTCGTTGTTGTGCACGATTTTTATTTAGTATCTAGCCAGAAAGTAAAGGCAAAAGTTGAGCATGATGTACAAGCGTTAGAAGACTATTTGACAACACCAGCTGACTCAACGGTCCTTATTATTATTGCCCCATATGAAAAAATTGATGAACGAAAAAAGCTAACAAAACGATTAAAAAAGGAAACCACAATAGTAGAGTGTAACCCGTTGAACGAAGAGCAAGTAAAGCAGTGGATTACAAATTCTCTTCATGAACATGGGTTTCATATTGATCAGCGGGCATCACAACTTTTATTTTCAAGAGTTGGTTCCAATTTAATGTTACTTGAGAAGGAATTGGAAAAATGTATGCTCTATACAACAGAAAAAAGACAGATAATGGAGCAGGATGTGAAAGAACTAGTCGCAGAGACGGTAGATGAAAGCATCTTTTCCGTTGTGGAGAGTGTTGCTTTAGGTAAAACCGAGCGTGCGTTGCTTGTCTATCATAAATTATTGCGACAAAAAGAAGAGCCGTTAGCGATTCTTGCATTGTTAACAAGACAATTCAGAAATTTGCTCTACGTAAAGATAAGACAAGAAAAAGGCTACGGACAAAAGGAAATTGCCAGTCAACTAAAGCTGCACCCATATGTCGTACAACTGGCTCTTCAGCAAACAAAGCGCTATTCAAAACCTCATTTACGTCGTGCGTTAATTGCGTGTGCAGACACGGATTACGCTATTAAGACAGGTAGAGATGTAAAAGAACGGGCAGTAGAGCTGCTTCTTATTACAATAAGCATGCGACCATAATAAAAAACGATTCACCATTTGGTGAATCGTTTTTTATGTTTTATAAACAAAATGTCTTATGCAGACAGGCTGTTTAATTTTTTAGCAAGACGAGATTTTTGACGCGCTGCAGCGTTTTTATGGATAAGTCCTTTTGTTGCAGCTTTATCAATCTTCTTCGTTGCTTCAGCAAAAGCAGTTTTTGCTTCGTCTGCGTTACCGTTAGATGCAGCAGTTTCAAAGTTCTTAACTGCAGAACGTAAAGCAGATTTTTGCGCTGCGTTTTGCACGCGACGTTTATCGTTTGTTTTAACACGTTTAATAGCAGATTTAATGTTTGGCATTTATTTCACCTCCGTCATAAAATGGCCTATGCGAAGGCCTCTCTAGATCACTGTTTCAGCAGTACAACACTCTGCATTTTATCAAACATACTGCACGAATGCAATACAAAGTGTTGAAGTCTTCTATCTTCTGAATGTTTTCTTTTTGACTCGGTCATATTAAAGGCATGACATTGACGAAGGAGAAGCGATAAAAATGGGAAATTTAAACATGGAACCATATGCAATTCGTACCGATCTTGCACTTGAGGCACACGAGATGGTGGTAGAGGAACAAGTAAATCAAAACGTGAAAGACCCAACTAAAGTGGATGATGTGCTAGTAGTGGAAGAAACAATAGAGAATGTAAAAGTAACAAAAGTGAAAATTGGGGTCAAAGGTGCAGAACGATTAGGGAAACAAGCTGGTAATTACTTAACGTTTGAAGCCCAAGGAATTAGGCAAAAAGATACCGAGCTTCAGGCTGATCTTGAACGAGTGTTCGCAAACGAGTTCTCTGCTTTCCTTAAACGCTCCTCTATTAATGAAGACGCTACATGTCTAATTGTTGGGCTGGGAAATTGGAATGTGACACCTGATGCGCTAGGGCCGCTTGCTGTAGAAGAGATTTTAGTCACAAAGCATTTATTTAAACTTGCACCAGAAGAAGTTCAAGACGGGTATCGCTCAGTTAGTGCCATTACACCTGGAGTTATGGGTGTGACCGGAATCGAAACGAGCGATGTTGTATTTGGTGTCATTGAAAAAACAAAACCAGATTTTTTAATTGTTATTGATGCGCTCGCTTCACGTTCCATAGAAAGAGTCAACACGACTATTCAAATAGCGGATACAGGTATTCACCCAGGTAGCGGAGTGGGAAATAATCGAAAAGCAATGAATCAAGAAACACTGGGGATTCCGGTTATTGCCATCGGGATTCCGACTGTAGTCGACGCAGTAACGATTACTTCTGATGCCATTGATTTCGTTCTTAAGCATATGGGCAAAGAAATGCGTGAAGGAGATAAGCCGTCAAGACGATTAGCGCCTGCTGGCATGACATTTGGAGAAAAACGAACGCTAACAGATAAAGACTTACCAGATGAAGCAGGTCGAAAAGCCATTTTAGGTATGGTGGGAGGATTAGAAATGGAAGAGAAGCGTAGTCTTATTCAAGAAGTTCTCGCCCCTCTCGGACATAATTTAATGGTCACACCAAAAGAAATAGACGTTTTTATAGAAGATATGGCCCACGTGATTGCTGGTGGATTAAACGCTGCCTTACATGGAAAAGTAAACCAAGGAAATGTCGGAGCGTATACAAAATAAAGCGTGAGAGGAGCTTTCTCGGCGGTTGTTAGAGACCTTATGAGAGCAGTTCCTTTTTTATGGGAAATGGGTCGATTATAATAGTTTTTGTTCTGTTTCTCTTCTCCTTGCATACAGTATACAAATGGACAGGCTGTTTGAATCGAGCTAGAGAGGGTGGACGATATGAAAACTGCGAAACGTCGATTTTTCTTATTATTTTTTAGTATTTTATTTGGCTTAATGATGGGTGTGCAGTTAATGAGTGAGCATGCTGGGTTAAATGAACCGAAGCCATTAAACATAGAATTTACAGCAAAAAAGGAAGAAGATAAACCGCAGCTGCAAACGGATTCGGCTCAAGAAGAAGTCGCGGAAAAGAAACCTTTGACTACGGATCGAGAAGAAAAAGGATTATCTAATTTATTTTCTGATTTAGGCTCGGCGTTAGCCGATCACACAGAAGGGGCAACTCGGTCAGGCTTGGAGAAAGTGGTTTCTATCGTACAAGGCAGCGTAAATAAAGACGACAGGTAGGTTGATCAAAAGCTTTTATTGCTGGTGTGCCTTAACCTTGTTATAATAAGGGATAGTGTAAATGTAGGTTTTTTAGGGGTGAAGGCAAACGAATGAAAAAGGATCAAAAACGAGAGCGCCAATCCAGAATTCGTAATTTCTCGATTATCGCTCATATTGACCACGGTAAATCAACGCTGGCTGATCGGATATTGGAACGAACCGGCGCATTAACTGACCGAGAAATGAAAGACCAGACGCTTGATGCAATGGACCTTGAAAGAGAACGTGGCATTACAATTAAACTAAATGCGGTTCAGCTTAAATATAAAGCGAAAGATGGCGAAGAGTACATTTTTCACTTAATTGATACACCAGGACATGTCGATTTTACATATGAAGTTTCACGAAGCTTAGCTGCTTGTGAAGGTGCTCTATTAATTGTTGATAGCGCACAAGGAATTGAAGCTCAAACGTTGGCTAATGTGTACTTAGCGTTAGACAATGATTTAGAAATTCTTCCTGTTATAAATAAAATCGATTTGCCAAGCGCTGAGCCTGAACGTGTTAAGCAAGAAGTTGAAGATGTCATTGGGCTAGATGCTTCGGATGCCGTACTCGCATCTGCAAAAAACGGGATCGGTATAGAAGAAATTTTGGAGCAAGTTGTTGAAAAGGTACCAGCACCAACTGGAGATCCAAGTGCTCCGTTAAAAGCCCTTATTTTTGATTCTCTCTATGATCCGTATCGTGGTGTGATTGCCTACATTCGAATTGTGGAAGGTACGGTTAAACCAGGACAAAAAATTCGCATGATGCAAACAGGTAAAGAGTTTGAAGTGAACGAAGTAGGTGTGTTTACGCCGAAAGCGATTAAATGCGACGAATTGTCTGTAGGAGATGTAGGGTTTTTAACAGCGGCTATAAAAAATGTAGGAGATTCCCGTGTGGGGGATACGATTACAAGTGCTGATACACCAGCAGACGACCCATTACCAGGTTATCGCAGAATGAATCCGATGGTATACTGTGGCCTATACCCAATTGATACGGGAGAATATAATGATCTTCGTGAAGCGCTGGAACGTTTGGAACTAAACGATTCTTCATTGCAATATGAGGCAGAAACATCTCAAGCGTTAGGCTTTGGCTTCCGTTGTGGATTCCTTGGCTTGCTGCATATGGAGATTATACAAGAAAGAATTGAACGAGAATTTGGCATTTCTCTAATTACAACAGCTCCTTCTGTTATTTATAATGTAACGTTAACGGATCAGGAGACAGTGAAGATTGATAATCCAGCTAACATGCCTGATGCGCAAAAGGTTGATCACGTTGAAGAGCCTTACGTAAAAGCAACAATTATGGTACCAAATGATTATGTTGGCGCTGTAATGGAACTCTGTCAGGGCAAGCGTGGTGTGTTTATGGACATGCAATACTTGGATGAAGTACGCGTACAAATTATTTATGAAATTCCGCTTTCAGAAATTGTTTATGACTTTTTCGATCAGCTTAAGTCGAATACAAAAGGCTACGCGTCATTTGACTACGAGCTTGTTGGTTATCGAGAATCCAAGCTTGTGAAAATGGATATTTTGTTAAACGGTGAAAAAGTTGATGCGCTATCTGTCATTGTTCATAGAGACTCTGCCTATGAACGTGGAAAGATCATCGTAGAGAAATTGAAGAAACTTATTCCGCGACAGCAATTTGAAGTTCCTGTACAAGCAAGTATAGGCACAAAAGTAATTGCTCGTTCGACGATAAAAGCAATGCGTAAGAACGTTCTTTCAAAATGTTACGGTGGAGATATCTCTCGTAAACGTAAGCTTTTAGAAAAGCAAAAAGAAGGTAAGAAACGTATGAAGGCTGTCGGAAACGTGGAAGTCCCACAAGAAGCGTTTATGGCAGTATTACGAATGGACGAGGATTAAAAAGGGAGAAAGCCGGCTTACGTAAAGTGGGCTTTTTTCCTGTTAGGAGGAACGTACTTGAGCGAGTCTATTTATATACACATTCCATTTTGTGAGCATATTTGTCACTACTGCGATTTTAACAAAGTGTTTTTAGAGAATCAGCCAGTAGAAGCATACATGGATGCCCTCATTAAAGAAGTGGAAAGATCGAAACAAGCAAGAGAACAAGTACCAGTAAAAACCATTTATATTGGTGGTGGCACACCTACTGCTCTTACGGCGGTGCAATTAGAGCGGTTATTTGTGGCCTTGCACCAGCTATTAAATTTGAAAGAACTTATAGAATTTTCGGTTGAAGTCAATCCCGATAGTGCCACAACAGATCGGCTGAACGTTATGAAACGATTCGGTGTAAATCGATTAAGCTTAGGAGTCCAAACGTTTTCACAACCGATTTTAACGGAAATAGGACGGACTCATTCTCCGGAAGGTGTGAATGAGGCGATTCAAAAAGCACGGAAAAGTGGATTTACGAATCTTTCTGTTGATTTAATGTTAGGGCTACCAAATCAGAGTGTCGCAGATTTTAAAGAGTCACTTGAAAAAGCACTTAATCTAGGTGTAGAGCATATTTCTGCTTATATGTTAAAAGTCGAGAAACAAACGGTGTTTTACAATCGTAAAAAGAAGGGCACGTTATCTTTGCCGCCAGAAGAAGATGATGTTGCCATGTATGATTTGTTAACGGAAACGACAAAAGCCCATGGTCTCTACCAGTATGAATTAAGCAATTTTGGTAAGCCTGGCTATGAAAGCAAACACAATTTAGTTTATTGGAATAACCGCTCGTATGCAGGGTTCGGGGCAGGAGCTTCAGGCTATGAAGATCGCATCCGCTATCAAAATAGTAATCCAATCCAGAAGTATATTGATGCAATAAACGAGAAAGGCAACGCTAAATATCGAACGCATAATGTTTCAACAGCAGAATGGTTGGAGGAAGCAGTGTTCTTAGGGTTAAGAAAGAGAGAAGGTATTCATAAAAAGCAATTTTATAATCAATACGGCTATGAGCTAGATGCGCTTTTCAAAGAAGAAATAGCGATAGGCACACGAAGAGGCTTGTTGGAAAACGGAATCGACTACCTGTCGTTAACAGAAGAAGGATTACTGCTAGCAAATGAAGCATTTGAATTATTTGTGGCTTCACTAGATGAGTCTGTTTATTCATAGTAAAAACATGTTTTTTAATTGACAAAAGAGGTGCCTTTTGATAGTGTAACTATAGCATTAGCACTCAACAGCATAGAGTGCTAACAGGGAGGTGCTAGGAATGTTGACTGAAAGACAACTCTTGATCTTACATGCAATCGTTGACGACTATGTACGTTCCGCTGAGCCAGTTGGTTCTAGAAGCATCTCTAAGCGTGCTGATGTCCAATTCAGCTCAGCTACGATACGGAATGAAATGGCCGACTTAGAAGAACTTGGTTTTCTTGATAAACCGCATAGTTCTGCCGGACGAGTTCCTTCTCAAAAGGGCTATCGTTACTATGTAGACCATTTACTCTCCCCACATCGATTAACAGTTGCTGAACGATCGAGGCTTTCAACGATTGCTTCAGCGAAAATACAAGCGATTGAAGAAGTGTTTCAAGAGTCGGCACGAATCCTTTCAGAAATGACGAGCTATGTATCGATTGTTTTAGGTTCAGAGCTATTAAATGAGCGCCTGCAAAAGATCCAAATTGTTCCGCTTGAAGGAATGAAAGCCATCGTTATTTTAATTAGCGAAACAGGCCATATTGAAAACCATATTGTGCAATTAGATGAACACGTAACGACAGAAGATCTAGAGCGAACAGTCAATCTATTGAATGAACGTTTACGTGGTGTTGCATTCTCGCAGTTGCAACAGAAGATCCACCTTGAACTAAATCATTTATTTAAAGCGCATGTAAGAAACTATAAACAAGTATTAGGTATGCTTGAACCAACACTTTCGCCAGCTATTACAGAAAAACTGATCTTTTCGGGCCGGTCGAATTTAATGGAGCAGCCAGAATTTCAAGATATTGAAAAGATGAGAATGGTATACAAAGCGCTTGAGGAAGAAACATTGCTTTATGACTGGTTGAAAACACAACATGTGAATGGTTTGAATGTTTCAATTGGAAATGAAAATCAGCTAAAGGCACTTGATGAATGTAGTATCGTTACGGCATCTTTTGCGATAAATGGGCAGCATGTTGGCACATTAGGTGTCATTGGTCCAACCCGCATGGAATATCGCCGAATGTTAAAAGTAGTCGATTCATTATCGAAAAACATGTCAAAGCTACTAACGGATCACTAAACGTACATGTCTAAGTAGTGGTGTAAGCTGCTACTTAACATACATAAAAACGCAAGAGCAAGAATGATTGCATCTTGTGAACATTTTTTGATATCCTGACGAAGGGTAGCAAGAGATGTACATGAGTATTGATTTTAGCAGGAGGTGAACAAGATGCCAGAGCAAAACAAAAAAGAAGCTGAAGAAAAGCAAGAACATGGCACTGAAGAAGTAGTAGAAGAACATCATTCTGATGAACAAATGGATGAACAGAGTGATGTTCAAGAAGAACAAGAAGCTGAAGTTGTTCATCCTCTTGAAGTAGAATTAAAAGAAGCAAATGATCGACTCGCTCGAACGAAAGCTGATTATGACAACTTCAGAAGAAGAACAAAAGAAGAGCGTGAAGCTCAGCTTAAATATAAATCACAAGGGTTAATTGAGAGTCTATTACCAGCTCTTGATAACTTTGAGCGTGCCCTTGCTGTAGAGCCGCAAAGTGATGAAGCAAAACAACTTCTTCAAGGAATGGAAATGGTATACCGTCAAATTGAAGAAGCGCTGCAAAATGAAGGTGTAACGGTCATTCCAACAGAGGGAGAAACATTTGATCCTCATTTGCACCAAGCAGTGATGCAAGTGGAAGAAGAGGGTTACGAAAGTAATCAAATTGTTGCTGAGCTACAAAAAGGATATCAATTAAAAGATCGTGTCATTCGCCATTCAATGGTTAAAGTGAATTCATAGGCTTAGGAGGAAAAGAGTTATGAGTAAAATTATTGGAATTGACTTAGGTACAACAAACTCATGTGTAGCAGTAATGGAAGGTGGAGAAGCAACGGTTATCCCGAATCCAGAAGGTAACCGTACAACACCATCTGTTGTTGCTTTTAAAGATGGGGAGCGTCTAGTAGGGGAAGTGGCGAAACGCCAAGCGATTACAAATCCGAACACAGTGATCTCCATTAAGCGTCATATGGGTACAGATTACAAAGTGGAAGTAGAAGGTAAAAGCTACTCTCCACAAGAACTTTCTGCGATTATTTTACAAAAACTTAAATCAGATGCAGAAGCATACTTAGGTGAAAAAGTTACAAAAGCTGTTATTACGGTTCCAGCTTATTTCAACGATTCTCAGCGTCAAGCAACAAAGGATGCTGGTAAAATTGCTGGTCTAGAAGTAGATCGTATTGTCAATGAGCCAACTGCCGCAGCGCTTGCTTACGGTTTAGAAAAAGAAGAAGATCAAACGATTCTTGTTTACGACCTTGGTGGCGGTACATTTGACGTATCGATTCTTGAACTAGGCGATGGTTTCTTTGAAGTTAAAGCAACGTCTGGTGATAATAAGCTAGGTGGAGATGATTTTGATGATGTAATCATGGATCATCTTGTAGCAGAATTCAAAAAAGAAAACGGCATTGACTTATCACAAGATAAAATGGCTATGCAACGTTTAAAAGATGCGGCAGAAAAAGCGAAAAAAGATCTTTCTGGCGTTACACAAACTCAGATTTCGTTACCGTTTATTACAGCAGACTCTACTGGTCCAAAGCATTTAGAAATGAACTTAACTCGTGCGAAGTTTGATGAGATTTCAAGTGATCTTGTAGAACGTACTCTAGCACCAACCCGCCGTGCCCTTTCTGATGCTGGTCTTTCAGCTTCTGAAATTGACAAAGTTGTTCTTGTTGGTGGCTCTACTCGTATTCCTGCTGTACAAGAAGCGATTAAACGTTTAACAGGTAAAGACTCTCACAAAGGAGTAAATCCTGATGAAGTGGTTGCACTCGGTGCTGCGATCCAAGCAGGTGTTTTAACAGGTGATGTAAAAGACGTAGTTCTACTTGACGTTACACCATTATCTCTAGGTATTGAAACAATGGGTGGTGTATTTACGAAATTAATCGAGCGTAATACAACCATTCCTACATCTAAATCGCAAACATTCTCAACAGCCGCTGATAACCAGCCATCTGTAGATATACATGTGCTTCAAGGTGAACGTGAAATGGCAGCAGATAATAAAACTCTTGGTCGTTTCCAGTTAAACGATATCCCGCCAGCACCACGTGGTGTTCCACAAATCGAAGTAAGCTTTGATATTGATGCGAACGGTATCGTAAACGTAAAGGCGAAAGATCTTGGTACCAACAAGGAGCAATCCATTACCATTACATCTTCATCAGGTCTATCAGATGAAGACATCGAAAAAATGGTTCAAGATGCAGAAGAAAATGCAGAAGCCGATAAGAAGCGTCGCGAGCAAGTCGAACTTCGTAATGAAGCAGACCAGCTTGTATTCTCAACTGAAAAAACATTAACGGACCTTGGCGATAATGTGGATCAAGGTGAAAAAGAAAAAGCGGAAGCTGCAAAAGATAAGTTAAAAGCAGCACTTGAAAGTGATAATGAAGAAGAAATCAAAACCGCTAAAGACGAGCTCCAAGAAATTGTAACAGCTTTAACTACGAAAATGTATGAGCAAGCAGCACAAGCGGCACAGGCACAACAAGGCGCTGAAGGCGAAAACGCTGGCCAGCAAGATGATAATGTTGTCGATGCTGAATATGAAGAAGTAAATGACGACGAAAAGAAATAAGTGTCATGAGAAAAGTCAAAGTCAGTTTCAAGGGCTTTGACTTTTTTTTAAGAAGTCTTTTATGCCAGTTGCGCGAAAGACTTGACTGATGATAAGATGAACGTTATGTGAGAATAGGTAAAGCAGCGAGAATGCTTTGTAGTCGGGAGGAAAACCGTGAGTAAACGAGATTTTTATGAAGTGTTAGGTGTTAGCCAAAATGCTTCTGAAGACGAAGTGAAAAAAGCATACCGAAAATTAGCTCGCCAATACCACCCTGATGTGAATAAAGAAGAGGGTGCAGAAGCGAAATTTAAAGAAGTAAAAGAAGCGTATGATACATTAAGTGATCCGCAAAAGAAAGCACACTACGATCAGTTCGGTCATACAGATCCAAACCAAGGTTTTGGTGGGGCAGGAGCTGGTGATTTTGGTGGCTTTAGCGATATTTTTGACATGTTTTTCGGAGGTCAAGGTGGCGGAAGAAGAAATCCGAATGCCCCTAGACAAGGGAATGATCTTCAATACACAATGACACTTGAATTCAAAGAAGCTGTTTTTGGGAAAGAAACAGAGATTGAAATTCCACGGGAAGAGAACTGTGAAACGTGTGACGGCTCAGGGGCAAAGCCCGGAACTAAGCCTGAAACATGCTCACACTGTAAAGGTTCTGGCCAGCTAAATGTTGAGCAAAACACACCGTTTGGTCGTGTTGTGAATCGCCGCGTTTGTAACCATTGTGAAGGTACCGGAAAGATGATTAAAGATAAATGTACCACATGCCATGGTAAAGGAAAGGTTCGGAAGCGTAAAAAAATCAACGTAAAAGTACCAGCTGGTATTGATAACGGACAGCAGCTTCGTGTTTCTAGTCAAGGGGAAGCTGGAACAAATGGAGGTCCTGCAGGGGACTTGTATGTAGTGTTCCAAGTGAAAGAACATGAATTCTTTGAGCGTGAAGGCGAAGATATTTATTGCGAAGTTCCTCTAACGTTCCCACAAGTTGCCTTAGGCGACGAAATTGAGGTACCAACGTTAACGGGGAAAATTAAGCTGAAGATTCCAGCTGGCACTCAAACAGGAACGAACTTTAGGCTTAAAGGCAAGGGTGTACCAAATGTTCACGGTCGTGGCCAAGGAGATCAGCACGTACAGGTACGTGTTGTCACACCAAAAACATTAAACGAAAATGAGAAAGAATTGATGAGAGAATTCGCAGGTATGAGTGGCGGTCGTCCGGAAGAGCAAAATGACGGTTTTTTTGATAAATTGCGCCGCGCATTTAAAGGCGAGTAAGAAGGTAGTGAAGAGAAGGGATCCTTTTCTTCACTTCTTTTACGAGTGAAAACGAAAAGGTGGACAAACTGATGAAATGGGCAGAATTTCGCGTTCATACGACGCAAGAAGCGGTAGAACCCGTTTCAAACATCCTTCACGAAGAAGGCGCGGCAGGGGTTGCGATAGAAGATCCGAAAGATTTAGTAACCGAATGGAGCGTCAAGTTTGGTGAAGTTTATGAACTTTCTCCAGATGACTATCCAACAGAAGGCGTTATGATCAAAGCGTATTTCCCGATGAATGATTCATTTAAACGTACAATTGCGGAAGTTGAAGACCGAATTAAAGGCCTTGTAGCATTTGATATTCCAATTGCACCTGGAACGACAGGGTATGTAGAAGTAAACGATGATGATTGGGCAAACGCATGGAAAAAATACTATCACCCTGTTAAAGTAACGGATCAGATTGTCATTGTTCCTACTTGGGAAGACTATGATAAAAAAGATCATGAACTTATTATTGAACTGGACCCAGGTATGGCTTTTGGTACAGGAACTCATCCAACAACAGTACTTTCTTTACAAGCGTTAGAGAAAACTGTACAAAAAGGTGATGCGGTCATTGACGTTGGAACTGGGTCAGGCGTGCTCGCTCTCGCTGCATGGAAATTAGGGGCAGAAACGATACATGCGTATGATTTGGATGACGTTGCTGTAACGAGTGCAAGGGAAAACTTTAAACTGAACCAAGCGGAAAGTCTGATTAACATTAATCAAAATGACTTACTGAAAAATATTGAACCACATTCTGCTGAAATTGTTGTAGCGAATATTTTAGCAGAAGTAATTGTCACCTTCACAGATGATGCTTATCGAGTTGTAAAGCCGGGTGGTACTTTTATTACTTCAGGCATTATTGAACGCAAAGAACAACTAGTGAAAGATGCAATTGAAGCGTCAGGCTTTGCAATTGACTCCATTGAGCGTCAAGAAGGCTGGGTTGCAATTATCGCTAAAAAAGTCAGTGAGTGAGGTGGCGTATGCAGCGTTATTTTATCGCAAATGAACAAATGAGCGACACGCAGGTAACGGTAACAGGTGAAGATGCTGCTCATATTCGGAAAGTGATGCGAATGGTGGCGGGGGATGACATTATTTGTGTAAATAAAAGTGGTCGAGCTGTTGTAGCGACGATTACAGCACTTTCTGAGGATAAAGTGGATGGAGACATTCTTTACGAAGAAAGGAAACAAACCGATTTACCTGTTAATGTTACGCTTGCCCAAGGCTTGCCAAAAGGGGACAAATTTGAATTCATTATTCAAAAAGCCACGGAATTAGGTGTTCACGCAATCATTCCTTTTATTGCAGAACGGTCTATTGTAAAATGGGATGAGAAAAAAATGCAAAAAAAACTTGTTCGATTTGAGAAAATCGCTAAAGAGGCGGCAGAACAGTCCCATCGTTCCTCTGTGCCTACCATTTTCAGCCCTTTAAACAGACAATCGTTAGTAACTGATTTACATACATACGATCTTTGTTTAGTTTGTGATGAAGATGAGGCAAAACTAGGCCGAAAAGGCGTGTTAAAGGAGCAGCTAGAAAAAGTAGCACCTGGTATGCGCGTGTTGATCATTGTTGGTCCAGAAGGCGGGATGGCAAGACAAGAAGTGGATCAGTTAACGGAAGCAGGAGCCATTCCATGCAGCTTAGGTCCAAGAATTCTTAGAACAGAAACGGCGAGTTTATATATGCTAGCCGCACTCTCTTATCAAGTAGAATTATGAGGTGAAAGACATGTCAACCGTTGCGTTTCATACATTAGGTTGTAAAGTGAATCATTACGAAACAGAGGCTATCTGGCAACTGTTTAAGCAAGAAGGCTATGAAAAAGTAGAGTACGAAGAAACAGCAGACGTGTACGTGATTAATACATGTACCGTAACCAATACAGGGGATAAAAAGAGTAGACAAGTCATCCGTCGTGCAATCCGAAAAAATCCAGACGCTGTTATTTGTGTCACAGGCTGTTATGCGCAGACCTCTCCTGCTGAAATAATGGCGATTCCTGGTGTGGATGTTGTCGTTGGGACACAAGATCGTCCAAAGATGCTCGGTTATATTGAACAATATAAAAAAGAACGTCAGCCGATTAACGGTGTAGGAAATATAATGAAAACAAGGGTTTATGAGGAGTTAGACGTTCCTTCATTTACAGATCGTACAAGAGCATCTTTAAAGATTCAAGAAGGTTGTAATAACTTCTGTACATTCTGCATTATCCCGTGGGCGAGAGGGTTAATGCGTTCTCGTGACCCAGAAGAAGTTGTACGTCAAGCGACACAGCTTGTGGAAGCAGGCTACAAAGAGATCGTTTTAACAGGGATCCATACAGGTGGATACGGCGAAGATTTAAAAGATTATAGTCTTGCCCGTTTGCTAGAAGATTTAGAGACGGTTAAGGGCTTGAAGCGAATTCGCATTTCTTCAATAGAAGCGAGTCAGTTAACAGATGAAGTCATTGCTGTTATTGGGAAATCAACGAAAATTGTGCGCCACATGCATATTCCGCTTCAGTCAGGTTCTGATACAGTATTAAAGCGGATGCGTCGTAAATATACAATGACTGCTTTTGCAGAACGCATCACAAAATTAAAAGCGGTTTTACCCCGATTAGCGATTACGTCTGATGTGATTGTTGGTTTTCCTGGTGAAACAGAAGAAGAATTTCAAGAAACCTATGATTTCATTGCGGAGCATAAATTTAGTGAACTTCATGTGTTTCCTTATTCGATGAGAACGGGGACACCAGCTGCTCGAATGACAGATCAAGTAGAGGAAGAACTAAAAAACGAAAGAGTTCATCGTTTAATTGAACTATCAAACCAATTAGCGAAAGAATATGCATCTTCGTTTGAAAATGAAGTCTTAGAAGTTATACCGGAGGAACGGGATAAAGAAAACCCTGAAAGTGGTCTGTTTGTCGGTTATACAGATAATTACCTGAAAGTAAAGCTTGTTTGTGATGAGTCAATGATTGGTAAAATTGTGCGAGTGAAGCTTACTGAAGCAGGTTATCCCTTTAATAAAGGCGAATTTGTACGTGTGCTAGAAGATCACGAACAACTTGTTTAAACCAATAGAGACGAATGATCGTTTTAAAGATGAACCCTAAAGAACGAAACGGGTTCATCTTTTTTATGTACAAGTGGAGGGTATTTAATTGGATTGAACCATCTTTCCTTTTGATCTTAATGCTATTCGCTCTCCTTATAGATGATGATAAGAAAACGGTCTTATCCATATCAAAGCAGTTCGCTTATACTAAATGTAGTAAAAAGGAGGACTGATTGGTATGGGAAAAAGTTCAAAAGAACAATTCGGGGCATATGCCGAAGCGTACGTTACAAGCAACCTTCATGCAAAAGGAAAAGATTTATTCATATTGGAGCAATTAGTGAAAGAGCGTGATTACCAATCTATAATTGATATTGCAACTGGTGGTGGCCATGTAGCGAAGAAATTGGCAGCGTATGCAAAAGACATCGTTGCAGTTGATTTAACACCAGAAATGTTAGCAGTTGCTAAAAAGCACCTAAGTGATGCTGGAATTAATCATGTTCAATATGTAGAGGCATCTGCGGAAAATTTACCTTTTGAAGACGAACGATTTGATTTGGCGGTTAATCGCATTGCGGCTCATCACTTTATAAATGTAACGAAATTTCTAAATGAGACCTATCGTGTACTATCGAAAGAGGGGCGTTTTTTTCTTCTTGATAACGTGGCATTTGAAGATGATGTCGTTGATAACGCCTACAATGAGCTAGAAAAGAAACGCGATGGTAGCCATGTAAGAGCCTATAAGAAATCTCAATGGATTTCAATGGTAGAGCAGGCGGGATTTACGGTCAAGCATATGCATACGTTTGAGAAACCATTCCTTTTTCAAGATTGGACGGATCGAGTTCAGTTTACATCAACTCAAAAGCAAGAACTCTCTAGTTGGATGAATCAGTTACCTGCTAGTGTTAAAGATGCACTCTGTATAAAAGAAGACCACGCAGGTGTGCATTCGTTTAAGGGTCAGTCTATTTTGCTTGAAGCGATCAAAGGATAACTTTCAACGGTATAAGGAAAGGGAAGCAGTCTTCCACTCGTGTTGCGCTCTTTTTCATGTTATGATGAACAAGAGATTACAACAGATGAAAGGATGAGTGAAATGGCTGAATCAGTCGCCCACCTCATTGACCACACGCTTCTTAAAGCGGATGCAACCAAACAACAAATTTTCCATTTATGTGAAGAGGCAAAGCAATACAAGTTTGCTTCTGTCTGTATTCAGCCTTACTGGGTCAAGACCGCAGCTCAGGTTTTAGCCGAAGAGCCAGAAGTGAAAGTGTGTACGGTCATTGGCTTCCCTCTAGGACAAAATACAGCCGCTATTAAAGCGATGGAAACAAAAGATGCTATTGAAAACGGTGCAACAGAAGTTGACATGGTGATCAACATTGCTGCATTAAAAGATCAAGACGACGAAACCGTTCTAGCCGACATAAAAGCAGTGGTAGACGCAGCGAAAAATAAAGCCTTGACGAAAGTTATTATCGAAACGAGCCTTCTTACAAATGAAGAAAAAGAAAGAGCTTGTCGTTTGGCTGTTCAAGCTGGCGCTGATTTCGTGAAAACGTCTACTGGTTTTTCTACAGGTGGTGCTACAGTTGAAGATATTCGTTTAATGCGCACAACAGTAGGTCCGCAAGTAGGGGTGAAAGCGTCTGGTGGTGTCAGAAGTTTAGAGGATGTACAAGCGATGGTTGAAGCAGGAGCTACTCGGATTGGCGCAAGTTCTGGCGTTGCAATTGCGAAAGGGTTAGAAAGCGAATCAACTTATTAAAAAAGCTGGGGAGTAATTTATTCCCCAGCTTTTCTGTTTAAAACAAGGTGTCAATAAATCGTTTATCCTCTTCTGACAACGTAACATTGACGCTTTTCGCATTGTCTAACAGTTGCTCGGCTCGCTTAGCACCTGGAATAATAATATCAATTTCTGGTCTAGCTAAATACCAAGCAAGCACAATATGTGCGATATCAACATGGTGCTTTGCAGCAATTGGTTTTAGTTGATTTACTTTCTCGATGTTTTGTTTGAACGTGGTTCCTTGAAAGTGTCCTTGTTGGTTTCGTAAATCACCATCCGGAAAGACGGTATCTTCTGTATACTTACCAGCTAGAAGTCCAGATACGAGTGGAAAGTAAGGAATAAAAGAAATGGTATGCTTAAGCATATATGGGAAAAGTTCTTTTTCTGCCTCGCGATTCAATAAATTGTATTCGCCTTGATAAACATCAACGTAGCCATCTTGATTCGCCTCTTTTAATTGTTCAATCGAAAAATTTGACACCCCAATGGAACGTATTTTCCCTGCTTCTTTCATTTCTTGGAGGGCGGCAACTGCGTCTCTTTTAGGTGTATCTTTATCTGGAAAGTGAATGTAAAAAAGGTCAATGTAATCAACGTTTAAACGTTTTAGCGCATCATCGACTGACGCTTTAAGAAAGGCTGGCGAGTTATCGAAAACGTACTCATCGCCGTTTTTTCGATGCGCGGCTTTTGTGGCAATGATAACATCTTCTCGTTTGAACTCTTGAAGGACTTCACCGATAAGCTCTTCTGAACGACCTTCACCGTAGATAAAAGCAGTATCAATAAAATCCACTCCGTTTTTAATCCCATCGCGAACTAATGCCTTTCCTTTCGCTTCGTCAAGATTAGGATATAAGTTATGCCCACCAACTGCATTGGCGCCTAATCCGATTGGAAACACATGGATACCTGAATGCCCTAATTCTTTTTTACGCACTTCTATCTCCTCCTAAAAGCTGTAATTGAGTACAATTTTATTTTAAAGGTCTTTATTCGATCGTGCAAAAAATTGAACGAAACGTGCGAATCGATCGACAAAAGGGAGAACAAGCAAGGAACAAATGACATTATAGATTGTACTTGCATGAGCCAGTTGTACACTCGGACTATCACTTAACAATGAAGAAAAATGAGCCAAAAATTCGATAAGTGGATAGAAGAGAAGAGCGCCTAATAGATTAAGCCATATATGGGCGTGAGCAACGAGGCGAGCTGTTTTCCCCGCACCAACACTGGCAATGTAAGCTGTGAAGCATGTGCCAATATTTGCGCCAAGCATGATGGCTACGCCAGATTCACTCGTCAAGCTCATTCCTTCAATAAAACTCATCGCAATGCCAATTGTTGCTGTGCTTGATTGGATAATCGTTGTAATGATAGCTCCAACAGTAATCCCGGCTACATAATGGTCGTTTGTCCACGTGAAGAAGTGTTCTGTAAGCGGTAGTGTGCGTAAGGGCTCTGCAAGACCTTCTAGTCCGTTCATAGATAAGAAAATACAACCAATTCCAAATAACACACAGCCAATGACATAAAAAGAGGTGTGTGACAAAAGCAAGCATAGAAAGCCGATAATTAGAAGTGGAACAGCCAAGTCGGTTATATTAAAAGCGATTAACTCCAATGTGAAGCACGAACCAATATTTGCACCAAGTATTACTCCAATCGAATGTTTAAATTGAATGAAACCAGCGGCAACAAGGCCCACTAATAAAACAGTCACTACCGAACTACTTTGAAAGAGCATTGTTATAAGAATACCAACGATGAGCCCTTTTAATGGAGAATTGGTCGTTTTTATTAAGATCGATTTTACTGTTGACGTTCCGACTTGCAAAAGACCAGATCTTAAGATGTAAATACCAAATAAAAATAAAGCAATAAAGACAATTAATAAGGAAAGAAACTCCTTAACCATGCTGAACATCACCTCGTCATTCCCACTATATGGTCTAAAAAGAAGAAGCATGTCTTTTTTCTTTAGGTAGATATGGATATTGAGATCTTATAGTTGACCATAATCCTTGACTGTATTATAATTACTGCAGACGTGTCATAAGCACGTATTGAGTTTGGTTGTTTTCGGAGGGAGGGAAATAGAATGGCAGAAACTCGTGTTCGCAAAAACGAATCGATTGATGCTGCACTTCGTCGCTTTAAGAGATCGCTCTCTAAAGAAGGAACGTTAGCTGAGGTAAAAAAACGTAAACACTTCGAAAAGCCAAGTGTGAAGCGTAAAAAGAAATCAGAAGCAGCTAGAAAACGTAAATTCTAGTTCTGATTAGGAGAGGATGATTTCACTTGACTCTTCTTGAGAGGTTAAACCTGGACCTGAAGACTGCGATGAAAAACAAGGAAAAAGAAACGCTTTCCGTTATTCGCATGGTGAAGTCCTCGTTGCAAAATGAGCAAATTAAGCTCGGACGTGAGCTTACTGAAGATGAAAGCCTTACTGTGCTTAATCGAGAAGTAAAGCAGCGTAAAGAATCCCTCCATGAATTTAAACAAGCGAATCGTGAAGATTTAGCGTTGAAGCAAGAAGAAGAACTTGCTTTGCTCCAACGATATATGCCTAAACAATTATCAGAAGAAGAATTGGAAGCCATCGTTCAAGAAACGATATCTGAGGTAGGTGCAACATCAAAAGCCGATATGGGTAAAGTGATGGGCGCATTAATGCCTAAGATTAAGGGGAAAGCCGATGGTGGTTCAGTCAATCGTCTTGTTGCAAAGCGGTTAACTTAAACATTCTTGATAAACCTCTGTTTTTAACAGAGGTTTTTTAGCGTTCTGTTTGGTTTTGAAAAGCACTTCTGATAAACTTTAAAGAAGAACGAAACTTTTTGTTTTCTTCGTTCGTAAAGAGAATAAGAAAGATTGGGGGGATGGATAGAACGTGAACAAATGGTTGAAGGTTGCATTTGTTTCGTATTTGCTCGTTTTTCTATTACTACCGTTGCAAATGATTGTTAAAGCGGATGATACAAATGATGCAATAGTTTATGTGATACCTGTTGAACAAACAGTGGAGCGTGGACTCGAAGCATTTTTAGAGCGATCGTTTAATGAAGCCGCGGAAGAAAATGCTGATCACATTATCCTTGATATTCATACACCAGGTGGTGCAGTGGATGCAGCTGGAAACATCGCCAATATTATGAACAATACAGCTATTCCTGTAACCGCATTTATTAATAGCGAAGCGATTTCTGCAGGGGCCTACATTGCGTTAAATGCTGATCAAATTGTGATGGTGCCAAACGGACAAATGGGATCAGCTGGTGTCATTGATGGTAGTGGAAATGCTGCTGAGGAAAAGGTTCAGTCTTTATGGGTTAGTAGAATGAAAACGGCTGCCGAAGAAAACGGACCGGATGGGGGTAGAGACCCTGCCTATGCGGAAGCGATGTCAAACGCTGATTTTGATGTTGAAGGATTCCCGTCTGGGTATTTAACATTAAACGCAGAACAGGCATTAGAAGTCGGTTATGCGGATGCCATTGAAAGAAATGTTGACGGAGTGATTAGCTTTTTAGGCTATCAGTCTGATGAAGTCAACATTGTTCATTCAGAAGTGAGTATCGCGGAGCAAATTGCTCGGTTTGTCACAAATCCTATTGTTATTCCCATTCTTTTATCAATAGGAAGTCTTGGTTTAATTATGGAGCTTTACTCACCGGGATTTGGTGTACCTGGATTTATGGGTATTTCTGCACTGCTTTTATTTTTCTTCGGTCATATGGTAGCAGGTTTTGCTGGTTGGGAATCATTAATATTGGTCGTAGTTGGCATTGTCTTATTAGGCGTTGAGATGGTTGCGCCTGGTTTCGGTATTTTTGGCATACTGGGAATCGGGTTAATTATTGGTGGACTCTTTATGGCTTCTTTTTCAACGACAGTAATGGTCATTTCAGTAGGGATTACCCTTGTAGTGACGATTGCAGCAGCCATTATTTTGTTTGTGTTTTTTGGCAATCGGGGACCATGGAAAAAGCTTGTATTGCAGGCTCAGACAACAAGTGAAGAGGGGTATTTGTCAACTGAAACAGATCAAGCGCTAATGGGCCAAACAGGTAAAGCATTAAGTGACTTAAGACCGGCAGGAATTGCATTAATTAACGACAGACGCCTTGACGTTGTGTCTGAAGGAAGCTATATTGGACGAGGGAGTATGCTCAAGGTTGTCTATACATCTGGTTCAAGGGTCGTAGTTAGAGAAATTGAGCAAAACGATTAAACTAGAATAAGGGAGGAAATAAGAAATGGATGATGGAATTATTATTACGCTCATAATTGTTGCAGCAGCTGTTATTCTACTGGCGATTTTATTTACGTTTGTACCAGTAGCTTTATGGATCTCGGCTATTGCAGCTGGCGTAAAAATTGGCATTTTTGAGTTAGTAGGAATGAGGCTTCGACGAGTTGTGCCAGCTCGCGTTGTAAACCCATTAATTAAAGCGGTTAAAGCAGGAATTGACCTTGATTCTTCAAGGTTAGAGGGGCATTACTTAGCTGGTGGTAACGTTGACCGAGTAGTTAATGCATTAATTGCAGCACAACGAGCAAATATCGAGCTTTCGTTTGAAAGAGCGGCAGCGATTGACCTTGCTGGTCGTGACGTTTTAGAAGCAGTTCAAATGAGTGTAAATCCTAAAGTAATTGAAACACCGTTTATTGCCGGTGTAGCAATGGACGGGATTGAAGTGAAAGCAAAAGCTAGAATTACAGTACGTGCGAACATTGATCGCCTTGTCGGTGGTGCAGGTGAAGATACGATTATCGCTCGTGTTGGTGAGGGGATTGTTTCGACAATCGGTTCTCAACAAGATCACAAGAAAGTTCTTGAAAATCCAGATATGATTTCACAAACGGTATTAACAAAGGGATTGGATTCAGGTACTGCTTTTGAAATCCTTTCGATTGACATCGCCGACATCGATATTGGTAAAAATATTGGTGCAGAGCTACAAACCGATCAAGCAGAAGCAGACAAAAAGATCGCTCAAGCGAAAGCCGAAGAACGTCGTGCAATGGCTGTAGCACAAGAGCAAGAAATGAGAGCTCGCGTTGAAGAAATGCGTGCGAAAGTTGTCGAAGCGGAAGCGGAAGTTCCAATGGCTCTTTCTGAAGCGTTACGCAACGGACACATGGGTGTAATGGATTATATGAACTACCAGAACGTATTGGCTGATACAGATATGAGAGATTCAATTAGTAAATCGTCAAAAGGTGACAGCGACATGTTCCCTGATAACGATCCAAGAAACAAAAATAATTAAGAAAAACCCTCATAAGGCAATGTGGTGTAACCATTAAGAAGGAGGGGATAATGGATGTCAGATTTAGTGCAATTTATCTTGGCGAATCCTCTTATCTTAATTATTATTGTTGGTGTTTTAGTCAGCTCTCTATCAAAACTAGGGCAGTCAACCCAGCAACAAGAGGAGCGTCAAAATCCCCAACGACAATCAGCTGAACCGCAGCGCAGGCAGCAGCCAGCTGAACAGCGACAAGAGGAAGTCCGTTGGGAAGATTATTTCCCGAGTGAATCAGCACCTCCTGAACAAGCTTATGAGCCAATCAATGAGCCATCGAGACAAACTGATGCTCAGCGTGACACAGCGACGCGGCAGAATGAACTCTATGAGCGTCACCGTGAAGCACGTCGTAAGGTTAAAGAGTTAAGAAACCAATCGGCGCCTGTTGTCGCGGTAATGGCCGAAAGTGAGCAGACGAGCTCAGAGGGAAAATTAGATATGGATTTTAAGAATGTTTCCGGAAAAAAAATGATGGAAGCTGTTGTGTGGTCTGAAGTTCTTGGACCGCCAAAAAGTAGACAGCGAAGACCAAGAGGTCGATCGTTTTAACTTTGCAATCTAATAAAGAAAAGAACGTAGCAATCACTTCGGTGGTGCTACGTTTTTTTTTGTTGTTCTGAAAAAAATCAAAAACGGGCAGGTGGAATGTAGGCTCCCAGTCATTTTGGTGCTAAGTAAGCAACGCAGTTCATACAATCATTAGGAGGAGGGCTGCTTAATGAGTCGTATGACAAACCGTATAAAAAAATGGGTAACCGAACAAATGCAGCTTCCGGCTGACGTCACGATGGATTTACCTAGAATTACAATGATAGGACAGCTACATATATATATTGAAAACCATCGAGGGGTTTTACAGTTTTCGAATAAGGAACTTCGATTATTGCTAAAAGAAGGACAGCTCCTTGTTACAGGTGATCAATTTGTGTTAAAGACGATCTTGCCGGAAGAATTACTACTTGAAGGAAGAATAGATAAAGTGATGTTTATTAATGAAGAAGGAAAGTAAATACTGTTCATAAGGGGCGAAGCTTTATGAGAAATGGGTTTGTAAACTTAATAGGCGGTGTGGTATCGGTAGAAATTAGGGGCCCTTATCCAGAGCAATTATTAAACCGCTGTCTTAAACAGGGGATTCATATTTGGAACGTCTCTGTAATAGAAACAGAGAAAATCCAGTTTAAAATTCAGTTACGTAATATTCATCAATTAAGACGGTTTCTGAGGGGAACAGATTTAACGTTACGTTTTAAAGAGCGACAAGGTCTTCCTTTTTTCATGAAGCAGATGAAAGTAAGAGCAGGTTTTGTAATGGGGATTGCTGCGTTTTTTGTTGCGTTCTTTCTTCTCTCGAATATGGTGTGGGGGTATTCGATAGAGGGTGCTTCCCCTCAAGTTGAAAAAAAATTAGAAGAAGCGATTGCTGAATTAGGTGTTAAACGAGGTGAGTTTAGTTTTGGTTTACCGAAGCCAAATGAAATTCAAGCGTATGTGACAGATCGAATAGATGAAGCGACCTGGGTTGGTGTGCGAAAAAAAGGGACGAACTATCAATTCGAGGTTGTTGAACAAGTGCGCCAAACAGATCCTGAAATAGTAAGCCCCAGACACTTAGTAGCATCAAAAAAAGCGGTCATTCGATCAATGTTTGTTGAAGATGGGACAGCGGTAAAGAGAACGAATGATGTAGTTGAAAAAGGGGACTTGCTTGTGTCAGGTTTTATCGGTGTAGAAGGGCATGAGCAAACAATTCCAGCTAAGGCCTCTGTAGTCGGTGAAATATGGTATACTTCATCTGTAAGCATGCCCATCACTCAAACCTATACGTCTTTAACGGGGGAGCAGAAAAACAAATACCAGTTAAAAGTTGGCGATGTGTCTATCCCGTTTTGGAATATTACCGCACCGGATTACGAGTCAATGGAAACGTATAAAAAAGAAAGTCAATATACCATTTTTGGCTACCGTTTACCGGTCCAATTAATCGTTGATGAGCATCGTGAAACCCAAAATTTTGAGCGAACGTATGAAAGAGAAGAAGCATTTGAAGTGTTGAAAAAGCAAGCGCGCTTGGACTTGGAACAGGATTTGCCAGAAGGTGCAGACATAGTAGGTGAACAAGTTTTGCATGAAGCGGTTGAAAATGATACAGTTTCATTAAAGATTCATTACCAAGTTCTTGAAGAGATTACGCAAGAAAAACCAATTATTCAAGGAGACTGAGGCGATTGTCAGAAACATCATTGATTCAACTTAACTTAAGAGATGCACAAATAGCACAAGCACTATACGGGCCGAATGATTTGCATTTAAAACGAATTGAAGAAGAGCTATCCATTGAATTAGTGACGAGAGGCGAAGATATACTCATCACTGGCGATAAGCTTCAAATTGAACGCGCAGCAAAAATTATTGAGACACTAATTGGCGTCGTTGAGCAATACGCTCAGTTATCTGAACGTGATGTCTTTTACGCGATTCAGCTAGAAAAAGAAGGAAAGCTAGCTGAATTAAACGAATTATACGATGAAAATATAGCGACAACAGTCAAAGGCAAAATTATTCGAGCAAAAACATTAGGCCAGCGACACTACGTTTCCATGATTCGTAAACATGATATGGTATTTGGAGTAGGACCTGCTGGCACAGGAAAAACTTACCTAGCGGTCGTTTCAGCTGTATCTGCTTTAAAAGAAGGGAAAGTCAACCGAATTGTGTTAACGCGTCCAGCTGTTGAAGCAGGTGAAAGCTTAGGGTTTCTTCCAGGTGACTTAAAAGAAAAAGTTGACCCTTATTTACGTCCGATTTATGATGCACTTCATGATGTGTTAGGCGTAGAGCATACAACGAGATTAATGGAGAGAGGCACAATTGAAGTTGCACCATTAGCCTATATGCGAGGGCGAACGTTAGATGATTCATTTGTTATTCTAGATGAAGCGCAGAACACGACTGAAGAACAGATTAAAATGTTTATTACCAGACTAGGGTTTGGGTCGAAGATGGTTATAAACGGCGATATCACACAGATTGATTTACCAAAGGGAAAGAAGTCTGGCTTACAAGTTGCGCTACACAAGTTACGATCAGTAAAAGGAATTGGCATGGTATATCTTCAGGCATCTGATGTAGTAAGGCATGTGCTTGTCCAACGTATTCTTCAAGCATATGAACAAAACGAGCGGTTGAATGATCAATAATGTGCAAAGCCGAGTGAGGTGACTGTATGTGGAAGAAGATAAGCCTAAAGTATCTGCTCCAAAGAAATGGTGGCGGAAAATAAAGCAGCAACCGTACATACGTACAGTTATTTATACAATACTAGGCTTGATTATGTACGGTATGATGCTTGACAATATTATACCGGAGCAGCTAGAAGTAAATTTGTCCGAGCCGGCTGAACAAGATATTCGTGCACCAATGACAGTCGAAAATCGAGTTGCAACGGAGCAAAGGCGAACGGAAGCGGTAGGCGCTGTCGAAAGCCAAATGAAGCATAATCGGCAATACGAAGAAGATCGAGTTCAGCAAGTAAATGATATCTTCACAGTAATTCGTCTTGAGCGTGAGCGGGAAGTAGAGGAAGAGGAAGAATCTGCTTCGATTTCAGATCAAATTGAAAATGTTCGCTCAGACCTATCTTCGTCAACAAACGCAGATTTGAGTGATGAAGCTCTTGAAGTTTTGTTAGAAACGTCTGACTACCAGTTTCAAGCTGCGCAGGAGGCAGCTGTCAATACCGTTCACGAAACAATGAGTGAACCAATAAAGGTGGGCGATTTACAAGAAGCGAAGCAAAACGCTGAAAATCAAATAGCGGAAGTAACAAGTCTCTCGCCAGACGTTCGTGAAGCCATAAGCAATGTAGTTGATTTAGCGATTGTATTTAACGTAACATATGATGCTGAAACAACACAGCGATTAAGGCAAGAAGCGGCTGATTCAATTGATCCTGTTCTAATACGTGAAGGAGAATTGATTGTAAAAGAAGGCGATCTTGTTACATATGAAATGTATGAACAGCTTCGATTAGTAGGTTTACTCGATGAAGCCACAGTTATATTCCCCTATATTGGACTGGCGCTGTTTGTCTTCATCTTAATTGGAATGCTAATTTATTTCTTAAATGATTCCAATACGACGGTTGCAACAAATAATTCCCATTTATTAATGTTTTCGATTGTGTTTGTTGTCATTCTAGTGCTTATGAAGCTCTACAGTTACTTAGAGTCCCTTATCTCTTTACCTGGAATTGGCTTTGCGGTTCCGGCGGCGGCAGGAGCAATGTTACTAACATTGTTGTTGCACCCGAAAATTGCCATCGTAACAAGTTTTCTATTTGCTATTATTGGGAGTGTTTTCTACAATCACGATTCCTCTAGTACATTTGCGTTTATGTATGGCTTTTATATTTTGGTCGGTTCTCTTACAGGTATCTATTTCTTGAAGCAATCAAACAAAGCAACGCGAATTTTAAAAGCTGGTTTTTTTGTCCTCTGTGCGAATAGCTTAACTGTGCTATCCATTTTATTAATGAAAAGTATTTATTTGAATTGGGTTGAACTAAGCTTTTATTTCTTAGCGGCGTTTTTAGCAGCTTTCGTTGCTTCAGTTCTTACAATAGGGTTACTGCCGTTTATTGAAACAGGCTTCGGAATTTTATCGACGGCTAGGTTAATTGAGCTTTCAAGTCCAAATCATCCGCTACTTCGAAAGATTTTAACAGAAGCGCCTGGGACGTATCATCATAGCGTTGTCGTTGGGAATTTGGCAGAAGCAGCTTGTGAAACGTTAGGCGAAAATGGTTTACTAGCAAGAGTAGGCGCTTACTATCATGACTTAGGAAAAACACGACGCCCGAGATTTTTTATCGAGAATCAATTAAAAGGGGATAACCCTCATGATAAGATCTCGCCGCAATTGAGTAAAACTATTATTATTTCACATCCATATGATGGCGCTGATTTACTTCGCCAACATAAAATGCCTCGGGAAATTATTGATATTGCAGAACAGCACCATGGCACAAGCTTGCTTAAATTTTTCTACTATAAGGCAAAGCAAGATGATGAAAAGCAACATGTACCGGAAAGCCAATTCCGTTATCCTGGGCCAAAACCACAAACGAAAGTAACGTCCATTATCTCGATTGCAGATAGTGTGGAGGCGGCTGTGCGCTCAATGCAAAAACCAACACCAGATAAAGTCGAGCAATTAGTGGACAAAATTATTAAAGATAAGCTAGAAGACGGTCAATTCGATGAGTCAGATTTAACATTAAAAGAATTAAACCAAATTAAGCTTTCGATGTGTGAAACGTTAAATGGAACGTTTCATCAGCGAATAGAATATCCTGATGATGATGATTGAAAAGGAGTATTAAATGATTGAGATAGACATTATTGATGAGACAGAGACATTGACAGAAGAACAACTAAAGCTTGTTCACGACGTCCTTGCTTATGCGGGCAAAAAAGAAGAAGTTCATCCAGGTGCTGAGCTGTCGGTTACATTTGTAGATGAGGATGCCATACATGAGTTAAATTTAGAACATCGTGGCATCGATCGCTCTACTGATGTGCTATCGTTTGCTTTAAACGATGGAGAGCCAGATTATGAAGCGTTAGAAGGAATTCCTAATTTATTAGGAGATATTATTGTATCCATTGCTCACATTAATCGACAAGCTGATGAGTATAATCATTCATTTGAACGTGAACTTGCTTTTCTTGTTGTTCATGGGTTTCTTCATCTGCTAGGGTATGATCATCAATCAAAGGAAGAAGAAAGGGAAATGTTTACTAAACAAGAGGAGATTTTAGAATCCTATGGCCTTGGAAGATCGAAACCGTAGAGGGTTAAAACGTTTATTTCGTTCATTCAACTATGCCATTTCAGGTCTTGGCTATGTGATTAGGCACGAACAGAACATGCAAATTCATTTAGCTAGTACAATGGCTATTTGTGGGCTTGCCTGGTTTTTTTCCGTCTCAGCGACTGAATGGGTGTTACTCCTACTTGTAATGGGAGGCGTTTTGACAGCTGAAACGCTTAATACGGCAATTGAACGGACAGTCGATTTAGTGACGGAAGACTTTCATCCACTAGCAAAGCGAGCAAAAGATATCGGTGCTGCTAGCGTGTTTATTTTTTGTATCATTGCCATCATTATTGGGGCTATTATATTTGTACCTTATTTTATTAACATTTTATAACGAAAAAGGAGGATTTCTATGGAAAAAGCAGCATTAATTCAGCTCGCTATTGAAGCAAGGGAAGAGGCTTACGTTCCTTATTCCTCATTTAAAGTAGGTGCTGCCCTCCTTCTAGCAGATGGATCGGTTGTAAAAGGAGCAAACATTGAAAATGCGGCATATAGCTTGGCAAACTGTGCTGAACGCACAGCGATATTTAGAGCGTATAAGCCAAATCATCAATCTTTTAAAGCACTTGCTGTGGCGGCGGATACACCAAATCCGGTTTCGCCTTGCGGTGCATGTAGACAAGTATTAGCAGAGTTATGTGAACCAGAAATGCCGGTCTATTTAAGTAATGTAAAAGGTGACTGGCAAGAAACAACAGTAGAAGCGCTACTACCAGGATTTTTTAAAGCGGAGGATATGAATGAATCAAGAGGAAACGTTTAAGTCAGGTTTTGTCTCCATAATTGGGAGACCCAATGTAGGTAAATCAACATTGTTAAATAGAATAATCGGTCAAAAAATTGCCATTATGTCGGACAAGCCTCAAACAACAAGAAATAAAGTTCAAGGTGTTTACACGACTGATGACGCGCAAATTGTATTTATTGATACACCAGGTATCCACAAACCGAAACATCGCTTAGGCGACTTTATGATGAAAGTAGCGACGAATACGCTTCGAGAAGTGGATCTTATTTTGTATGTCATTGATGCAGATGCTAAGTTTGGTCCAGGAGAACAGTTTATTATTGATCGTTTAAAGGATACAAAAACACCTGTTTTTCTAATCGTTAATAAAATCGATAAAGTGAGTAGAGATGCGTTACTTGAAATCATTGCCTCCTACCGTGAACGCTATGAATTTGAAGAAGTCGTGCCGGTATCTGCCTTAGAAGGTGAAAATGTCGAGACGATGATGGATCAAATAAAGGTGCACTTGGATGAGGGTCCGCAATATTATCCAAGCGATCAGATTACAGATCATCCTGAGCGGTTTATTGTTGCCGAGCTTGTTCGTGAAAAAGCGCTACATGTAACAAAGGAAGAGATCCCTCACTCTCTAGCAGTTGTGATTGAGCAAATGAAACGACGAGATAATGGTAAAGTGTATGTTGGCGCAACCATTATAGTGGAACGTTCCTCTCAAAAAGGGATCATTATTGGAAAGCACGGTTCTATGCTAAAGGAAATTGGTCAAAAGGCACGAGTCGATATTGAAGCATTACTTGGTTCAAGTGTGTTTTTAGAGCTATGGGTGAAAGTACAAAAAGACTGGAGAAATCGCCCTTCACAGCTTAAAGATTATGGCTTTAACGAAGACGATTATTAAAGAGAAGCAATGGTCCAAACAAGGCGTTGGACCATTGTTTTTTTATGTTCAAAAAGCTATGATTAACTAAGATGAAAAACGAACAAAAATAAAAAGTCAAGCTCTGCTAATTAACAATATTTCCATCGAATGAGTATAGTAAATTTAGGTCATCATACTTCATAAGAACGATTGAGAGGAGTTGTGAAACAGTGCTTGTTCTATCTTGGAAAGTTTTTTCACAGACAGGAAACATTGAGACTTATTTACTCCATAAGGAATTGGAAAGGGAGACAGTTGGTGAAGAGGTAGAGGTAATGGCTGCCGACGACCAAACGGATTCTACTCTTTCTTAAAAAGCAGTGACTTGCTGTAAGGAATGAACATGTTAATTAAACAAGAAGGAATTATTTTAAAGACCATTGACTATGGTGAATCAAATAAAATTGCAACAGTATTAACGAAAGATAGCGGAAAACTATCTGTGATGGCAAAAGGAGCGAAGAAGCCTAATAGTCGCTATGCGGCTGTGATGCAACCATTCGTTTATGGCTCATTTGTTTATTTCAAGGGTAGTGGTTTGCCAACAATAAGCCAAGGCGAAATTATTCTATCCTTCAAACAGCTTCACTTTGATTTATTTAAAGCTGCTCATGCTGCGTATATAACAGAATTAATCGAAAAATTGACCGAAGAACGACGGCCGTATGTGTTTTTATTTGATCTATTGTTACTCGCTTTAAAGCAAATTGACACTGGTCAAGATCCGGAAATTATTGCAAGAATCGTTGATCTAAAAATGTTAACGGTTGCTGGAGCAAAGCCTAATTTAGATGGCTGTGCAAACTGTAAATCGGTTGAGCGCGACCCTATTGCTTTTTCCATTCCTTTTGCTGGTTTTTTATGCAGAAGTTGTGTCCATCGAGATGAGCGAGCTTTCCCAGTTTCGTTATCAATGGTGAAGCTTATTCGCACCTTATACTATGTTGATTTAACGAAATTAGGTTCCATTTCGATTAAGCCAGAAACAAAAGAACGACTTCATCAAATCATATCATCGTACTATCAAGAATACGTTGGTGTGACGCTGAAATCACAACGCTTTATTGACCAGCTAAAAAAAGTAGATGGCACTCATTTTAAACTTGACGAAAAAAAGGATTAAAGGTATGATAGAAAAATATGACGATATGCTATGATGAGAGAAGAAATACTGCTTATTCTTATGATTAATAGCGACTTCAGGGTGGTGTGAGCTGAAGAATCAGGAGCGTATGAGGCACTCTTTGAGCATGTGAACTGTAAAGTGATTAAACACGTTTGTGTTTAATAAGTAGGGTGGAACCGCGGGTAACTCTCGTCCCTATGCCGATAGTAGGCATAAGGATTGAGGGTTTTTTTGTTTTTATTAAGGAGGGTAAACATGAACATTCAAACGATGATATTAACATTGCAGTCCTATTGGGCAAAGCAAGGCTGTATAATTATGAACGCCTATGACACTGAAAAAGGTGCGGGTACGATGAGTCCGCATACATTATTACGAACAATCGGTCCAGAACCGTGGAATGTAGCTTATGTAGAGCCATCAAGGCGACCGGCAGATGGACGCTATGGAGAAAACCCGAACCGCTTATATCAGCATCACCAATTCCAAGTGATTATGAAACCTTCGCCAAACAATATTCAAGAACTGTATTTGGAAAGCCTTAAAGCGCTTGGTATTAATCCGCTTGAACATGATATTCGATTTGTTGAAGACAACTGGGAAAACCCAACATTAGGCTGTGCGGGTCTTGGGTGGGAAGTATGGCTAGATGGAATGGAAATAACACAGTTTACGTATTTCCAACAAGTAGGTGGCATGGAAGCATCCCCTGTTTCCGCTGAAATTACTTACGGGATTGAGCGATTAGCAACGTATATTCAGGAAAAAGAGAATGTATTTGATTTGGAATGGGTAGAGGGTTTCACGTATGGTGACATTTTTCTCCAACCTGAGTTTGAGCATTCTACATATACATTTGAAGTATCAGATAGTGAAATGCTCTTCCAGCTATTCAATACGTACGAGAAAGAAGCAACTCGTGTACTAGACCGTAACCTTGTTTTCCCGGCTTATGATTATATTTTAAAGTGTTCACACGTATTTAATCTACTTGATGCTCGTGGTGCGATCTCAGTAACGGAACGCACGGGATACATAGGTCGTGTCCGTACCCTCGCTCGGAAGGCTGCAAAGCATTATTACGAGGAACGCGAAAAACTTGGATTCCCGATGTTGAAAAAGAAGGAGGCAAACTAATGGATAGAAAACCATTTCTCCTTGAAATAGGATTAGAAGAACTTCCAGCCAGATTTGTAACAGATGCAGTGAAACAACTAGAGCAGAATGTGCAGCAGTGGTTAAAAGAGCAAAAGCTTGAGTATAGCCGCACACAGGCTTTTTCAACGCCACGAAGATTAGCGATTATCATTCATGACCTTGCTTCAAAACAAGAAGATTCATCTAGTAAAGCAAAAGGACCAGCAAAGAAAATTGCATTAGATGACAATGGCGACTGGACGAAAGCAGCTTTAGGATTTGCGCGATCACAGAAAGTTGAACCGGAAGCTCTTACAATTGAAGCACATAAAGGTGTGGAATATGTTTTTGCTACATCCTTTTCTGAAGGTGTGCAAACAGTCGACATTTTACCAAGCTTAGAGAAGGTCATTATGAGTCTGAATTTCCCGAAACGCATGAAATGGCATACGTTTGACTTACGCTATGCACGACCAATACGTTGGTTAATTGCCATGTACGGTCAGGAAGTCATTCCATTTTCAATTGCGGAAGTAAAAACTAGTCAGACTACAAGAGGTCACCGTTTCTTAGGAGATGAAGAAATTGAGATAGCCACTCCTGAAAGTTACGAAACGCGTTTACTTGAAAACTACGTAATTGTTGATGCTAAGAAAAGGAAGCAAGCCATTCGTTCTCAACTAAAGGACATGGAAGCAACGAAAGATTGGGTTATTCCTGTAAATGAAGACCTTCTTGAAGAAGTAAACAATTTAATTGAATATCCAACTGCCTTAAGTGGTGGGTTTGAAGAAAAATACCTTCAATTGCCTAAAGAAGTATTAATTACGACTATGAGAGAACACCAGCGTTACTTCCCGGTTGAATCAACTGAAGGCGCGTTACTTCCATACTTTGTGACGGTCAGAAACGGGAATGAAGAGCATATTGAAAATGTATCGAAAGGAAACGAAAAGGTACTTCGGGGACGCTTTGCTGATGCTGCATTCTTTTATGAAGAAGACCAGAAGCTTTCTATAGAAGATTGGAATAAAAAACTCGAAACCGTAGTGTTCCATGAATCGATTGGGACAATTGCCGAAAAGGTTACTCGTACAAAAGAGCTTGCGGTATGGTTAGCAAGAAAAGAGGCGTTGTCAGCTGAAGAAGTGACATTAGTAGAACGCGCTGCATCCATTGCGAAATTTGATCTTGTAACAAATATGGTGGGTGAATTTCCTGAGTTACAGGGACAAATGGGGCAGGATTATGCATTAAAGTCGAATGAACATGCTCAAGTGGCGAGAGCGATTTATGAACAATATCTACCGCGGTTTTCAAATGATATTCTCCCACAAACAGCAGTTGGCTCTATGCTATCCTTAGCAGAAAAGCTCGATACCGTATTATCTTGTTTTGCAATTGGATTAATTCCAACAGGTTCTCAAGATCCTTATGCGTTAAGAAGGCAAGCAAACGGGGTAGTCCAAATTTTATTAGAAACCAAATCAGCCCTTTCTCTTGAAATGATCATTGAGCATTGGGTGGATACATTAAATAAAAAAGGATTTATGACGGCTGGTGTCGAATCTACTAAAGAAGAAGCCATTCAATTCTTTTTAAGTCGGTTTAAGCATCTCATGATCGATTCAGGCTATCGATACGATGTTGTAGAAGCTGTATTATCGGCACCGATCGTAGATGTTTATTCCATGTTTGCTAAAGCAGAAGCCATTAATGAACAGCTTAATGAGCCTGCGTTTAAAAAAGCAGTTGAAGCGTTAAGTCGGGTCACGAATTTAGCACAAAAGGCAGAAACTGATACTACAATTGATGAATCGTTGTTTGAAAATGAATCGGAGACAAAGCTTTTAGCAGCGACGGTGGAAGTGGAGATGAGTTTAGTTGAAGCTTGGAAGCAGCATGATGCAATCGCTGCGTACAACATCTTAGAAGCGTGTCAAGATGCGATTCACTCATTTTTCGAGCAAACGATGGTTATGGTTGAAGATCCAGACGTACGAGCCAATCGCTTAGCTTTGTTAAAAAGGTTAGCGCATTCCATTCAATCCTTTGCTGATTTTCAACAAATTGTCTTTTCTTCGTAACTAGTGTTCAGGTTAGAGAGGTGAGTTCAAATCGAACTTTCAATTAGACAGCAACACATTATTGATATTGTCAAAGAAAATGGACCAATTACTGGTGAACATATAGCGGAGCGTTTGTCTTTAACAAGGGCAACACTCCGCCCTGATTTAGCCATTCTAACAATGTCTGGTTTTCTCGATGCCAGACCGCGGGTTGGTTATTTTTATACTGGAAAGACAGATTCACCTGCTCTATCGGATGAAATTCAAAAGATTAAGGTTCATCATTATCAATCAAGGCCTGTAATCGTTGAACAATCCACCTCTGTATATGAAGCCATCTGTACAATGTTTTTGGAAGACTGTGGCACGTTGTTTATTGTTGATAAACAGTCAACGCTAGTAGGAGTTGTATCTCGAAAAGATTTACTACGAGCAAGTATGGGTGGACAAGCAATTGAAACAACGCCTGTTAGTATTATTATGACGCGAATGCCTAATATTACGATGTGCGAAAAAGAAGACTCTATTATAGAAGTTGCTCATAAGCTCATTTCAAGACAGATTGACGGGTTACCGATCGTGAAAAAAGTGGATGTAGGTTCAGGATATGAAGTAGTTGGGCGTATAACAAAGACGAACATGACTTCTTTATTAGTGGATCTTGCTAAGAATGAAGGAACATAAGGAGGGCTGTTCTTAATGACGCAAACGGAACGCTTAATTGTATACATTGTATCGGATTCAGTTGGAGAAACGGCTGAGCTGGTAGTGAAAGCAGCGGTAAGCCAATTCAACGGATCAAATGTTGAAATTCGCCGTATTCCTTATGTAGAGGACAAAGGAACAATCCAAGAAGTAGTTCAAATTGCTAAAAAAGTGAAGGCGTTAATTGCCTTCACACTCGTTGTCCCAGAGATAAAAAATTACTTGCTTGAAGTTGCAAAAGAAGCCAACGTGGAGACAGTTGACATTATTGGGCCGGTACTAGGGAAAATAAATCAACTTACGAATGAGCAACCTCGCTATGAACCAGGCTTAATTTATCGTTTAGATGAAGATTATTTTAGGAAAGTCGAGGCCATTGAGTTTGCAGTTAAATATGATGACGGCCGAGATCCAAGAGGAATTATTTTAGCGGATGTTGTGCTTATTGGTGTGTCAAGAACATCAAAAACACCACTATCCCAATATTTAGCGCATAAGCGTTTGAAGGTAGCGAACGTTCCCTTAGTTCCAGAAGTTGAACCGCCTGAAGAGCTATTTAAGATCTCAAATAAAAAATGCATCGGTTTGCGTATTAGTCCAGAGAAGCTTAATAGCATTCGTACGGAGCGCTTAAAAGCTTTAGGATTAAAGTCAGAAGCAAATTACGCCAATATTAATCGCATTAAACAAGAGCTGGCGTATGCTCAAGAAGTCATGGAACGAGTGAATTGCCCTGTAATTGATGTTTCGAATAAAGCAGTGGAGGAAACAGCGAATTTAATTTCTAATATGTTCCAAAAACATTGATTGGAAACTGTTTACTGTTCAAACGCTATGTTTTGAAGTATAATTGCCAATTGGGACTCTAATTTTGCAGAATGTATGTATAAATAGGGGATAGATCAAATAAATTTAAAAAGTCAAGACTTTTTCTCGTTTTTTTGGTAATGATAGTAAAGAAGATGAAAGAGCAATGGGTTTCGACAGTTTCTTGTTTTTTTCGTCAAATAAGAAGGAGATCAAACCTTAAATGTTGAATGATACTGTATGAGTTCAACGGTGTACGTTGATGCAGATTCTTGTCCTGTAAAAGAAGAAATCATTAAACTTTGTGATCAATACAAAAAAGAATTGGTCTTTGTGTTTTCATATGCACATAATATGGTCTTGCCTGAGCATGTAAAAACCGTACAAGTTGATGTGGATAAAGAAGCAGCAGATCTGTATTTACTGCAAGCTGTTTCTCGTGGCGACGTATGTATCTCTCAAGATCACGCACTTGCTTCTTTGTTACTTATTAAAGGCGTGACTGTGCTATCGCCTCGTGGCCATGTATACATGGAAGAAGAGATGTCGAGCATGTTACAGTCTCGTTATGCAGCACAAAAGGCTAGAAGAGCGGGAAAAAAAACAAAAGGTCCGCGGAAATTTACTGCCACAGACCGAGAGCAATTTGTGCATTCACTTGAACAAGTTCTTAGCACTGGTAATTGAAGGAATAGGTGAGAGCTGTATGTCTGTGAAAATTCCTGAAGAGAAATTAGCCGAAATAAGGAACGCGAGCGATATTGTCGATGTTATCGGGGACTATGTGCAATTAAAGAAAAACGGTCGACAATATGGTGGACTATGTCCTTTCCACGATGAGAAAACTCCTTCTTTTTCTGTCTCTGAAGAAAAGCAAGTTTATCATTGCTTTGGTTGTGGTGCTGGTGGGAACGTTTTTACCTTCTTGCAGGATTTGGAGGGATGGTCTTTTGCGAAGACCGTGGCTCACTTAGCCGGAAAGGCGAAAATCTCTTTACCGCAAGTAGTTGAATCTAACGAGAATCAAGTTTATGAAGATACTTCAAAAGTTGATGCAATGAAGAAAGCTCACCAGTTAGCCGCTTCGACGTATCACAGTATTTTTATGTTCACGGAAGAAGGTTCTCCAGGGCGTGTTTACGCTCAAGAGCGTTATTTTACAGAAGCTCAAATTGAGCATTTTAAAATAGGGTATGCGCTTGACGAGTGGGAGACGTTAGCGAAGGTGCTTGAGCAAAATGAGTTTGATTTAACGATTATGGAAGAAGCTGGTCTAGTAGCAAAGCGAAAAACAAGTGGCTACTATGATTTATTCCGCAATCGTTTAATTTTTCCTATATCCGATAATAATGGTGACATTGTCGGTTTTGGAGGAAGAATTGTTGGTGAAGGCCAGCCAAAGTATTTAAATAGTCCAGAGACACCTATTTATCAAAAAGCAAAGACGCTGTTTCATATGTTTGAAGCACGGCCGATTATTCGTAAAAAAAATAAAGCCTATTTGTTTGAAGGGGCATTGGACGTAATGGCTGCCTGGAAAGCAGGAATTGAAAATGCTGTGGCGACATTGGGTACAGCTTTAAGTCAAGATCATGCAAAGCTACTTCGGCGTAACGCTGAAGACGTTATCCTTTGCTATGATGGTGATAAAGCGGGCCGTGAAGCCATTCGAAAAACCATTCCTGTGCTCGAAAATGTAGGTTGCCAGATTCAAGTCTGCTTATTGCCGGACGGTTACGACCCAGACGACTATGTAAAGGAGTTTGGCGAAGAAGCCTTGAAAGCCTATTTAGAAGAAGAGCTTTTATCCGTAATGGCTTTTAAGATGTATGACGCTAAACAAACAAAAAACCTTCAAAATGAAGGAGAACGTCTTAAGTATATTGAAGACATGCTTGAAGCTATTGCGCGATTAGAATCGATTGAGCAAGAACATTATCTAAAGCAGCTATCAAATGAATTTAATCTTTCATTCCAAGTTCTTCATCAAGAGATGATGCGCAAAGAAAGAAAGGCTACGCCGCCGCGTCAGCAACAGCAGACTGAACGGCATAAAGACACGGTTAAATCTCATCACGCATTTCAAACGTCTCGTCCAGTTGCTGCCCACATTAAAGCAGAACGAATGCTTCTCGGGTATATGCTACAAGACGAAGAAATGATTTGGAGAGTAACAGAGCGTTTGCAAGATGGCTTTAATATAGATGAACACCAAGCTCTGTATGCTTACTTAATCTCCTTTGTTTCGCAACATCCAGAAAAGGGAATAAAGGAGTTTATAGAGAGTCTAGAAGACCAAAAGCTTGCAAAACTAGCCGCTTATTTGCTTATGCAAGATGTCAAATTAGAGTGTACAGATGCTGAGTTAGACGATTATATTAAGAAAATTGAACAATACCCTAAACTATTACAAATTAAAGAAAAGCAGCAAGCGGCTCGTCTAGAGCAAGATCCAATTCTCGCTGCGCAGAAACAAATGGAGCTCATACGCAAAAAAAGAGAACTGCTAGGTAAGTAACTCGTCGTTAATTTTGGAAGGAGGGGATCGAGTGGCTGATAAACCGTTACGTCCAGTGACTGAAGGTGATCTATCCATCGATCAAGTAAAAGAACAATTAGTAGAATTAGGTAAAAAGCGTGGGACCTTAACGTATGCCGAAATTACAGAGAAAATGGCTTCGTTTGAACAGGACGCGGATCAAATGGATGAGTTTTATGAGTACCTTGGTGAGCAAGGGGTTGAACTCGTGAATGAAGCTGATGATGAAGTCCCATCTATGCAGCAAGTCGAAAAGAATGAAGAAGAATTTGACTTAAACGATTTAAGTGTCCCTCCAGGAATAAAAATAAACGATCCAGTTCGTATGTATCTTAAAGAGATTGGTCGTGTACCGCTTTTATCGGCTGAAGAAGAGATCGACTTAGCTAAACGTATTGAGCAAGGTGATGAAGAAGCAAAAAAACGTTTAGCAGAAGCAAACTTACGTCTTGTTGTATCCATTGCTAAGCGTTATGTTGGTAGAGGGATGTTGTTTCTCGATTTAATTCAAGAAGGAAACATGGGTTTAATTAAAGCCGTTGAGAAGTTTGATTACGACAAAGGATTTAAATTTAGTACGTATGCAACTTGGTGGATTCGTCAGGCAATTACCCGTGCCATTGCTGACCAAGCGAGAACAATTCGTATCCCTGTTCATATGGTAGAAACCATCAATAAACTCATTCGTGTTCAACGTCAACTTTTACAAGACTTTGGGCGTGAACCAACACCTGAAGAAGTTGGAAAAGAGATGGAGCTAACGCCAGATAAAGTGCGCGAAATCTTAAAGATTGCACAAGAGCCAGTTTCTTTAGAAACACCAATTGGTGAAGAAGACGATTCTCATTTAGGTGACTTTATTGAAGACCAAGAAGCTCTTGCACCTTCAGATGCTGCTGCCTATGAGTTGTTAAAAGAACAGCTAGAAGATGTGTTAGACACATTAACTGATCGAGAAGAAAATGTTCTCAGACTTCGTTTTGGACTTGACGATGGTCGAACGCGTACGCTTGAAGAAGTGGGTAAAGTGTTCGGTGTTACTCGCGAGCGTATCAGACAAATTGAAGCAAAAGCATTGCGCAAATTACGTCACCCAAGCAGAAGCAAACGATTAAAAGACTTTCTCGATTAATGAAGTGCACACGGATTCAGCATAGACTGATTTCGTGTGCCTTCCTTGTTTCTATTTTACTTCTTCTTAAAACGGAATGCAAATTGTTGTTGTGAATTTTCTTATAAATCAATTTGAATTTTTTGTGCTATTTTAGGGAAAAGTAAATTGAAGCCTTTTCATAATGGGCAATTTGAAGTAAACTATAGTAGATTCGTGCTTTTTTATACATATCTAATGGTTAGTTCTAACGAGAAAGGAGAGCACCTATATGAAGGGACGTCCGTTAATTCCGTTTGCTTTTATAGCATTATTGGGAATTGTACTTATCGTTGCAATGTCTGCAATTGGTGTTGATCAACGTGCTAGCATGGATGAAGAAGAAGAAGAGCCTGTTGACATTGGAGATCCCGTTGAATATGGACAAGGTATTGTTGAAAGTTCATGTATAACGTGTCATGCAAATGATTTAGGTGGTACTGCTAGTGCGCCAGCGATTAATAATTTAGAGGGACAGTTGTCTCACGATGAAATCGTTGACATTGTAACAAACGGTCAAGGAAATATGCCGGCTTTCGGTGGTCAGTTACAGCCTGAAGAAATTGATGCGGTAGCCGAATATTTATTGTCGATGTCGGAGTAGGAGAGCGGGGGGATAACCCTGCTTTTTTCTTTTGGAAGGAGAAACAACAAATGAACACAAGTCAACTTTCACATAGACTAGAACGTGTAGCGTCTTATGCAGCTGGTTTTAATGTACTAGCGGATATTGGTTCCGACCATGCTTATTTGCCTTGCTATCTCTGTTTAAATGACTACTCTTTAAAGGCAATTGCAGGGGAAATTAATGAGGGTCCGTATCAATCGGCATGGAAGCAAGTGAGATTGTCTCAATTAGAGCATCAGATTGATGTGCGAAAAGGCAGTGGTTTAAATGTGTTGCATCAGGGTGAGGAAGTTGATGTTATTACGGTCGCAGGAATGGGTGGACCTCTGATTGCATCAATTTTAGATGGGGGAAAAGACAAGCTAATCAAAGTGAAGCGGTTGGTACTTCAGCCTAATGTGGCTTCTCACGCGGTACGGAAGTGGTTAATGGATCACCAATATCGAATTGTAGCAGAAGACATTCTCGAAGAAGATGAAAAGATCTATGAAATTATTGTAGCTGAACCCTCTGTAGCTACCGTTTCTTATACAGAGACAGAGCTGTGGCTTGGTCCGCTATTAAAGCAGCATCAGACGTCTGTTTTTAAGAAAAAGTGGGAACACGAAAAAACAAGCTGGAAACGTGTGTTAAAACAACTACAATTGGGGAATAAGTCGATAGAGCTTGAACAGAAACAAGCTGACTTAAACCGAAAAATTGCAATGGTTGAGGAGGCCTTATTATGACAAAAGGTGTTACAGCCCAAAACGTCATTAAAGAGTTTGAACAATTTTCCCCACGAAAATATGCGGTTGAAGGAGATCGTAATGGTCTTATGGTCGGAACGCTAAACAAACCTATCCATACCGTTATGATTGCTTTAGATGTTCTAGAAGAGACAATGGATGAAGCCATTGATAAAAACGTTGATCTTATTATTGCGCATCATCCATTATTGTTTAGACCTCTTAAGCAAATTAATTTAGATACAGCAATGGGAAGAATTGTGGCAAAGGCGATTAAGCATGAAATCACCATATATGCCGCACACACCAACTTGGATGTTACAGAGGGTGGAGTCAACGATTTATTAGCGGAAAAACTAATGATTCAATCCCCTGATGTGCTCGTGCCAACGTATAAAGAGAACTTGTTAAAGTTTGTTGGGTTTGTTCCTCGTGAACACGCAGAGGTTATCCGACAAGCATTAGGTGAAGCAGGGGCAGGCTTTATTGGAGAGTATAGTCACTGTGCTTTTTCCGTTGTAGGTGAAGGAACGTTTCGGCCGACTGGTGAGGCAAATCCCCATATAGGTGAGTTGAATAAACAGGAAGTGGTGGAAGAGGAACGGATTGAAACCATTGTGCCAAAAACCCACTTACAGTCGGTCCTTAATGCGTTCTTCGCTGCGCACCCGTATGAAGAACCGGCTTATGATCTTATTCCATTAGAGAGTCCTTCGCTTGTCCGTGGACTTGGGCGAATTGGCAAACTAGAACAGCCGCAGTCATTGCGTGATTATGTGAAGGTAGTAAAACTAGCACTTGGTTTGGAAGGTGTTCGTGTAGTTGGTAACTTAGATAGGAAGATAAAAAAAGTTGCTGTCCTTGGTGGTGACGGTAACAAGTATGTGAATCAAGCGCTGCGTAAAGGCGCGGATGTTTTAGTAACTGGAGATCTTTACTATCATGTAGCGCAAGATGCAAAAATGGACGGGCTAACCATTATTGACGCTGGGCATCATATTGAATCAATTATGAAAGCAGGCGTTGCAAAGGAATTGAACAAGCGAATGAAAGATATGGGTTATTCGATTACCGTTTTTCCTTCATCCGATAGCACGGACCCCTTTCAATTTATGTAAACAAACGAACCCCTCTTGCAACTTGCAAGAGGGGTTGTGTTATTACTTTTTAACACGAACTTTTGGTAAGATTTTTTCAATCGGAACCTTCTTCGTTGTATCCCACGTCGATTCTTCATTTGGATCATAGTTTTCAATAAACGTAATGACTTCCTTAGTAATTGGAGTCGGAGTCGAAGCACCCGAAGTGACACCAACTTTTGTTGCATCTTTAATCCAATCTAATTCTAGCTGAGATAGATCACCGATCCGATAGGCTGGTGTACCAGCAATTTGTTGTGATACTTGAGCTAAACGATTTGAATTGTTACTTTTTGGATCACCAACAACAATCACAACATCGCACTGAGAAGCTTGTTCTGCGACTGCCTCTTGACGAACTTGAGTGGCTAAACAAATCTCGTTATGAACTTCAGCCTTTGGATAAAGCACCATCGCACGCTTCATGATATCAGATACGTCCCACTGACTCATCGTTGTTTGGTTTGTAATAATAATATCACGGTCATCCAACGTTAATGACTCAAGATCCTCCATCGTTTCAACTAAGTGTACAGCGCCAGGAGCAACACCAATTGCTCCTTCCGGCTCAGGGTGCCCTTGCTTCCCTATATAAATAAATTGGTGCCCTTCCGCTGCTTTATCACGAATTAAATCATGAGTGCGTGTGACATCAGGACAAGTAGCGTCGATACAAGTTAACCCTTTTTCTTTTGCTAAACGACGAACTTCTGGAGAAACGCCGTGTGCAGTGAAAATAACGGTCCCGTGTGTTACTTCCTTAAGAATCTCAAGACGATTTGGGCCGTCAAGAGAAATGATGCCATCCTCTTCAAACGCATCTGTAACATGTTGATTGTGAACAATCTGCCCTAGTATATAAAGAGGTCTTGGCAAGTCCAAATTTTGTGCAGCTTGACGTGCCATAACCATCGCGTCAACAACGCCATAACAATAGCCTCTTGGTGAAATTTTTAATACGTCCATAAAAATTAATGGCCTCCTATTAAAAACAGGCCTTCGTTTAGTGAAAGCCGTGTTTTGAATTCATCTTCTATTGTAAAGGAGTTCTGCGCAGGTGACAATCAAGACGCGTTATTAATTTGCTTCTTCTAATAAATTTGTGTCAATAAATTCATATGCCTGCTCTTCGGAGTACTCTTGAACAACAGCCAACTCGCTTGCAACCATTTGCCTCGCTTTTTGAAGATGGTGTCGATCTTGAATATGAAGACCGTTGGATCGTTCAGTTTGCTTCTTTGATAAAGAAGAAACGAGGTGAGCGGCATCAATAATACTTCCTGTCTTAAGCAAATTCTCAGTATCTCTAGAAAATTGACTGGAAGATAAAGGTGTCTCAGGCCCCGTTTTTAATGCATCCGCTACTTGATTGACTTCAGAGGAGGAGATGACCTTTCTAAGCCCGGATTGATCTATGCGAGATTCTTGAAGCATGAGGGTAACGTCAACAAGTGGGAAATGCAGAATATAGTATGATTGTGTTTCTCCTAGAACATTCTTTTCTTCAATATCTTGGATCTTTCCGGCCCCATGATAAGGGTAAACAACGTTGTCTCCGACTTTAAACATGGACATTCCTCCAATCGATTTATACAGTACATTGTAACACATTTGAAGGCAAATATCAAATTATACTATCGTTATAGGAGGCTTGTCAACAACTAAAAACCGATTTATATATAAAGTTTTGGAAGGGATGCTCCCTGTGTTTCCGGTCTTTGTCGGCGCACTGGTCTCGGCGTGATAGCGGCAGGTGATGCACTAGGTTGAGATTCATGTGTAGCGACAGGCTCCGGAACATGTTGAACTGGTGCAGACGCCACTTCAAGTGGTGCAGCAGAAGTTTCATTAGTAGGGGTTTGTCGCATAGTACGCATCATTCTCCATAGAGTCGGTACATTTTTAATAAAAGGACCGTATTGCTGAACCATTGGTGCAACTTGTTGAGTAATGCCCATTACTCGTTGTGTATTTTCAAGAATTGTCGCGAAATTAAAACCTCCAGAGGCGGCGGATGTTCCTAAACTAGTTAAGCGTCCTCCGCCTAGTAAACGAGCTAAGATACCGCCTCCTCGTGTTGCTCCTGCCATGTGCTGCATGGGAGCTGAAGCCATGGAAGCAGTAGGCTGCATAAAACCGGAAGCGGTTCCTAATAACCGACTTGAGCCGCTCGATAAAGGTTGCATCGGAATAGAACTAGCGGGTGGTCCGTAATAAGGCTGCATAACATTCGCTCCTAATAAAATCTAATAATAATAGCCTATGCAAAGATAGGTAATCCGTGCACATTTAAACCTTGGAGTTAATGTGAAATTATGATAAAATGAACTATTGCACGAAGGAACTGGAAAAGAGGAAATGAATATGAATGCAGAAAATTTTTCACGTCTCGGAATAACGAATAAATTACAACAAGCACTTGTTGATGCCAACATATCAAAACCAACGGAAATACAAGAACGGTTAATTCCGGCAATCTTAAACAAAAAAGATGTTATTGGCCAATCACAAACAGGTACAGGAAAAACGTTTGCTTTTTTGTTACCACTTATTGAACAAATAACGGTAACGGAAGCGCATGTACAAGCTATTGTGACAGCACCAACAAGAGAACTTGCGAACCAGCTTTATAATGAAGTAATGAAGCTAATAAAGCCGTTTGAAGGGGAAATCCAAGCGCAGTTGTATGTAGGTGGTACAGATCGTCAAAAGCAGATGGATCGTTTGCAGTCAAAACAACCACATCTTGTTGTCGGAACACCAGGGAGAATTAATGATTTAATACAGCAAAATGCGCTACTAGCACATACTGCCACCACTCTTGTTGTAGATGAAGCAGATCAAATGCTTGATATGGGGTTTATTGAGGATGTAGATAAAGTAGCTGGTAAAATGGCAGAAGAGCTACAAATGCTCGTTTTTTCAGCAACAATTCCTGAGAAACTACAGCCATTTTTACGAAAATATATGTCTCAACCACGTCACGTTCATGTACAGCCTGAGGTATTAGCCGCAAAAGCAGTAAAGCATCAGCTTGTTCCAGTGCGACATAAAGATAAAATGACTGTTCTTAAAGATGTTGTCAAGCACATTAATCCATATTTAGCGATTATTTTTGTGAATACAAAAGAGCAAGCAGATATTGTAGCGGATGAATTAGCGAAAGAATCTTTAAATGTTGAACGTTTGCATGGAGGTCTTGCATCAAGAGAACGACGTAAGGTAATGAAAAAGGTTGATGATGCAAGTGTTCAATTCCTCGTAGCGTCTGATTTAGCTGCTCGTGGAATGGATATCAAAGGTGTCACTCATGTCATTAACTACGAATTTCCGGCTGATTTAGACTTTTACGTTCATCGTGTTGGGCGTACAGCTAGAGCTGGTGCAGATGGTATAGCATTATCGCTGTTTGAGAAAACCGATGAATATGCGTGTGGTAAGCTATCGAGCAAAGGCATTACATTTACATTTGTTGAGTTTAAAGACGGAGAATGGCAACAAGTAAAAGGGCCTATTGGTAGCGGAGGCTTTTCACAAAAGAAACCCCAGTCTGGTGAAAAGAAAAAAGCAGATACAACAGCAGCAAAGCCACAAGAGCGAACAGGTGGAAAAGCTAAAGCAAAACCAAAGAAGGTCAAGCCTGCTTATAAAAGAAAAGCACGCGTTGCACAAGAGAAACGCAATAAACGAGATAACAAATTACGTTCCCGTAAAAGTAAGTAAAGGAGAGTTTGAACAATGTCTTTGTTAATTGGATCACATGTATCAATGAGTGGAAAAAAGATGTTGCTTCAATCAAGTGAAGAAGCAGCAGCTTATGGTGCAAATACGTTCATGATTTATACGGGTGCGCCTCAAAACACAAGGCGCAAAGCAATTGAAGACTTAAATATTGATGCAGGGACACAACATATGCAGGAACATGGGATTCGTGACATTGTTGTTCATGCCCCTTACATCATTAATATTGCCAATACCCAAAAGCCAGAGACCTTTCAGTTAGGTGTTGATTTTCTTCGATCTGAAATAGAGCGAACAGAAGCTCTAGGTGCAAAGCAAATTGTTCTTCATCCAGGAGCCCATGTAGGGGCAGGTCCTGAAGCAGGTATTGCGAAAATTATTGAAGGATTAAATGAAGTACTAACCGAAAAGAGAGATGTGCAAATTGCGCTAGAAACGATGGCTGGTAAAGGATCTGAATGTGGTCGTTCATTTGAAGAACTTGCCAAAATTATTGATGGTGTTACGCATAATGAACGTCTCTCTGTATGTTTTGATACGTGTCATACCCATGACGCTGGCTACGATATTGTAAATGATTTTGATGGAGTGCTCGAATCATTTGACAATATTATAGGCGCTGATCGAATAAAAGTTGTTCATGTTAATGATTCAAAAAACGAGAGACATGCTCAAAAAGACCGTCACGAAAACATTGGCCATGGATTTATTGGTCTAAAAGCTTTAGATTATATCGTTCATCACGATCAATTTAAACACGTGCCAAAAATCTTGGAAACGCCATTTATTGGGGCGGATAAAAAGGATCGTAAACCTCCATATAAACATGAAATTGCGTTACTCCGAAGAGAACGTACGGAGCCTATTGAAAAATAATTAAAAAGAGCACCACTAGTTTTTAAAAACTAGGGTGCTCTTTTTAGTATCTAATGGTAAAATAATGGCAAGATCAACTTTTTATAACATATGATTATATTTTTGAAACAATTGTGACACAGTGGACGAAACATAGGAATCGGTTTCGTTCGTCAATTGATTAATAATGGCTTCCACTTGTTTCTTATTGCCAACGTTTATAGTTTGTTGCCTAAGTATGCGTAAAACACTATCTGCTTGTTGGCTTGTTAATGGGTAACCTTGCTTCTCAGCTAGCTGAAGAAATTCCTCTTTACTAATTGAATTAATCTTTTGATTGATGAGCTGTTGCATGATGAAATTCATGTTGGCACCGCTCCTTAAATAGAAAGTCACTGTTACTATATGATTTAAAAGAAAAAACAGAACAAAAAAAGGAAATAGTGCGCCTTTTCACGAATAAGAGTAAATTATACGGAGATTCGGAAAAAAGTATGATGAGTTGTTATTCTGATTAATGACAAGGGGGGGCGTGAGTATTATGATTCAAAATTTTTTATTAAAAAATGCCCCTAATAGGAGTACTGATATGTTGCACAAAGAGATAAACGGAAAGCATGAGTATCATAACCAAACAATGTTTACACTTATTCAAGAGTTAAACTTACCGTATCTAAAAGTGGATCAAGCTTTAAATGTACTTTCTTGGAATGAAATGTTTAGCTATTTAACAGATATAAAAACAGATGAACTTCAACACTCCACAATTAGTGAACTCGCCATTACACATAACATTGCAGAATTTTTTCTAGACCAAATGGCACTTAGTTCAAAGTATGTACAGATCACGAAGAGTATCTATGAAAATGGTGGAAATGTACTAAATGTTACATTCATTCCAGAAGTTGAAGATGATCAAGTCTATTATTTTATTATGCTTGAAGATTTATCACTACAAACAAAATACGAGGAACTACTGACGTTTCAACATCAAATGCAAGCTGTTTCTCACATTGCCGCTGGCGTTGCTCACGAATTAAGAAATCCTCTTTCCGTTATAAAAGGGTTTTTGCAGCTATCGCATTTAACCTGTGATTTCCAAAAATATTATAATACGATCATTTCAGAGCTAAATCGAATGAATATTATTATTGAAGATTTTTTATCTGTATCTCGAAAGAAAACAAATCGCAAATGGCAATCTCCCTCTAGTTTAATCGAATCTCTAGTTGAATTAATGAAAGCGGAATGTTTATTGCATAGCGTTGAATTACAAGTGGATTTTGATAAATCTTTTTCAATATGTCATATAAATGAATCAATGTTTAAGCAAGTCATGCTAAATTTACTTCGCAATGCGATTGAAGCATTTGATGAAGGAGCGTCTTACAAGTATTTAAAGGTTTCAAGTAAAGAAATAGGTGAATATGTACATATTGAACTCATCGACAATGGAAAAGGAATGCCTAAAGATGTACTTGAACAGTTAGGAAAACCATTCTTCACTACAAAAGAAAAAGGTACAGGAGTGGGTATTCCGCTATGCAAGAAAATTGTTGAGGATCACGGTGGGCAATTTCAGATCTTAAGCGAACGAGACGTTGGTACGAAAGTCATTCTTACATTTCCGCTGCTCGTGTAGTGTGACGAAACGGATTCATTTCTTTTTAGCCTTTTAGAAGGCTTTTTATTTTCAGTTTGAGTAATGGAAGATGTTAGTTGTTGACGGATGTAAGAAGATCGTCTATCCTACTTTGGAGCTGAAGGAGGAGGACGTTCGTATGAAACGTAATCAAAAAAAGCTTATTTTATTAAGTGTACTAGGTTTACTTATTGGCCTATTTTTATATGCAAACAGGTTAACTGGCGGTCAAATGCACGCACATGCAGAGAAGCTTGAACGAGACGCCTATTTAGCCGAATATCAGAAAATCGAGGAAGCAACGGCTTTCTTTAAAAACGACGGGCTAGACGCATCTTTTAATGTGGAAGGCAATGGCGATACATGGAAAAAAGCAAAGCAAGTTAGTGAAGCCTTGTATCAAGATAGTGATGGTCACTTTGAACAATCATGGGGTCTGTACTTAGGATTAGTTGCAGATCAAAAAGACGTAGATCCGTTTTTAGTATATGAGCTACTTAAGGTAGAAAGTGGTGCGACTTTTGATGAACATGCTATTGGACCAGAAACGAAGTATGGACATGCTTATGGAATGGCGCAATTTATGACGAACACCGCTCCGTGGATTGCGGATATGGCGGAGCTTGAGTATAAAAAGGATTATTTATTTAATCCTTACTACGCGATTCACTTATCTGTCCAATATTTACAGTTTTTACACGATCAATACAACGATTGGGATAAGGCACTCACAGCTTATCACAGAGGAATGGGCGGTTTGCAGTCGTACCTTGCGGAAAATGGCCATGCAAAAAGTGACTATGCAGTGACGATTCAAAAGCAAGCAAAAAATCATGATTCCTTATAAAAAACGGCGCTTTTCGCAGCCGTTTTTCTTTTATTTACTAATAAGCAAATCATGGCTGGACAAAATAAAAAAAAAGAGTATAATAGACTGGAGATAAATCGGAATCATTCTGAAATAAGGGGGATGGAAATGATTCGCGAAAATTACGTAACGTTAGATCATATTACGTTCGCATATGGACGTCGTCCTGTATTAAGCGATGTATCACTAACAATCAGACAAGGTGATTTTTTAGGGTTAGTTGGTCCAAACGGCTCTGGGAAATCAACATTAATAAAAATGATGCTCGGTCTATTACAACCAAACGATGGAACAGTAAAAGTATTTGATGAACCGATTGATTCGTTTCAACAATGGGATCGGATTGGGTACGTTTCTCAAAAAGCAAACAGTTTTAGTAGTGGCTTTCCAGCAACTGTGTATGAAGTTGTATCAATGGGTCTGTTCGGTAAAATTGGTTTGTTTCGCTTTATGAAGAAGAAGCATAAAGAGATGGTGTACCGCGCTATTGAGCAAGTGGATATGATGGATTATTTAGATGAAAACATTGGTGAATTGTCCGGTGGTCAACAGCAACGAGTCTTTATTGCACGGGCACTCGTCAGTGATCCTGATTTGTTAATTTTAGACGAGCCAACAGTGGGAATTGATGCAAAGAGTGTTGCTTCTTTTTACGAATTACTTCACACATTAAATCGGGATTTAGGCAAAACGCTTTTATTAATTTCACATGATATTGGAGCAATGACCGATCACGTAAACAAAGTGGCTTGTTTAAACCGGACCATTCACTTTCATGGAAAGACAGAGGAGTTTGCAGCGAAAAAAAATAAATTGGATTTTTATGGACATGATGTTCATTTGCTAACTCACAGTCATGAAGGAGTGCACCATGCTTAATGCGTTTTTAACTTATGACTTTTTACAATATGCTCTATTCACTGGCGTAATGATCGGTTTACTTGCTCCTTTACTAGGAGTCTTTTTAGTTGTTAGGCGAATGTCTTTAATTGCAGACGCTCTTTCACATATTACGCTATCTGGAATTGCATTTAGTTTATTACTCGGCAGCTACATTCCTTTTATGCAGGGGGTTAACCCGCTTTATATGGGTATGGCTTTCTCCGTAAGCGGCTCTTTATTTATGGAAAAGCTCCGTCAAGTGTATATTCACTACAAGGAAATTGCGATACCGATAATTATGTCAGCGGGAATCGGGTTAGGTGTCGTTTTTATTTCAATGGCAAATGGTTTTAATACCGACTTATTAAATTATTTATTTGGCTCAGTCATTGCTGTGAACCGAAGTGATTTTATTACAATCACTGTTATTACAGTCGTTGTGTTATTTATATTAGTCATTTTTTATAAAGAATTGTTTTTCTTATCTTTTGATGAGGAGCAAGCAAAGGTATCTGGCATTAATCGCCGTCTCGTTCATTTAATTTTCATGGTAATGGTTGCACTTGTTATTGCCGCGTCTATGAGAGTAGTAGGCATCTTGCTTGTCTCGGCGTTAATGACACTGCCAGTCGCAAGTGCTATGCGCTTCGCTAAAGGATTTAAGCAATTGTTTTTGTACGCGGTGATATTTGGTGAAATTGCTGTCATCGGTGGACTAATGCTCGCGTTTCAATTAAACTTAGCTCCAGGTGGCGTTATTGTGCTGCTTGCAGTTCTTATTTTGCTGCTGTCGATTTTATTTGGTCGAAATCGTAAAACGTTAGGGCGATTTCCACTTAAAAAAAGATCACGTTCTACTAGCCAATCGAGCTAAAATTCGGTACACTGGTAAGCAGAAGTCAAAGAAGAGGGTTGATTGAATGGATGTTTCCCATGCACTTAATCGCTTAAAAGAACAAGGATACAAATATACAGGTAAACGAGAGGATATGCTTCGCTTGTTTGCGGAGGATTCTAGGTATATGACAGCTAAAGACGTACTCGAAAACATGCAGGATCAGTATCCGTCTTTAAGTTTTGATACCATCTATAGAAACCTATCGTTGTTTGCAGATCTTGAATTGTTAGAAACAACAGAGCTAGATGGCGAAAAGCGGTTCCGCTTTAGTTGTCGAACGTCTGAGCACCATCACCATTTAATTTGTTTAGATTGTGGAAAAACAGAGCATTTTCATAATTGCCCTATGGATGAAGAATTGTTTAAACGATTTCCTGATTTTCAAGTAACTGGACATAAATTTGAAATTTATGGAATGTGCCAAGCGTGTCGACAATAAAACAAAAACAGAGGTGACTTCGTCATCTCTGTTTTTTTATTCCCATCATTTAAACGTTATGAATTGCTGTGAAAGAGAGAACCCTACTGATAAGGAGGGGATACCATGACACCAATTGTAATGTGTAATGTATCAAACTGTCGCCATTGGAAAGATGAAAATCGTTGTGGGGCAGAGAAGATCCTAGTTCAAACCGACAAACTAGAATCAACGTTTACAATGGAAGCGAGTAAAGAATTTGTTCTGGATCAGCTTGGAAAAGTGCGAAAAAGCGAAGAGACGTGTTGTCACACGTTTGAGCCAAAATAAAGAGCAAAGAGGCTTCAGGTCCTACCTAAAGCCTCTTTGCTTTTAACCATTCCTCAACCCAACTTTCGGCTTCTTGCCAGTTTGAAACACGGATCACGCCATCGGGGATCGGTAATCGATTATAGGGTGTGTCGAATAAAATTACGGGAATGCCACATTCTTCAGCAATCATGACAGCATTATCATGTTTATCTTCAAAAAACAGCTCAATGCCTTGTTCTTTGACTGCAGCAAGCTTATTGTGGTGACCAATTAATTCTACGTGTTGATAGGGGATATCGTGTTGTTTTAACCAATCAACAGTAATCGCCTCGTATTGTTTTTTTCGTGCTGTAATAAAGACTAATTCATGATCAACATGCCAACGCTTTAAAATTTGGTCAACTTGCTTGATTAACGGTGCATTACGATAAATAGTTGGCTCATTTGCGAGCATCCAGTCCCAAAACTCGTTTTCATCAATCTTTAATAACTTTGAAAGATCATAATCAGAAATATCATCTAATGTAAAATTTTTATGGAAGTCTTGGTTAATATATGGAATAAAAGTAGCGGGATCTGTAATGGTTCCGTCAATATCAAACCCTAAACGTCTTTGCATGGTATACACCTCAATATAAATTAATAAGAATGATTGCTTCTAAAACGAGAAATACTACTCGTATGGAAGGGGATGTCATATGAGTGATCAAAAGAAAGAAAACAAACAACCGTTAACATTAGTGGATAAAGATGATCCTTCATTAACCTTCTTAAATACACATGTTGAAGGCCATGATGGGGAAAAAGGATCTGAATACCTCTATGATGCAAAAGACAATCAGAACTTTGATGAAGAGTATGCATCTGAATTTGCAGCTGACTCAATAGAGGATAGCCAAGATGACTTTGAGAATAGTTCTGGAAAAGGTATTGGAACAATGGGCATTGTTTTTGCCATCACGTCTTTATTCTTAGTTCCACTTCTTTTAGGCCCAATAGGGATTATATCAGGCATTATTGCGATTGTAAAAGGGCGCAAGACATTAGGGATTTGGGCGATTGCCATAGGCGCTATATCCGTTCTTTCGACCCTGATCTTTACACCGCTCTTATAAAAGATAAAACCGACTCTTGATGAGAGTCGGTTTTTTAAATTAATTCGGCTGCGCCTCACGTTGTTTTGCATAGTGTTCTTCAGCTAATTTATCAATTTCTTTCTTTAATTCCTCAACCATTGTTTCTTCAGGTACCTTACGAACAATTTCACCTTTCATAAACAGTAAGCCTTCGCCTCTGGCACCTGCAATACCGATGTCGGCTTCTCTAGCTTCGCCAGGTCCATTAACTGCGCATCCAAGTACGGCAACTTTAATTGGCGCTTTAATGCTTGAAATGTATTCTTCAACTTCATTTGCAATACTAATCAGATCGATCTCAATTCGCCCACATGTAGGACATGAGATTAATGTAGCAGCATTAGCAGCTAACCCGAAAGATTTAAGTAATTCGCGAGCAACTTTTACTTCTTCAACAGGATCTGCTGACAGTGAAATACGTAATGTGTTACCGATACCCATGTTTAAAAGAACGCCAATTCCTGCTGCACTCTTAACCGTACCAGCAAAAAGTGTACCAGACTCTGTTATACCTAAGTGAAGCGGATAGTCAAATGCTTGACTTGCTTTATCGTAGGCTTCAACAGCCAGGTGAACATCGGATGCTTTCATGGAAACGATGATGTCGTGAAAGTCAAGGTCTTCTAGAATTTTAATATGGTGAAGAGCGCTTTCGACCATTGCATCTGCAGTTGGATAGCCATATTTTTCTAGTAAGTGTCTTTCGAGTGAACCTGCATTAACACCAATTCGAATCGGAATTCCTTTTTCTTTTGCTGCTTTTACAACAGCCTCCACATTCTCACGTTTACCAATATTACCTGGGTTGATGCGAATTTTATCCGCACCGCCTTCAATAGCTTTTAAAGCAAATTTATAATTGAAGTGGATGTCTACAACTAAAGGAATGTTAATCCGTTTTTTAATTTCCGCAATGGCTTCAGCAGCACGCATGTCAGGGCAAGCAACCCGAACAACTTGACAACCTGCTTCTTCTAATCGTTCAATTTCCGCAACGGTGGCATCAACATCATGGGTCTTTGTTGTTGTCATACTTTGAATGATTACTTCATCATTACCGCCAATTGTTAAATTTCCCACTTTAACGGGACGAGTATGTTTTCGATGAACTCTTTCGGTCATAGACCATATCGCTCCTTTGAGGGGCTCTTTGCCCGTCTTTTTCTCCAGTCAATGGAGACTCATGCTTATTTTATCAATCACTTGTGCGTTCTGGCAAGGAAATTCACTTACGGATTCTGATAAAGCGGAAAGCGATACGTCTTTCCAATTTGAATGGCGTTTGGGTTCGTTCCATCATTTAATGAGCTGAAATCAGCCAAAATGTCTTCAATCGAATGATTGACTTGGCCGTCATGCAAATGTTCAACGATGGATAAAACCGTTTGGCCGCTTTCAATAATGACTTCTTGATAAGGAAGGGGAGGCGGGTCTTCTTGTCCACTCTTCGTACTTGCTTCATCGTTAGTTGGAAGCTGTGCTGATAAAGTTGAGCCTGTTAAATCGTTTTGAATACCTAGAATAACGATAATGGCAATGGCAATGTACAAAAGGCGTTTCACCAGTCACACTCCTTCTTTTAAAGTATAGCCTTTTTGTATGGGAGAACCTCATTTTAAGTATTCAAGATAAAAATGGTATATTCCTGCTTCACGACATTCACGTAAGTTTGCTTAATTTATACATATTTAAGCGGAATCATACACAGGATTAAACAACAAACTAGGTCTTTTGTCGCTTTTCTAATAAAAGGGAAACAGGTAACGTTTTAAGTAGGAACGTTAGGAAGGTGGAATGTTATTTGAAGCCATTTTTAAAAGTATTCAGTATATTACTGACACTAGCTTTGCTCGTGTATCCATTTGGAAATGTGGCCGAGGCAGATGCTGTACCTGGAGATGTCTTTGTTACATTAGGACAAGATTTGAGTGAGTCCCAAAAAAATGAAATGTTGGAAAGAATGGAAGTGAGTTCAGATGTTCCAACGCTTTATGTCACAAATGAGGAAGAGCATAAATACTTAGGTGATTACATTAGTGCGCAAACAATTGGAAGTAAAGCCTTTTCGTCTTCAAAAATAACGTTAAGTGAACCGGATACTGGTATTCACGTAACCTCTGATCGAATTACATGGGTGACAAATGAAATGTATGCAAACGCGCTTATTACAGCGGGGATAAAAGACGCAGAAGTTTATGTGACGGCTCCATTTAATGTTTCGGGAACAGCTGCTTTGACAGGCTTAATTAAAGCCTATGAGTCCGCCACGGATCAAGTCATTCCAGAAGAACAGAAGAATGTTGCAAACGAAGAAATGGTTCGTACAGCAGAACTTGGAGATGCGATTGGTGAAGAAGAAGCTGCTGAGCTTATTACATTAGTTAAAGAAAAGATTGCGACAACGTCAATTGAATCTGAAGAAGAGATGCGTACGATTATTATTCAGTTAGCAGAAGAAATCAATGTAACGTTAACCGATTCCCAAGTAAATGAACTGTCAGCATTGTTTATGAAAATGAAAGACTTAAACATTGATTGGGATACCGTTTCGAACCAGCTTGATAAAGTACGTGACAATTTAAGTGGTTTTTTAGAAAGTGAAGAAGCCCGCTCGTTTTTTGATCGAATGATTGAGGGTTTCAAAAGCTTTTTCAATTCCATTCGCAGCTTTTTTAGTTCATAATAGGGGGGAAGCCCCCTATTTTTTATTTTTTGAAACGTTTTAGAGTGAAGATACGTAATAAGGGGAGAGTAGTAGTAAATTTCTATGAATGGAGGTTACTGACTTGATTGACTGGTTAGATTCAGCAACGGTTGGATTCCTAGTTGTTACCCTTGGAACACTATTTTTAATTGGAGAATTACTTGTCCGAGCAAAGGGATTATTTGGGCTACTTGGTCTTGGGTTAATTAGCGTGTACTTCTTGCACCACTTAAATGGTGATGCAAGCACTTGGGTTATTATTTTTTACCTGATTGGTCTTGCACTCATTATTTTTGATGGAAATGTCACGTCTGATGGAACGATTGCCGCAATTGGAATTCTATTTATGATTGTTGGTCTGGCAACGCCTGCACCAGATCTTGTTTATAGTATTTTAGTCGGTATGGGGACTGTTATTGGCGCTGTTGCTTCTTTGCTTTTCTTGAAAATTTTTCCACATCGAAATATGTGGTCAAAAATGACACTTAAAGAATCTCTTTCATCAGAAGCTGGATACAATTCCATTAATGAAAGTTACAAAGGTTTAGTCGGGAAAAAAGGGAAAGCGTTAACAGCTTTTCGACCAACAGGAACAGTGGAAATAGACGGTGAACCTTATAGTGCTACAAGTGGAAGTACATGGATTGAAGCAGGGACAGAGGTCGACGTGATTTCTGTCGACGGGACAAGGATTTTAATAAGGCGTTCTGAAAATGAACAACAAAAAGAAGAGACTCCAGAAGAAAATAGCTAAAACCAGCTTGTTTACACAAGCTGGTTTTTTGTATGGATAGGAATAGCTAGGTATTAAATCCTATCTTGGAGGAAACGACTGATGAGTAGGCTTACAATTTATTTGTTTTGTAAAAAAAGTGTAAAGATATTTAAAAGCTTATTTACAAATTCTTTATGATCGTTTAATAATAGATGCGGAACATCATTGTTGAGGTTTGTCGAAAACCTAAAAATGAGTTTTTTATGAAGGGATGAGATGAGTGAGTGAGTTTCAAGTATTGCTGTTTACGTTCCTAGGGGGGGATCGGAATCTTCCTATTTTCCGTAAAGTATATGGGAGATGGGTTGCAAAAAACAGCAGGAGACGGATTAAGAGGGTTATTAGATAAATACACAACCAATCCTTTTATGGGTCTACTTTCAGGTATTGTTGTAACCATATTGCTTCAGAGCAGTACAGCGACAACGGTTTTAACAATTGGGCTTGTAAATGCCGGATTTATGACGTTGCGTCAAGCAATTGGTGTTATTATGGGTGCAAATATTGGTACGACAACAACGGCGTTTATTATCGGTTTGCCTATTAAAGAGTATGCATTACCGATTATGGCAATTGGTGCATTCTTGCTTTTCTTTTTCAAGAAGAAAAGAATTACCGCTATCGGCCAAGTTATCTTTGGTTTCGGAGGGTTGTTCTACGGTTTAAATTTAATGGGACAAAGTCTACGCCCGTTAGCTGGGTGGGAGCCGTTTGTTGAATTTACGGCACGTATGAGTGATAATCCGCTACTTGGAGTTGTCGTTGGTGTCATTCTTGCAGTTGCTTTACAAAGCTCAACTGCAGCAATAGGACTCGTCCAGCAATTATATGAACAAGGTGCCATGGATTTAGCCGCGGCTTTACCTGTTTTAATTGGGGATAATATTGGAACGACCTTAACGGCTGTTTTAGTTGCCATTGGTGCAACGGTTTCAGCTCGACGCGCTGCGTTAACTCATGTTGTCTTTAACTTAATTGGCGCTATATTAATAATGTCTGTTTTCCCATTCTTTGTGATGTTTATAGACTTCTTGGGGAATCAATTTAGTCTGAGCAACACGCTACAGATTGCAGCTGCACACGGGGTGTACAACGTAGCCAACGTTATTGTTCAATTTCCGTTAATTGGTGTACTCGCTTATATTGTAACGAAGCTTGTGCCAGGTCAGGAACTTGATCTAGACTATAAGCCGAAGCATCTCGATCCGATCTTTATTGGAAGCTCACCAGCTATTGCGCTTGGACAGGCTAAACAAGAAGTCATTCATATGGCTGATTACTCGAAAAAAGCTTTAAAGCAAGCCATTAAATATATGGAGACAGGCGAGAAGAAAGATGCTGACCTCGCTCTTCAATATGAACTAGCGATTAACAACCTTGATAAAGAGATTACCGATTACCTTATAAAAGTATCGTCACGCTCTTTGTCAGCATCAGATTCAAACTTACACTCAACCTTATTAAATGCCGTGCGAGATATTGAGCGCATTGGCGATCATATGGAAAACATTGTCGAGCTAAAAGACTATCAGAAAGCAAATAAAGTGAGCTTGTCCGACATTGCGTTAAAAGACTTGAACGAAATGTTCGAGTTGACGTATTCAACGCTAGAAGAAGCGATGGAATCATTGGAAAGAGATGATTTGGATAAAGCAAATGATGTCTTGAAGCATGAAGAGTTAATTGATAAGATGGAAAGAAAGCTTCGAAAGCAACACATTAAACGAATGAACGATGGTGAATGCTCGGGAGCTGCCGGAATTATTTTTGTTGACATTGTTTCGAACCTTGAGCGAATTGGTGACCATTCTGTAAATATTGCCGAAGCAGTTATCGACGAGCAATAAATTTTAAAAAGATCGGGCGGTTGTCCGATCTTTTTAAAAAAAAGTATTGCACTATGCAAAAATACATGATAATATAACTCTTGTCCTTAACAGAATGGACAAGTGATGAGTAATCCACAGTAGCTCAGTGGTAGAGCTATCGGCTGTTAACCGATCGGTCGCAGGTTCGAATCCTGCCTGTGGAGCCATTTGGCGGTGTAGCTCAGCTGGCTAGAGCGTACGGTTCATACCCGTGAGGTCGGGGGTTCGATCCCCTCCGCCGCTACCAACCCTTACATAGTATTATGGCGATCGTGGCGAAGTGGTTAACGCACCGGATTGTGGTTCCGGCATTCGTGGGTTCGATTCCCATCGGTCGCCCCATTATGATTTAAATAAGTGGACCCTTAGCTCAGTTGGTTAGAGCACTCGGCTCATAACCGATTGGTCGTAGGTTCGAGTCCTACAGGGTCCACCACTTGGAGGAATACCCAAGTCCGGCTGAAGGGATCGGTCTTGAAAACCGACAGGGGTGTCAAAGCCCGCGGGGGTTCGAATCCCTCTTCCTCCGTTCCGTAAACCTTGTTGCCATTGCATGCAACAAGGTTTTTTTATGTTTACTCATTGTTTTGGAGGGAATAGTACTCAGTAAAGCAGATGTGAGCATATTCGTTGCCGTTTGTTTTTTTTAGTGGTACTCTAATTGAGAAGTAAAATCAGTTTAGTATTGAAGGGAGAGCTTTAACATGGCTTACAAATTACCAGAATTACCTTATGCAGCAAATGCACTAGAACCACACATTGATGAACAGACAATGACGATTCATCATGGTAAACACCACAACACCTATGTTACAAACTTAAACGCTGCTCTAGAAGGTCACGAAGATCTTGCAAGTAAAGATATCGAGGATCTTGTTGCGAACTTAGATTCTGTACCAGAAAACATTCGTACAGCAGTACGTAATAATGGCGGTGGACATGCTAACCATGCATTATTCTGGCAGTTACTAAGCCCGAATGGTGGCGGTGCTCCAACGGGTGCGTTAGCGAATGATATCGAGTCTACATTCGGTAGCCTTGACGAATTCAAAACAAAATTCGCTGATGCGGCAAAAGGTCGTTTTGGTTCAGGCTGGGCATGGCTTGTTGTAAACAATGGCAGCTTGGAAATCACAAGCACACCAAACCAGGATTCTCCTCTTACTGAAGGAAAAACACCTATTTTAGGATTAGATGTATGGGAGCATGCGTACTACTTAAACTACCAAAATCGTCGTCCTGACTACATTTCAGCATTTTGGAATGTTGTTAACTGGGATGAAGTGTCTAAGCGCTACGAAGCTGCAAAATAAGAAAGTATGAGTATTATAAGACTACAAGGTAACCACCTTGTAGTCTTTTTTGCATAAATCCGCTTTTCTTTGTGGCATACTACTTAAAAGAATGGGGGGATTGTATTGAGTAACCAAGATAAAAAGAAAAACAATCAGTTTAAAGAGAATAAAAACCACGGTGAAAAGCGTACAGGAAGATTAAGCCAGTTTAAAAATGACTCAGCTCATGGCGATACACTTGATGAATATACAACAGCACAGCGCGAGGAATAAACCATCGAGGAAGGCAAATGGAAGCATTGCCTTTCTTTTTTTATTACAAAAATATATGCATAGCCAAAAATGAAACAGACACACTACTGGTAAGGTGGTGAGGTCATGCCAAAAAAATGGATGGACAGTATTTTTGGGCACGTTGTTGCATCAAAAGATTTAAAATTATTATTATCCATTGGTGGACTTTATGCGTTGAGCGTGGCTTTGTCGAATACGTTTGTCAATGTTTTTTTATGGAAGCAATCAGGTCAATTTATCGATCTTGCCCTCTACAACTTAATGTCTGTTATTTTTCAACCACTTGCATTTTTAATGGCTGGAAAGTTATCAAAGCACATTGATCGCGTCTATGTGCTTCGTATTGGGATTAGTTTGATGTCTTTGTTCTATATCGCTGTTTTAGTTGTGGGAGAAAATGCAGCGCAACATTTACTGCTCCTTGGCTCACTAATTGGACTCGGTACAGGTTTCTACTGGCTTGCTTTTAACGTACTAACGTTTGAAGTAACCGAGCCAGAGACAAGAGATTTTTTTAATGGCTTCTTAGGGTTGTTAACCTCTTTTGCAGGGATGACGGGTCCTCTAACTGCAGGGTTTATTATTACGAAACGAACTGGCTATGAGGGGTATTTCTTTATTTTTGCCCTATCCTTAACATTGTTTTTACTAGCAGTTATTTTGACCATATGGCTAGGGAAACGTCACGCCAAAGGCAATTTTAATATTAAACATGTGCTAAACGAGCGTAAACGAAATAAAGATTGGCGAAAAGTCACCTGGGCGCATGTTACGCAAGGATTGAGGGAAGGGACGTTTGTTTTTGTCATCGTTGTCTGGGTCTTTGTGGTAACGAATAACGAACTTGCATTGGGGACATATGGATTAGTGACTTCAGGTACCCAATTTATTTTTTATTATTTAACTGCGCGTTTACTTAAAGTGGCGTATCGAAAGCGAGCCATTCTTATTGGTGGATTGTTGTTATACGGAGCAATATTTTTACTCTTATTCGATCTGACGTTTTCTAAATTAATTCTTTATGGAATTATTATATCGGTGGCTTATCCGCTCCTACTCATTCCTTATATATCGTTAACATATGATGTTATTGGCAAAGCGAGTAGGGCAGCCGAGTTACGAGTGGAATACATTATTGTCAGGGAATGGTTTTTAAATATCGGCCGTATTGCATCCATTCTCTTTTTTATCGGGATTATCTCCATTTTCCCTGAAGAACAATCGATTCCATATGTGCTGTTAATAGTAGGGTCTGGTCATTTATGGATTTATTTTTTTGTTAAACGAATTCAGCCTCCAGATGGTCACTCGGAAGTAATGCCAAACGTCAACGAATCAGAAGGGCAGAGTAGTCCTGATAAAACTGTGTAAAATCTCTACAAGCTTTGACAGGATTCTCGTTCTATTTTATAATAACAAGTGTATTACCTGCCGTGTTCGTAAACTTTTTTATGCTTTGAACCTTGAATGTTAAAAGGGAGTTCTAAATGAGTAAAGCAACGCTAAGCTAGCATGTACTAGACAGCGAACCTTTAACTGCGAACACCCACCTACCGATGTAGGTTCATAAAGCATTCATTTGCAACGGCACAAGCGGGTATGACTACTTTAATTAAAGGCATCCGGAGTTCGGGTGTCTTTTTACCTGTAATAGAGTCAGGGAGGTTGTCTAATGGGCGAATCAAAAAACAATAAGAAACATCACGTTTCATTGCGATTAAACATTTTATTTCTTGCGGTGTTTTTACTTTTTTCTGCATTAATTTTGCGACTAGGCCTTGTGCAAATTGTAAATGGTGAGGAATATGAAGAAGAGTTGAAGCATGTATCCAATCAAACAGCCCTTATTGATGCACCGCGAGGGATTTTTACAGATCGCTATGGGTATCCTGTTGTAGAAAATAGCTTAGAACTATCGGTTACATATACGAACCCAGGAAATCAAAGCGGTGGAGATATGATTGAGATTGCTGAAGAAGTGGCTAAATTTATTACAGTAGACACAGAAAATTTACGCGACCGTGATAAAAGAGAATATTATTACACAAAATTGGAACCCCAAGAACGTAGAGCTCTCATTGAAGACATTGAATACAGCGACGAAGATGAAACCACGGAGTATCAGCGTATGATTGACGCTATTTCCGATGAGATGATTGCGAATTATTCAGAGGAAGAAGAGCAAGTTATTGCTATTTTTTCTCATATGCTAAGAGGGACAAACGGTTCCCCACAGCGAATTAAGCAAGGGCTAACCGATGAAGAAGCGCCTAAGCTTGCTGAGCATTTAGACCGTTTACCGAACATTAATATTCAGCGGGATTCTGTCCGAGAATACGTGTATGGTGATACGCTAAAAAATATTTATGGAAGAGTAGGGTCAATCCAAACAGAATCCGTTGATGATTATTTAGCAAGAGGCTATATGCGCTCAGACTTAGTAGGTAATAGTTTTTTGGAAAAACAGTATGAGGATGTACTACGTGGGCAAAAAGCGGAAGTCGTTCGAACGAATACTCGTGAAGGCAATGGCCCAATGGAACAGCTTATTGAAGAAACGCCAGGTAGCCGAGGCAATGATCTTGTGTTAAGCATTGATATGGAATATCAGCAAATCCTTGACGACATTGTGGAACGTCAAGTTCTTCAAAATCAAGGAATCTTTGTAGAAGATGCGTCTTCTTATGCGGTTGTAATGGACCCAAAAACAGGCGATATTTTAGCGATGAGTGGCTTCCAGAAAGAACGTGGGGGGGAAGGATTTAGCAACCCAACAGGCGTCTTTCAAAACGCCTATATGCCAGGTTCAGTTGTAAAAGGTGCCTCTGTACTAGCTGGTCTAGAAGAAGGTGTTATCACTCCAAGCACGGTTATTCATGACAGACGACTTGAATTTAGCGATGGTACAAGAAAAGCTTCGTTAAGTACATCTATAGGCCATGTTGCCCTTCGTGAAGCAATGGCACGCTCGTCCAACGTCTATATGTTTGAAATTGCCATGCGGATGGCAGATTTTAATTATAGTCCTCGCGCAAGTATCTTCAGTCACACTAAAGCAAATGAAGTTTTGGATCAAGTGAAGTATTATTTTCATCAATTTGGTCTTGGAGGAGAAACAGGCATAGACCTGCCAAATGAAGCGACAGGCTTTGCTTCGGAAGGTGTTCAGGAATCAGGTAATTTACTTGATTTTATGATTGGCCAGTACGATACGTATACGACCCTTCAGCTTGCGCAGTATGTTAGCACAATTGCCAACGATGGCGTACGGATGCGTCCTCGCCTCGTTACAGAAATTGTAGAAGCGAACCCGAATGGTGATGGTGATGGTGCTGTTGTTCGCACAAATACCCCAGAAGTGTTAAATACCGTTGATATGAGCCAAAGCGATATTGCAGCAGTACAAGATTCATTCCGAGCCGTTGTAACGAATGCAAATGGTACAGCGAGTGGTGTATCAAATAATTTAAATATCGCTGCAAAAACCGGTACAGCTCAGTCATTCTTAAATGGTAGACCGACGAACAATTTAAGCTTTGTTGGTTACGCTCCTTACGATGATCCGGAAATTGCGTTTGCAATTATGACGCCAGATACGAATGTTCCTCCTTCAGGAACATCCGGTAATAAAATCTCTGAAAAAATCGCAACAGATTTAACCGAAGCTTACTACGACTTGCAAGATGAACGGAACGGTCCAGAAGAAGTGGATTCTGTTGTCGAAGAAGTCGATTTGTTTGAAGAGCAATAAAAGTTATTAAGCATGACTGAATTTCAAACAAAATAATTTTATCTTTATACAATAAAACACAAAAAAACACCTTAACAAAATAAAATTTGAAGGTGTTTTTTTGTGTGCAATTTTCATTAGAAAAAAACAGGTTATCATCACACGAGTGAAGAATGCTTGATAATAGCCTAAAGATCTTTTTTTTAAGTTAGTTAGATAAGTCTTTTAAATATAAAGCTTTATTAAGAATTAATATCTAAATGTAAGCACATTGCCCTTATTATAATCGGCATAAATTTTTCCCTTTGTTAATCTCGCAACTAACGTTCCTTTTTCTGTAACTCCGGTGACACCGCTAAAAATTCTAGATTTTTTAACAGGAGTACGGTTTGCAAAGCTCCCTGTTTCTAAAGATGAAATAGCGTTCCAGTAGCTCCCCTCTACACCGGCAGAATAACTTAATGTTCCGCAGTTACCCCTTTGTTCTAAAAAGAAATCTACTGTAGTTGCTGTTCTTCCATAAGACAAGTAGTCCGTCCATGCTCTAACTTCACATGTACTTCCAAACTCTTTAAATTTCTGCCACGGATGGTAAGCGGCATCTGCTTTTTCCGTAATAGAAAAACTAATTAAAAGGAATAGTGCAGTAAGAAAACTTGAAATAATAATTTTTTTCATATTATATGTAACCTTTATATATTGTAATAATAATGGTTTAATATGGTAATGTCAATATTATAATAATCAATCGAGAAGCTTAAATAGAAAAAGCTCGGCTATCGCCGAACTTCCGATACATGATTCGTAGAACATGTAGATTTTTGTATTTTTTAAAAGGATATATATGCTATCTGTCGAATAGAAATGTGTAAGCTTAGAAAAATTCATCTACAACTTCGCTTAAGCTCATCTCGCTCGTTAACTCTCCTGTAACTTGCGGACGTAAATCATTGGATAACCCACGATTATCAACTTCTTCATAAAAATCATAGGCACTATCTACAATACCCGCTTCTTCTAACATTTCACCTACATCGATACTAGTCATTCCTGGTACAACGTGAAGAATCGTTCTGTACGCGATTTCTCCTTCGTTGTTATCAGAGGGTTCTTCTTCAGCATCAGTGTTTTGCGCTTCTGCAAGTTGTGCCTCTAACTCATCCCAAGTAGCCTGTGTCTCAACCGCGTAGCCATTCTCCTGTAAGTGAGCGACCATTTCTTCTTCTGTAAAATCAGAACTAGAAACAGCCTCTTGATCGTTTCCAATAAAGTATGTGATCCCCAAGACACCAGAAGCAATCAATAATCCACCAGCAAAGCTACGAATAGTTTTACGCGTCATTGGCAACTTTTGTCCTTTCTTCTACTTGTCCGTCGAGGTAAGGGGATAAAAGACGATCGACTTCATGTGGTTCAAGGGACGTTTCCAATGCAATACCTTCTACGGAATAGCCACGCTTGTGCAAGTCTAGGATCTCCCTTAATAGCTGTTGATGTGAATTGGAGCGATTTTGCTGTTGTGCATCTTTAGCTGCAATTTCCGCATCTAATTCAATGTCTCTTAATTGATTTTTTACTTGATGAAGCTCTTGCATAAAGGAAATTGATAAATGTTCGATTTGATCTTCTATTTTTGAACCTTTGTCCTCTTTAACAAAAGAAACAATAAGCAGAACAATTGCTGTTCCAAGCAAGAGCGCTAACATCCATTCCATGTGTTGTTCCCTCCTATGGATCGTTTTCGCACTCTCCATTATACATGAAATTACGTACGTTTCATCAGGTTAATGAAAATTTATCTATTCGTGCGTCATTTTTTGACAGCTTTAGTCATAATCTCTATCAACCAAGCTTTTTTTAGACTATGAGGAGGTGAGAACACTTGCTGTAACGAGTAAAAAAGCGATTACAAAAACATACAATTTGCACTCATTGTGGAAATGGCGAGAAGCCAGTATGCTTAATAAACAGAGACTCGTGATGTGAAGTAAAAAGAACCGACATCTTACTAGAAGGAGTGAAGATATGAATACAAACAATCATGTATCAAACATTTTTTATGCCATTGGGACAAAGCCGGTTTTTACGGTTGATATCCATTTACGCTTACGGTCTACTCTGCATTCTCAGCACTTATCTAAAATTGGCCTCTGGTATGATGGAAAAACAACGTGGGTTGGTGAAGAAGGCTGGATTGTCAATGCTGCTTTTTCTAGTACAAACACTGTTATTGTAAGTCAGGCATACCATAAAGGCTTAAATATAAAACTAACAATCCGTGATGAGTCATTACAAGAAGAACTTGGTGTTAAGCGAATGATTTCGATGAAGAATGAAGGACACTCCGATAGCAGTGTCAAATTGTTAGCCCAGCAAATTACGTACACACAAGAAGGGCTATCGTTTTATTCACCTGCTGAAAAAGCACTTATCCATTATTCAGATGAGAAATATTCTTTATTTTCTATACAAATGCCGAAAGCTCAATCCATCCAGTATGGTGTCGGCTTAGTGAATCAGATCTGGAATGAGCCGTTAGGAAAATTGTTTTTTGCGCCGTTTTCTGCGACGAAAACTGAAAGTCTAATGGTGTGCACTTGTTTATTACGTGCCAACGAAACGATCAATGCATCTCTTGTACAAATGAGTAGCGAAAATATGGTTCATTTAAAACGATCCAATTATTTAGCGCAACAGAGTGTTTAACAACGTTCGTTAATTAAGTCTTGATTTTACGGTTCGCTTTTGCTATTCTATTTAGGTATGTAAGAGAGAGTTTGGAGGGATAGCACATGCGTGTTCAAGTTACTTTAGCTTGTACTGAAAACGGTGACCGTAATTATATTACGACAAAAAACAAGCGCACAAACCCAGAGCGTATTGAACTTAAGAAATATAATCCGCGTTTAAAGCGCCATACACTTCATCGTGAAACAAAGTAAGCAGACGGTTTACCGCTGCTTCTTTTTATTGACTTTTTTAGTGAGGAGCTGAGGTGTTGAAACAACAATTACGACAACGTTTGCAAAAACAGCTCGAACAAATGAATAAGACTGAGTATTTAGAACGATCACAAGCGTTGGCAAACCAGCTTTATCGAACAAAAGAATGGAAACAAGCTGGCACAATCGGATTAACGTACGCGCGTTTCCCAGAAGTGGCGACATTGCCAATAATGGAGTATGCCTACAAACAAGGCAAGAAAGTGGCATTACCACGTACTAATATGAAAGCACGCGAAATGCATTTCTATTTCATTCAAAACTTAAACCAACTTGAGCTTCGTCCCTACAATCTATATGAGCCAAAAGAAAACCAGAGTGTTTATGTAAGCCCAAAAGAGTTGGATTTGCTTATTGTTCCAGGCCTTGCTTTTTCAAAAGACGGATCGCGGCTCGGAATGGGTGGCGGTTTTTACGATCGGTATTTGCCTTTATTCAAAGGGAAGACAGTGTCGTTATGTTTTAACGAGCAGCTCATTGAATCCATTCCTACTGAAGCACATGACATGAGGATGGACCTTGTTCTTAGTGAGAAATGGCCATGTTAATTGGATGGCTTAGCTTTATTTTACTTGGATGTGTGACGTTATTTTTGTCACATAAGCTAACCATGTCAGGGGCGGTTGCAGCTTTTTTAGTCGGTACAGTAACGGTTATCGGTGTAGGCCCTGCTGGTTTACTCTTATTTGCGGTATTCTTTGGTAGTTCTATTTTATTAGGTAAATTAAAAGGGGCAAGTGTTGATCAAGAAGTCGTTCAAAAGCATGGCAAGCGTGATGCATTTCAAGTGTTAGCGAATGGGGGCCATGCAGCCATCTGTTCCCTCTTTTTAGTCATTTTCCCTTCACTGGCTACTCTTTTTATAGCTGGTTTTGTAGGGTGTCTAGCAACAGCAATGGCTGATACGTGGGCATCAGAAATTGGCAAGCTGAGCCAAGACAAGCCAATCGATTTGTTTTCCCGGAAAAAGGTTGAAAAAGGCGTGTCCGGAGGGGTGACAAGCTTAGGGATGGCAGCAGCATTTGCTGGAAGCTTTATACTAGCAGGTACGGCTATTATGATCTGGTGGAATGAAACGAGTGTCAGCTATCTTTGGTTGTTTTTCTTTACACTAATTGGCTTCTTAGGAAATGTATTAGACAGTGTGCTAGGCTCGACGATACAAGGCTTATACCGTTGCCCATCTTGTGGTTTGGAGACGGAAAAAACGTACCATTGTGAAAAAACGGTACGGATAAGAGGGTTATCGGTTGTCACGAACGATGTCGTTAACTTATGCTGTACAGGAGCAGGTGCACTAATGGGTGTCATTGGTGCGGTTATCTTTTTTTAAAAGGGGAACGGTAAGTCATGGAACGCTATTCACGACAAGTATTATTTAATGGTATTGGTGAAGAAGGACAAGCGAAATTATTACATAGCAGCGTACTTATAGTTGGCCTTGGTGCACTTGGCACTGTGATTGCAAATCATTTAGCGAGGGCAGGAGTTGGCTCTCTTCGTTTAGTAGACCGTGATTTTGTTGAAATGAGTAATTTGCAGCGACAGATGCTCTTTACAGAAGAGGATGCTCATCAACTCGTACCTAAGGCGGTTGCGGCAAAGCGTGCACTTGAAAAAGTGAATTCTGACATTACCATTGAAGCAGTTGTGGAAGATGTCTCGGTGGAATCGATTGAACGGCTTATGGATGGGATTGATGTTGTGTTAGATGGAACAGATAATTTTGAGACGCGCTTTCTTTTAAATGATGCGTGTTTTAAATGGAAAGTTCCTTTTAGCTATGGTGGGGCTGTTCGTACCAGAGGCATGGGCGCATTTTTTATTCCAGGCGTCACACCATGTCTTCGCTGTTTTATTGAAAGTGGCGGTACAGCAGGAGAGACTTGTGATACCGTCGGTGTTCTTGCACCGATCATTGATATAGTGGCATCACTACAAGTTATTGAAGCGATGAAGTATTTGGTGGGAGCAGGTGAGAAACAGCGATCAACGCTAGAGTCATTTGATATTTGGTCGAATACACATCAAACGATAACGTTTTCTCAGAATCGACCAGGTTGCCCTACGTGTGAAAAAGAAGAGTTTCCTGCATTAAATGAACGCTCTCGTTCTCAAACAACTCTTTGCGGGCGTCAGTCTATTCAAATTACTGCACCGGCTCCTTTTGATCTAACTCACATTGCGAAGCAGTTAGAAGCAGTTGCACAAGTGAAAGTGACACCTTTCCTTATACGGGCAGCGATCAATGAAACGGAGACGATTGTTGTTTTTCCAGATGGGCGTGTGTTAGTTCAAGGAGTGGACGATCCTACTCGAGCCAAGACGATTTATAGTAAATACATTGGAAACTAATTCATACTCTTCATTAAGGATGAAATAAGTTTGTCCGTCACATCCTATATGTAGATATATGGAGGTGTCGATATGAAACAAGTCTGTTCCATCCTTTCGATTCTTGTTGTTGGAATAAGTATTTATAAATATCGTTATAAAATCGTAAATGCAATGATGAGACAACCAGGACTAAGAAGAGTGCTCATTCGGTTTGCGCTCAGAATCCCATTTGTACGTCAAAAGTTGATGGGGTCATTATTTTCTTTTCCTCATACGACGGAGAAGCTCTGACAATTGTATCAGAGCTTTTTTTGTAAGCAAGAAAGATTCTTATTCTGCAAAAACTTGCTATAATGACAGTCAGGAAGGAGGAGGTGCGGATGAACGAAATGGCTCACCGTTATCTTTATTGGCAATTAATTGAACATTACGTGCTACATAAACAGTTTCGCTTGCTTGCTCTTCATGATACACAAGCTTGGTTTGAAGATGATTCAGTGAAACCGAGAAGAGTTATACGTCTTGTTTATTCAGAAGTGGATTGGTCCAACCGCTTAAAGCGTGATATATCACATGCACAACAACAATTTGAATCCATTTATAAGCAGCTTGGTATATGGAAAATTCAAGGTGAAAATATTTATGTAATGAGTCAGCCTCCTGTTGATTCATGGGAAGATGCCCTTGCACCGTTTCAAGTCAAGGGAAACAAAGGAACCATTCGCAACCTTGCTCTGCATACAAGTGTGGCTCAGTATCAGGAGGTACTAGATCACGAATTAGCTAAAGATACTATTCCTCCACTACGTTTACAGTCATCAGATGATGAAATGATGCAATTCATTGAACGAATTCGGGGGCAAGTAAAGCAAGTCAACAGCAAACGCCGACAAAATGAAGAAAAAACGCTTCAATTTGGTAAACCACGTTTTATTTATGCCCTGTTACTCTCTTTTGTCGTGATGTTTTTTCTTTTAGAGACGAATGGTGGAAGTACAAATATACAAGTGCTTATTGATTACGGTGCTAAATATAATCCATTAATTGTAGAGGGAGAATGGTGGCGATTGGTCACCTCCATGTTCTTGCATATCGGATTGATGCACTTAGCCTTTAATGCAATGGCACTGTTCTTTCTTGGAACAGCAGTAGAGCAACTCTTTGGCTCTATGCGCTTTTTAATCATTTATTTTGCAGCCGGCTTATTTGGCTCCATTGTCAGTTTTGCATTCAATGATTATGTATCGGCTGGTGCTTCAGGCGCATTATTCGGCTGTTTTGGGGCACTTCTCTATTTTGGCTTAAAGCACCCAACATTGTTCTTTCGCACGTTAGGAAAAAATATTTTATTGCTTCTCGGATTTAATCTTGTGCTAGGCTTTATTGTTCCGGGAATTGATAATGGGGCGCACATAGGAGGTCTAATAGGAGGTTTTCTAATGGCCGCTTTAGTGAAGATGCCGAAAGAAAAAAAGAAAACGCCATTCTACCTTTCCATTAGTGCTTTCGCAATATACGTGATCGCTTCCCTGACGCTTGTTTATTTCGGACAACAACAAGCGAACGCTTCGCCTGAATTAGCGGTATTAGAAGGTCAACGTTTGCTTGAAGCAGGGCAATATGAAGAGGCGCAAGTGTTTATTACGAATGGGTTAGAAAAAGATGGTCAGCAGCCTCAACTTTTGTTTATGCAAGCGTATCTTGATATTCAGCAAGAACGGGTTCAGGAGGCAAAAGAACATTTGGAAAAAGCGCTTCAAGAGCAGCAAGCATTTCCAGAAGCTTGGTTTAATTTAACGCTTATTCATATTGAACAAGAAAACTATGATCAAGCGAAAGAATCAATCCAGCAAGCAATCCAGTATGGAGAGGATAGTCAAATTCCAGACATGGATTACTATTATGAAATCGAACAACAGATCGATGAACAACTCGCTTCATCCACATAAGTAATACGAGAAACTGAATGAATGAGTGACTTTGTCCTACCTTTTCATCGCCTACCTTACATAGATTTAGACTTGAACGAGCAACCTAGATGAAGAGAATAGGGGGTTCAAGATGAGTAGTGAAGATAAAGGGATAACAAGCCATTCATCCTATGAAGAGAAGCTCGCTTATGTAAAAGAAGAACTGGCTGTTGATAAGAACTTTGATATCATTTGTTTGGAAATGGTTCACGCCAATCGAAAAATGGCCCTTTTTCTAGTGGATGGGTTTGGGAAAGATAGTGCGCTCACACAAATTCAGCGTGAACTCTCACATACGAGTGAAGAAGAAGTAGACGAATCCTACGATGCGCTCATAAAAAGCCGCATTCCGTATGCGGAGATTGAACAAGAAAAAGATCTTGATACTGCTATTGATCAAGTCTTATCCGGGCCGGCGGTTCTTCTTGTAGAAGGTCTTCCTTATTGTATTATCATTGATACAAGGGAGTATCCTGTTCGCGGTCCAGAAGAGCCCGATACGGAGAAAGTCGTTCGCGGTTCAAGAGATGGTCTTGTTGAAACATTAGTGATGAGCGCCGCTTTAATTCGAAGACGGATAAGAGATCGAACATTCCGTGTAGAATATCAGCAAATTGGACGACGCTCTAAAACGGATACAGCCTTACTTTACATTGCTGATATTGCCGATCCCGATTATGTCCATCAAATCCGTGAATCCATTAAAGCAATTGATACCGATGGATTGCCAATGGCTGATAAGACGATTGAAGAGTTTGTTTTTAAAGAAGGGGGAAACCCATACCCACTTGTGCGCTACAGTGAGCGACCCGATGTATGCGCAACTCACTTATACGAAGGACATGTCATCCTACTAGTGGATGGTTCTCCAAGTGCAATGATAACCCCGACAACATTTTGGAATTTGCTTCAGCATGCAGAAGAATATCGACAAAAGCCTGTCATTGGTGCGTTACTTCGATTTGTGCGTTTTTCGGCAGTGTTTATCTCGCTCTTCTTATTACCTATCTGGTATATGCTAGCGACAAATCAAGAGTTGGTGCCAGAAGCGTACTCTTTTATTGGAACACAAGAGGATGGGAGTATTCCACTTTTTATTCAATTTATGATAGCAGAAGCTGGGATCGAAATGCTGAGAATGGCGTCTATTCATACGCCCAATGCGGTAGCCGAAGCATTAGGGTTAGTGGCCGCACTTTTAATTGGGGATATTGCTATTCAAGTAGGAATGTTTTCACCTGAAGTGATTTTATACTTAGCAATTGCTGCTGTAGGAACATTTGCTACACCAAGTTATGAACTTTCGCTGGCAAATCGGTTTATGCGCCTTTTGTTTTTAATTGCAACTGCAGCGTTTGGCCCAGTTGGCTTTGTTAGTAGCGCAACACTATGGTTTATCGCTTTAGTTCGACTGCGAGGGCTTCGTGTTCCATATATGTGGCCATTTATCCCATTTAATCTTAAAGCGTTGCGAGATGTGTTTTTCCGAATTCCAATGCCTTTAAAAAATCGTAGACCTGCTATCAACCATCCGCAAGATCCGGATAGGTAGCAGGTCTACCTTTTTTAATAACGTTCGATATCTTGCTTGTGTACATCATCTTCTATGTACGGATGACTTGTTTCTACAGGGATGTTCTGATTGGCAATTACAAGACCAAAGGGAGTGTCTGTTGTTGCAGAAACAACTGTATAAGGGATGTTGTTTATCATCGCAAGCTTTACATACTCGTTGTAATCTGAATAGGCTAATTGTCCGTTAATAAACATTTGTATGTTTGGCTTAGCTTTTAGGACGCGCTCTACTTCTGGATAAACCACGTTAGAACGAACTTGATTTATGGTTAACGCGAGATGAAGACGCTCAGCGATTGTTGTTAAGAATATACGTCTTTCTGCAGGCTTTGTCTCCAAACCGCCTCGAATAGCATGCTCTAGTACTTCATTTACATCTCTTGCCATATTGATGCCACCTCTTTCCTAATCAATCCCCTCTATCATCGCAAACCTGTCCTGAAATCTCAAATAAAAACATAGGATGGTAGAAACGAGAAATCAGCACAGGGGTTGATGAGATGTGGATTTGGTTTGTTATTGTATTTTTTGTCCTAGCAATTGGGCTGACGTTAGGAGGGGTATCCACGTTTATGCGTGGACTTCCGCCCATTGTTGTACTCATAGTCCTAAGCTTTTATTTTTTATTCTTTAGCTACATTGGCATGTTTGTCGCGCTCGTAAGTTTTTCTTGGTTCGGCTTTCGTTTTTTTGATATTGCGATTGTGATTTGTTCCTTTTTGTTTATTATCGCCATGATACGTTCATACCATCCTGCTTTTGGCTATCAACTTTTTTATAAACCAATCGCTTGGATTTTGGCCAGTTTGTTTTTCTTTATGGGTTTACAGTGGGGAACGCTCGGATATGGAACTTTTTTTACGATTACGATGACTTTTTTCTTCACGTTAGCGGTTTTTATCGGCATTTTGCTGTATAATTCTATGTTGATGTGGGTAAAAAACGCATACCTCGCTGCCGTTATTCCACTTGCTTCATTCCTTTTAGTTACAGTCATAAAGCTGTTATAATAGGACATGAGGTGTATAGATGAAATCGATCGTAGATATTAGAGACTTATTAAAGCAATATGGTTCTTTTATTTATACAAGAGACCGCGGAATGGATTTGCAACTCATGCAAAAAGAAATAAAAGATTTACATCAATATGGAATGATATCAAGCCATACGTATCAAGGCGCAATATTGATTTTAAAACAAGAGGAAGCGAAACTTGGAATGGGGGATTCTAATGGGGAATGAGCTTTATGCAGGAATTGACATAGGGGGAACATCCGTTAAGCTTGCGTTTATTACAAATGAAGGCGATTTAGTGAAAAAATGGGAAATACCTACTGATATAAAGAACAATGGAATGAATATTGTTAACGACATTGCTGAAACGGTTAAAGCAAATCTAGATGATGACCAGACACTAATGGGTGCAGGTGTAGGAGCTCCTGGTTTTATTGAGATGGAAACAGGCTTTATCTATCATGCTGTTAATATTGGCTGGCGTGATTACCCATTAAAAGACGAGTTAGAGAAAGCTTTAGGCGTTGTTGTGAGAGTTGATAACGATGCGAATTTAGCAGCTCTTGGAGAAAAATGGCAAGGTGCTGGAGATGGCGCTACTGAACAGTTGTTTGTTACGCTAGGAACAGGTGTCGGTGGTGGTATCATTACAAGAGGACAAATTCTTCATGGTGTAGGCGGTATGGGTGGAGAAATTGGTCATATTACTTCTGTGAAAGAAGGAGGATCTCTTTGTAATTGCGGAAAAACCGGGTGCTTGGAAACCGTGTCTTCTGCAACGGGAATGGTTCGTTTAGCTAAAGAAAAACTTGAAGCAGGAAGAACATCGATTCTTTCTCAAAGTGAATCTCTAATACTAACAACAAAAGACATTTTTGAAGCGGTGAAAGCTGGAGATCAAGTAGCGACAGAAGTAATTATGGAAGCGATTGATCATTTAGGCTACGCGATTGCCAATTTAGCAAATACATTAAATCCCGCCAAGATTGTTATTGGTGGAGGCGTTTCAAAAGCCGGAGAAGACCTTTTAGCTCCTCTTCGTGTTGTGTTTGATCAGTATGCCCTGCCACGTGTAGTGGAGCAGGCAGAAATTAAATTGGCTCATTTAGGAAACGATGCAGGTATTTTTGGAGCTGTATGGTTAGCGATACAAGCTGTTAAAGCAAATGAGAATAGAAGCAATTAAGAATTGAAAGTTGAGGTTAACATCAGATGGTGGATTACCGTATAGAGCGAGATTTACTAGGAGATAAACAAGTACCAAAGGATGCGTATTATGGGATTCAATCTTTACGAGCTAAAGACAATTTTCCCATTACTGGCTATCCACCGCACCCGGAACTTATCCGTGCGTTCGGTTATGTCAAGAAAGCGGCAGCAATGGCAAACCGTGATGTAGGCGTCTTGCGTCCGCATATTGCTGATGCCATTATTAAAGCGAGTGACGATGTCATTAATGGACAATTAAACGAACAGTTTATAGTTGATTCCATTCAAGGTGGTGCAGGGACTTCATTTAACATGAATGCGAATGAAGTCATTGCCAATCGGGCAATTGAAATTTTAGGCGGGGAAAAAGGCGATTATTTAAAAGTTAGTCCGAATACACACGTCAATATGGCTCAGTCGACAAATGACGCGTTTCCGACTGCTATTCACATCGCTGCTTTGCACATGACCCAAGGGTTAACGGATGAATTACGAAATCTTATTGCGGAAATGCAGGGGAAAGCAGATGAATTTGACGATGTACTAAAAATGGGCCGTACGCATTTACAAGACGCTGTGCCGATTCGATTAGGACAAGAATTCGGTTCTTATCGGAAAGTGTTGGTCCGCGATTTAAAGCGAATTAGTCGATCCGCTGACCATTTGCATGAAGTCAATATGGGTGCTACTGCTGTTGGGACCGGGTTGAATGCAAAGCCTGAGTACATTGAAAAAGTGGCCACTCATTTAGCTACCGTGACGAATTTACCGTTCAAAACCGCAGAAGATCTCGTTGATGCGACTCAAAATACAGATGCGTATACAGAGCTATCTAGTTCATTAAAAATATTAGCAATTAATTTATCAAAAATAGCAAATGATTTACGCTTAATGAGTTCAGGACCTCGTACAGGTTTAAATGAAATTAATTTACCAGCACGTCAGCCTGGTTCCTCCATCATGCCAGGTAAAGTGAACCCGGTTATGTGCGAAGTCATTAATCAGCTCTCTTTCCAAGTGATTGGCAATGATCATACAATTAGTCTTGCTTCTGAAGCTGGTCAGTTAGAGTTAAATGTGATGGAGCCGGTACTTGTATTTAATTTATTACAGTCACTTACCATTCTTGAAAATGGAATGCGTGTGTTCCGTGAATATGCGATTTCTGGCATTACAGCAAATATTGAACGTTGTAAAGAACTTGTGGAGAATAGCGTAGGTATTGTGACCGCCATTAATCCGCATGTTGGGTATGAAGTGGCAACAAGAATTGCGAAAGAGGCATTAGAAACAGAGCGACCAGTTCGGGAAATTTGCCTGGAGCGAGGCATCTTATCTGAAGAGGAATTAAATGAAATCCTTGATCCAAAAGAGATGACCAAGCCTGGTATCGCTGGGTCTCGATTCTTACCACTTTAAAAATAAAAGCTCTTATGTCATACTAAAATAAATAGCAAAGACTAGGGGTGCCCGATGAAGTTGGGCTGAGAATAAGAACGTGTTTCTTTTACCCTTTAACCTGATCTGGATTACACCAGCGGAGGGAAGTCGGCATACGCAGATTAAACAATGTAGCGTGTAAACCGTAACCCTTGTGGTTACGGTTTTTTTGCGAAAGGGAGTGCAGTGAAGATGAAAGATTTTCAACTTTATGTGATAACAGGAGAAGCATTTCATAAAGGCAAAGAGCTTGTGACGGTTATGGAGGATGCGATAAAGGGCGGCGCCGATTTTATACAACTTCGCGATAAAACAAGCAGTCGAAAAGAAGTTTTCGAAAAAGCTAAGCAGCTCAAAGAACTTTGTCGGTCATATGAAATTCCTTTTATCGTAAACGATTATATCGATATCGCTATGGCTGTTGATGCAGATGGCGTTCACGTAGGACAAGATGATATGCCTCTCGCTCATGTTCGTAAGCTAGTGGGCGACGATAAGATTATTGGTGTCTCTACTCATAAATTAGAAGAAGCGTTAGAAGCCGAGCGAGGTGGTGCTGATTATATTGGTGTCGGCCCAATCTTTAAAACCAATAGTAAAGAAGATGTCGTTGATCCGGTAACAACATCCTATATTAAAGAAATTAAAGCCAATCTTTCCATTCCATTTGTAGCAATCGGCGGTATAAAAACCCATAACGTTCGCGAAGTAATTGAAGCAGGAGCGGATGCGGTATGTGTGATTACAGAGGTTGTTGCAGCTGACGATGTGCAGGCAGCTGCAGAACGGCTGACTAAAGCGATTAATGAGGCGAAAGCATGAAACTAACGATAAATGGAAAAGAACGTATTGTAGAAAGTAAGACATTGCTTGATTTAATGACAGAGTTAAATGTAAATGGGCAGCTTGTCGTAGTGGAATTAGCTGGAGACATCATTCCAAGAGAAAAATGGAGTGTAACCGAGCTCGACGAACAAAAGCCTGTTGAGCTTGTTCATTTTGTTGGAGGAGGTTGAACATGAAAAAAGAATCATTGACTATTAACGGAAAGACACTTCAATCACGCTTTTTCTTGGGAACAGGTCGCTATCCGAACCCGTTTGTTCAAAATGAAGCCATCAAAGCATCGGGAGCAGAGGTGCTAACTTTTGCTTTAAGACGTGTTAATTTGGAGGCGCCAATGGAAGATTCCATTTTGCAACATTTACATGGTGAAACCTTTCAATATTTACCTAATACGTCTGGTGCTTCCACTGCAGAGGAAGCCATTCGAATTGCACGTCTCGCAAAAGCATCTGGTTTAAGCGATTGGATTAAAATTGAAATTAGTGCTTCGGAAAAAACGTTGCTACCTGATCCGATTGAAACGTTAAAAGCAACCGAAGTTCTTGTATCAGAAGGGTTTACTGTTTTACCATATACGTCAGATGACCCTATTCTCTGCAAACGATTAGAAGAAGCAGGTGCACATGCGGTTATGCCAGGCGCAGCGCCCATTGGAACAGGTCTAGGTATACTCAACGAATACAATTTAGGTTTAATTGTAGAAGATGCGAGAGTACCAATTATTGTTGATGCTGGCCTGGGCACAGCTAGCGATGTGACAAAAGCGATGGAACTTGGTGTGGATGGAATTTTAATGAATACGCCAGTTGCAAAAGCTAAAGACCCTGTAAAAATGGCAACGTCCATGCGCTTAGCTATTGAAGCAGGTGAATTGGCGTATGAGGCGGGAAGAATAGCTAAAAAACCATATGCAAGTGCAAGTAGTCCAACAAGTTATTAGATGAACGAGTGAGGTTTTATTATGCAGAAAGTCGTTATTGTTGGCGGGGGTATTATCGGATTATCGATTGCCTTAAGGCTCGCAAATAAAGGGGTACATGTAACCGTCTTGGAAAAGAATACATGTGGGGGACAAGCTTCAGGTGCAGCAGCAGGCATGCTAGCACCTTTTTCTGAAATCGGGGAAGATCAAGATGTGTTTTTTGACTTTAGCTTAGCAAGCCTTCGAATGTACCCTGAGTGGCAAGCGTTCGTTAGAGAAACATCTGGTGTGGAATTTGAATTTTCTCCATCCGGGACCCTACATTGCGTGTACCATGAAGCGGATTTATTGCCCCTATCATCGAGGATATCTTGGCAAAGTGAATACAATGAAGACATGCGCATATTAACTCAAGAAGAAGTATTAGAACGAGAACCCCACTTATCAAGAGACATAAAAGGGGCCATTTATTATCCAAATGAAGCCCATATTTATGCCCCAGATTTTGTGAAGGCTTTAATAGCAGCATGTAGAAATTTAAAAGTAGACATTTATGAGCAATTAGGTGAAGTGGAAATTGTAGAAGGTTCGTCTGTTCGTCTCAAGACTGATACAATGGAATGGGAAGCTGATCAAGTAGTCATTGCCACAGGAGCGTGGGCGATGAAGCAAGGAGAAGCGCTCGGGCTGCAGTTGCCCGTCTATCCAATTCGAGGGCAAATTTGTGCCTATCGACCAGAAAAGCCGCTCTTAAGTCACATTGTTTATACGAGTCAAGGCTATCTCGTACCAAAAGCAAATGGTACAATTGTTAACGGAGCTTCTGAAGACATTGCGGGATTTGAAACAGCTGTTACTGCCAAAGGGATTGATCGCTTAAAACGCTGGAACAAAAAAATGGTACCAGCTCTTGAAGAAGAAACCCCGTTTCATGAGTGGGCAGGCTTGCGTCCGGCCACACAAGACGGTTTTCCGTTTATTGGACGTTTAACCAATCACCCCTCTGTGTATCTAGCATGCGGTCATTACCGTAACGGGATTTTATTAAGTGCGATAACAGCAAAAGTGGTGGCGGAAGATCTTTTAGGCGAAAAGGTTTCATTCCCACTTCAAGCGTTTCATCCTGAACGCTTTTCATAGGAGGAAAAAATGACAATTCCTAAAATGTTGTCCGTCGCAGGATCTGATTCTGGTGGAGGGGCTGGCATCCAAGCAGATATTAAAACAGGTCAAGAGTTAGGTGTCTATACGACAACTGCCGTTACGGCATTAACAGCGCAAAATACAGTGGGTGTGCAAGAGGTTTTTCCGGTTAGTACTGATTTTCTGAAGGCTCAGCTTGAGGCAGTGCTCAGCGACATTGGAACCGATGTTTTAAAGACGGGTATGCTTGTTAGTGAGGAACATATTCAAGTTGTCTGTCATGTAATAGACGCATATTCAATTAAAAATGTTGTTGTCGATCCGGTAATGGCATCAACGAGTGGATCGGGTTTGTTAAATGAGGCTGGTGTTACAGCCTTAAAAGAAACGTTGCTGCCGCGAACGACCGTCTTTACACCGAATATACCAGAAGCGCTACGATTGACTAACACACATGAACCAATCACCATTGCAGATCTAAAGGAACTCGCGGTACAATTGTATCAGTTTGGTCCTGATGTTGTTGTATTAAAAGGTGGGCACTTTAATGGAGACGCAGTGGATGTATTTTACGATGGAACGAAATTAGAATTGCTGACTGAAAAGCGAATTCAACTTACGAATACGCACGGAACGGGTTGTACATTTGCTTCGGCTATAGCAGCTGAACTCGCCAAAGGATCAATCCCTCTTGAAGCAGTAAAGCGAGCAAAAGTTTTTATAACAGAAGCGATCCGTTATGGTCTACCGATCGGTAAAGGGAACGGGCCTACCAATCACGCCGCTTACAAAAAGAGCAGATAAGGAGTAAGAAAAGTGAAAAGGCACTGGGTTGTATTTATTCTACCGGCTATTTTAATGGTTTTTATCGCGCTAGGAGGCTTTATCTATTTATCGCAAGACGATACGCTGAGTAACGAGGAACTACAGAAAGAAGTAGAATTTACTGCTGTCTTCCAGCAGCAAGCCGTTACAATCGAATGGGCGTGGCCCCAACTTCCGACAGAAGGCATTTATGGCATAGATTATATCGGGTTGTCGTTTGACGGAGATCCACAAGCCGTTGAAATAGGTCAGGTAACGCTTCCTGTCGAACCAGAACAAACCTATGACGGTTTCGCTGTAGAGAATGGGATTATTTTTGCATTTCCGACAGAGATGCAAGAGCATCAAAGTGTCGGTACAAGAGGCCAACTTATTCAAGGGTTACCGCCAGAAGTAGATGTAGAAAATGTTAAGGTGACGTTGTTACATACTTGGACAAACCATGAGGACCTACTACTTGAAGACGCAACGTTTGCAAATCCTCAATTCGGACAAGCGAAAAATGTTCAGCATTGGGTTAAGACGTATTCATTGGAGGATTTACTTGAGAATTAGTGGAATGTCGTTTGAAAAAGGTGTATTTTTCATGACAAATCAAACACTTGCTTGTAGCTTTCATGATCGAGAGGGTGAGCTTCGTTCATGGAGTAAGCCTCTAAATGCAAAGACACTTGGTCATGCAACACTGCTCGTGTGGCGATCAAGTTCTTTCTGGTTTAAAGCGATTTGTGGACTAGTTATTCTTTTCATTGTTGTACCTAAGCTACTGCCGATATCATGGCAAGGCATTCCCTTTTATAGTTTTTTCTACTTATTATTTGGTACGCATTTTTTCTTTCCGGGCGAGTTAAAACAATATCACGCAGCAGAGCATCAAGTATTTAGCACAAGAGGAAAAGTAAATCATCAAGAGATGGAAAAGGTGGCACAGGCATCGGTACGTAACCGTGGCTGTTCGACTGGACTTGTGGTCGTCTACTTTTTGAGTGTCGCCATACTCACTCTGCTTAGTGTAGTCTTCTTTTCTATAATGACAAGCTTAATGCTTGGCTCCTATGTTGCTTTATTGTTTGTAGCGCTATATGTTAGGTTTAATCGCCATTTTACTTTTAAGTGGGTTGTGGCAATTGTATTGCCTCTCTCGTATTGGTTACAAGAACGGGTTACGACAAAAACGCCTACACAAAAGCATCTTGAATGTGCAATTGAAAGTTATGTTCAACTAGGGAAAGTAGCGTTTTCAAGATCACTATTTAAAAAAAGAATGGAAGAGGAGGATAAGTCATGGCAATAGTCGATGTCACCATTATACCAATTGGAACGGAAACCCCTAGTGTCAGCAGCTATGTGGCTACTATCCAAGAAGTTCTAGAAGAAATGACAAAAACCCACGACATTACTTACCAATTAACTCCCATGAGTACGTTAATTGAAGGTGATGTATCCACTTTACTGGATGTGGTTAAGAAAATTCATGAGGTTCCATTTAAACGTGGAATAGACCGAGTGGCTACAAATATTCGGATAGATGATCGACGTGACCAAAAATCTACGCTGCAAAGTAAACTTCAAGCAGTGGAAGCAAAGTTAAAGAAGGAAGATGAACAATAAGTCATCTTCCTTTCTTCATGGAAAAATGAGGAATACCCGCCTCAAAAAAACGCTCTGATGTCTTTAAGTAGCCAAGTCGTAAATAGAAAGCAAGAGCCGGTTCTTGAGCGTTTAGCACCAATTCATCTACGCCTTTTGCGAAACCTACTTCTTCTATTTTTTTCATCAATTGTTCCCCATATCCTTTATTGCGATAAGGTTCTAAAATACTTACTCGTTCAATTTTTCCTGCCTTGCCTACCATTCGTATACGAGCAGCACCGATAGCTTTCTGGTTAGCTGTAAGTAAAAGGTGGGTAGCGGTTTTATCATGCTCGTCTCTTTCTACCTGTGCAGCCACGCCTTGCTCCTTAATAAACACGTCTTCTCTAATCTCGAAGCACTGTGCTTGTAGCGACTCACTAGTAGCAACTTGTACATCAATGTGTTCAATCATGTTGACTGGCCTTGCAAAAGAAATGTTTCATAAACAGTCCACGACTCGTTATCGAGTTGGTAAAGAAGTTGAATACGATCAATGGTCTCTTGATGAGACACATCAATCATTTTAAGTTGACCTACAATATCATCATGTTCTGCCTGCTGTAGCTTTTGTGCAATGGTAATATGGGGTATAAAGACTGAATGCGCACGATCAGTCGGAAACGGTTCTTGATAAAGCTTCTCGTTCAACCAAGAAAGCTGTTTGTTTTCTTTTAGTTTGTAGAAAATGGTAGTTGATTGTGGAAAGAATGTATCTACCTTATACACATGAATATCAATTGGTGAACATTGACGAGCAATATCTCGTAACATGTGAATCATTTTTGGTAATTCCTCATTGCTTATTGAGAAACTTTCTTTTAACGTAATATGAGGTGGGATGTTCGCATAATGGGCATCATAACGCCGCCTTAATCCGTTAGCTGTGTCTTGAAAGGGTTTTGATGGAAAAAGAACAATTCCGTAATTAAGCATTAATCATACCTCCTTTATAATGGAAACAACGATTTTAATCCAGTGGAAAGATAGTTCTGCCAGTAAGTCCACGTATGATCACCATCAAACTCTTCGTACGTGTAGTGAAAAGGTGTGTTGTGGAATACTTCTTTTAGTTGTCTGTTAGGTGTTAAGAAATCTGCTTCTTTTCCGTCTGTCGTTTTGACAACATCTTCTTTTTTGCCAATAATGTGATAAATGGATAAGATGTCTTTTTTCTTGAATTGACTTACTTTATCCTCAACCACTTGATTGACATAAGGGGAGAATAATAAAAGCTTTTTAAATAATGTAGGATATTCTAAAGCAGTTAGCAAGGAAATCGTTGCTGCCAATGAATCTCCCGCCAACATACGTGCTTCTGCCAATGGTTCGACACTGTAGTTTTTTTCTAAATAAGGAAGTAGTTCGCACGCTAGGAATCGTGTATAGGCTACATGGGTCTCATTATTAGGGTGATACCAAGTATGTCTCATTGCTACACTTGGGTATGGAACACCAACAACGATAAGTTCTTCAATGTCTAAATCGTCTATTAATGAATCTACCTGCCGGTGCACACGTCCAAAGCGAAAGAAATCTTGTCCGTCTTGACAAATCATTAACCGGTAAGATTTTAGTGGTGTATAATTTGCTGGTAGATAGACAGATAATGAAATGGTGCACTGTAATTGTTCACTTTCAATCGTTGCTTCTGTTATACTGCCTTCGATGTTCGCCATGAATAACTTCCTTTCTAAGGTCTTCTCATACATTAGTTTACCATATTTTTGTGAAAGTGAGGGAGTCTCCGTTTTTTTGACAGTTCTATGATAAAATGAATGATTAAGGATAAACTATTTTTACCAATATCCATCATGAATGGTTAATGGAGGAGTCCGTATGAAATCTAAAAGACCTCATTGGATTTATTATCGAGAGGTATTTCGATCAAAATTTCAAGCAAAGTGTATTCAAGCGAAATTGGAAGACAATTGGGAAAATGGCTATGAAATAGGGCCACTTGTGGAAGTGAAGCGTTTAAAAACGAATAAATATATTGTGCGTTATACGTACGATGAAGTGATGTGACTATAGAAAGTGAGGGAAAGAGAATGGGTGAGAGTCGACTAAGAATGTTGCGCATTCAAAAAGGCTTTAGCTTAGAAGAAGTGTCCAAACAAGTAGGAATCTCTGCCGGATACTTATCGCAAATTGAATCAGGCAAAAGGCAAGTCAATGCATTAATCTCGGAAAAAATCGCGCAATTTTTCAACGTATCTTTAGACGATTTATTTGAAGCTACTCGATATAAAGCTGTATGGGATCATTAATAGAAAAAACGCCCCCTATAAAGAAGGAGCGTCAACTAATTATTTAGGAGAAATCATATTACCTGGTACAACATATTCGTTAAATTGCTCTTCAGTTAACAAACCGCTGCTTATTGCCGCTTCTTTTAATGTCGTATTTTCAGCGTGAGCTTTCTTGGCAATTTTAGCAGCATTTTCATAGCCGATATGCGGATTTAATGCAGTTACGAGCATAAGGGATTCATTTAGCAACTGATCCATTTTTGCTTTGTCTGCTTCTAATCCAATGAGACACTTATCATGGAAATTATTCAGGCCGTCAGATAATAGGCGCATGGATTGAAGGACATTGTATATAATAACAGGCTTAAAGACATTTAATTGAAAATGTCCTTGGCTTGCTGCAAAACCAATAGCAGCATCATTTCCAAGTACTTGTGCTGCAACCATTGTTAGTGCTTCACTTTGAGTTGGATTGACTTTACCTGGCATAATGGAACTACCTGGCTCATTTGCAGGAATGATTACTTCGCCAATACCACAACGTGGACCGCTTGCTAGAAGACGGATATCATTAGCGATTTTAAAAGCGTCAGCTGCAAGTGCCTTAAGTGCTCCATGGAAATAGACGAGCTCATCATGGCTTGTTAACCCGTGGAAATGGTTTTCAGACGCTTTAAAAGAAAAGCCTATCTGCTCGCTAAGTTGCGCTGAGACCTCTTCACTAAAGCCGATAGGTGCATTTAAGCCTGTACCAACAGCTGTTCCGCCGATTGTAAGGGCACGAACGTGATCAAGAGACTGTTCAATCATCGTTGAGCAAGTAGTCAGCATATGTTTCCAACCGCTAATTTCTTGACCGAACGTTAAAGGCGTCGCATCTTGCAAGTGGGTACGACCAATCTTAACGATATCCGAAAATTCTTGTTCTTTTGCTTCAAGCGTTTGTTTAAACTGTCTTAAAGCTGGAATTAATTCAGTCTCAGCGAAAATGACTGTCGCAACATGCATCGCAGTCGGAAATGTATCGTTAGAGCTTTGAGAGTGGTTCACATCATCATTTGGATGAACGGTCACATCGTTATAGCCTTGTTCACTTAAATAACCGTTTGCTAGATAGGCAATGACCTCATTCATATTCATGTTCGACTGTGTACCGCTTCCTGTCTGCCAAACAACAAGCGGGAAGTGATCCTCTAATCCACCAGCGACAATTTGATCAGCGGCATATGTAATGGCTTCAACCTTTTGCGGATGTAGACCTTTTAACTTACCGTTTACAATTGCGGCTGCTTTTTTTAATTCTGCAAAAGCACGAACCACTTCAAACGGAATTTTTTCAGTACCAATTTTAAAGTTTTCCAAACTTCTTTGTGTTTGTGCGCCCCAGTATTTATCGGCAGGAACTTGAATTTCTCCAATTGTATCTCTTTCTGTACGCGTTTTCATTTTCACCATTCCTTTACCCAAGATTGATAACCCAAATCTATCATACCAAAAAACGACAAGAAACTTAACGAAAACATATAAAAAGATCGGTATGGTCGATTGAACTTGCCGCTGTTTTTAAGACCGGCAGGAAGATCACCTAGTCGAAGTAGACAAGGAAAGATCGCTAAAAGCAACAAAAAAAGCGTAAACGATTATACGAGTCCAAAGCCGGAAAAGGACTCATAATCGTTTACGCTCTTCACTCTTAGTCTAGCAAGAAATGTGTTTCGTTTTACGAAAATAATTTTTTGTAAACACTGTAGCCTTCATCATCCAGTTTGTCTTTTGGAATAAATCGAAGCGCAGCAGAATTAATACAATAGCGAAGACCATTAGCTCCAGGACCATCTGGAAAAACATGACCAAGGTGGGAGTCAGCTTCTTTACTACGAACTTCAGTCCGTACCATAAAATGACTACGGTCTTCTTTTTCAAGAATCTCTTCTTCTTCAATTGGTTTTGTGAAGCTCGGCCACCCGCAACCTGCGTCGTATTTATCGTTGGAAGAAAACAATGGCTTACCAGAGACAATATCCACATAAATACCATCTTCTTCGTGATCATAATAGTCGTTTTTAAAAGGTGGCTCTGTTCCATTCTCTTGTGTAACGTGATATTGCATAGGTGTTAGCTTCTTTTTTAACTGATCGTTTGAGTTGTTTGTCATGATGGATCCCCTTTCCAATGTCGTTCAATAAAGTCTGCTCGCCCTGAACCTTTGCGATAGAGTTGATAATGAAATGCATTCTTCTGGTAATAATCTTGGTGGTATTCTTCGGCAGGGTAAAACGGTTTCGCTGGTAATACGAGTGTTGCAATTGGTTTTGAAAATTTACCACTATCTTCTAATGCTTGCTTTGACTGTTCAGCCATTCTTTTTTGTTCATCACTATGATAAAAAACCGCCGTTCGATACGAATCGCCGCGATCGTGGAATTGTCCACCTGGATCTGTCGGATCAATTTGTTGCCAAAACAAAGAAAGAATCGTTTCGTAGGAAATAAGAGAAGGGTCAAATGTTAGTTGAACTGCTTCAAAATGTCCAGTTGTTTCGCTACAAACTTCTTTGTAAGTGGGGTTTTCCGTATGACCGCCAGTATAACCAGAAATGACAGACTCCACACCTTCATATTGATCAAATGGTTTAACCATACACCAAAAGCAGCCGCCAGCAAACGTTGCTTTTTCTAACTGACTCATGTACTCACTCCCATTTCTTTAGATAGTGTTAGTGTAACATACCTACTCTTTGTTCAAAAAACGAACGGCTTTAAACGAAAAGTTTTGACAATGTCAAAAAAGAGTTAAAAAGAAAAAAACATAAAGAACTTTAGCGAAAAAGGGGGTCTTCTTGTCGTTCTTTTGCTTTTTTTGTCAACAAGTTCTGTTCGTAAAATTTGTTATTTAGGAGGAATTTAAAAAGAAAAAAAGAATCAATTGTTGGAATATGTCAAGAATGAAAAGGGGGTTTTATGTCGATGAGATAGTCAATCGCATCGACGGCACGTATGAAGGCGATGATTAAAGAATTACTGAATCAGTCAAACGCACCGCAATGTGTTATTTATGAAGACGTCATCATCATGCGGAATGTAGCTTTTAATAAATTAGCTAAGCTAAGTAATCATAACGATGAAATTCCGATGTCCACAATTTTAAGTTATCAATCAATGGAAGAATGGGTTCTCGAAACAAATCACTCTCCCATCCATTTAACCATTAAGCATGCGGTATTAGATCAAGATTACATGCTCTATACTTTCGAGGCTGATAACAAGACTGAAGACATCCGACTAAGTTTAGTGACAAAGGATTATACAAAGAAATTAAGATGGCTTACAGACGAAGATGGCAAAATCATCGATGGAAGTGCTGTCGGTCGTGAATTTTTAGATGTACATGATTCCATCTGGAGTTTTGTTCCGAAGGAATTAATGTCTAAAGACATGAAAAAGCAAGTGATTACGTTTTACTATCAGCATACAGAATATGAAGTTCGAATTATTACCTATTATGGCTATATTTTATTTGATGTCATTAATGCCAAACAACGGGTGGAGCAATTAATCGCGCGCAACGAACTGATTAATATACTAGAGCTATCAAATGAATGCTACATTTTACATGACGATATGACCATTCATTACGCAAATAAAGCAGCCCATCTTTATTTAGGTGTAGAGGAAGAAGAACAGCTTCTTACTGGAAGACCCTTGCGCCAACATATCCAAGCGAGAGAATTAAAGCTCATTAAGGAATCCGTTCGCAATCAACAAGAGGAGATTTTATTTAGACCTGTTAAGTTAATTAATGGGGAAGGCAGTCTACTTTATACGATGTGTGCCATCCTCCCTGTTCATATTGAGGGAAAAAAGCTATATATTTCAGTATTGAAGCAATCACATCGCTCGTCAAAGAAACGAGAGGAAGCAATGAAAGTTGCGTCCCGTTTATCAGCGAGTATGGCACATGAAATTAGAAATCCATTAACGACTATCAAGGGGTTTATGCAATTATACAAGGAAATGAAAACAATACCTGAGAGTCAGCTAGCTGTTATTGATGAAGAACTCGAACAAATGGAAAAAATTATTAATGATTATGTTTTTCTTGCGCAGCAAAAAGGGATGAAACCAAGCGAAACAATTGAAATGAATGATTATTTACAATCTTTCATGAAAAAAGACGAAATACAAGCATTGACTCAACATAACCCAGTCGCTATTTCAAGCGCAGAGTCGTTTTATTTTAACGGTTACAAGGAAGAATTAGATTTACTCTTTTTAAATTTAATTGAAAATGCTGTTGACGCTAGTGAAAAAACATCAACCATTGAAATACGAGTGACGTCGGAACAAAATCAACTCTGTGTTCAAATTATTGATAAAGGCGTAGGTATTTCCCCGAATCGTCTTTACTTATTAGGCCAGCCGTTTTTTTCATCAAAAGAAAAAGGGACTGGTTTAGGTTTAATGATTTGCCACAAAATTGCTGAACTTCATGGCGGTCGCATGGAAATTAAAACAAAGGCTGGTACAGGGACAATAGTTCATATTTATCTACCCCTTAAGGTAACGACAGCTGTTGAAGATGAAGGGGTTAGAACACCACCTCTGCAAGCTTTAAAGCGAAATGAAAGCCAAACAGTAATAAGCATAGGCCAGCGATAACATTTAAAATTGGTAAAAGCGACTGACTAAGGAACTGTCCAAAATATGAAGCAAGAAACGAGAGACTAATGTTCCATACAAGTATGCCAGTAAATAAAAAACCGATGTAATAGATAAATGATCCTGATTGTTCAGTCATTAACTCTGCCAATGTGGAGCCAAAAATGCCAAACCAAAACATTAAATTAATTGGGTTAAACAAGGCAATGGATAGCCCTGTCCAAAACGATGCCCAGATTGGTGCTGTGAGGCTGCTCGAACGTTGAAGAGCAGTCTTTCGCTTATTAATCGACTCGATGCCCAGATAAATTAAAAGAGCAGCCCCAAATACATAGAGAATGATTTGTACAGAAGGCATAAAAATAAACTGCGCTAAGCCAAAGTAAATAATGATCATAAAAAGAAGATCAGCAAGAATTGCGCCAATACCAATAAATAAGGCAGGAAGAAAACCGTGAGAAACACCTTTTTTTAGAATGGCTAAACAGATTGGACCTACGGGGACGGCCAACGATAAACCTAGAATAAACGCCGAGAGAAAAGCGGGCATTTAAGAACACTCTCCTTACACAACAGACATGCTTTATTCTTATAATAATGTGGGCGTAGACGATTTTAGACATGCTTTATTTGTAAAAAAGTGTCTAGATTCTGTTAGGGCTTCATAAGATGAATAGGAATGTTAAAGGAGGGGTTCTATATGAAAGCATCACGCTTATTAACGACTGAAGACATGCGTTCGGATGCTGTACCAGCCTGGGTGAACGAAAGTTACGAACAATACAGTAATGTTGTGACGGATCAAACTTTTCCATGTTTTTTTGGACAAAAAGGAGAGCGCAAAGGTGAGTTGCGTTATTCCTTTTTATCGCATGCTGATTGGACGTCACTACCGAGTACATTAACAGCATTTCAATCTTTAATGGCGAAACGACCGCTTATTCGGCGTGGACTTTTTGTGTTTATCGAGCCTGAAGAACAGGAGCAAACCTTGGATTACTATCGACGCTATTTTTGGGATATCTTGCAATACTTAAATGATAAAGATGAAAGTGTATGGCCAGCTCATACACCGAGTGATCCGAATCACCATTTGTGGTCATTTTGTTTTAATGGTCAATCCATGTTTGCTTTTGCCAATACACCTGCATATAAGCAGCGTATTACACGAGATTTAGGGCAAAGTATGGTCATCGGTTTTCAACCTCGAGAAATTTTTCAAGGTTTAGAGGGGACTGAGCCTAAAGGTCATAACTCTCGAGAAGCTGTTCGGAAAAGGGTAGAGGCGTGGGATCAAATACCGAAACATCCTGATATAAGCCATTATGGTGATGTAGATCACCGGGAATGGAAGCAGTTTTTTATTGGAGATGACTGTGTACCAATTACAGGCGCTTGCCCGTTTCGCGCAAAAAACGACTCAAAATAGATTTTTAATCTTGTAACGTGATAAACTAAGCGTACTACTTATAGAGATAGGGGTATCATGAAATTTAGAATTGGCTATCGAACATTAAAAACGGCGATCGGTGTATTGATTTCACTTTCCATAGCGCAGTTACTTGAATTAAACTTTGCTTCTTCTGCGGCGATTATTACCATTCTTTGTATTTCGGTCACCCGTAGAAATTCATTACTTGTATCATGGGCGCGCTTTATTGCTTGTATCATCGGACTAATAATGAGCTCAGTTTTGTTTGAATTACTCGGTTACACCCCTGTTGCTGCAGCACTCTTTATTTTGCTCTTTATCCCAGTTGTCTTACTCGTAAAAGCAAGCGATGGCATTGTAACGAGTTCTGTTATCGTTATGCATTTATATGTTGTTGGTGAGACGTCTATCAGCTTTTATTGGAATGAGCTACAGCTTATTTTTATTGGGATTGGAACGGCACTAGTGATGAATTTATATATGCCTTCTAAAGATAAACTATTACGACAGCGACGTATGCAAGTTGAAGAGTTGCTTAAGGCAACGTTGAAGCAGCTTTCGATCTACATACGTGCAGGTGAAAGCAATTGGGATGGAAATGAACTTCCTCAGTTAGATAAAGTGTTGAAGGAAAGTAAGAAAGTTGCCTTTGTTTCAATGCAAAATCATCTCTTATCAGAAGAAAATCATTATTATCATTATTTTTCAATGCGCGAAAAGCAACTTGAGATCATTGAACGTTTAATGCCACACTTAACAAGAATTAATGGGTCAGTCCCTCAGCAAGAAAAGGTCGCGAATTTTCTAGAAGAGCTGTCACGCGCAGTTAGTCCTACCAATTCAGTTGCTTATTTTCTCTTGCAGTTAGAAGAAATGCGCACCGAATTTCGGAATATGCCGCTTCCAAAAACAAGAGAAGAGTTTGAAAGTCGGTCTTCCCTTCTTTTAATTGTGTTTGAATTTGAACAATATTTAAAGACAAAAGACGCGCTTTGGGTGCAAAAATCGGATAAAAAGAGATCATTGAGCAAACCCTAAATGGAGTTCAACTTCATAGGGGTGACAAATGTGAAATGGTCTTTTTTTCTGTTTACGTTTATTATGCTATCAACTTTACTTCCAGAACAATTTCCAGTGGAAAAAGCAGCGGTTATTGTGAATGTCCAAACAAATGAAATGGCAATCTTTGAAGCGAACCGTATAAGCGATGTGTTTCCGGTTGCAAGTGGAAAAAAAGGAGAAGAAACACCTCTTGGTGAATTCCATGTGCTTGTTAAAGCAAAGCATCCTTACTATCGTAAAAAGAATATAGCTGGAGGCGATAAACGGAACCCACTTGGCAGCAGGTGGATTGGCTTTGATGCGAATGGAACGAATGGGCGTACATACGGACTACACGGAACAAATCAACCGCATTCCATAGGTTACAACGCTTCGTTAGGCTGTATTCGCTTAGAGAATTCTTCTGTAGAGTATGTATATGAAAGAGTAGAGATTGGAAGTAAAGTGATTGTAGTGAAAGAAACAAAAAGCTTTTCGGCGTTAGGGAAGCAATTTAACTTGTTGAAGAAATAAGGATATGACCACACACATGCTTCAGGCGGAAATCTCAATGGACTCCGCCTGGCTTGTCTACTTTAAAGGTATGATTAGAACATGCCTAAACCGGCAGCTGCGGTAAACACGCCCCCTAATACGAGTGTTGCAATCATAATGTAAATAATTAATCGTTGAAATTTTCGTGGCATAGTCTTCACCCCACTCACACTATTCTACTGATAGTGTAACTGATTGCCTGGAAAGCAACAAGAGGTGTTTTATGCTTGATATTAAATTAGATCACATTGCATATGTTGTAAAATCAAAAGAGGAAGTATCTCAATTTTATTCGCTTTTTTCTCTAGCAGAAGGAAATTGTGAAATTGTGCATGAACAGCAAGTGACGGTTTACCATGTGCAAGTCAAATCCTTTTCAATTGAACTACTTTTACCGTTTCCTGAGAATCGTTCCTTGCAAAGGTACTTAGCGAGACGTGCATCTCCGTGTTTTCACCATTTAGCGCTTCTAAGTTCTGATTTACAGTCTCTACAAAACTGTTTAGAAGAGAATGGCTACGAATTTATTTATGAAAAGGCGAAGACAGGTAGTAATCGAAAGCGGATTAATTTTATAAAACCGGCGTGTACAAGCGATGTACTGATTGAATTGTGTGAGCACCAAACATGAAATGTGCGGCAATATTCGTTATGATAGAAGTGATTATGGTTATTGGAGTGAAGAAACGATGACAGAGAGAATCGTCAATGAATTTATTGAATTGGTTAAGGTCAGTTCTGAAACGAAACATGAGGCAGAAATTGCAGCTTTATTAAAAAAGAAATTTTCCGATTTAGGTTTAAAGGTGGAAGAAGATCAGGCGCAAGAAAAAACAGGTCACGGTGCAAACAACTTAATTTGTACGTTGCCAGGAACAAGCACTGAAGAGATTAAAACGATTTATTTTACATCTCATATGGATACGGTGGTTCCGGGAAAAAACATTCAACCGATTGTTGAAGACGAATACATACGAACAGATGGAACGACTATTCTCGGTGCAGATGATAAGGCTGGTATTGCAGCAATGCTGGAAGCCATTCGAGTCTTAAGGGAGAAAGAAGTTCAACATGGTGATATACAATTTATTATTACTGTTGGGGAAGAATCAGGCTTAGTTGGGGCAAAAGCGCTTGATCAGAAATTGCTCCGTGCTGTATACGGCTATGCCCTTGACAGCGATGGGGAAGTGGGAGGCATGATTACTGCAGCGCCTTCTCAAGCGAAACTTGTCACGAAAGTGTTTGGAAAGACAGCTCATGCAGGTGTTGAGCCAGAGAAAGGAATTTCAGCCATTTCAGTAGCATCAAAAGCAGTCGCGCAAATGCCTCTTGGCCGAATTGATCGCGAAACGACCGCAAACATTGGTCGATTTGAAGGTGGTTCGCAAACCAATATTGTGTGTGACTATGTAGAAATTACGGCTGAAGCTCGTTCTCTAGAAAAAGCCAAACTTGAAAAACAAGTATCCGCAATGAAACAAGCATTTGAAAATGCAGCAAAAGAAATGGGCACGTCATGTGAGGTTCAAATTACTTATTCTTACCCAGGGTATAAAGAATCCGAAGATGCTGAAGTTGTTCGGATTGCCCATGAAGCCATTACTACCCTTGGTTTAACACCATCCATGCGGGCGAGTGGAGGCGGAAGTGACGCAAACGTTATTTCTGGCTTTGGTATACCGACAATTAATTTATCCGTTGGTTACGAAAAAATTCATACGACCAATGAACGCATTGCTGTTCATTCACTAGCTAAAATTGCTCAGGTCATTATAGAAATTGTGAAAACAACCGCTAAACAATAATGAAAACAAGCCATTCACAAATGTGGACGGCTTAGATCAAGTAGTGAGTTTCATTCGCAAACTCCATGCACTCTAATATCTCTTCTTCCGGTATTCCAGTGGCGAGAGACAAATCGTTTATCGTAGGTGCACAATCATGCTTTACCCGGTAATCGTGTAAATAGTGATTGATTTTGCTCATTGTTACTTCATAATAGTATTTAGATGTTAAGTGTGTGTAAAAAAGCATTCTGACACCTCCAGTTAGTTAGGAGGTCTTGCGAATGAATACTCTATTTTACCATTCTTTCAGAAAAAAGTATAGAGCTAGCCTCTTAAGCATTCGATTTGAGGACGATTGGGGAGAAATGTCTTGTTTGAACTTAAGCATATTAATAAAAGTACAAGCTCTTTACCGGCCAGACACGCACAAACAAAAAGCAATGGTTCAGTAAATCAAAAGGAGCGCTTTCAAGAACAATTAAAGCAGCAGGCCCTCAGCAGTTTATTCGAGAAGATTGACCATTTAAAGGCGCAAGGGACGGATTTAGTTAACCAGCGGTCCTACGGCGCATTGACGTCTTTTCGTCGTTCATTAGAGGACTGTTTAAAACACGTATTAAATGACAGTTACCATGTGTCAGTAAGAACAAGTCATCAATTTGGTCAATTTAAACAGCATCAACTCGTACAAGTGGTCAATCAAGAGATGGATCTTTTGACGAAAGAGTTATTTGATGAGCAAAAGACGAGTATGGATTTATTAAAAAGGGTAGGGAAACTAGAGGGAATCTTGCTCGAAATTTATGTATGACAACAAGGAGGATGAAATGGATCATTATCTCTTTACGTATAAAACCGACCTTCCTGTTTCCTTAGAAGAGGCCTGGGCGTTTTTTTCAAATCCAAATAATTTAGCGCGCATTCAAACCTTCCCACCTGTAAATGTATCACAAGAGGGCGATTCAATTCTAATTCGAGTTCCTTACACTGGGAATCGTATTCAGTTTAAAACAACCATTTTTTCAGAGAGTCCGCCACATGAATTTAAAGACAAAATGGAAAATCCGCCGTTTCCTTTTTCGTATTGGGAACATACCCATCAATTTGTTAAAGGAAAAGACGGAACAATAATGATTGATCACGTTTGTTTTGCGTCAGTTGTGCCAGCTAGTTTAGCAGCAAAAGGGCTAACACTTATGTTTAAAAGCCGAGAGAAGCAAGTGAATAACCATCTTAGGCCTTAATGTTGGTGCATGTATTTGCTAATTAATTTTAAAATGGAACGTCTTGTTAAAATCCCGGTAAATGCTTTTTGATCATCGACAACGCATAAAAAGGGATGATTAATGGATAGCGATAGCGCTTTAGAAAATGTTGCTTCTGGACGAATGCAAGGAACATCTTGATTCATACAATCGCCAACTGTTAACGTTGATAACCGATCAAGTTCAAAGTCATGTTCACCCAATAAAGAATCCAAAATTAATGACTTGCTAATCATTCCCCTTAAGTGAAACGAAGAATCTAAAACGGGAATGGCTGTATATCCTGATTTAATAAGAACAAGTAACGCGTGTTGCAATGGATTATTTAATTGAACGTGTGCGACCTTGTCGGCAGATATGATTAATGGTGCGATTTCATTGTCTGTTAATAAACGATCTCGTAATGTTTGCATACATGTATCACTTCTTTATGTTAGATTTTCATGTGCTCCTTATAATCGTAAACGCTCTTTTCGAGTCCGTCAAGAATAGTATCCTCTGAATGAGTGCGAAAATCCTTGGGTAAAATAAAAAGAAAAAGGAGCGCGACCTTACGATATGCACTCAAAACAAACAGTAAAGTATATATGTGAACAATATACGTCCGGATCGATTTATTATTTTAAAATGGAATACATTACCCATGATAAGTGGAGTAATCTTCATTCTGTTGAATGGTCCGCGCCGAGACCTATTCGTCGCGAAACATTTTTAAAAAGAAAGAGACAAGGGTATTTGTGCGAATTTCATCAGCGATCATCTGCGAAGGTGGTTCCTTTCCAAAAAGAATGAAAAGAAATTCGTTTACTAATATGTCTTTTAAAAGAAAGAAGCGCATTCAATGAAGACGCTACATACCGTGTACCGGTACGAGCGTTCATGAATAGCGCTTTTTTATTTAATGCTTTGCATGAAGAGTATCTTTAGTCAATCGATGTAAGTGTGTCGTTGACATCAATTTCTCCATAACCGTAATAAACGTTAAAATCCCCGTCACCTAGCTGATTCGCATGACCTAAAATAAGGTTTCCAATTTCCTCATTCGATAGTGAAGGGTTAGTGGAGTGCACGAGTGCCGCTAAACCAGCTACATGTGGGGCGGCCATAGAAGTACCAGACAATAAAATATACTGGTTTTCAAGGTACGTACTAGGGATATGCTCACCAGGAGCTGAAACATCTACATAATCCCCGTAATTCGAGAAGAAAGAGCGGTTCTTATCTTGATTAACAGAAGCAACCGTGATGACCTGTGGATAGGCAGCAGGATACATTTGGTCATCTGTATTTTCGTTACCGGAAGCGCTAATAAGTGTAACGTCTTTACTATATGCATATTCAATGGCATCGTACAAAACATCAGAGTGATAATAATCACCTAAACTCATATTAATGACATCAGCTCCATGATCTACCGCCCAATAAATCCCTCTAGCAACAGAAAAGGAAGAGCCTTCTCCATCTGTATTTAATACTTTAATGGGCATAATTTTACTTTGCCAAGAGACGCCGGCGATGCCTTCAACATTGTTTGTTAACGCTGCAGCGATACCAGCAACATGCGTGCCGTGACCATTATCATCAATTGCGTTGGATGTATCATCAATTGCATTGTAGCCTTCTACTAACTTCCCTTGAAGGTCTGGGTGCTCTGGATCGACACCTGAATCAATGATTGCAATCGTTGTGTCTGAACCATTGGCATAATTCCAGCCCTTTTCAATGTCAATTTGTTCTAAATTCCATTGGTACGGTTTAAAGAATTCATCATTTGGTTCTACTTTCGTTTCTTGAATAACGGCTTTATTGACGAAAGAGTAATTGTGCTCAGCGAAAATAACGGCTTCATCACTCTTTAGCTTTTGGATATAAGCATCTTCTTCAATGGTTGATTGTAATACAACGTAAGGATGATTTTCCTTTAAAACAGTATGATCGTTTTTTATGGCCCACTGCTCAACGTTTGTGTTGGGGGCTAGTTTTACAATGACTTCTTCAGCGACGATAGGGTTATTTTGACTTTTTGTTTGTGAATTAACGTAAATATTCCAATTTAAGCCTGGGACGGTTGTTGCTTGTTGGCCATCTGGTAGCGTTGTTTGTTGATTAAAGTCAACCTGGGCGTTTTCGCCAGACATAAAGAGTGTTCCTTCGCTATCAGCGATCATGGCGTGCTTTGATAGGAATGATTGAATAAAAGCCAGATTGATTTCGCTAATAACGGTGTTGCCGGATGCTAATGCCTTTTTAACCATAATGTAAGAGTGATCTTCTTTTTGATATGGAAGAGAATACTGAATCGCATTATAGGTTGTAGTAAAAACGGGCAACTCGTTAAGGTCTAAAGAAGAACCTGCCTTTTCAATAATTTGATTCGTACCATCTACAAGGGCAATTCCTTCTATATAAGGATGCTGTTCAACTTCTTCTTCAAGCTTTCTGTCAAGCTGCTCTCTCGTTGTCCATTCTTCTAAGCTTGTCGTAAACGAATGAAACATCATATTAGTGGTAAGAGCAAGATCTTCTGCTTGCAAGTGATCGATTGCTTCTTGAGAAACAGAGGCATTAAAATGATTATTGGATTGTTGATGAATGGACGCGCGATGCATGTTTGGTGCTGGTTTAATAATCAGCATGCCAATGATTAGTGTACTTGCTAATGCAATAGCCCATTTTTCAGAACGTCGTAACATAATGATTCTCCTTTTTTACATGTAGTTGCTTAAAATCTTTTTCGACTTGCGGTGCTATCCATTGAGATGGATAAACGAGGATGATGTTGGCTTCCGAGAATAAGCGTTTCGACTCTTTTAATGCGTTATACGTTTCATTCCCTTTAACCCCAACATGTCCAATTGCAATAGGGTACTCATGGCGGTCAGTGGTCTCCATAAATGTTTGAAGCTGTTTTTTCACGTAAGAATACGAGGACAAAGAGTCATCAATAAAAAGGGTTCGCTTAAAGCAAGGTACAAGGTATTGATTTGCAATTTCTGGCATAAGTGATTTTGGTGTTGTTCCACTATCAAGCAAATAAAGACCGTTTCTCTTGGCGAACTGGACAATTAGCGTCACTATTCTTTTGTCTTCCATTCCTTTTGAACCCATGTGATTATTTAATCCTTTTGCATGGGGAACACGCTCCAATGCCTGATTTAAACGATGGTTAATTTCGTCGTCACTTAAATCAGAAGTAATGGGGTTAGGCCCTAACCAGGATTTTTTACCTACTTTTGGCTCTAGGGGTAAATGTATAATCACTTCTAACCCATGCTCAGACGCTAATTTATCTTGTTCTTGCGCCTGATCTAAAAAAGGCATAATAGCGGCAGTGATTGGGATATCACCAGTTAAAAATTGTTCGACTCCTTTCACTTCTCCTCCAAAATCATCAATAATGATTGCCACCTGCTTGCTAGACGCCAGTACAGGGGTTGAACTAATAAGGAACGCTGTAATAAGCATCAAACAAATTGAAAAAAAAGATTTGACCATGTTTCTACTCCTTTTTGCTATTAGTTTGCTGCAAAAACAGGCGCTTTCATGTTAGGAAGTAAAAGGAAATTCCAAAAAAAAAAAAACAACTAGGTTAAAAACCGTAGTTGTTTCTGTTATTTCCGAATATTAAAGGCAGCGTTAAGCTGTCCTCGGAGCATCTTTTCTCTAACTTCCTGTTTGCGAATCGCTTTTTGTTCCATGCGTCTTATTTCGAAAGTTTGCATACCATCTTCCATTTTGTTTGCAATATCAACTAATCGTTCAACGTCTAAAAAAGAGTACTTTCGTGTTCCACCCTTTGATCGTTCTGGAAAAAGCAGTTTTCTTTCTTCATAATAACGTATTTTTCTCTCCGTTAAACCAGTTAGTTCACTAACCATCCCAATGGTAATGACCTTTTTATCTTTGTATGACAACCCTCTCCACCTCACAGTTGAGTTTACCCACGATTGTTGTGTAATAATATATCATAGCTAAGAGAACGATGTGAATAAAATTGTAAGATTTTCTTACATAGTCGATCGATGGAATCGTAATTACTGCGAATACGCACGTGATATACCAGTAAAAAGGTTTAATAATACAGTGGCTTAATCAGGATGTTAAAACGGAAAGTGATTTTACTTAAAGGAAGACGAACATGGTGAGCCATTTAAAAATCCATAATTCTATTCATAATTCAACGGATGTTGTGAATCAATTCGATTGGACAAAGGCGGAAGGGGAGGGCATACACAATGATACAATGAACTATACGAAAGGTTTAATTCAACTAAGAAGGTCATCTAATGCATTCCGTTTAGGAAGTTTGTCAGTTATTGAAGAGCACGTCTCGTTAGTTGAAGCGCCTGAAATAGAGCAGGAAGACGTTGTGATCGGCTATACGCTTAAATCAACGGATGAGAGCGAGACATATACTGCTTTTATAAATGGCGATACGCGAAATCGGACATTTTGCTTGAATCCGATCTCTCCTCTTCAAATGTGCTTGTGGATCGGGAAAAAGCTGGAGTTGAGCCAATTGACGATCTATCGGTGTCTCCTTTGATGGAAATGAAATGGTAATTGCTCCGTTAACAGTTATTATTATTCAATCCGAATCATGAAGATTTGGTAAGAAGCAAGTGTGAAAGAAGAGTAAGCAAATACTGGTTAAACAGTATTTGCTTTTTTATATGTTGAAGTGAAAATTCATTTATTGCTTTCGTAATGCTAAGAGAAGGTGTAAACTGGTGTCAACTGCATGTCATAAAGTGAAAGGCTTTCAATTAAAGTCTGTTTCAAAAAGAGACATAAAGTACATAGGGGGAAGAACGGTGAGGAAGCATAGATGGTTAATTGGCGTCGTAGCAAGCATACTTATTATTATACTTGGTTTTGTTATCCAAGTTGAATATGGAGCGGATGAGTCTGACCGCGTTATCGTGGACTACACGTTGAATTTATACAGTGCACCTGAATGTTTTAACGAGGCTGGTTTTACAAATGATATTAGTGATGCAACGTACGGAGAAGTGGAGGAAAGCGGCGAGTTTTTACCTGAATCTTCGTGTACAGCTGTTGCGTTTCAAACGTCACGCGGGCCGTTATGGTTTGCTTGGTTTATGAGCTAGCTACGCATGACATAAAAAGCAAATGTAATTGCGACTTTTCTCTATAAAAGGAGAAGAAGTCGCTTTTTCATTCGGTTAGCTGTGGCTTAACAAAAAGGATTATGATAATATGAGTAATTAAAACAGAGAGAAAAGTGGAGAGTGAGGAACGTAACGTGAAAGTAGCAAAATTTGGTGGCTCTTCAGTTGCCAACGCTGAACAAATTAGAAAAGTGGCTGCGATTATTCAAGCGGACGAAGAAAGAAAGATTGTTGTTGTCTCTGCTCCAGGCAAACGAAACAAAGAAGATGTGAAAACAACAGATTTATTAATTGAATTGGCGCAATATTGCATGGACGGTAATGAAGTAAAGCAGGAACAATGGCTTCAAAAAGTAGTTGATCGCTACGCACAAATGGTGTTAGATTTAGGCCTTGATGAAGCAACAACAATCGAAATTCGTAATGACTTAGTGAATCGAATCCAAGCACCATATAAAAATACACATCAATTAATAGACTCATTAAAAGCAAGCGGTGAAGATAACAACGCAAAGTTAATTGCTGCATATTTTCATTCCATCGGCATGAATGCGTCCTATGTAAATCCAAAAGATGCTGGGTTACTTGTCAGTGATGAGCCAGGGAATGCTCAAGTACTACCCATTGCCTATGAACGCTTACATCAGTTGAAAGAGCAAGAAGGAATTATTGTCTTTCCTGGATTTTTTGGCTTTTCTGAGAACGGCACACTTGTGACATTCCCGCGAGGTGGTTCTGATATTACCGGTGCCATATTAGCGGCTGCTGTAAATGCGGATCTCTATGAAAACTTTACTGATGTTGATTCAGTGTACGCAGCTAATCCAACGATTGTTGAAGATCCATTTGAGATTAAAAAAATGACTTATCGAGAGATGCGTGAACTCTCTTATGCTGGTTTTAGTGTATTTCATGATGAAGCCCTTATTCCAGCATTTAGGAACGGCATTCCTGTATGTGTTAAAAATACAAACAATCCGAAAAGCGAAGGCACGTTGATTGTGGCAGAGCGAGAAGTGTTTGATAACCCTGTTATTGGTATTGCTGCAGATGAAGGGTTTGCGACCATTTATGTGCGAAAGTATTTAATGAACCGCGAAGTAGGATTCGGAAGACGATTATTAGAAATTTTAGAGGATAGCTCGATTTCGTTTGAACATATTCCGACTGGTATTGATGATACGAGCGTTATTATTCGCGAAAGCCAACTGACAGAAGATGTGGAAAAACAAATAATTGGCCGTATTAAAACAGAATTACAAGTTGATGATGTCCATATAGAACGAGGCTTTGCAATGGTGATGCTTGTTGGAGAAGGTATGCACAATTCAATTGGTGTCATCTCAAGAGCATCAGGCGCATTATCAAGAAGAAATGTGAACATAGAAATGATTAACCAAGGTTCATCCGAGACAAGTCTTGTATTTGGAATCCATCAAGAAGATGCTAAAACAGCTGTTCAAGAACTGTATCAAGAATTTTTTAGTACGCGAGTTCTCGCCTAAGAAGAAAAGCGCTATAAACGGAGACAGTCGTTTATAGCGCTTTTGTGTTATTCTTTCGAAGGTTGATGAAGTTTTTTTAATTCTGTCTGGATCGCTGCAAGTTGCTGTTCTAATCGTTTAACGTCTTCTGCTGTAGCTGGTGCTTGTTTTGCTTCATTGTCCGTGTCTTCTTCTGAATCATTTGCTTTTTCAACATTATTAACGATAACACCAATAAACAGGTTAAAGATAATAAACGTACCCACGAGTACAAAAGAAACGAAATAAATCCAAATCCATTGATTGTAGGCCATTAAGGGACGCATAATACCACTTGACCAAGAATCTAATGTGACAATTTGAAACAAAGTAAGAATGGTCCGTTGTAAGTTTCCAAAGTATTCAGGTGCAATTCCACTGAACAACATCGTTCCAATCACTGCAAAGATATATAGAAAGATTCCCATTAAAAACAAGATGTTACCAAGAGAAGGAATGGTCATAACTAGTGCATCCACTAAGCGCCGAAGAGAAGGAATAACGGAAATGGCGCGTAGAACCCGTAATACCCGCAGGACTCGAAGAACTGTGACAAAATGACCACCAGTAAACAAATGTCCAGCTAAAATGATGATGGTGTCAAACCAATTCCAGCCGTTTTTAAAGAATGAACGAACAGAAGTTGAAAAAAAGCGCATGACAATTTCAATTGTGAAAAGCCACAATAAAAGACGATCAGCAAGATAAAAAAAGAAAGAATAATGCTCATAGATGGAATCGTATGTTTCGATTCCAACCAAAATGGCATTTGCAATAATTAAAATAATAACGGTTGATTGAAATGCTTTATGATTTACGATGGTATGTAATCTGTTTCTCAAACGAAATGCCCCTCTCCATTTCCTCCAACTATCATAGCAAGAAAAAAGTTGAAGGAAAAGGAGAATCCATTGTAAGCTAAAGCGTACAGAAGAAGAAAAGGAATTGTGATCGCAAATGAAAACGATATGGATTACAGGAGCATCGAGTGGATTAGGTGAAGCCGTGGTCAATCAATTAAAGGGACATCATTTTCAGATTGTTAAGCTGGCAAGTCGTTATCAAAACTTAATAGAAACGGAGCCTAATGTGTTTGAATGTAAACTTGATCTAAGCGACATCACGTCTATTCATCATGTTGTTGGTGAACTGAAAGAAGCAAACCTTATTCCTGATATCGTCATAAATAATGCTGGAATTGGTCAGTTTGCTGAGTCGTGGGAGATTGCCGACGAGGACGTAGAGCGGGTTTTTCAAGTCAACATTGTTGGATTAATACAATTTACGAACCGAGTAATCCCTTTAATGATGGCAAATGGGCATGGTCACATTGTTCAAATTGCTTCTCAAGCAGGGAAAGTGGCAACCGCAAAAGCGAGTGTATATGCAGCGACAAAACATGCATTAATTGGCTATTCAAATGGCTTACGACTTGAATTAAAGCCGTATGCTATTGACGTATCCGTTATGAATCCAGGGCCCATTCATACACCTTTTTTGAAAAGCGCTGATAAAAGCGGCACATATGGTGAAAAGATGGGTGCTCATTTATTGCAACCAGATGAAGTAGCCAAACGAGTTGTGAAAACGTTGAGCTCTAAAGAAAGAGAAATCAATTTGCCAAATTATATGACGGTTGTAGCGAAAATGCATCAACTTGCCCCGGGTCTAGTAGAAAAAATCGGCAAACGTTTCTTTTATAAAAAAGAATAAAATAACTGTTTAAGTAGGAAGAAAGAGATCAAATTACAAAACGTCCAGTTCCTTCAAAAAGAGGCACTTTTGGCTTTTTCAATGAATAGCATAGGTTAGGAGTGAGGAAATGTAAGGTTGCATAGGGCCGTTACATTCCAGAAGGAGCTGGTATTCAGATGTGCGGGATTACAGGGTGGATTGATTGGCGGCGAGATTTAAGACGCGAAAAAAAAGAAATTGAACAAATGGCAGCGACGTTAAACCGAAGAGGGCCTGATGCATTAGAGTCATGGACAGACAAACAAGTAGCGTTTGGTCATGCGCGCTTAATTGTTGTTGATCCAGCAGGTGGCATTCAGCCAATGACACGGACCGTTGCTGGAAAAACGTATACGATTGTTTATAACGGTGAACTGTATAATACAGAAGATATCCGGAAAGAGCTGCAGCAATACAATCATACGTTTTCAGGGCACTCGGATACAGAAGTGTTGTTAAAATCATATATACAATGGAAAGAAGCATGCTTACAAAAATTTAACGGTATTTTTGCTTTTGCCATTTGGGAACATACTACGCAGACCTTATTTATGGCACGAGATCGAGTAGGAGTGAAGCCGTTATTTTATACGGTTCGAGATGGATTTTTAGTATTTGGTTCAGAATTAAAAAGTATATTGGCTCATCGTGATATTAAGCCTATTGTGGATCGTACGGGCTTAGCGGATATAATGGGGTTAGCACCATCGCGATCACCAGGAAATGGCATTTTTAAACATGTTCATGAGTTAAAACCAGCTCATTTTTTAGTCTATACAAAAGATGAGCTACGTTTGCGTCGTTATTGGCAATTAAAAAGTGAACAGCATACGCATAATGTTGAAGAAACGGCCGCACATATCCGACAGCTGTTGGAAGATATCGTTTCAAGACAGCTTTTTGCTGACGTTCCGGTTGGAATGTTTTTGTCAGGTGGAATTGATTCTAGTGCACTGACGGCTATTGCTGCAAATCATTATAAACAGGAAGGAAAAGGGCCGATTGCCTCCTATTCTGTTGATTATGAAGAGAACGATAAATACTTTAAAGCAAGTGCCTTTCAGCCAAATGCTGATGGAGAATGGATCAAAAAAGTATCGAGTTATTGCCAAACCAATCATAAAAACTGTGTCATTCAGAACATCCAATTGGCTGAGTTATTAAAAGAAGCAGTACTCGTTCGCGATACACCTGGAATGGCAGATGTTGATTCTTCATTGCTATGGTTTTGTAAAGAAATTAAAAAAGATGTAACGGTGGGCTTATCAGGTGAATGTGCGGACGAAATTTTTGGTGGCTATCCGTGGTTTCATAAACCTGAGGTAATGAATATAGATGGGTTTCCCTGGATGAGATCCATAGACGAGCGAAATATGCTCTTAAAGGCTGATTGGAAAAAGAAGCTTGATTTAAAGAACTATGTCTATGACCGTTATGCGGAGACGATTAGCGAGACGCCGACATTTTCAAAGGATACAAAAGAAGAAGCACGAAGACGAGAAATCTCATATTTAAATATGATCTGGTTTATGACAAACTTACTCGACCGAAAAGATCGCATGAGTATGGGAGCATCGTTAGAAGTGCGGGTTCCATTTTCAGATCACCGCTTAATTGAGTATGTCTGGAATATTCCATGGGAGATGAAAGTGCATGGGGGAAGGGAAAAAGGAATTTTACGAAAAGCATTAGAAGGCTTACTGCCTGATGATGTGCTCTATCGTAAGAAAAGTCCGTATCCTAAAACGCATCATCCAGATTATACAAACGCTGTAACAAAGGAAATTCAAGCTATTGCAAATCAAGCTGACTCGCCTTTATTTGATTTTATCGAACGTAAGCAATTGAAAAACATTGCAGATACTGGTGGCTTTGATACAGGGAAGCCGTATTTCGGTCAATTAATGGCAGGTCCGCAGTTATTAGCACACTTCATCCAAATGGATTTCTGGCTTAAACACTACCAAATTAAAATTGAGGATGCGTAATAGAGAGGACCAGGAGTGATGAAGCCCCTGGTCTTGTTATATTTCTTTTTTATACCGACTTGTCCTCAACCAGAGGCGATAACAGCCATAGACGAATAGAAGAAAGGCTAAATAATAAAGAATGACAATCATTAATTGCTGAGGATCATTGAATAGTGCGTGCCCAACTGTGGCAAATAAAATCATTGAAGGAACCTTGCCTAACGAAGACGCCACAATATAGTGCATTGGCGAAACCCTACTTAGAGCAGAATAGGCATTAACAAGGATTGAAGGGATTATGGGAATCAATCGCGTAATAAATATAGTCATAAACGCGTTTTTCTCAAATAATCTTGTTATCGTTGATGTGAGCTGGTAGCGATGGATCATCTTAAGACCTATATCTTGATAACCATACCGAATAAAGGTAAAAAAGAGTATAGAGGCAATGGAGGAGCCTAACCAAGTGACAAGACTACCGAGATACGGTCCGTATGCAGCTCCAATTAGTCCACCAATGAGCGGGTACGGAATAACAGGAAATAAAGAGAGTAAAGTGGCAATCAATGTAGTTAGAATAATGGATTGGTCACCTAGCGTCTCAATGGCATTGAGAAAGCGATCTTGATACATAAAAACAAGTGTACCTAATCCCACTAGGAAGATGGATACGATGATTTTCTTTTTCATGCTTCACCTCATAGATTAATTCGTTCTTAGTGTAACAAAAGAAAAGCTGTAAAAGGAGATGGAGATGCGTTTAATTTTTGACAATATCTATGAAACTGTTAAGCAGATTCCAGCTGGAGAAGTTGCTTCATACGGTCAAATTGCCCGATTAATTGATGCTCCCCGAAGTGCGCGGGTTGTTGGTTGGGCTATGCAAAAGGCACCAAAAGAAGTACCGGCACACCGTGTTGTGAAAAAAGATGGCAGTGTAAACGAAGGCATTTTATTTCAAGGCTCTTTTAGCCAAAGAGAGCTTTTAGAAAGAGAAGGAGTACGTTTTTACAAAGACGGTAGAGTTGTGATGGCTTCGCATAGTTGGAAATAACTAGGTGTTTAGAAATCTATCAATTCGGGTATGAAGAACAAGAAAATGTAAATGAATTAGGGTGGATGAATGAAAAAAATTACAATCATAGGTGCTGGACCTGGTGGTTTAGCAACAGCATTACTACTAGCAGGAAAAGGATATCAGGTAAAAGTTGTCGAAAAAGAAGCATATGTAGGGGGACGTACATCAAGCTTTGAGCAAGATGGCTTTACTTTTGATCGCGGCCCGACATTTTTTAGTATGCCTCATCTTTTAGAAGACTTGTTTGCACAAGTAGGTCGAAAACTATCTGATTATTTAACGCTCAAAGAAGTAGATCCTCTATACAAGTTACAATTTGATGATGTAGCGTTTGTTCCGCATCGTGATGAGCAACAAACATATCAAGACATTGAACAGTTGTTTCCATCAAATGGAGCTGGATATATTCGCTTTATGAAGGAAACCCGAAAGAAAATGAACGCATTAATGCCGCTTTTACAAAATAAGCATAATTCTCTCTTTGACTATACAAGGCTACGTGCTATAAAAGCTTTACCCAGCTTGTCGTTAGGAAAAACGCTTTACGATGAATTAAGTAAATATTTTACTGACGAACGCTTAAAGCTATCGTTTACGTTTCAATCAAAGTATTTAGGGATGTCTCCGTGGGAATGCCCTGGAGCATTTAGTATATTGTCGTTTATGGAACATGAGTACGGTATTTATCACCCAATAGGTGGAGTCAACCAAATTACAAAAGCCCTCGCAAAAGCTTTTACGGAACTAGGCGGGACAATCGAATTAAATCGCTCAGTCAAAAATATAATCGTTAAAGAGGGACGCATCTATGGCTTAACCTATGAAGATGGTGAGCAGGAGCAAACAGATGAACTTGTGATTAATGCTGATTTTGCTTACGCTATGAGTGAGCTTGTGGAAGAAAAGCATTTAAAAAAATATACGCGAAAAAAACTTGAAAAGAAAAACTACTCTTGCTCTACGTTTATGATTTACGCGAATGTGGAAAAGGTGTATCAGGAGCATCATCATACGGTTTTGTTTGCGAGTGATTACCGAAAAAATGTCGAAGAGATAACGGGTTCAAAAACGTTGTCTGCTGACCCATCTATTTATATCCATAACCCAATCGTGACAGATCCAACGCTTGCACCGGAAGGAAAGTCACCCCTTTATTTGTTGGCGCCAGTGCCAAATAACTTTAGTAAGCTTGATTGGGAAGAGCAAAAGGATACGTTTGCAGAACTGGTATTTGATCAAATTGAGAAAAAGTCGGGTTTTAAAGATTTAAGACGTCATATTTCGTCCTACTCGATACTAACACCTAATGATTGGGAGCAACGTTTCAATGTGTACAAAGGCGCAACGTTTAACCTTTCTCATAATTTAGGGCAAATGATGTATTTTAGACCACACAATCAATTTGAAGAAATAGAGAATTGTTGGTTAACAGGTGGGGGGACTCATCCTGGTAGTGGACTACCTACGATTTTAGCGTCAGCAACCATTACAGCGAACGGTATTTTCAAAAAGGATAAGAAAGGAATTCTTATACAATGAAATCAATAGTTGTTGGCAGTGGGATTGGTGGTTTAGTATCAGCTTTATATTTAAGCCAGGACGGTGATGAAGTGGTTGTCCTTGAGAAGAATGATTATGTTGGAGGGCGATTAACTTTTCATACCCATGGGTCTTTTAAAGTAGATCAAGGTCCAACCATTGTTCTTTTACCGGAAATGATTACTTCTATTTTGGAAGAGGCGGGTATGGATACCCAAAGCCTAGATTTTATAGACATCGATCCTCTTTATAAAATGAGCTATCCTGACGGGACAGATTTCTGGAAATACCGTAACCTTAAAAAGCAAGAAGAAGAAATAAAACAGGTTTTTCCTGGTGAAGAGGGGCAATTTCCTCAGTTTATGAAGTCGATGGAACACCACTTTACAAAGGGAAAAGCTGCATTCTTGGATAAAAGTTTTAATCGAAAAAAAGATTTCTACACGGCGACGAACTTAAAAACGTTATACGAGTTAAAAGCTTATCAATCTGTAGACAAAATGATTCGGCAGTTTTTTACACATAAACGGCTACAAAATGCATACAAGCTTCAATCTCTTTATATAGGCGGAAACCCAACTAATTCTTCTGCACTGTATTCGCTCGTATCTTATAGTGAGCACGCCCACGGGATTTGGTATTTACGAGGTGGTTATGCTTCTTTAATAGAGAAAATAGTGGAAGAGCTTAACAACCGGGGAGTTCAATTCGTATTAAATGCTGAGGTCAATGAAGTCCTTTACGAAGGTAGTGTTGTTAAAGGGGTTAAAGTAGACGATACGGTTTATCAAGGTGATCGTTTTATTATGAACATGGATTTCCCTTTAGCTGAATCTCTCGTTGAACGAAAACCAATAAAGAAAAAGTATGTCCCATCTTCAGGATGTTTGCTTCTCTATGTAGGCTTAAAGAAAATATATAAAAATAATCCAATGCATCAATTTTTAATGTCTGACGATTTTGATCAGCATATGAACGATGTTTTTTATTCACGAGAATTGTCGACACTACCGTCGATTTATGCTTTTCACCCATCGGTTCTTGATGAGTCCCTGGCTCCAGCAGGAAAAGGCGTCCTTTATGCGTTAGTACCTGTACCAGCAAAAATGTCAGATGACCAGTGCAACGAATTGGTAGACATTGTGCTGAATGAACTAGAGCAACGCGCGTTTCCAGAGCTGAGAAGTCAAATGGAATGGCTCGATATTCGTACTCCTCATGATGCGAAAAAAGCCGGACTATTTGAAGGAGGAAGCTTTGGACTTGCACCAACTGTTACACAATCAGCTGTTTTTAGGCCGCAATACCAACCATTTAAAGCGAAAAACATCTACGCAGTTGGTGCTTCTACCCATCCAGGCGGTGGGATACCGATTGTTATGCAAGGAGCAAAATTGTTAGCGAATGAGCTACTTCAAACGCCAATGAAGGCTATGACGAGTAGATGAAACATGGAGGAGATGCTATGAATACAAAGGATGCTTATGAAATATGCCATACAATCATCAAACAGCATTCTAAAACATTTGCTAAAGCCTTTAGTACGTTACCTCAGAAAAAAAGGCAAGCCGTGTGGGCGATTTATGCTTTCTGTCGGACGGTTGATGATATCGTTGATGAAGGGCAATCCCCTTCAAGTGAACTGGAGCTATTTGAAGATCAATTCAACCGGTTTATACGAAAGGAGCTCCCTTTAACAGACCCTAAGTGGATTGCATTAGACGACGTGTTTCAACGGTTTGAAATGGATACAACGCCTTTCTTTGATATGATGAAGGGGCAGCGAATGGATTTATATTTAAAACGATATGAGACGTTAGACGAAGTAGAACAATATTCGTATCATGTGGCGAGTACAGTCGGTTTGATGCTTTTACCTGTACTAGCCCCTAACAATCATCAGCAACTTCATAACAGTGCGATTGCGTTAGGAAAAGCGATGCAGCTCACGAATATACTTCGAGATATCGGTGAAGATTTAAATCGTGACCGAATTTATTTACCGCAAGCTATAATGGATGCTTACGATGTAGCAGAAAAGGATTTACTGATTGGAGAGCGAGGAACAGGGTTTATTAACATGTGGGAGCACATTGCTGCGCGTGCAGAAGACCTTTATCAAGAGGCGTTTAAAGACATGTACCTTTATCCAGTTGATGCAAGAATCCCCGTTCAAGGAGCAGGCATGATGTACCGAGCCATCTTGAAAGCAGTACGGTTGAACCAGTACAATGTGTTCTCACAAAAATCGTTTGTACCAAAAGATGAAAAAGAAATTATTCTAAATGAGCTTAAAGCCTAGTCGGTACTGTAAGGCTATCGTGTGAAACCAAAACGCCATATGCTCCCCTCAAAGTGGGCACTTCATTTGTAAACACTTTGGAGGGAGCTTTTTATTTAAACCTGTTGCGACGTACTCCATTGAAAAGACCCTCTAAAATGAAATTTTAAAAGTCAGAATAATAAAGAAAAAAGGAGCGGTGTTCATATGAAAGAAGAGGAACGAATCCTAAAGGGTATATTATTTTCTCCAGCAAACGAAGATTTGCAAACAATCAAATTACGTGCTCACAAACTTAGCAATCTGTATACACAGCTGCCAGAAGATAACCGAGAAGAACGAAATAAGATATTGAATGAATTAGTAGGGAGTATAGGAGAAAATAGCTTTATACTAGGTCCAGTATTTTTTCATTATGGCATTCACACCAAAATTGGCAGGCATTTTTTTGGGAACTATAATTTGACCATACAAGATGACGCGCTGGTGACAATTGGGGACTATGTAAGCTTTGGACCCAATGTAACGATTGTCACACCTATTCATCCATTAGTTGCTTCAGAGCGTAGGCAAATGATACACGCTAATGGAGAATCTAAAGCATTGTGCTATGCAAAACCCGTTTCAATTGGAAACGATGTCTGGTTTGGGGCAAATGTGACAGTGTGCGGTGGTGTTACTATTGGGGATGGCTCTGTGATTGGCGCTGGTAGCGTCGTAACAAGCGATATTCCTGCTAACGCACTTGCTGCTGGTGTGCCTTGCAAAGTGATTCGGTCTATAACGGATGCGGACAGTATGACTTATAAGCCTGAAATACTTGGTGGCTGTCAGGTGTTGAAATAAGGGCTAGCTTAGGTTTGTGTATGATTTATGTTTCTACAAAACAATGGATGAATCTTGTCGCTTAGCATGTTGTTTAATGGAAATCTTGCATTGCTGGATGTAGGTAACGAGTAATGGCTATTCCTGATTTAAGAGGTAGCGGAATTACACCGTTTATAGTGACCTTTATGAGTAAGTCTAGTATTGCTGCAAATGAACTTGGAATGAATCTTATCTAATAAATAGCCTGCCGACTGTCTCAATGTTCCAACACTCTGTCGGCAAGCTAAGTGAGCCTATACCGTTATTTCAGGCTTTTTTTCATGAGGTTAGCCGCATTTCGTCCACTTTGTACGACCATTGGTGATCCCCCACCCGGATGAGTAGAGCCACCAGTAAAGTATAAATTTTTAATGTCTTTTCCTTTAGTAGCAGGACGGTTAAACGCTTGCGAGAGCGAGTGAGAGGTGTAGCCGTATAAACCACCAAAGTAAGAGTGAAATTCCTCTGACAGCTGTTGAGGGGTAATGACAAGGTCGTCAATAACAAACTCTTTAATAAAAACACCTTTTTTCTCTAACAGTCTATACACCCAATTTTTTAAGTCTTCTTTATCAACGTAACGGTTATCGTTTGTTAAAGATGGTGCGTTGACGAGAATAAATAAATTATCCCCTCCTGTATTGGACACTGCACTCGTATCCACTGTAGAAGAGTTGCTTATGTAAATGGTTGGGTCCAATGGATACGATTTCTTAGAAAAAATATCTTCAAATTCCTTTTCATAATCATGGCTAAAATAAACTTGGTGGTAATGCTTTGCTGCTGTTTTACGATTGGTAGCAGATAAAATAACAAAAGCAGAACTAGTAGGTTCTTTCACGTTTACATCCTCTGTAAATGAAGGGCGATAAGCTTTGTCAACAAGCTTAGGATACACCGTTAAGTAATCACCATTTAGCAAATAGCCATCATAATGTAGTCGCTCGTTTTTTTTAGTCGATAAAGACGTGATCGTTTGCTGATCATTTATCTGTAGCTGTGTCACTTCTTCGTTAAAATGAAAAGTCACGCCTAATTCCTGCGCTCGCTTATGAAATGCTTCGGCTATAGTCGGATTTCCGCCTGGAACGTAGTACACACCGTCAACATATTCCAAATACCCAATCATCGCGAATGTAGCCGGCGTTAAATACGGCGAGGAACCAATGTATGTTGCATAGCGATCAAGCATTTGAACAATCCGTTTATCTGTAAAAAAAGATTGATGAAAGTCGTGCATCGTTGTTAATGGCTTTACAGCTGAGATTGAACGAAGCAGGCGAAATGAAGCATACTCCTGCAGGCTAGAGAAAGTTCGTGGGAAAAACTCTTTCACAGCATGAGTATATAACTTCGTAATACTCTTCACATATGAATCATAATGGGTAGCACCGATGTTAAATGTAGCAAGCTGTGCTATCATCCTCTCGCGATCACTTGAAGAGAGAAAAGTGGAGCCGTCAGGAAAATAATTCATCGTATGATTTTCTAATTTCTTAAATTGCACGTAATCGTCTGGATTTGCCCCGCTTAATGTGAAAATTTCTTTGAACACATCCGGCATTGTTAGCGTATTTGGTCCAAAATCGAACCGAGCTCCTCCAATGTGATAACGTTTCATTTTTCCTCCAGGGTAGGAATGTTTTTCGAACACATCCACTTTATAGCCTGAAGAGGCAAGCAGAACAGCAGCAGCAAGTCCCCCTAACCCAGAGCCGATAATAGCAATTGACTTCATTTGTACACTCTTCCTTTCCATGTATAACCAGCTCGTTTTGAAAGTAACATTGAATAAAGCAATAGACTCATAAGGCTTAAAGCAGAGAATGGAACGAGTAGGCTTAAGACGAGTCGTTGTTTTGCTTGAGCATTAATCCACACCATCATTAAGACCGTAAGCACATACGGAAGAATAAATTGCAAGTGGAAGGTTAACAAACCGTAAAGGGCGAAAAAGAACGGTGCCACAAAAGCAACGAGGTAAAACAATAGTAAACAACCACCCAAGATGTACGAACGACCAATACCTGGGAAGCTATTTTTTGAAAATCCTGCCCACACTTCGCCATTCGTATCATACATGACACATGATGCTACCCCTGTGTTGTTAACGAGTCGTGTAGTAAAACCTGCTTTTTTACTATTGCGCATTAGCTGAATATCTTCAGTCAAAGAATTATAAATCGCTTTGTGTCCACCAATCGCTTCATAACAAGTGCGTGAAAAAAACAAAAAGGATCCATGTGCAGCGGACGCCATAGGCATACGAGTATAGTTTGCCAAAAAGAGCGGGAGATGGAGATAAATAATGACATGCTGCATAGGCACAAGAAGCTGACATAACCAAGCCGTTCCCTTAACAGGGAACTTAGGGAATCCCGAAACAAGACCGAGGTGTTTTGGACGAACTTGCTGAAGTAAGGCTTCGATTGTATGTGGTTGAAGCGTAATATCTGCATCTAAAAAGAAAAAATAGTGACCATTGGCATGACGACTCAATTGGTGGCACGCATGTACTTTTCCAACCCACTTAGCTGGTAGTTCTTTGCCCTCTATTACGGAAGCATTCGGTAATGTATGAATCATTTCCTTTAAACGCAGAAGTGTATCATCTGTAGATTGATCATTAAGAAAAATGAACTCCACATTTTGGTAAGTGAGACGTGCTAGGCTGTGGATGAGCGGTGCCACATTATTTTCTTCATTTCGCATCGGGATAAGAATGGAAACAAGTTCTTGTTCCTGATCGTTTTGCTCCATGGGTCTTTTTACTAACCTAGGCATAAAAAAAGAATTAATTAGCACCCAAACAAGGATGAAACCTAACCCAACATTCAAAATATCGATCATGTTCGTCGCCTCTTTGTTTAAACAATTTTAATGAAGCACTGTATAACGGGAGTAGTCGTTTTGAATAATGGTCTCCCGCTGTTTATCGAGTTGAGTAGTAAGTAGTTTTTCCACTTGTACCGTTTTCTCATGTTTTGAGCCGTGCAAGCTTGTTACGGGATGAGTAGAGCCGATATGAATGAACACGTTAGGCTTACGCTTGTCTGCAAAAACATACGATATGGTGACAGGTAGAATGGATGCTTGTGAAGGTGCGTGTTCACAAAGCCAACCAATTCCATTTGAAAAGTCTAACGGACGTTTTTCCAATGCTTGCTCTTCCCCTTGTGGGAAGAGCCAAACCGCATGACGATTTTGTAATTGCTCCTTTGCATAGTGAAGTGAAGCCATCATTTCTTTAGGTTTTGTAGGGTTTATTGAAAAAGCCCCAAAGTAACGAAAAAATGAGTATGTCTGTAGTCCTTTTTCTGACATCATCATATAGAGGGGTTGCTTGATATAGTTCTTTGTAAGAAGAAGTGCAATCATACCGTCCCACCAACTAGAGTGATTAGCAATAATCAAACTAGGCTGATTGGCAGAGATCTTCTTATCCACGCGCACATAGATGTTTGCGAAAGAGCGTTTTGCCAAAAACACTCGGACATAAAAACGAAAAAGGTCAAGTGCGACTGGTTTTCGCTTTGCTTTAATCATTGACTCCTCCTAAATCGTTTATAAACCCATAATAAAGCACTCATTAACACTAATGTGAGCAGAGGTGCAAATAGGATGTTGTTTATAAATGCAATTACGCTAAACATAGCAATCATTAAGCTATAAAGTAGAACCATCCGGGAGTGCCAATAAGGATGATAGCTCGTTGTGCGCTTTAAATACCGTACACCAAGCCATAACAATGCATGTAACGTTAAAGCGATAAAAAACCAACCGACAAAATTTGAGAAGGGAATACCGTAGTATAAACCATCTCCGTGCCAAACCCAATACTGCTTAACGTTTGCGGCAACAGGATCAAGGATTAAGTCCATAACAACCGCGGCAATTGCGCCAACAATAGCATAGACGACCCATTGAATAACAGGCTGCTTTATTGCAAGAACCATAGGCTTTACTAATGCATGTGTTGTTGCAATCACCATTAGCCAAGCGGTTCCTATGGTCAAAGGAATATCTGCTATGTATAATCCGAAATCAGGGTTATAAAAATAATGCCCGAAGAAAAGCCCGTATTGTACACCTAAATACTCAACTAGAATGGTAGAAAATAAAATGAAGAAGCTAAACAAAAGCCCAAAGGTTTTATATTCACGGTAGAAATAAAAACCTCCTAAAGCACCAGCTGCAATTAAAAAAACAGCATTTGCCCATTCTAACCACGATGGAAGCAAATCAAAACCAACTAATAGAACCCCGCAACTATACCAAAGAATAAAAAAACGAAAAATAATACGATCTACAATAGAAATCAACCTCCAAGTTCAATGATGCAATTGGTTTACCTTAGTTTATTCCCAGACCACTAGAATTACAAACGTGAAGCAACTGCTATCCTTGTCTATCTTATGAACGTGCTCATTTGTTTAATGTATTAAAAACCGGGAATAGTATAGATTGACACAACCGCTTAAATCAACGTAAAATACGATTTTATGAGGATATATGCCTCATTGATAAAGGGAGTGGAATCAATGTTAAAGAAATTATTTGGAAAAAAACACGCGGAGCCGGAAACACTTGTAGCCCCAATCAATGGAACTGCTGTTCCGATAGAGGAGGTTCCAGATCCAACGTTTGGTGAAAAAATGATTGGTGATGGTCTAGCCATTCAACCGACAGAAGGCAAAGTGGTTGCACCAATAGCTGGTAAAGTGGTACAAGTCTTCCCAACGAAGCATGCATTTGGAATTGAAACAGATAATGGAGCAGAATTGCTCGTTCACATCGGTCTTGAAACAGTTGCGATGAATGGAGAGGGTTTTACAGCTCATGTTCAAGAAGGCGATAAAGTAAAAGCTGGCGATGTTTTAATTGAATTCGACCTCGAACTTGTCAAAGAAAAAGCTTCAAATACCATTACGCCAATTGTTGTAACAAATCATGACCAATTTACGATTGAAAAAATCGCTGAAGGCAATGTCATTGCAAATGAAACGCCATTTTTAAAATTAACGAAGAAGTAGAAAGGTAAGAGATGGTGTTGCCGTCTCTTACACTTTTTTGTTTTGATCTTTATTTGAAAGTAAAATTGGATCACTTAATTGTACAAAAAGACGTTTTTCCAGCGTGTTGAAACAAAAAAGTTGTTCACGAAACTTTTTCTAGCGTAATGAGAATGAACCTGTTAAACTACGGAAAGATTCGGTTCATATCGAGTCCAATAGATACTGTTGTATTGGAGTGAAGTGCTTTGCTAGTAACGGCTTTAATAATCTTTTTTGCGCAATTGATCTATGTTCCAATTTTAACATTACGGACAATTATGATGGTCAAAGGATTAAAACACCGCGCTGCTGGAATGGGCATTTTGGAAGGTGCTATATATGTCGTTGCGATCGCTATCATCTTTAATGATTTATCAAATTATTGGAATATGGCTGCATATGCATTAGGCTTTGGTATTGGACTATTCTTAGGAGCTTTAATTGAAGAAAAATTAGCAATCGGCTATGTAAGTATAGAAGTGAATATCCCGGAAAAAAACCAACCTTTAATTGATCGTTTACGAGAACTTGGATTCAGTGTATCGAGTTCATACGTAGAAGGAATGAATTCGAATCGTTGTCAACTTGACTGCACAGCAAGAAGAGACCGTGAAAAGGAATTTATTGAAGTTGTGTCGTCTTATGAGCCTGCTGCATTTATTGTTTCGTTTGAACCACGTAATTTTAAAGGTGGCTATATTACGAAAGCAATGAAACGAAGAAGAGAACGCTATTTAAAACGGAAACAAAAAGCTGAGAATTCAGTTAATTAATCATGGTGAGCATTAAATCTTGACAGTTTGTCTGATTTTCTAGATGATTAGGCTAATCGTTTTGTTAGAGGGAGGATAAGGAATTGGCGCATATAGAGGCAATTTATTACGTTACGGAAGAAAAAGAGCATATTGAATTAAAAGCTGAAAGAATGGCAACTGGCTTAACTGCAAAACCTTGGCAGGAAATGCCTGAATCGGAAAAAGAGCAGAGTCTAGCGTATAAAGGAAAAGTGGTATCGATAAAAGAAGATGCGGCGTATGGTCCAGGTTACCTCGTTACCATATCGTTCCCGGTCGCGTATGAAGTTCCTGATTTCCCTTCCATATTGACGACAACGTACGGAAGGCTTTCATATGAACCAAATGTCAAGTTAATAGACCTCCAATTTTCAGACGATCTTGTGCGATTGTTCCCAGGACCTCGACTTGGAATAGAGGGCATAAGGGATCTAGTTGATGTACATAGTCGGCCATTAGCAATGAGTGTCGCTAAAGGAGCTATTGGTCGTTCAGTTGATTCGTTTCATGAGCAAGTACTTAGTCATTGTTACGGTGGAATTGACATCATTCAAGATGATGAGCGTCTGTTTGAACATGATTGGACACCACTTGAGCAGCGGGTACCGGTTGGGTTAGCGGCGATCGCTGAAGCAGCAGAAAAAACGGGTAGAACGCCTCTTTATGTGGTGAATGTGACAGGTAAGACGTTTGAACTTAAAGAGAGAGTGAAAGAAGCCATTGGACTTGGTGCACCGGCTATCTTACTAAACGTGTTTGCTTATGGCATTGATGTGCTCCAAGGGTTACGTGAAGATGAAGAAATTGACGTACCAATCTTTGCTCATTCCTCTTTGGCAGGAATGATGATTCGCTCTAAGCAACACGGAATCTCGTCACGACTGTTGTTAGGGAAACTAATGCGAATGGCTGGAGCAGATGCCGTCTTATTTCCATCGCCTTATGGACGTATGGGGATTAATCATGAAGAAGCACAGCACGTAAAAGAACAGTTAACACAAGAATTAACGATGAAACCAACGTTTCCGATTCCATCAGCTGGAATTGATTTTAATACGATTGAAGACGTTAAAAAAGATTTCGGGAAAGAAGTCATTATTAATTTAGGTGGTAGCGTTCATCGATATACAGGCGGTATAGAAGAAGGTGGAAAAGCTTTTATTCAAGCCATTGAATCAAATTAAAAAAGCGGCGTAAGCCGCTTTTTTATATGTCTGTTGTGCCTAATGAATCACGGAAAATAAACACAAGAATCGCTACGATAAAACAGTAGACAGCAAAATAGACAAGTTTACTTTTTCGAACTAAATTAATAAAAAAGACGATCCCAATCCAAGAAGCAACAAATGTAACTAGAAAAGAGAGTCCTAAAGCTGTCACAGTCGTCTGTTCCAATAATTCTCCAGATGTTAAATCACGAATGGCAAGAACCGATGAACCTAAAATAACAGGAATGGAAAGAAGAAATGAAAACCTTACTGCCGTTTCTTTTGACAGACCGGCAAACATTCCAACAATTAGTGTTGTACCTGAACGCGATAAGCCGGGAATTAAGGCGAGACACTGACCAAGACCAACAAAAATCGAATCCCAAATGGTCATTTCTTTCTCTGTCCGGTTTCCTAGTTTTACAAAACGTTCTATAATAATAAGAAATAGACCCGTAATAGCTAATGCAAGGGCAATAAAAATGGGTGCTCGGAAGGTTTCGCCTATGTAGTCTTCAAACAAAATACCGGCAACACCAGTAATACCTGTAGCGACGATAAGGTAAACCGCAAACATAAACATGGAGCGATTTTGGGGCGTCCGGTTTGTGAAAAATGCAAAGAATCCTCTAATAATTTCATAGATATCTTTGCGGTAATAAAGAATAACAGCTAATACAGAAGCTAAATGCAGTAAAATTTCAAAGCTGAGCCCTTCAAATGTCATGTTAAACATGGATTGAACGAGAATAAGATGAGCAGAGCTTGAAATCGGTAAAAATTCCGTTATCCCTTGTACCAGACCTAATATTATTGCCTCTAGTAAAGTCATTTCACGATTCCCTTCTAAATAAAGTAAGCTTGTGCAACACTTGCTTATTTTAGCAGACTTTCTAGAACTCGAAAAGAGGTGTTCGTATGAAACGTAAACGAATCATAACGCTTATGGTGGTAGTGCTTGCCATAGCTGCTACAGCGTTTGTTTTCATTGACCGCCATTCAACATCCGGGCCATTACAAAAAGGCGATCGAATGCCCAATATCAGCATGGAGCAATTTGATGAGGAGGTCGTCTCATTGGGAGACTTCCAGAATGATGTTATTGTCCTCAATGTATGGGCATCATGGTGTGAGCCTTGTGTAAGAGAAATGCCTGAATTAATGGCTATCGATGATACAAACGATACAGTTGACGTGGTAACGGTTAATATGCTCACGAAAGAGTATAGAGCATCTGATCCAGTCGACTTTATCGAAGAAATAGGGCTGACATTACCTGTTCTTTTTGATGAAGACGGTGCTTTTATACGTGAAGTGGAGCCTTCTCGTTTGCCCATGACCTACCTTTTAGATTCAAACCTTCATATTCAAGATGTTATAATAGGAGAAGTAACACAAGATTTGTTAATGGAGCGTATTGATACTGCGTTTGCAAACTAATGTTATTTAATTCGTTTGATGACTTTTCTTGTGTGACCATATCCGTGTTCAAGTTGAATCCATTCTTGCACAAATGTATAGTGTAATGCGGCTTTTTTTAGTTCCAATAAAACATCTGTTTTTGAACCAGCTAGATAGACTTGATTAGGTCGAATGTGTTTTTTCAAGACCGATCACCTCCCTATCATTTTAGGAAAACCATAATCTGCTTATACATAGGACATGTTAGGAGAATGCATTTCATGACAACTTTTTTTGAAAAGACGATAAAGAGTGAACCGATTTACAAAGGAAAAATAATTGATGTTTCGATTGCGACGATAGAGCATGAAAACGGGGACCAAGCGAAAAGGGAGCTAGTTAAACACCCTGGTGCTGTAGCGATTATAGCGGTTACAGATGAGAATAAACTTGTGCTCGTTGAACAGTATCGAAAGGCACTTGAGAAACCAATAATTGAAATACCTGCTGGAAAAATTGAAGTGGGGGAAGAGCCGATAAAAACAGCTTACCGTGAATTAAAAGAAGAAACGGGTTACAGCACATCGTCATTAACAGAAATTGCTTCATTTTATACGTCACCAGGTTTTGCAGACGAATTGGTCTATCTTTATGAAGCGTCAAGCTTGGAAGTAGGTGAACAGCAGCTCGATGAAGGAGAATATGTTCATGTTGTGACGAAATCATTAGCTGAATGCGAGGAATTAATAAGAGAGCAGCGAATTCACGATGCGAAAACGATGTATGCGATTCAATACTTAAAGTTAAAAGAAAAATAAACAATAGACATAGCCCTCTTTTCTTCTTCATATAGTGAAGAGAGGAGGGACAGGCTATGAAACGAATAGAATTGCTTGAGCAGTTGAAGAATCATATTAAACAAAGGAAATCGGTTTATTTATTTGTTAGTATTTTGTTTTTAATGGGGATTATCTTTGGAGCATTTCTTGTTAATAGCATTAGTCTAACTCAGCGGCATGATTTATTTTTGCATTTAAGCCAGTTTTTTCATGAGATGAATAACGGACATATTGAAGCAACTGCAAATGAATTGTTTATAAATAGTATTGTGCATTATAGTAAATACATTGGTCTTCTTTGGATATTGGGAATTTCAATGATTGGTTTGCCTATTATTTTTATTTTGTTATTCATGAAAGGAATTGTGATTGGATTTACTGTTGGATTTCTTGTTAATCAAATGGGGGCTCAAGGGTTTGTCATTGCGTTCGTTACGGTTTTTCCGCAAAATATTATTTTAATTCCTGTTTTCATTGCTGTTGGCTGTTTAAGCGTTCGTTTCTGTATTCGATTGTTTAAACATACGTTTATGAAAGGAATTCATGAACCGATTTTCCCTCATTTTCTCAGTTATACCGTGACGATTGTTTGCTTATTAGCAGTGACCTTTATTGCGGCACTGTTTGAATCGTATTTGGCGCCATCATTGTTAAAATGGACATTATCATTATTTTAGAATCAATCTAAAATAGTAATTAATATTCATTTTCAATTTATAATAATTATCAATTGACAACAGTTTTCTTCCATTTTATAATAAAGAAACTAGATCGCTTGGACGGAGGAGGCTGTTATGGAAAATCGATTAGAGCGAATTAAGAAGCAATTACATGCTCAAAGCTATAAACTAACGCCCCAGCGGGAAGCGACTGTGATGGTTTTATTGGAGCATGAAGAGGATCATTTGAGTGCTGAGGATGTTTATTTACTTGTAAAAGAAAAAGCACCTGAAATTGGTTTAGCTACCGTTTATCGTACATTAGAATTGTTAACTGAATTAAAAGTAGTTGATAAGATTAACTTTGGAGACGGTGTTTCACGCTTTGATTTACGAAAAGAAGGCGTCAACCACTCCCATCATCACCTTGTTTGCATAGAATGTGGTGCCGTTGATGAAATACAAGAAGACTTGTTAGGTGAAGTGGAGAAGATTGTAGAAAAAGATTTTCACTTTAAAGTAAAAGATCATCGTCTTACCTTTCATGGAATATGCCATCGATGTCATGGACAATCTGCTGTTAAAGAAGAAGCAGATCCATCTTTAGCAGGGAACGTATAACCGCATATATAAGCGGTTTTTCATTTTTATTCAATTGAGAATGATTATTTGTTATAAAAAATTAAAAGGCAGTGACCATCTATCAGTATGGTCGCTGTCTTTTTTTGGTAGTGAAAAAAGTGCTTGATTTTGTATTTTTATAAGTTGTATACTTGCCTTACAACTTTTTTAAGCGCTTTCATAAAGGGGAGATGTATGATGAACAAAAAAGGTCATTTTGGCATGGTACTTGCCACTACAGCGATTTTACTATCGGCCTGTGGAAACGAAGATAATCATTATTATTCAATTGCAACAGCGTCTACTGGTGGAACCTATTACCCAATCGGTGTGGGAATGGGAAATCTTTGGACAGAAGAGTTGATCGATCAGGGGATACGAGCAACAGGACAATCTTCAGCAGGATCGGTTGAAAACATTGATTTGCTGCGAAAAGAAGAAGCGCAATTTGGAATTTTACAAGGGCTTATTGCGGACCAAGCTTATCGAGGTACGGGTATTTATGAAGGAAGTGCTTATGAAGACTTGCGAACCGTGACGATGCTTTGGTCAAATGTGGAACACTTTGTTTTAATGAACAGCAAAATTGAAAGCGGTACCATTTCAGATGTTGAAGGAACCTCTTTCTCAATTGGTCCGCAAGCTAGTGGAACTGAGCAGTCAACGAGAGCATTAATTAATGGGATTGGTTTAAGTGTGGACGATGTATCACCAGATTATCTGGGCTACGATGATACGATATCATCCATGCGAGATGGACGTTTAGATGGTGGCTCTTTACCAGCAGGTGTGCCGGTAACTGCCATTACGGACATGTATGCTAGTGGTGTTCGTGCCACGGTTCTAGATGTGACGGATGAGCAATTGGATTCAATCAATGCACTGTATCCTGTTTTCTTTCGATATGAAATTGATGCAGGCACATATCCACGACAAGAGGAGCCGATCTATACAATCGCACAGTCAAATGTACTAGGAGTTGATAAGCAGCAAGATGCTGATCAAATCTACTTACTAACAAAAATTTTATTTGAAAATTTAGAGACCATGTATGAAGTACATAATTCGGCTCGTGAGATGACCCTTGAAACCGCACTAGTTGGTGTGTCGGTTCCGCTTCATCTTGGAGCTTATCACTATTTTGTTGAACAAGGAATTGACATTCCAGACGAATTGGTACCACCAGAGGCAGAGGAGGGCGAGCAAGGATGACGACGAAAGAAGATATGTTGGATGAAACAACAAGGGAGCAGGCTGGAATTGGTAGGCAATTAAGTGGTTGGCAATATCGTATGATGTCGGTAATCGCTATTTTTTTATCTGCATTTGCTATATATGTAAACAGCTTTATGAATATTCAAGAGATTTATCGAAATATTTTATTCTTACTATTACTCCTTATTCTCGCATTCTTGCTCTATCCTGCGACGAAAAAAAGTTCAAAAAAGCGATTCACATCTTTAGATCTACTGTTAGCAAGTTTAGGAATTATTGGAACTGGTTACTTATTGCTTTTTTATACGACCATTCATGTTGACCGGATGTCTCAAGCGGTGACGCTTGATTATGTATTTGCTATTTTAACCGTTCTATTATTATTGGAAGCAACTAGAAGAACTCTTGGTACGTTTATACCAATATTAGCATCAGTTGCAATCATTTATGCTATATTCGGACCCTATTTTCCAGGAATGTTTGGACATGCAGGATTTTCTTTTGAACGACTACTTTATCGCGTTTACATGACGACAGAAGGGGTTTTTGGCATTACATTGTCCATTGCCTCTACGTATATTGTTATTTTCATTTTGTTTGGTGCATTTTTAAGCGTTAGTGGCGCTTCAAAATTATTTAATGATTTAGCGATAGCGGTTGCTGGTCAACGAAGGGGTGGACCTGCGCAAGTGGCTGTTATTTCTAGTGCACTCACAGGCTCATTAAATGGTAGCGCTGTTGCCAACGTAGCCACAACTGGCGCATTTACGATCCCCCTTATGAAACAAGTTGGATTAAAGAAAAATTATGCTGCTGCGGTTGAAGCTACAGCATCGACAGGTGGTATGATGATGCCACCAATCATGGGAGCTGCCGCGTTTATCATGGCTGGATTTCTAGGCGTTCCTTATTCAACGATTGTCTTTGCAGCATTAATCCCAACATTTCTATACTTTGTCGCACTTGTCATTGCGATTGATTTAGAGGCAAAAAAACAAGGATTAAAAGGCATGAGTAAAGAATCGATTCCACAAGTATGGGATGTGTTAAAAGAGCGCGGATTGCTGTTACTACCAATTCTTGTTGTTATTGGAACGTTATTAGCTGGATATACACCATTGTTTGCAGGATTTTCTGGTATTGTTATTGTGATTGTCGCAAGCTGGCTTACAAAAAGTAAAGAAACACGAGTGACATTGAAAAAGGTTAAAACAGCCTTTGTTGATGGTGCAAAGAGTACCATCCAAGTTGGATTAGCTTGTGCGTCGATAGGAATTATTATTGCTGTCGTGACAATGACAGGTCTTGGATCGGCGATAGCGTATAACGTTTTAAATGCCGCTGATGGTGTCTTATGGATTGCACTCGTTCTTGTTATGGCTACATGTATCGTCTTGAGCATGGGACTGCCTTCGACGGCACTTTATATTGTTGTTGCTGTTACAGCTGCACCAGCATTAGTTGAAATTGGTGTGAATCCGATTGCTGCTCATTTCTTTGTATTCTGGTTTGGTGCTTTATCCAACATTACGCCACCAGTTGCACTTGCTTCCTATACGGCAGCTGGAATAGCAGGTGCTGATGCGATGAAGACGTCCTGGACATCTGTAAAATTAGCACTTCCAGGATTTATTATTCCATTTATGATTGCCTATAATCCGGCGATGGTTCTACAAGCGACTGAAGGAAGTTCATTATCAGTTGTTACCGTTATCGTGACGCTTGCAACGTCAGTAATTGGGGTGTTTGCAATTGCTGTTGCGTTGAGTGGATTCTTATCTGTGCCTTTACGTATCTATGAACGAATGATTTTCTTTGTGGGCTCTTTGCTATTAATTACACCAGGTATGACCTCCAATGCTATTGGTTTAGCGGTGCTATTAGCTGTAACTATTTGGCACATCATGCGTTCAAAAAAGGTTCAAGGAACGAATCAAGTAGTACCACCTATTTCATAGACAGAAAGGTGAGTTAAATGAGTGGACTTATTGATCGAAAAAAAGTGTCGCTGCAAGTTTTAGACTATTTAAAAGAAATGATTCAGCAGGAACCTTACGTAAATGGTGAGAAGCTTCCATCTGAAATGGAATTGGCAGAGCGGTTTCAAGTTAGTCGAGCGCCAATACGAGAGGCTTTAACGGTGTTAACGGCAATGGACGTTATTGAGTCAAAACAAGGTGGCGGCAGATGGGTTAAAGATCACACATTAATGTCAATGATGGAACACATAAAACTTGGAATGGTTTCCATTGATGAAGTGCACAGCTTACTTGAAATGCGTCATATTATTGAGACGGAAGCAGCTGCACTTGCCGCCATCCGAGCTACACCTGATGAGGTTCTCACCTTAGAGCGAGCACTAATCGCTTTCTCTGAAACGGTTATTTCAAAGGAGACGATCGGGAACGAAGCTGATTCTCATTTTCATTTCATTCTTGTAAAAGCAGCAAAAAACCCATTTTTAACGGCAACGTTAGAAAATATGAAAGAGCTTCTTGACCATGCCATTGAGTTCTCGCTACGGCTTAACATGGGGAAAGTAGAGAAACGAAGAAACGTGTATGAAGAACACAAAGCAATCTATGAAGCTATTGCGGCAAAAGATGCCCAAGCGGCTCGAGAAGCCATGAATACACACCTCGTCAATGTAAGAAAGAAATTAGGAGATCCACGTATTTAACAAGGGGGAGAGGAACCATGCCGATAAAGAAAGAAACACAGAAAAAAAAAGACATGCGTTTTCTGCAAGAACTTGAACAGCGAATATCCATTGATACAAAGCGAATCTTGACCTCACCAGCAGATTGTGCGAGTTATGGCTACGATGCTTCTTTTGGTGCCTATATTCCTGATCTCGTTATTCAACCACAGTCAAAAGAAGAAGTCGTAGAGATTATGAAGTTAGCAAACGAGCACCGGGTCCCTGTTTACCCACGAGGACAAGGAACAAGTTTAAGTGGCGGACCGCTACCAGTGCATGGTGGGATTGTGCTGGACTGTTCGCAATGGCGGGATAAACTTGTTATCGAGCCAGATGATATGATTGCAATTGTGTCACCAGGCGTGCTAACAGCTGCCATTAATGACAAAGCAAGCGAGTACGGATTTATGTATCCACCTGATCCAAGTAGTGCACATGTTTCAACGATTGGTGGTAACTTAGCAGAAAATGCCGGTGGTCCTAGAGGCTTAAAATATGGCGTGACAAAAGACTATGTGCTTGGTTTAGAAGTTGTAACACCAGAGGGAAAGGTTGTAAAAACTGGAGGGCGAACGGTGAAAAATGTGACGGGCTATGATGTAACCAAGTTAATTGTTGGTTCTGAGGGGACGCTAGCCATTATTACAGAAGCCACCTTGAAATTAGTACCGAAGCCAAAAGCGAGTAAGACATTGTTGGCACTATTTGAAGATATTGTCGATGCAGGAAAAGCCATCTCCGCTTTACTGAAAAATGGGATTGTCCCGGCGAAATTGGAATTAATGGATCAAGCGTCTATTGCTGCTGTAGAAGCATATGAATCAATTGGCTTACCAACTGACGTTGATGCGTTATTACTAATTGAATTAGACGGTCACCCTGCGGCGATAGAAGAGGAGATTTTAGAAGTAGAACAGTGGTGCTTAGAGATGAACGCTCGAGAAGTGACTGTAGCACAAACAAATGAAGCGGCGGCTGAACTATGGAAAGCAAGAAAGTTAGTTTCTCCTGCCATTGTAAGGCTAAAGCCAACGAAAATTTCTGAAGATGCGACAGTACCTCGAAGTAAAATACCAGACATGTTTGCTGCTTTGAAAGAAATTAGAGAGACGTATCAGATTGATTTAGTTGTGTTTGGCCATGCTGGAGACGGGAATTTACATCCAAACATTATTGCAGATGTTCGAGATCAAGAAGAAATGAAACGGGTGGAACAAGCAGTTGCTGCAATCTTTGAAGCTGCTGTGAATCTTGGGGGGACGCTTTCAGGAGAGCATGGCATTGGCACAATGAAAGCACCGTTTATGGAGATGGAAGTAGGGAAAGATGGACTCGATTTAATGAAGCGAATTAAACAAAGCTGGGATCCAAATAACATCTTAAATCCTGGAAAGATCTTTCCTGAGAAAGATCAAAAGTTGGTGTTATCAAATGGCTAAGCTTGCTTATGAGGAAACCTTTGATTGTGTACAATGCGGCTATTGTTTGCCAGCTTGTCCGACGTATCAGACGATGGAAAAAGAAACACACTCTCCTCGTGGTCGCATCAATCTCGTGAAAATGGCAGCAGAAGGAAAGATTAGTACTGATGAGCTAAAAGAGCCGATTGATCTTTGCTTAGGCTGTCGCGCCTGTGAGACCGCTTGTCCAACTAATGTACAATACGGTCGTATTCTTGAATCGGCTAAAGAAGTATTAGCCGAATCTTATCCATCATCTCTTACCCAAAGAATGGTGGAAAAGACGGTCTTTAAAGGCTTGCTGCCATCAACTCAAATGCTACGTGTGATCGAGTTTGGCTTACAAGCCTATCAAAAGTCGGGTGTGCAAACATTAGTACAAAAAAGTGGAATCTTACCGAAGTTACTACCACAGGGAATGGCTGAATTTGAAGCAATGATGCCTACCATTAAAAGACGTAAGCAGAAGAAACCGTTAACTGCTCCATCGACTAGCTATAGAGTAGCTTATTTTACAGGCTGTTTAATGGATACGATGTTTGGCAGCATTAACGAGCAAGCCATTGCTTTACTAGAACGAGTCGGTTGTGACGTTCACGTGATTCCTAGTCAAAGCTGTTGTGGTGCTTTACAGCACCATGCTGGGGACATTGGAACAGCCAAAATGTTAGCAAAAAAGAACATCGCCGCGTTTGAAGAAGAGCACTATGATTATATCGTTTCCAGTATTGGCGGATGTGGTGCAATGCTCATGGAGTATGGCGAATTGCTGCGACACGAGAGCGACTGGCATAAACGAGCGGAGCAATTTGCACGTAAACATGTTGACGTTTCCATTATATTAGAGAAAAATGGCCTACCTTTTAGTGGGGAAATGAACAAAACAGCGGTTTATCAGCCTTCTTGTCATATGACTCATGTTCAAAAAAACACCGCTGCGCCACTAGCGCTCATCCAATCGATTCCAGGGTTAACTTACGTGGAAGTAGATAAGCAAGAGATGTGCTGTGGTTCTGCAGGCATATACAATTTGCTTCATTATGAAGAAGCAACGGCTATCGTAGATAAGAAAATGCCTCATGTTCAAAAGGCCAAGCCTGATTTACTCATTACAACCAATCCAGGTTGTCATTTACAAATGAAGATTGGTGTTCAACGGGCCGGTTTAGCTGAAAAAATTGAAGTGAAGCATCTAGTCGAAGTCTTGGCAGAGGTAACGGAAGGGGTAAGGAAAGATGTTTGATTACAGTATTATTGGTGGCGGAATTGTAGGTCTCTCTGTCGCCTATGCACTACAACAAAAACAACCCGAAGCGCGCATTCAAATTATTGAAAAAGAAAGCGAAGTAGCTTGTCATCAAACAGGGAACAATAGTGGCGTTATTCACTCGGGTATTTATTACAAACCAGGTAGTTTTAAAGCGCGTTTTGCAAAAGCAGGCAGCGAATCGATGCGTAAGTTTTGTTTAGAGCATGATCTAGCGATTGATATTTGTGGAAAAGTTATTGTTGCAACGGAAGAAAAAGAACTTGAACATCTTCATGCACTTTATCAAAGAGGGCTTGACAATGGTCTCCATGTTCAACTGTTAACAAAAGAAGAGTTAGTTGATATTGAACCTCATGTAAACGGCATAGCAGGAATTCGCGTACCGACTGCCGGCATCGTTAATTACAAACAAGTGTCAGAAACGTTAGCGACACTGTTTATACGAGCAGGGGGTACACTAACCCTTGCTGAAGAGGTTCGATCCATCAAGGAGCATCACGATCAAGTGATTGTTCAAACAGATCAGAAAACGTACTATACTCAATACGTCATTAATTGTGCAGGGCTGCATAGTGATCGAATTGCCAATTTAGCTGGCTACCATTTAGACATGAAAATCATTCCGTTTCGTGGAGAATATTATAAATTAAAGCCAGAAAAACGGTATTTAGTGAACCATTTGATTTACCCAGTGCCTGATCCAAACTTTCCTTTTTTAGGCGTACATTTCACTCGTATGATAAATGGAGAAGTAGATGCAGGACCCAATGCTGTCCTATCATTTAAGCGAGAAGGTTATAAGAAAACCGATTTAAATGTAAAAGATTTAGCAGAGACATTAGGTTATAGAGGGTTCTGGAAAATAGCGAGTAAATACATGCAAAAAGGGATGGAAGAAATGCGTCGTTCCTATAGTAAGAAATTATTTGTAGCAAGCCTCCAAAAACTCATTCCGGCTGTGAAAGAAGACGACTTGATACCAGCTTCTAGTGGAGTACGTGCTCAAGGGTTAACGGTAAATGGAGAACTTGTGGATGATTTTCATATTGTTACAGGGAAGAGGAGTTTACACGTCTGTAATGCGCCTTCTCCAGCAGCGACTGCTGCACTAGAAATTGGGAAAGAAGTGAGCAAACGAATGGAGCGACTGGCACAAGTAAAAGTTCTTTAGGGTGCACGAGTAGAAGAGTGGAGGAGATAATGACGAAAAAGCCTACTAAATAGGCTTTTTCGCTGTGCACATTCTTGAAGAAAATCAGTTGTTACTTTTTCCTGCGAATGCCTATGAGGGTATTGGCGCCTTTTGGCCATTGGTCGAATGAAGCGTGTGGCATGTCGGCTAGCTTTTCTTCAACAATAGGCGGAAAGGGTGCTGGACGCCGCGTCTCATTGTCCATGCCCATGATCATTTGTTCACTTGTTGCAAGAAGCTGATTAGAATCATCCTTTAATTCAACCCAGAGATGGACACGCTTCACATCACGATCAAGAATGAGGATGGATGCTTTAAGAGGTGCCCCCTTATGAGCTTCTGCCAAGTATTTAATGTGATTTTCCAATGTGAAAATGGTGTATTGATGTTGTTGACGTCCTTTATCACCTAGTTCAATGTGTTCCATAAATGCTTCTACCGCACTACTAAAAACACGTGCATATTCCGCATCATTCATATGGCCGTTATAATCTACCCACTCAGGCAACACGCTACCTGTCCACAGTGTCAATGTTTCGTTCATAAGCAAGTACCCTTTCTGACGGCCAAAAGCCTTCTTCTTCTAGTAAGTCCATTAGTTTAATTAAAAATCGATCTCGACGATGTTCCATATCTGCAATGGGAATTTCTCCACACTGAGCCGATGTACCATCAATGACTTTTTTCTTTAAATCTTCTGTTAGCTCTGGCGCGATCAGACGAGTCCATGGCAACTTAAGCGCTGGGCCAAACTGTTCTAGCATATGTTTCATACCTTCATTTCCACCAGCAAGGTGCAATGTGAGGAACGGTCCCATTAATGCCCAACGTAAACCAGGACCATACACAATCGCTTTATCAACTTCTTCTGTCGTGGCAACACCGTCGTTCACAATATGCAGCGCCTCTCTCCATAAGGCTTCCATTAAACGATCACCGATATGTCCATCAATTTCTCCTGACATGACAAGCGGCTTCATGTTTAATTGATCATATATCTGTTGTGCTTTATTGATTGTTTCCGTTGCTGTTTGTTTTCCTCCGGCAATTTCTACAAGCGGAATGAGGTAAACAGGATTAAAAGGGTGAGCCACAATAACCCTTTCAGGATGCTTAACGCATGCCTCCTGCAAAACAGACGGCATGTAACCAGATGTAGAGGAAGCAATAATGGCATCCGGCTTCGCATAATGATCAATGGACGCAAGCACTTGTTTTTTTAACTTTTCACGTTCTGGTACGTTTTCTTGAATCAAATCTGCATGGGCCACGGCATCTTCTAGAGTTTGCACAAATGTTAGGTTGTCTTTAGCGGCGTTTTCATCTATACCATACTGGATTAATGTTGACCAACTATCATCCAGCATTCGTCTTGTATTTGCTTCGGCTTCTGGAGCTGGGTCATAAGCGAGCACACGGTGTCCGTTCGCGATAAACCGAGCAATCCATCCATTACCAATGACACCTGTACCAATAACAGCCATCGTTCGTTGTGACATTTGAATCAAACCTCCTTTAGTTTACTCGTTTCGTTAATCCTAAATAGTTTCGAGCTTCATCTGGTGTTGCAGGTTCTAAGTTTTCTTTCTGAAGCGCATGAACGGCTTTATCGACGAGTTGTTCATTTGTACCAAGTACACCTTTTTCTAAATAAAGGTTATCTTCTAAACCGACTCGAACATTGCCACCTAATTTGGCTGCTTCTATTAAAATTGGAAGCTGTTTTCGACCGATTCCGAAAGCAGACCATGTAGCGCCTTCCACAATTCGACCGCGCATATACTCAATTGTTTCTCGATCTGCATCTGCCCCCCAAGGAATGCCAAGGCAAAATTGATACATTGGTGTTCCTTCAATGTAACCGTCTGCGATTAATTGATTGGCTAGACGAATATGACCTGTATCAAACACTTCTAACTCTGGCTTTACACCACTCGCTTTAATCAGTAAGGCATGTTCACGTAGCCAAGATTCAGGGCCAAGATAGACTTGATCACCAAAGTTTAAACTACCACAGTCTAAGGTACATAATTCTGGAAGTAATTCGCCAACCGGTTCATGTCGTTCGAGAGGGGTTTGAATGTCTGTGCCTGGCCCTCCGCGAGTTGGATCCTCTAAATTAGGGACAAAATCACCGCCACCACCGGCAGTAATATTAATAATGACATCGGTATCAGCCTCTCTTATTCGTTGCACGGTTTCGCGGAAAAGAGCAACATCGTGGCTAAGCTTTCCTGTTTTAGGGTCACGAACATGAATATGAGCAATGGCAGCACCTGCTTTTGCAGATTCAATCGCAGATGCCGCGATTTCTTTCGGTGTAATCGGAACATGAGTGCTTTTTTTCGTTGTATCGCCAGCGCCTGTTAATGCTGCAGTAATAATACGTTTAGTTGTCATCGTTTTTCGCCTCCTTGGAGTGTGGGTGAATCGGTACATATTGGAAAATTTCACCAGTTTCAAAACAGTCAACAAGACGGTCAATCCAATTATAATAATTCGTCCAGTCATCTAGTTCTTTTTCCATCATTTGATGCTTTTTAAGGATATCGGCTGAAGCGTGCTGTTCTATGTCTTCTTCGATCGTACTTAATTTGTCCCGCAAGCGCCGTTCAAGCGCCATATTTCGTGTAATAACTTCTTTCCAACTAGTGGTGAAAAGAGAGATAAATGTTTGTACATAATCACTTTCCACATTGTAATACTCTTTACGGCTTCCTTTTACAAATTCCTTTTCAGCAATGTTTAATGAGATCATTTGACGCATCACTTGACTCATTCTGGTTTTGCTCATCCCTGTTTTTGCAGCTAATTCATCAAGCGTCATTGCCTGCCGATTCATGTAAATAATGCCGAGTAATCGACCAACGGTAGATGAAACGCCAAAGGTTTCCATGTTATTGGCAACACGATCAGAAATTAAATCTTCACACGCTTGCAGTTCATTAAGAAGCTCTTGATCTTTAGACTCTGACACAGCCTAACCTCCCTCTATCAAATCAGATACAACTGTACCATAGACAAACAAAAAGTTAAAAAGACAAGCAATGGAGCATTCGGGAGAAAAAACGAGTTATTGTAAGATAGACCACAGCGTAAACTTTGTACAATTTAAATTGCACAAAGTTTACGCTGTTTTTCTCTATTATGGGATTTTATTTTTCAATTGTACCTTGCCTATAATTTAGAAGCGCGCAAGTAGAGCGGAAATAGATGGAGGTATGGAACGTGTTAGAATTCAAAAACGTTGTTAAGAAATATAGCGATAATGGGAAACCTGCTGTAAAAAACATGAATTTAAAAGTAGAAAAAGGCGAGTTTGTTGTATTTATTGGGCCGAGTGGGTGCGGTAAAACCACGACAATGAAAATGATTAATCGGCTACAAGAGCCATCTGAAGGCAAGATCTTTTTAAATGGAAAGAATGTGCTAGATCAAGATCCGGTAAATCTGCGTCGTTCAATTGGATATGTCATTCAACAGATTGGTCTCATTCCTCATATGACAGTAGGCGAGAATATTTCCCTAGTTGGTTCTCTATTAAAATGGGATAAAAAACGTCAACAAGAGCGAGCAGAAGAGCTAATTAAAATCGTTGACTTGCCAGAAAGCTTTTTGCAGCGCTATCCCCATGAGCTTAGTGGAGGACAGCAGCAGCGAATTGGTGTTTTACGAGCGTTAGCTGTGGATCCTCCGCTCATTTTGATGGACGAGCCATTTGGCGCACTTGATCCTATTACAAGAGATGCACTACAAGATGAATTTAAAAAGCTACAGAAAGAAATGGATAAAACGATCGTTTTTGTTACCCACGATATGGACGAAGCGATTAAGCTCGCTGACAAAATTGTGATAATGAATCAAGGAGAAATTGTTCAAGTTGGAACACCGGACGACATTTTAAGAAATCCAGTGAATCAATTTGTTGAAGACTTTATTGGTAAAGATCGTTTACTACAGAGTCGACCCGATGTAACTAGAGTAGAACAAATTATTAATGAACATCCAGTTACGGTAACAGAAGATACAACACTGAAGGATGCCATTCAAAAAATGCGTGAGTCACGAGTTGATTCGGTATTAGTTGTTGACGGTTCCTACCGTTTAAAAGGCTATGTGGATATTGAGATGATTGACGCGAGCTTTAGAAAGAAAACATACGTATCAGAGGCAATGGAAAGTGACATCTATTCGGTGATGAAAGGTAGCTTACTGCGTGACACGATGCGGAGAATGCTACGCCGCGGGAGCAAATATGTACCGGTAGTAGCAGAAGACCAGACTTTAGTTGGCATTGTTACACGCGCTACACTAGCAGATATGGTCTATGACACGATTTGGGGTGAAGGTTCGAATTTAGACACATCACCAGATCACACTGAAACCGTACTTTAAGGGAGGCAGAAAAGAACATGATTGACGCAATCACATCCACCCTGTCTTCTTACGGTTGGGAATTACTTGAGAAAACAGGTGAACATCTTTATATTTCATTTTTCGCGATTCTATTAGGCGTTATGGCTGCAGTGCCAGCTGGAGTTTTGTTAACGCGAGTTCCTAAGGTAGCAGATCGAATCATTTCGTTTGTCGGGATTTTACAGACGATTCCTAGTTTGGCTATTTTAGCTTTCCTCATGCCTTTTCTTGGCGTCGGAACAGCACCTGCTATTGTCGCTTTATTTATATACTCTGTTTTGCCAATCTTACGGAATACGTATACTGGCGTGAAAGAGGTTGATTCAAAGCTAGTAGAGGCTGGAAGAGGGATGGGAATGAACAACTTGGAGCTAATACGGAAAATTGAACTTCCAATTGCTCTACCTGTCATTATGTCTGGAATCCGTTTTGCAACAGTTTATTTAATTGGTTGGGCAACGTTAGCGGCCTTTATTGGTGGTGGCGGATTAGGTGATTTAATTTTTGACGGCTTAAACCTTTACAAACCTGAACTTATTATTTTAGGAACGGTTCCTGCAACGATTTTAGCATTGCTTGCCAGCTGGGGACTGTCAGCTTTAGAAAAGAAATTAACACCAAAAGCATATCGAGAAAAAGAAACTGCTTGAAAGGAGAACGCAAGATGAAGAAGCATAGAATCTCTCTGTTCCTTGCCTCATTGCTTGTCTTTTCAGGTTGTTCCTTACCAGGATTAAGTGGACCTTCTGAAAATACGATACGCATTGGAACAATAAACACAGTGGAATCAGAAATATGGGGGCATGTTGTCTCACAGATGATTGAGCACTACACCGATTTAGAAACAGAATTGATTACAAACTTAGGATCATCCATTGTGCAACACCAAGCAATGCTACAAGAGGAAGTGGATATTACGGCAACACGCTATACAGGGACAGATATAGCTGGTGCGCTTAACATGCCAGATATTACAGATCCGGATGAAGCAATGGAAATTGTCCAAAGAGAATTCCAGGAACAATTTAACCAAACGTGGGGCGACTCCTATGGTTTTGAAAATAGCTATACTATTTCCATAACTGGTGATTTTGCAGAAGAGCATGGCATTGAGCATGTAGAAGATTTACGACCATTTGCAGCGGAAATGAATTTCGGTGTTGACAACTCATGGGTGAATCGTCAAGGAGATGGCTACCAAGCTTTTACCGAAACTCATTTTGAATTTGGGAATGTGTATCCAATGTCAGTAGGGCTCGTTTATGATGCAGCTGCATCAGGGAACATGGATGCCGTCCTTGCGTATTCTTCTGATGGACGAATTGCGGCTTACGATTTGGTGGTATTAGAAGATGATTTTTTCCCACCGTATGATGCATCCCCTGTTATTCGTAATGAAGTCATAGAGGAACATCCTGAATTAATGGCGATCTTGGACAAGTTAGCAAACATTGTGACAACGGAAGATATGCAGGAAATGAACTATTTAGCTGATGTTGAACTAATAGGCCCTGCAACGATTGCGAAGGATTTATTAGAGGAAAACAATTATTACGAAGACAAAGTGGTTGAAGAGGAGGGGGCGTAATGGCGTTTATTGATCAATTGGTTACGTATATTTCTCAAAATGGCTTTTATATTTGGGAGGAATTTTATCGTCACTTCTTAATGGCTGCTTATGGCGTTTTGTTTGCTGCGATAGTAGCAATACCAATCGGCATTCTGATTGCGAAGTATGGAAGGATTAGCGGCTGGGTGCTTTCGTTTGGTAGTATTATTCAAACGATACCAGTACTAGGCTTTATGGCTATTACAATGGTGGTCATGGGTCTTGGAACAACGACAGTGATTACAACCGTATTCTTTTATTCGTTGTTACCTATTATCCAAAATACGTATGTCGGGATTAGAGGGGTAGACAAAAGTGTTATTGAAGCCGCTTATGCATCTGGAATGACCAAATTTCAATTACTAGGAAAAGTGGAATTTCCTCTTGCTATCAGTGTCATTATGGCTGGAATTCGAACCGCACTTGTAATTGGCATTGGCATTGTAGCAGTCGGAACATTCGTAGGTGCAGGGGGGCTTGGAGCTATTATTGTTCGTGGAACAAATGCTACTGATGGAACAGCTATTATTCTTGCAGGCGCCATCCCGACAGCTGTAATGGCGATATTGGCCGACATTGTTTTAGGTTCAATTGAGCGACGCTTAAATCCTGCAAATCGATCATCCACATAACAAAAAAGAGAACGACCCAATTAGCGGGTGGTTCTCTTTTTCTCGTTAGATAGAAATAGGAATTTGGAAGGATATTCAAAAATATATTGATAATGAGAATCATTTTCATTATAATAGAGCTATATAGATCGCGCGAACAACCATGTGCGATCGCTATTTTTGAGATTAATTGAGAATGGATTTCAATTAATTATGAGAGGAAGGAAAGATTCATGCAGCATTCTGCAAAACGTATCGCTGAAAACGCCTCTTTACAAGCCTTTTTAAACAGTTACATAAAGGAAACGTTAAGTGGTGAGCTTTTGCCGGTTTCAATAAATGGTCAATCGCGGCACAAGACGAAACTACAAACGGAACAGATGCTAGAAATTAATCTTCCGCACCAGCACACTAGTTTACGGATTGAAATGTTGTATCGCTCTTTTGTAGGGCGCCACTCGTTTGGAATAATATTGAAGGGAAATCGCGAAACAGGGTGGCATCAAGAAGAACCACTATCTGTTTTAATCCTTCTTATACAAGAGCTTCATTTACAAGCACTTCATAATGGGAACGCTAAACGGTCTTGTTTTGATGAATGCCTTGTTCGCATGCTTGAAAGTTATCACTCCATGTGTACATATCTAGAAGAACGGCTAGCAACAGATGAAGCTATTCATGATCCAAGGCAAACGTTTATCGATGCGGAGCAGTCACTTTTATTTGGCCACTGGCTCCATCCAACGCCAAAAAGTCGACAAGGGATGGCTTACTGGCAACATGCTGCCTATGCACCTGAATTAAAAGGGCAGTTTCAGCTATATTACTTTTATGTGCATCATACGATTTTGCAACATGAGTCCATGTTAGACAAAAGTGTATGGGACATCGTATATGAAGAAACAGACTTGCAAATGATTGATGAAAAATGGTTTCCTTTTCCGATGCATCCATTACAAGCGCAATTTTTATTAGAACAGCCTCATATTCGAAAAGCGATGGAAACAGGGCTTATTCAAGACAAAGGCCCTTGTGGTAAATGGTATACAGCTACTTCTTCATTGCGAACGGTATTTAATGAAGAAAGTAATTGGATGTTTAAGTTTTCTATACCAGTAAAGGTAACCAACTCCCTTAGAGTGAACAAGCGGCATGAACTACGGGCTGGTCTTATTGTTGGAAAAGTACTACAAAGAGCAAGATGGAAAAGTAAGACATGTCAATTCATTGATGATCCGGCTTACCTTACCGTTCGTCTGCCAGGAGTGAAAGAATCAGGATTTGAAACAATTGTTCGCTCTAATCCTTTTCAAAATGGTGGTAGGGGTGTTACGACGATTGCGGCGCTTGTTCAAGATCCTTTACCGGGAAGTGATTCAAAAGTAGCAACAATTATTAAAGAACTTGCCCAACAGGAGCGATCTTCTCTCCGCATGATAAGTGAGAAATGGTTTCGAACTTATGTGGAAAGTGCTATTGTTCCACTCATTTCGCTTTACGATGAACTTGGAATTGCCCTTGAAGCCCATCAGCAAAATAGTTTACTTGATGTACAAAATGGCTACCCAACAATGTATTATTACCGCGACAATCAAGGCTACTACTTAGCAGAATCATACAGACAAAAGTTAACTGCGCTAGTACCAGAATTGCAAAAAACAGAAGGGTTATTTTATGACGATGATGTTATTCAAAATCGATTTACGTATTACTTAATGATGAATCAAGCCTTTGCTGTTATCCACCGATTTGGCGCAGATGGCTTAATGTGTGAAAAGCAACTTTTAAAGGTGTTAAAAGAGGCATTGAAGCATTGTAGTCGGAAATGTTCTGGTGCTGGACGTTTATTTATTAACGATTTACTTGTAAAAACAGAGCTTGCTTTCAAAGCAAATTTACTTACTCGTTTTCATGATGTGGATGAATTGGCAGAAGAACTAGAACAAGCCGTCTATGTTAAAGTGCAGAATCCGTTTCAAGCAATGACGAGTCTGGAGGTGCAACATGCAAAAACCATCTAATCTACCAAGTAGGGCGGAACAACGTGTCATTCGGCAATGTTTTGAAGCCATTTTGTACGAGCATTTGTTACCTTATAACGAAATACCGTCACAAAACGGCTGGACGTTCTTTTTGATTAGAGGGGAAAAGCATGTTTACCGATGTCTTGGAAAACGTTCCGCCTTTGATCGAATAAGATTACACGGTATGCCGCTTATGTCTGTCCAAGCTGGCACTCAAACATTTCCTAGAATAGAAGATATTGTAGAAGATGCAGCATTATCAGTTGAACAAAGCCAAGCCCTTTATGCAGAATTATCGCAAACAGTCTTATTATCAGAGTGGAATGAGCAAAACATAAGAATGGCTAAATCAAGACGATTGTTTACATATGAACAGTTGGAAGGGGCTATAGGAGAAGGTCATCCTTATCATCCTTGTTTTAAAGCAAGAACAGGATTTTCGCTTAAAGACCACCGAGCGTACGGAAATGAAGCAGGAGCGGATTTTTCACTTGTATGGTTAGGAGTCAAAAAGGAAGACGTGAACACGTATTATCCAGAAGAAGAGCATAGTTTTCTTCAGAAAGAATTCGGCTATGGCACATGGAAGAAAGTTGTAGTGGCCTTGTGTCAGTCAGGGGGGCAGTTATATGACTATCGTGTACTCCCAGTACATCCATGGCAATGGAATGCCATACAAAGCAATGAGTTGAAAGAAGCGATTGAAACAAAAGATGTTCTTTATCTTGGTACTTTTGGTGATCGTTATAATGCATCACAATCAATTCGGACGGTGATGAACAAAGACAACCCGCTTCAAGCACAGTTAAAATTGCCTTTGCGAATGATCAATACTTCTTCATTGCGAACGGTTCAGCCAGAAAGTGTTGCAGCTGCTCCAGATTTATCCCGATGGCTTCATGAAGTGGTGGAACAAGATCCTTTTCTACATAAAAAACATGATGTTCGTTTGTTAAAAGAGTATGCTGGGGCTTCTTATGAGCCGAGTCGCTATCCATGGATAGCGGGGAATATCAATGTGATTTTTCGAGAATCGGTTCAAAGTCAGTTACAGAGAGGTGAGCGCGCTATCCCATTAAATGCACTTTCTCTGAAAGAAAAAGACGGTTCTTTATTTGTAGCTCTTTTCCTTAAGGATTTTGGGATAGAAGCTTGGGTAAAGCAATTTATTGAAGTAGCCGTTGTTCCTGTTGTTCACCTCTGTTTGGCACACGGCATTGCGGTAGAAGCTCATGGGCAAAACATGATTCTGATTCTCTCGGATACGAACTGGCCGATTGGCGTGCTCTTAAGAGACTTTCATGATAGTTTGGAATATTACGAACCTTATGTAAAAAAGAAAGAAGCGATACCTAATTTCCACGAAATCCATTCAATCTTTAAAGAAGGCGCAACTGACGACTATTATTGGATGTCTTCTCCAGAAGCGCTACGGGAACTTGTGGTCGATACATTATTTGTCTATCATCTAGCCGAATTGTCATGGCAGTTGGAGTGTGAGCTTGATTTTGAAGAGGAGACATTTTGGAACCTTGTTAATCAATCATTATCGCGCTATGTGCAGAGAGAAGATAAAGAGAATGAGCGAATCCACGCTCTACATCTTCATAAAGAAGTCATGACAACAGAATCACTTTTTAGAAAGAAGTGGACTGGGGAGAAAGAGAGCAGGCATTTAATTAAAAATGCGATTCAATTGGAGGGTATTTATGCTTATCATTAACGATCAATTTTACACTGCGAAAGACTTTGACCGTTTTACACAGCAGCTCAATGACCACCCCATTTGGCGAAAAGCGGATAGGTGGCGAATCGCCGTATGTCCAGAGGACTTAGGGAAGTGGGTAATGCTTCTCTATTATATAAAAGAAAAACAAGCGAGTATTGTACCGATCCATCCATCCACACCAGTTGAGGCAGCAAAAAGAATTGCTAATGAAGCGGGTTGTTTTTACTTGTTTTATCAGTCTTTTGAATCACCACTCACATTAAATCAAGCCGAATCAATTAGCGAACCGGGCATGATTCAATTCAGTTCAGGAACGACAGGCCAACCAAAACGAATTGTACGTAGCTGGGCTTCTATAGATGATGAATTACGTGCTTACCGTGAAATGTGGCATTCAATTGACGTAAATACAGTCATTGTTGCCTGCCCTATAACGCATTCCTACGGTTTAATTAGTGGTGTAATGGCGGGGATTGATCAAGGAAAAACGGTTGTAGTGGTGACGGCACAGAATCCAAATTATGTCTTAAGCAAGACGAAAGATTACCCAAAACATGTGCTGTATGCCTCTCCGCCATTACTTCATTATTTAGCGAAGCGAACTGATAAAAAATTGCATGGAGTAATGACGTCAGGGACGCGGCTTCCTGATCAATGGTTTCAAGAAATAAAAAAAGCGAGCACGTTTGTAATGCAGCAATACGGCTGTTCAGAAGTAGGCTGTATTAGTATTGCGACATCCATAAGTGAACCGAACGATTTAGGGAAGCCTTTAACACATCATCATGTTAAAGCGGGTGTAATAACGGACCCAGCGGCTATATACGTTGAAAAAGCAGTAGAAGACTGTAATACAGGTGATCTTGGTTATTTCGGAAAAGACGGTCATTTGTACTTTGTTGAACGAGTAGACGATGTTATTAACGTAGCCGGAATCAACGTGTTACCGCACGAGGTTGAACAGGTATTACGCCAACATCAAGGCGTAGAAGACGTTGTTGTCTATAAAAGAAGAGATTCCTTATCAGGCGAACGGGTTTGTGCCCAAGTTGTAGGGACAGGTTTAGCCATAGGTGCTCTTCGAGAATGGTGTGCATCTTATCTTGCGGCTTATCAAATACCAAAAGAATTCGATTTTGTCGAAAAGATTCAAAAAGGAGCAAATGGAAAAGTGAATAGAAAACAGATTGGAGATGTTTACGTATGACGTATGAGCACGCTGTAACCATTCTTTACACGATTATTAAAGAAGATTTAGCTTTACAGACAATAGATGCATTTCATCACCACGCGAGGCTGAATGAAGATTTAGCCATTGATTCAGTCATGATCCTACACATTTTATTACAGCTCGAAACAGAATATGCTATCGCTATCCCCGATGAGTATATTGATCCGGCCATATTTGAGACGGTTGATCGCTTAGCTCAGTTTATTCAACGTCAAGAAGAGACAACCGCTATCCATGATTAAAGTGCATTGCTTTGTTAGTTGCGTGTGTGAAGTGTTAAAGAAAAATGGAATTGACCACCGTCCTTATTATTTTGGTGTATGGGATGCGGATTTTTTCCTAGATGAAAATGATCGCCTGACGTACCATGAAAAAAACGTTGATCACTCTTTCTTTAAAAACTGGTATGAAACCCTTTATGGCATTAGATTAAATGAATGGTATAAAAACACAGCTAGTAAAGAAGAAAATGTAGAGTACCTTGTTCATTTAATCGAGGAAAAAGATGACGATACACATGTCATTGTTATGCTTGATCTTGCGTTACTTCCTGAGCGAGAAAACAAATTTCATCATGCGCCTTTTCCTCATTATGTCATGCTTGAAAAAACAAAGGATAAAGACGTATGGATGATGTATGATCCTGATTTTCGTTGGGAAGGGGAAATGGAAAAGGTTCAGATTCTCAATGCAGTTCGTTCCCCTGATGTGGGGGGAGGCTATCGGTTTAATAGCAACACAATTCAGCCCCCTTCAGATGACACGATAAAAGCGTATTTCCGAACCTGTATGAAAGAACGTGAAAACCCTTTAACAGAAACACTTCAATCACTCGTAGAAACGTTCTGGTCAGGAAGTCAGCGCCATCGACTTAATGAGCTTGGACTTGTAATGAAACAATTACCTGTTTTAGCTATTCGGAAATATGCTTATGAACATGCTTTTGCGTTCTTTTGGAAGGCACTCCAGTTTAGCGAAGATACGTTTGAGCAGTGGTGTGATGACATCGAGACGTTAGAGAAGGGCTTTAAAATCGTTCAGTATCAGGCGATGAAAGTGGCGAAAACGAAAAAAGAGGCGGACTATGAGCAATTGTGCGACCAACTTGAACGTCAAAATGAACGAGAACGGAAATTGAAAGAACAATTGGTTTTTTATTTTGACGAATGGCTTTTACAAAGAGAGCCACTTATTCTGCACGAAGGTTAAGGAGGAGTGAATGTGAACGTTTCTGTTTGTACCATTTCGTTTCGACATGGTTTGCAGTCCATTGAACACATTGCACAATGGGCTACAGGACAGGGCTTTGATGGGATTGAGCTTTGGGGTAACCATGCACGTCATTTGAAACCACATGCACATGTAAATGGGGAATGGCTAGAATCATATGGTTTAACAGTATCGATGTTAAGCGACTACTTACCGTTACATGACGAACGGGCAAAAAACCATTTTGCCGCCAAAAATGTGCTTCAACTTGCGGATCGTTGGAACGCATTAAAAGTTCGAGTATTCGCTGGGGAATTAGGAAGTGAAATGATTCGAAAGGAGGAACGACTACACCTCGTTAACCAACTTAGAGATGTGTGTAAGATGGCAGCAGAAAAAAATAAGTTAATACTTGTTGAAATTCATCCGCGAACCCTTTGTGATACGGTTTCTTCTACATTGCAGCTGCTGTCTGAAGTGGATCATCCTTCGCTAAGAGTGAATTTTGATGTGCTTCACGCTTGGGAAAGTGGCGCTAATCTTGACGAAGCATTTGTACAGCTCCAACCATTTGTTGAGCATCTTCATCTGAAAAACGTAGTCGATCGTGGGCATTTACACGTGTTCCATCCTGAAAACGTATTTAATGCTTCTGCATCAAGACAAGGAATGACAAGTTTGTTTACAGGACAAATTGATTATCACCAGTTCCTTTCAAACCATGATTTTAGCTCATTTCATGCTTCTCTTGAATGGTTTGGTCACCATCCGTTTGCCGTATTAAAAGAAGATAAGCAAAAACTAGTTGCCTACCAAAAACAAACGCTCTATCATTAATCAACCTATTCTTTCACTAATCATAGGAGCAAATTGAAACCATCTGTTTTTATCAATACGAACGGGTGGTTTTTATCTTTTCCTAATGCCAATGGCAGCTAGTGACAGAAAAACAAGGATAATCGCTCTTTCATGTATAGACTTGCATGAACTTGGCATAGTGTAGAAGATAGAGTGAATAAAGAGAGCGAGGGAATAGAATGAAAATTCTCTTTCATACAATGAAAGCGGTAATTTTGTTTGTTGCATGCACAGCGATCTTCTACTATGGTATTCTATGGGTGACGGATGAATTAAGTGATCTCCATCGTTATGACGTGCCAGAAGGAAATGCATTAAAAGCGTCATCCGTTGCCAGTGACGAAGATAGGAGTTTGCTGCAGCGGTTAACGTTGTTTTTACTAGATGGCGAATAAGAAGTAAGGAGTACAACATGGGTTTGCAAAATGATGTTAATCAATTTGTCCATTTTATTAAAGTTGAAAAAGGTTTATCGCCTAATACACTAGAATCGTATGGAAGAGATTTAAAGCAGTATGTCCACTATTTGCAAAAAGAGAATGTGGAGGCGTTTACAGATGTCACGCACCACACGATTCAATCGTTTTTGTACGAGCTAAAGCTACAAGATAAATCAGCTGCAACATTGGCACGAATTCTCACATCGGTTCGCTCACTGCATGGTTTCTTATATAGGGAACAATTTACTTCGAGTGACCCTTCTTCTTTAATTGAATCACCGAAAAAAGAAAAACGCTTACCTGACTTTTTAAGTGCAGATGAAGTCGAGCTCTTATTGCAACATCAAACGGTAGGGAGCGTCCCCTTAGAGCTTCGAAATACAGCGATGCTTGAATTGCTCTATGCTTCAGGTTTGCGTGTAACCGAATTAACGTCATTAGAATTGGATCATGTCCACTTAGCAATGGGCTTTTTACGGGTCATTGGCAAAGGGAATAAAGAACGAATTGTTCCCTTAGGGTCACAAGCCTCAAAAGCGTTAACGGCGTACTTAGAAAGTGGAAGGCAACAATTGCTTAAAAAGCAGCGCCATGCCTACCTTTTTGTGAATCACTATGGGAAGCCTTTAACAAGACAAGGGTTTTGGAAAATCTTAAAACAGCGTGCGACACACGTAAATATAAAAAAAAGCTTTAGTCCACATACGTTGCGCCATTCTTTTGCTACGCATTTACTGGAAAATGGGGCTGATTTGCGTTCTGTTCAGGAAATGCTTGGGCACGCTGATATTTCTACAACACAGATTTACACCCATGTGACGAAGACGCGTATGAAAGATGTATACTTAAAACACCATCCGCGCGCATAAGCAGCATGTTCTTACAAAGATTGAGGAGGAAACAAACGTGACACAAGTATTTAAACGAGTCGTTGTTATTGTAATGGACTCTGTAGGAATTGGTGAAGCACCAGACGCAGAGGCATTTGGAGATAAAGGAACAAATACCCTTGGCTCCATTGCTAAACAGTATGACGCATTGCATATTCCAGAGCTAGAAAAACTAGGTATTGGGAAAATCGCACCACTTAAAGGAATTGAGGCCGTTGCGAATCCAAGTGCGAGCTACGGCATCATGCAAGAAGCGTCAGTAGGAAAAGATACGATGACGGGACATTGGGAAATTATGGGTCTTCGGATTGATGAGCCATTTCGCGTTTTTCCAGACGGATTCCCTGAGGACTTACTACAAGCTTTAGAGGAAAAAACAGGTCGTGGCATCATTGGTAATAAAGTAGCATCAGGTACAGAAATCCTTGATGAACTAGGAAGCGAGCACGTTAAAACAGGGAAATTAATTGTTTACACTTCTGCTGATTCGGTTCTACAAATCGCAGCCCATGAGGACATTGTTCCAGTGGACGAGCTTTATCGTATTTGTGAAATAGCACGTGAGCTGACCCTTGATCCAAAATATATGGTCGGACGCATTATTGCGCGTCCGTTTGTAGGCGATGCCTCTGGTTGGAAGCGAACGTCGAATCGTCATGACTATGCGTTAAAACCTTTTGGCAAGACGGTTATGAATGCGCTTGAAGATGCAGGTCTTGATTCGATTGCATTAGGGAAAATCTCTGACATTTATGATGGAGAAGGGGTAACGGCTTCCATTCGAACGGTTTCAAATGAAGATGGAATGAATAAATTGATTAAACAAATGGATGAAGCATTCACGGGTCTTTGCTTCTTGAATTTAGTTGATTTTGATGCACTGTTTGGTCATCGTCGTGATGTAGTAGGGTACGGTCAATCGTTAAATGAATTTGATGCACAACTTAAAGAGCTTTTGCCAAAGTTAAACGATGACGATTTATTAATAATCACGGCCGATCATGGAAACGACCCGACTCATACAGGCACAGATCATACAAGAGAGCTTGTCCCTCTTCTTGCTTACGGTAAAACATTGGAACCGGTTCATTTAGGTCATCGTGAGACATTTGCGGATATTGGCGCAACCATTGCTGAGAATTTTAATGTAACGGCTCCAGAATACGGTAAAAGCTTTTTAAACGAGCTTACATCAAAGAATTTGTAATTACAGAGGAGGAAAAACAATGAGAATGGTTGACATTATTGAGAAAAAAAGAGACGGCTTAAGCTTAACAAAAGAAGAAATTCGCTGGTTTATTGGTGAATATACTGCAAACCGCATTCCGGATTATCAAGTATCGGCTTTGGCTATGGCCATTTATTTTCAAGATATGGATCAACATGAGCGTGCCGAACTTACGTTGGCTATGGCTGAATCAGGTGACCAAATAGATTTAACAGCAATTGATGGGATTAAAGTGGACAAGCATTCAACAGGTGGTGTTGGAGATAAGACAACGATAGCGCTCGTTCCATTAGTGGCAGCTGCTGGCGTACCTGTTGCAAAAATGTCAGGTCGAGGTCTAGGCCATACAGGAGGAACCATTGATAAATTAGAGGCAATTCCAGGATTCTCATGTGACATTGAGACGAAAGACTTTTTACATCAAGTTCAAACAAAAGGCTTAGCTGTTGCTGGACAAACAGGTAATTTAACACCAGCGGATAAACAACTATATGGCTTACGAGATGTGACTGGAACCGTTAACTCAATGGCGCTCATCGCAAGTTCCATTATGAGTAAAAAAATCGCTTCTGGTTCAGACGCCATTGTGCTCGATGTGAAAACAGGTTCTGGAGCATTTATGAAGTCTCTTGATGATTCAACAGGGCTTGCTAAAGCAATGGTTAATATCGGTGCAAATGTTGGACGGAAAACGATGGCGGTTATTTCAGACATGAATCAACCTTTAGGTGAAGGCGTTGGAAATGCTATTGAAATTCAAGAAGCGATCGACGTTTTAAAAGGAAAGGGACCAGAGGACGTTCTTGAGCTGTGTCTCGTCCTAGGTAGCCACATGGTTTTCTTGGCGGAAAAGGCTAGCAGTGTGGAAGAGGCACGCAAACAGCTAGAAGAAGTGATTGAAAATGGAAAAGCAATCGAAATGATGAAAGTCTTTATTGAAAGTCAGGGTGGAAACCCAGCTGTAATTGATGATGAAACGTTATTCCCACAAGCTCGCTATCAAATTGATGTTCCCGCAGCAGAAGCAGGCTATGTATACGAAATTGCCACAGACAAAATTGGCGTTGCTGCTATGCAATTAGGCGCAGGTCGAGCTACAAAAGAGGATCAAATCGACCTTGCTGTTGGGTTGAAGCTGAAGAAAAAAATTGGGGATCGCGTTGAAGTCGATGATACCCTCGTTACGCTCTATGCGAACCGAGAAGAAGTAGAAGACATCATAGCACTCGTCCAAAAGAGTTACCATATGCAAGAAGAAAAACCAGCATCAACAACGCTTATCTATAAGGAAATTTATCCGGAGAAAGCATAATAAAAAAAAGCCAGTTACTAATTCGGTAACTGGTCTTTTTTTTATCTTAATGAATAAACTCAATCAAACGAAATCTCGTAAGGTGTGTGGTCACCTTTATTCATAAGGCGAATGGTTTTTGGTTTTAATTCTAGCAAAATATATGAAGGGTCTGTGGCACTGTCAAAATAATGGGTAAGGGTGTCATGCCAAAATTCGTTTTTCGTTTCTTGATCGTCCCGAATAGTAGCTGTTCCTTGAAATTCGATAAATGCGTCATCATAGCCCTCGCCTGTATAACCAAGGAGAACGTGTACATGCGGGTTTTCTTCGACTTCTTTAGCCTTATACGTGCCGATATCCGTTGGTGTATACAGCGTGAAGTCTTTGTGATAAAACGTCATGTAACGAGAATGGGGGCGATTTTCTTTCACGGTTGATAAAGAACCAATCTTATGATCTTCCATTACAGCTAACATTTGTTGTTTCACTTTCGATTTATCCATAAGTAACACTTCCTTTTTATGAGCTACACGTAGTATTCCTCACTGTAAAAAAATAAAACCACTTTTCATGTTTACTTCATAGATAAAACGTCTATACAGTCAGTGTACGAAGTTTTTATAGAGGAGTGTGTTTTCATTATGGCAGATATCGTTTATACATCACATGCAACTGCACAAGGTGGAAGAGAAGGTCAAGTGACTTCAGATGACCAATTTCTTGACTTGAACTTGGTTAAACCAGGTTCAAAGAAGGAAGGCACAAATCCAGAGCAGTTATTTGCGGCAGGTTATGCTTCCTGTTTTGATGGGGCATTGAATTTAATGGCAGCTAACGCAAAAAAAGAGATTGAGTCAAAAACAACGGCGCATGTGTCTCTTGTGAAAGACCCATCAGACAATGGATTCCAAATTGGAGCGGAATTAGTCGTCGAAATTAATGGTGTTTCACAAGAAGAAGCTGAAGAATTAGTAGAACAGGCACATCAATTTTGCCCGTATTCTAAAGCCACTAGAGGAAATATTCAAGTGAAGTTAACAGCGAAAGCACAATAATAAGGAGGGTGTACATTGTCACTAGCAAAACATTTGGAACGCTTTAAGCAAATTCAATGTGAGAACGGCTGTTTAACAATCTATTTGCAGACTGGTAAAACAAGCACGGATCAACAAAAAGGAGAATGGAAAATTCGCCTCAAGAATGGGCTAAAGAAGCTTGAAGAATATTTAGAGGTTAGTGATAATCAAACCGAGTTTCAGGCATTTAAAAAACTGAAAAAAGAGGCTGAGCAACAGATTTTGGCGTTATCAACCAATATGCCAAAAAGCCTTGTTTTCATTGGTTCTTCTAATGGTGATGTACACTTGCAGAAGTTACAAGTCCCAGTGGAGAATGAATTTCGGTGGGAAAAGCACCCTGTTATTGATCAACTTGAAACATTAGAAGAGAAGTATCCTTTATCAGGAATCGTCATGATTAAAAAAACCGATGTACATACGGTTGAAACGAGTCTTGGTGAAGTAATCGAAGAAAAGCAATATAGTTGGGATGTTGAGTCTGAGGATTGGAAAGAGTATGTTGGGGCAAGGCCGCAAGGTGAGACAGGAGCTGCACTACACCGTGAGCAGTATGCTGATCGATTTGATGCGAATCAACAGCGATGGTTTAAAAAAATTGCTCAAAAAATTGAAAAAGAATCAAAGCAAAAGCAATGGTCAACACTGCATTTAGTTGGTTCTCCTGATCAAACAAGTGAATTTGCTAAACAATTGTCAACCCACGATCCTAAAATATCAAAGCGTAACTTGGCTAAATTAAAATCACATGAGATTATAAAAGAGCTAAACGAAGAAGTCGTTTAAACTCGTTTAAGAAAGCGTCTCGAAACCCATTCGAGGCGCTTTTCATCGATTAAACTAGGCATCGATTTTGACAGGTGAAAAAGCACATCGCTATAATATGGAACATACATAGATGGCGAAAAGAAGGTTATGCAATGAGTGAGGAAAAAGAGGAACTGCCTCCATTTAATAAGAAACCATTAGTTGCTGTATTGTTAATTGGAGCGTTTGTGGCAATATTAAATCAAACTTTGTTAACAACAGCATTACCACATTTAATGTCTGATTTAGACATTAATGAAAATGCAGCACAGTGGGTAACTACGATTTTTATGCTAGTTAATGGGATTATGATCCCTATAACGGCTTTTTTAATTGAAAAATTTAAAGCTCGATCACTTTTTTTGACAGCGATGACGCTATTTGGTTTAGGAACACTGCTTTGTGCGATCTCGCCCAATTTCAGTATGTTACTTGTAGGTCGAATCATTCAAGCTTCAGGTGCAGGGATTATGATGCCCCTTATGCAAACTGTTTTTCTTCTCATTTTCCCGAAAGAGCGGCGTGGACAGGCGATGGGCATGGTTGGGCTTGTTATTTCATTTGCGCCTGCGATTGGACCTACCTTATCTGGTTGGCTAGTAGAATCGTATCACTGGAGTATTTTATTTTGGATTCTTATGCCAATTGTTGTCATTGATATTGTTGCGGCGATCTTTGTCATGCGAAACGTCACAACGTTGCGTCACCCTAAGCTAGATCTTCAGTCCATCATCCTTTCAACATTTGGTTTCGGTGGTTTATTATTTGCATTTTCAAATGCAGGGCAAGCAAGCTGGGGGAGCCCTCTTGTTTATGTGCCTTTACTGATAGGGATCGTCACACTTTATCTCTTTGTGACCCGTCAATTAAAGCTTAGTCACCCAATTTTAGAGTTTCGTGTGTTTACGTATCCAGTTTTTACATTAACAACGGTGATGGGGATGCTTGTATTTGTATCTCTCGTGGGACCGGCTACAATCTTGCCAATTTATATGCAAAACATGCAAGGCTATTCTGCCTTTGAGACGGGGTTAACCATTTTACCTGGAGCTGTGCTGATGGGAATGATGTCGCCAATAACGGGGAGAATTTTCGATAAATTTGGTGCAAGGACTTTGGCGATTATCGGCTTAACGTTCATTTTCTTGTCTTCGTTATTTTATACAAATTTAACGGTGGACACATCGTTAACGTATCTAACCATTGTCTACGCGGTGAGAATGTTCGGATTATCCCTTGTATTAATGCCAGTAACGACTGAAGGATTAAATGTATTACCAAGAGAACTTATTCCCCATGGAACTGCAATGAACAATACAATGAGGCAAGTGTCTGGGTCAATTGGAACGGCAATTCTCGTTTCTGTTATGACTGCGTCTGCTTCAGCTGGGCAAAGTGAATCTATGATACAAGGAGTAAACAATGCTTTTATTGTGGCAACGGTTATAGCGTTTGTTAGCTTTATAATGGCGTTTTTTATAAAGAAAACCCCTCAACATTAAGGTTATTCCTGAAAAGATGTTTTCTCCCCTTTTCATTCGGGTATTTAAACGAGTAGAACAGATAGAGAAGGAGAGATAGAGATGAAGGAATATACGGTGACGCCAAATAAAGATGCAACAACCTGGTTTGTAAAAGTAGAAGATGTTGCACCATTAGAAGAATATGATAAACAATCGAAAGCAATTGAAGCTGGCGAGAAGCTTGCACAAGAAAACCAGCCAAGCCGATTAATTATTTTCGATGAGTATCACAAGCAACAAGAAATTAAAACGTTTTAAACGAAGCATTGAAGAAAGATGAGAAGTGAGAAATCACTACTCATCTTTTTTTGGGTTGACCTCCTTCCCTTGTGTATAGAAAAATCTGGAATGGAAAGACTAGCTGATAGCTTTTTACATAAAGGTTATGGAGGGAAATGTATGAAAAAAGGTCTACATTTACTAGTAGTTTGGTTATTATTAGCGCTATTTGCAACACAACCGCTTACGGCAAAGGCTGCGGAGGTAAAAAAATCGCCACTTGGAGAGAAAACCCTTTCTGCTATCGTAATAGAACGGGATACAGGGGAAGTTATTTTTGAGAAAAATAGCGATAAAGCGTTACCCCCAGCAAGTATGACAAAGATCATGACGATGTTACTCGTTATGGAAGCGATTGATGAAGGAAAGCTATCGTTTGATGAGCAAGTAACAGTGAGTGAATATGCGGCTTCAATGGGAGGTTCGCAAATTTTTCTTGAAGCTGGAGAACAAATGAGTGTAGATGATCTTTTAAAAGGAATTGCCGTTGCGTCTGGGAACGACGCAGCAGTAGCGATGGCAGAGCATATTGCTGGCTCTGAAGAAGGATTCGTCAAAATGATGAATGAAAAAGCGAGTGAACTGAATTTAGAACAGACATCGTTTAAAAACACGAACGGATTGCCAATTGAAAATCACTATTCATCAGCTCATGACTTGGCGATGATTGCGAAAGAGCTGTTAAAGTACGAAAAAATAACAGAGTACACAGGTATTTATGAAGACTATTTACGTAAAGGAACAGATAAAGAGTTTTGGCTTGTCAATACGAATAAATTGGTACGCTTTTATCCTGGTGTAGATGGATTAAAAACGGGTTTTACCCAAGAAGCAAAATATGGATTAACTGCGACTGCTGAAAAAGAGGGCATGCGTGTTATAACGGTTGTTATGGGATCACCGACATCAAAGGAACGAAATGCAGAAGTCACCTCATTACTAGATCATGCGTTTAACAACTACTCTACTGAAACACTTTACAAAAAGGGAGATGTGTTAGGTGAGGCAACAGTTGTAAAAGGATCGAAAAAAACATTAGAAGCGGTCACGGAAGATCAAGTATCCATCCTGTTAAAAAAAGGCGAGGATTCAAAAGAGCCTGTTGTGAATACGTCCTTTGACGAAACCATTGCTGCACCAATTCAAAAAGGTGATGTAGTCGGTAATTTAACTGTTGAAATAGACGGAAATACAGTTGTCTCGACAGATTTAGTCGCTTCAGACACAATTGATACGGCTTCATGGTGGCAATTGTTTAAACGAACCTTGTCTACTTTTGCAGGGAAATAAAGAATGATTAGAACTTTTCACTAACATGCACTACTTTTGTCAGTAACAAGGATTTCAAGAGATTCGTATGGAATGATAGCATGGAGTAAGTTTAGATGGAGGTGTTTTCATGACATTACAAATTCAAATGGAACAAAAACACAATGTGTTACTTGTAAGACTGGCAGGAGAATTAGATCATCATGCAGCAAAAACACTAAGAGCGGAGGTAGAAGCTCATCTACCGAACACAAAGCATATTTTGTTAAATCTTGAAGGGTTATCATTTATGGATAGTTCGGGTCTTGGTGTGATTTTAGGACGATATAAACAAATTACAGCGGCAGGAGGAGAAATGGTCGTTTGTGCAATTTCTCCAACAGTTGGACGTTTATTTGAGATGTCAGGGATGTTTAAGATCATTCGTTTTGAAGAAAATGAAGATTTTGCTTTGCAAAAGTTAGGGGTGGCTTAAGCAATGGAAAATAAAATGGATCTTTCATTCAGTGCAAAAAGTGAAAATGAATCGTTTGCAAGAGTAACAGTAGGGGCTTTTTTAGCTCAACTTGATCCCACTATGGAAGAACTAACGGAGATTAAGACTGTTGTTTCAGAAGCTGTGACGAATGCGATCATCCATGGTTATGACAATGACGAAAGCGGCATGGTCTACATCTCAGCGGTATTGCGTGATAACGAAATTGAAATTGTCATTCGCGATGAAGGGAATGGCATTCTTGATATCGATGAAGCACGAGAGCCGTTGTTTACTTCAAAACCTGAACTTGAGCGCTCGGGGATGGGTTTTACCATAATGGAAAACTTCTGTCATGAGATGAAAGTCGTCTCTGAACCGTTATTAGGGACAACGGTGTATTTAAAAAAGCAATTAACAAAAACAAAGGCCATATGCAGATAAGGGGTCTTGCTAATGAGCGCTGAGCTAAAGAAAACAACAAAAAAGATGTTGACTGATCAAGAATTAAAAGACCTAATCGCGAAAAGTCAGCAAGGTGATACAGAAGCTCGCGATTTAATTGTTAACAAGAACACACGTCTCGTATGGTCGGTTGTCCAACGATTTATGAACCGAGGCTATGAAGCAGAAGATTTGTTTCAAATCGGCTGCATTGGCTTAATTAAATCAGTTGATAAGTTTGATTTATCTTATGATGTTAAATTTTCGACTTATGCGGTGCCAATGATAATTGGTGAGATTCAGCGGTTTTTAAGAGATGATGGCACCGTAAAAGTGAGTCGCTCCATTAAAGAATTGAGTAATAAGATTCGAAAAGCAAAGGATGATTTAACAAAAGAATACCGGCGCACACCGACAGTGAATGAAATTGCTGTACATTTAGGCGTTACGCCTGAAGAAGTCGTCTTTGCAGGAGATGCGAATCGGAGTTTAACGTCTATTCATGAAACGGTGTATGAAAATGACGGAGACCCGATTACGCTAATGGATCAAATTGCAGATACTAGCCAAGTGAAATGGTTTGATAAAATTGCATTAAAAGAGGCGATTCGAGATCTAGAAGAACGAGAACGTTTAATCGTTTATTTACGCTATTACAAAGACCAGACACAGTCAGAAGTAGCAGAGCGTTTAGGGATTTCTCAAGTTCAAGTATCACGTTTAGAAAAGAAAATTCTCGATCAAATGAAAGAAATTATGTCAGAAACATAGTCTTAGATTAGGGAAGACGAAGCATAAACGGAGCCAGACTTTTTACCGATGGGTAGGAAGTCTTTTTTTGTGCGAATTGAATGTTCGTCAATGCAGCATACTACTACCAAAGCGCAGTAACAGGAGGACGTATGTTAAAAAAAGAGGAAATAGATAATTATAAAGAAAACATTCGCCTGTTTGCAGCAAAAACACGTTTTGTTAAACATGGGACACTCGCATTTTTAGGCGGCGGCTGCATAAGTGTAGTTGGTCAATTGATCTATGACGGGCTAAGGCACGTTTTTTCGCTAAATCCACAAATGGCCACGAGCTATATGATTGTCATTTTACTTACATTTTCGGCGTTTGGCACAGGTTTAGGAATCTACAAAAAAGGAGCGCAGTTGTTTGGAGCGGGATTGATTGTACCGATTACAGGGTTTGCTAATGCGATGACGGCAACAGCACTTGATCATCGCTCAGAAGGCTTTCTTTCAGGGATAGGCGTTCATTTATTTCGCATTGTTGGTCCAATCTTTATAGTTGGCATCACTGCTGCGTATCTCGTTAGCTTTTCGCGATTGTTCATTCATATGATCCTGAAATAAGGAGAGGCAGAATTATGGTAAATCAAAAGAGGGTCATTCAATTTAAGACGCCTGTATATGTAGAAGAACGAGGTACAGCTGTGGGTCCGAAAGAAGGGAGTGGCCCCCTCGGTCATGGATTTGACTATGTATTTCCTAACCTGTTATGTGGAGAGAAGGATTGGCAAACAGCGGAAAAAAAGTTGACGGAAAAAGCGATTACCTATTGTCTACATAAACAAAGGCTAAAAGACAATCACTTAGATTTATTTATCGCTGGCGATTTAACAAACCAGAGTACAGTGTCGAGCCAAATCGCTCGTAATTTACGTGTCCCCTATATTGGTAGCTATTCTGCTTGCGCAACAGCGATAGAAAATTGCATTGTCGCAGGTATGTGGATTAATGGTGGTGGAGCTCGACATGTATTGTGCGCTTCAAGTAGCCATATCGGTGGATGTGAGAAGCAGTTTCGCTTTCCAATAGAATTTGCTCAGCAAAAGCCAGATACGGCGCAGACGACTGTCACAGGTGCTGGCGCAATCATCCTTGGGAGACATCAATCAATGATTCAAATGACAGAAGGACTTCTCGGTAAAGTCATTGATTTAGGGATTAAGAACCCCTATGAGCTCGGTGCGGCTATGGCACCAGCTGCCGCGGATACACTGCTTACGTACTTGCATGAAACGGAACAAAAGCCATCTGACTTTGATCTTATTTTGACAGGTGATCTTGCGCGTTCTGGAAGTGAGGTTTTTAAGAAGCTACTACGTGAACATGATGTGATTGTAAGCGAAAACTACGACGATTGTGGCGTCATGATGTATGGAACGAATCAACAGGTGTTGGCAGGTGGTAGTGGTGCTGGTTGTTGCGCTACGGTCGTCTTTGGGCACGTTTTTAATGAGATGCTCGCCAATCGGTTAAAACGAGTGCTCGTTATCGCAACAGGCGCCTTGCATAGTGCAAACACGGTTCAACAACATAAAACGATTCCTTGTATTGCTCATGCAGTTGTGTTTGAAAGAAGGGGGAATTAAATGATTTATTTATGGGCGTTTTTAATTGGAGGGAGCATTTGCTTATTCGGACAATTTCTTTTAGACATTGTTAAGCTTACTTCCATTCAAATGTTAGTAACCCTAGTACTGATTGGCATTATATTGGATGGGTTTGGTTTATATGAACAGCTCATTGAATTTGCAGGCGCAGGAGCAACGGTTCCGATTACAGGCTTTGGCTATTCTCTTGTACATGGTGCCATGTTAAATGGAGAAAATGGCTTATTTTATATTAGCGATGGAGTCTTTGAACTTGCGTCCACTACCATTGTTTTTTCCATTCTCTTAAGCTTGATTGTAGCGGCTATTTTTAAGCCGAAAGGTGTGACGTGATGAAAAAAGTAATCTTTGTTACAGATGGTGATCTGGCTAGTAAAAAAGCACTTGAACACATTGCTCAAGACTTAAAATGTACCGTTCTTAGCGCATCTTATGGCAATCCAACGACTATTGAACCGGAAGCGTTAGTTGATCTTATTAACTTAGAAAAAGGCGATGTTCCAATTATTATCATGTTCGATGATTGCGGCATTCGCGATGTTGGTTTTGGTGAAACGGCCATGCACTATATCGTCAACCAAGAAGATATTGAGGTCATTGGTGCTGTAGCCGTTGCTTCGCAAACACATGCGAAAGAATGGACTCATGTGGATGTAAGCGTTGATCGATTTGGTCGTTTATCCGAATACGGTGTAGATAAAGAAGGGTTAATTGACATGGAAATTGGCAGGATTAATGGTGATACGGTTTCCATATTAGATGATTTGAACCTACCTTGTGTCGTAGGTGTCGGTGATATTGGGAAAATGGCACGCTTTGATGATGTTAAAAAAGGTGCGCCGGTTACAAAAAAAGCAATACAAATTATTTTAGAAAGGAGTGGTTATAGTGAACCCGTCTTCGAAACAGATGACATTTAGAAGAAGTATTGCAGAAAATGATCACATTATGAATGAGCGTTTAGGAATAGGCGAATCCTTCGATGTTGGCGTTAGAAAGCTAAATGTATTTGGTAAAGATGTCTATATTTATTATTTAACGGGCTTAGTCGATAACTTATATATTATTGATATCTTGCGTGAGCTTATGGATACCGAAAGTCGGATGCGGCGAGCTGAACATCCTTTTCAATCTGTTAAGAATCATTTAGCGCATATTCAAGTTGAAGAAACTGAGTCGATTGATCATGCCATTACACAAGTGTTATCAGGGTTAATTTGCGTTGTCGTCGATGGCGAAGCAAATAGTTTGATTGTTGATGTTCGATCCTATCCTGGTCGTGGACCTGAAGAACCAGATACAGAGCGTGTAGTACGTGGGTCACGAGACGGCTATACAGAGAACATCATCTTTAATACGGGCTTAACGAGGAGACGAATACGAGATGAACGATTACGCCAAGAAATTATGCAAGTGGGTGTGCGTTCTAAAACCGACATAGCCTTATGTTATATAGAAGGAATTGTTGATCCTAAGCTAGTAAACATTATTAAGAAAGAGCTTAAGGATATTAATATTGATGGACTAACGATGTCGGATAAAGTGGTGGAAGAATACATTGTTAAACAAGGCATTAATCCATTTCCACTCGTACGTTATACAGAGCGTCCAGACGTAGCTGCTACTCATATTCTAGAAGGACATATTGTTCTTATTATTGATACATCTCCGTCCGTTGTAATTACACCGGCAACACTGTTTCACCATGTGCAGCATGCTGAGGAGTACCGACAAGCTGCTGCAGTTGGTACATTTTTGCGATGGATGCGGTTTGTCGGCATTCTCTTTTCACTATTAATTGTCCCGTTTTGGCTATTGCTTGCAACTCATCAAGAATTACTGCCGCCAGCGTTGGATTTTGTCGGTGTAGAAGAAAATAACAATATCCCGATTGCGGTCCAAATTATTTTTGCAGAAGCTGGAATAGAATTGCTGCGAATGGCTGCCATACACACCCCGTCCCCATTAGCAACAGCACTTGGTCTCGTAGCCGCCCTTTTAATTGGAGAAATGGCGATTGATGTAGGTTATTTCACAACGGAAGTCATTCTTTATGTGGCACTTGGTTCGATTGGAATGTTTGCCACACCAAGTTACGAGTTAGGAGTGGCGCTAAGGATGAGCCGCTACCTTATCATTCTTGCAGTAGCACTTTTTGGGCCAGTAGGATTTGTTGTATCGTTGTTTTTACTACTGATTTCGCTTATTCGACTGTCTCCACTTGCAAAGCCTTATCTATGGCCGTTTTTACCATTTGATCCACCGGCTATGTATCAGATTCTTGTTCGTACATCTGTTCCAAGCGTTCGTTGGAGACCGAGTATTGTTCATCCTGTCGATAAAATTAAGCAATCACCAAAAAGTGAATAGTAGTCAAACGTTTTAACTTCTGATAAACTAGATAGCAATTGCGGAAAGTAGCTTTATGGCTTCGCCTGAAGCTGCTTTTCTTTTGTTATTAAAGGAGTGAGAGTGGCGTGTATTTGCATGGAACAATGGAAATCAATGCAAGTGGACATTTAGAGATTGGTGGTGTAGATACCGTTGAGCTAGCTAACGTTTATCGTACCCCTCTATTTGTTTACGATGTTGCACTTATAAAAGAGAGAATGAATGCATTTAAAGACGCGTTTGAAAAGAAACAAGTAGCTTACCAAGTAGCTTATGCTAGTAAAGCATTTAGCACAGTAGGGATGTATCAACTGGCCCATTCAGCTGGTTTAAGTATTGATGTGGTATCTGGCGGTGAGTTATTTACTGCACTAAAAGCAGGTGTGCCGGCATCTACAATCCATTTTCACGGTAACAACAAGAGCATTGATGAATTGAAGATGGCCTTAGATGAACAGATTGGTTGTATTGTTGTCGATAATTTCTACGAATTAAAAACGATTCAGGCTTTAGCGGAACAACGTGGACAAACGGTTCCTGTCTTATTGAGACTAACACCAAATGTTGAGGCTCATACCCATGAATATATTACAACAGGTCAAGAGGATTCTAAATTTGGCTTCGATCTTGCAAGTGGTCAAGCTACAAAAGCGATCGGCATTAGCTTAGAAGATGAACATATTCACTTATTAGGCGTTCACAGTCACATTGGCTCACAGATTTTTGAAACAGACGGTTTTGTACTTGCAATAGAAAAAGTATTTGAAAATCTTGCACGATGGAAACAAACATTTAATTATGAGCCGGCCGTGCTCAACTTCGGTGGTGGGTTTGGCATTCGTTATGTGGATGGAGATACGCCACTTCATCCAAGTGTGTATGTAGAGAAAATCGTTGATGAAACGATAAAGCATACAACATTATTAGAAATGGACATGCCTGAGATTTGGATTGAGCCAGGTCGTTCCATCGTTGGGGATGCAGGTACAACCCTTTATACAATTGGTTCACAAAAAGATATTCCAAATGTGCGCCGCTACCTTTCCGTCGATGGAGGGATGGGTGATAACTTGCGACCTGCTTTATACGAAGCAAAGTATGAAGGGATGCTAGCGAATCGTGCAAATGACAAGCCAGAGGATACGTTCTCTGTTGCTGGGAAATGCTGTGAAAGCGGCGATATGTTAATTTGGGATTTGCCTTTACCTGATGTTACAGCAAACGACATATTAGCGATTTCGTGCACAGGTGCGTATGGCTATTCAATGGCAAATAACTACAATCGTATTCCTCGCCCGGCTATTGTGTTTGTTGAAGACGGTGAAGCGCAGCTTGTTGTCAAACGAGAAACCTATGAAGACTTAGTGAAGCTTGATTTACCTTATCAGCAAAAAGCAGTCGCACCATTTGAGAATTAATGACAATGTGTGTACAATAGATGAAGTGCGGAAGCGCAATTACGAGTAGTGAGAGGACGGATAAAGATGAAAAAAGGTAGCATCACGTTTGAAAACGGCGAAAAAATCGTTATCGATTTCTTTGAAAACGAGGCACCAGGAACAGTTGAAAACTTTGAAACACTAGCGAAAAAAGGTTTTTACGACGGACTAACATTCCACCGCGTTATTCCTGGTTTCGTTGCACAAGGCGGCGACCCGAACGGAAACGGTACAGGAGGTCCTGGCTACACAATCAAATGTGAAACGGCTGGTAACCCACATAAGCACGTAGCGGGTACATTATCTATGGCACACGCTGGTAAAGATACAGGCGGTAGCCAATTCTTTATCGTACATGAGCCACAACCACATCTTGACGGCGTTCATACTGTATTCGGACAAGTCGTTGAAGGTCTTGACAGCGTTTATCGCATTAACCAAGGCGACGTTATGCAAGAAGTGAAAGTTTGGGAAGAATAGAATAAACAAAAAAGTATGCATGAGTGAAAAGCTCTGCATGCTTTTTTGCATAGGAAGTTATGAAAATGAGCTTTGATTAATTATCAAGTTTTCAACATTAAGATTTGGGATTTAAAAGAGGAGTATACTCAAGGGGGGAGTAAGTTGTATAAAAATCTTTGTTTAGCAATGGTTCTACATGATCCTCATTCCTTTTTGTATGATGCTATAGTTGAAAATGAAACAAGATTACGAGATTCTAGGTATACAAATAAATATGTTGCGATTAGCAATGAAACGAACAAAAGTATAGTTGATTTACTATTAGCATTGGATTTTACAATTTATAGGGTTGAAAAACGTGGGGCTGGTAACGCAAGGAGAGACTTGTTGAAAAATCTTCCTAGAGTTAAGAATCGTTTTTATCATTATTGTGATTTCGACAGGTTTTTAACATGGATCAAGTATCATAGTGAGGAGTTAGATACACTGAATAGTTATGTTGAAACAAATCTTGATGATTATACAATTATAGGAAGGACATTAAAGGCATTTAATACTCACCCTCTTTCGTGGATAGAAACAGAAAAAATTAGTAATGAATTATTTTCAGATTATATTGGTTTTAATTGTGATGTAACGGCAGGTTCCAGTATTATAAACACAGCAATAATAGAATTGATAGTCAATTATTCTAATAGAAGAGTAACGGATGTTGAATGGCCACTTTTGTTAAAAGAATATAAAATTGGTTACTATTGTACCAACGGTTTAAGATTCACAGATTATAATAAAACGTTTGATGATCATTCTATAAACTCGTGGATCTCAAGGTTAGAACTCACAACTTCTATTGCCGTAACGATCAAAGAACTAGGTGAGGACTGTGAATCTAGTATTTAGCTTGCGTACTGAATTATGAATGCAAGCAATATTCTTTTATAAACAAGTACAGTGTTTCAGCTTCTTGCCACATGCAAAGCAATCAGACAGTGAAGGCCATTTAGTTGCACATGATTGAAGCTGAACAGTTTTTTAGGGTGTGAACTAATGAGAAAGTGATTTTTCATGAAGCAATGCTAAAAACGCTTTTACTTGCGGGAGAGAAGCGTTTTTTTCGTTATAATACGTCCATGTATCTCGTCGAAGTTCGTTCCCATTCATATGTAAGCGTGTAAAACGACATGTTGTATCGTCAAGGTCTTTTGTAGCGATTTCCGGTAAAATACAAGCGCCAATACCATTTAACATTAGTTGTTTGCAAGTCTCAATTTGATCAACTTTAATGGTTTGCTTCGGTAAAGGGAATGGTTCAGTGAGAAACCATTTATCTAATGTTGCATGGAAAGTAGCGTCGCTTTGGAATTCAATTAAGGTGTTCGTATCTTCATAATGCTTGTTTGCAACATAGTAGAGGTTTTCAGAGAATAATTTCTGTTTAACATCTTCTCCTTCAAGCTCTCCTCGTAAGATGCTTACGTGTACATTGTGTCGTTGAGCATACATAGCAGTGGTGAAGCCGGTTTGTAGGTCAATTTTCACTTGAGGGTACTGCTCCATATAGTTCTTTAAGAGTAGAGGGAGATAGTATTGAGCGATAACAGATGATACAGCGAGTGAAAGGGTACCACGAACATGACCTGTTAACGTATTCATTCGATTCATAAATTCTTTTTCTTCTTGAATACGTGTTTTTGCAAAAAGAATCACTTCTTCTCCTACTGGTGTGGGGATGAGTGATTTATGAGTACGTATAAAAAGCGCTTCACCCCATTTTTCTTCAATCTGTTTAAGTCGTTGACTCAATGCTGGTTGTGACAAGTACAGCTGTTTGGCAGCGCCTCGAATCGTGCCGGCAGCATCTAAAGCAACAATTAATTCGTCATCGTCAAGTCTCATTGCAATCATCCTTTTTACAAATCTATCTTTACATTGTAATCGTTCTCAATCTCTATCACAAGGTTGAATAGACAGAATAAATCAACATTGGCACCGATTACGAAATTATGGTAATCTAAAAAAGAAGTGAATTCACAGTATATGCTCTTGTAGGAATATGCTGAAATTTGTAAGCGCTTTATCTTTAGTATGCATGTTTTACACTACGAGTAACGGAGGGATGAAATGGCAATTGAACAAAGCTACTACCCTGGTCTTGATGGCGTTATTGCAGCAGAAACAGATTTATCATTTCTTGATACAGAACAAGGAGAAATCGTGATTCACGGATACGATTTAATTGAACTATCAAAATCACATGGATACTTAGACATTGTCCACTTGCTTTTGCAAGGCACGCTGCCTACGTCAACAGAACGAACGGACTTGGCAAAGCGACTAAGTGATTCGTACGATGTACCAGAAGTGATTCTTGATGTGTTTAAGCTCTTACCAGCTTCGACTCACCCAATGGATGCATTGCGCACAGGTATTTCCGTATTAGCAAGCTATGATCACGACTTGTTAAACCGAGATCCAGAAGTAAATCGAGAAAGAGGGTATCAGCTACTTGCGAAGTTACCAACCATCGTCGCAAATAGCTATCGCGTCCTAGAAGGAAAAGACGTTATGCGTCCAAAAGAATCTCTTTCTTATAGCGCGAATTTCTTGTATATGATTACTGGAAAAGAACCGACGGAACTTGAAGAACGGGTTTTTGATCAGTCACTCGTTCTATATTCTGAACATGAAATGCCGAATTCGACATTTACCGCTCGAGTGATTGCTTCTACATTATCGGATATGTATGGTGCATTAACAGGAGCAGTCGCGTCTCTAAAAGGGCATCTTCATGGTGGGGCAAATGAAGCTGTCATGTATATGCTTCTTGATGCGAATACCCCAGAAGAATTCGAAACACTCCTTACGAACAAGTTGAAGCAAAAAGAGAAAATTATGGGCTTCGGTCATCGGGTTTACATGAAAAAAATGGACCCTCGGGCTCAAATTATGAAAGAAGCATTGGCTGAGTTATCCGCTGCAGCAGGAGACGACCGTCTTTTGCGGATGTGCGAAGCAGGAGAAGCATTGATAGCGAAGGAAAAAGGGCTTTATCCGAACCTTGATTACTATGCAGCACCGGTTTATTGGATGCTTGGTATTCCAATTGGCCTATATACACCTATTTTTCTTTCATCCAGAACAGTTGGCTTGAGTGCCCATGTAATTGAACAACATGAGAACAATAAATTATTCCGCCCAAGAGTAAAATATACTGGACCAAGACATACAATCAAATAATAGTGACTATGGAGGGTTACGCTTATGTTAAAAACAGATACAAGAAAAACAGATCAATTGCTAGAGGATATTGCAGATTATGTCCTAGATAAAGAAATTACAAGTGAGGAAGCGCTAACGACAGCTGCTCATGTTCTTATTGATACTTTAGGTTGTGGGGTATTGGCACTTCGCTATCCTGAATGTGTGAAAATGCTAGGACCAGTAGTGCCAGGTACAACCGTTCCAAATGGCGTTAAAGTACCAGGAACTTCACATGTATTAGACCCAATTCGTGGTGCCTTTAATATTGGTACGATGATTCGTTGGCTTGATTACAACGACACGTGGCTCGCTGCTGAGTGGGGACACCCTTCAGATAATTTAGGCGGTATTTTAGCAACAGCAGACTATATCAGTCGTACAAATATTGCTGAAGGTAAAGAACCATTAACCGTTCGAGATGTATTAGTTGCGATGGTAAAAGCCCATGAAATTCAAGGGGTGCTCGCCTTAGATAATAGCTTTAACCGTGTCGGCTTAGATCACGTTTTACTTGTTAAAGTGGCTTCTACTGCTGTTGTTGCAGGGATGTTAGGAGGCACAAGAGAGGAAATCATTAATGCTGTTTCTCATGCGTGGATTGATAATGCAGCATTGCGAACGTATCGTCATGCACCGAATACAGGCTCAAGAAAATCATGGGCAGCTGGTGATGCAACTAGCCGAGGTGTATTTCTTGCAATGACGGCACTAAAAGGAGAAATGGGGTACAAAACAGCACTAACAGCTCCAGGATGGGGTTTTCAAGATGTCCTGTTCAATAAACAAGAATTAACGTTAGCAAGAGACCTTGATGCATATGTAATGGAAAATATTTTGTTTAAAGTATCGTATCCAGCAGAATTCCATGCTCAAACAGCTGCAGAATGTGCTGTTACTTTACACGAGTCCATTAAAGATCGTCTAGACGACATTGACCGAATTGAAGTGAGTACACATGAGTCAGCCATTCGGATCATTGATAAAAAGGGTCCTCTCTACAATCCAGCTGATCGTGATCATTGTTTACAGTACATTATTGCCATAGGGTTATTAAAAGGTGACATTGTTGCTGACGACTATGAAGAGGACATGGCGAATGATCCACGAGTGGATGGGTTAAGAGATCTAATGGTTGTTAGCGAAAACAAGCAGTATTCAAAAGATTATTTAGATCCGAACAAGCGCTCAATCGCCAATGCCATTCAGATTTTCTTTAAAGATGGATCATCGACAGATCAAATTGCAGTGGAGTATCCACTTGGTCATCGTTTTAGAAGAGAAGAAGCGGTTCCAGCAATCCAACAAAAATTTACAGACAATCTAGCAACTCATTATGCTAGTAAGCAGCATCAAGCGATTTTAGACATGACGAGTGATTACAAAGAGTTAGAAAAAGTCACAGTACCTGCATTTACAGACTTGTTTGCACAGGAATAAAGAAAGGAGCGTGTGAAGATGCCTTGGATTGTTGATCAACCATTGTCACAAAAAGAACTGGCACAACAGTTTCTTGAGCAAGTAAAGGAAAAGGGAATTTTGCAAATTCCCGGCGCTCATGACGCCATGGCAGGTTTAATGGCGAAACAAGCAGGTTTTACAAGTCTCTACCTTTCAGGTGCTGCCTTTACAGCAAGTCTTGGACTACCAGATCTCGGAATTGTGAATTCAAAAGAAGTAGCAGATCGGGCTAAAGAAATTATTCGTGCCACAAATCTACCTATTTTAGTCGACATTGATACGGGGTTTGGTGGTGTTTTGAATGTAGCTCGTACAGCGGTTGAGATGGTCGAAGCCGGTGTTGCAGCAGTACAAATGGAAGATCAAGATTTGCCGAAAAAATGTGGTCATTTAAACGGCAAGAAGCTTGTCACTACAGAGGAAATGGTACAAAAGATTGCGGCACTTAAAAAAGCAGCACCGTCACTCTTGCTCGTTGCGCGAACCGATGCAAGAGGCGTGGAAGGACTGGATGAAGCCATTGACCGGGCCAAAGCTTATGTAGAGGCTGGAGCAGATGCTATTTTCCCAGAAGCGCTTCAAGGAGAGGAAGAGTTTAGAGCGTTTGCGAGTGCAATTGAAGCACCGCTCCTTGCTAATATGACCGAGTTTGGTAAAACACCGTATTACCAAGCCGTTGAATTTGAAGATATGGGCTATGAGATGGTGATTTATCCAGTGACGTCATTGCGAGTCGCAGCAAAAGCATATGAGCGTGTTTTTCAAGATATACTAGAAAACGGTACGCAAAAAGCGAGTCTCGAGCATATGCAGAAACGAAGTGAGCTTTATGAAACCATCTCTTATCAAGATTTTGAAGACTTAGATCAATCGGTAGCAAAAACAGTGCTATCAAAACATCAATAAAACGCATCATCATGCCTGTACTTTTATCAAAGTGCAGGCTCTTCTCTAAAGGAGGGCTAACAGTGAAAATAGGATTTATTGGTCTTGGAAATATGGGAAAACCGATGTCTCTTAATCTGCTAGAATCTGGTTATGACGTAATAGGGTATGATGTAAATGAAAGCGCTTTACAAACGCTTGAAAAGAATGGCGGAAAAGCCGCTTTGACTATTGACGATGTTGTTGATTACGCTGAATTAATTTTTACAAGCCTACCTTCTTCTGAAACATGTGAAGATGTATACTTAGGGGAAAATGGGTTGATACGCAAAGTACCTACTGGACTTGTATTAGTTGATACGAGCACCGTTTCACCAGAGCTTGAACGTCGAATTGGTGAAGAAGCAGAAAAGCGAGACGTGTCCTTTCTCGGAGCACCTGTTAGTGGGGGTGTCGTTGGTGCAGAGAATCGTACGTTAACGTTTATGGTTGGTGGCCCAAAAGCACTGCTAGAAAGTGTTCACGCTCATTTGGCGATCCTTGGAAGCAATGTTTTTCACATAAGTGAACAATACGATAGTGGTACGAATGCAAAACTGATTAACAATTTATTAATTGGTTTCTATACAGCAGGAGTGGCAGAAGCGTTAAAACTAGCCGAAAAGAGTGGTCTGAACCTTGATTTTCTCTTTAATGTTCTGAATGTTTCGTATGGTCAAAGTCGTATTTATGAGCGAAACTATAAATCATTTATGGCGGACGACAATTACGAGCCTGGTTTTGCGTTAAAACTTTTAAATAAAGATTTGCGCTTTGCTATGGATTTAGCAAAAGAGCACGGTCTTGAGTTACCTATTAGTCAGGCACTTGTAGACTTATATGAGGATGCAGAAAAGTCCGGCCTTGGTGAGAAAGATATGTCGGTACTGTTTAAGCGTGTTGGAAATCAAACGATCACTTTTAAAGCAGAAGGGGTGTCAGAAGCATGACGACAACAGTGAAAACGGTAAAGAACTGGATTGATGGTAGCTGGGTAGAATCAAGAGCAACAACGCAAGAGACTGTACCGAATCCAGCGACAGGTGAGACCATTGCAACAGTACCACTTTCAACGGTAGAAGATGTTCATGATGCAGTGGTAGCGGCAAAACGTGCATATCAAGAGTGGAAGGTCGTTCCTGTTCCTGAACGAGCACGTTACATGTTCGTTTATTTAGAAAAATTAAAAGAACATCGAGAAGAATTAGCTCAACTTATAACGAAAGAAAATGGGAAGACAATTAAAGATGCACGTGGTGAAGTACAGCGGGGCATTGAATGTGTGGAACTTGCAACGTCTACACCGTCAATGATGATGGGGGATGCCCTTCCGAATATTGCAGGTGGAATTGACGGGTCGATTTGGCGTTATCCATTAGGGGTTGTAGCTGGAATTACGCCGTTTAATTTTCCAATGATGGTACCCTTATGGATGTTCCCATTAGCGATTGCTGCTGGTAATACGTTTGTTTTAAAAACGTCGGAACGAACGCCACTTTTAGCTGAGCGACTTGTTGAAATCATGCATGAAACGGGTTTACCAAATGGTGTTTTAAATTTAATTCATGGTGGAAAAGACGTCGTTAATGGTTTGCTTGAGCATCCAAATGTGGAAGCCGTTTCGTTTGTTGGTTCAGAACCTGTTGCAAGACACGTCTATCAAACAGGTACAGCAAATGGAAAGCGAGTCCAAGCGTTAGCAGGGGCAAAAAATCACGCTGTGGTTCTGGCGGATTGTGAAATGGAAAAAACTGTACAAGGTGTTATTGGCGCAGCATTTGCTTCGAGCGGCGAACGTTGCATGGCTTGCTCCGTTGTAGCGGTTGAAGAGTCGTGTGCTGACCAGTTTATGAGTGTATTAACACGTGAAACAGAAAAATTAACAGCTGGAAACGGTAGTAAGGATGAGCATTTTGTTGGTCCACTCATTCGTCAGAGTCATAAAGACCGAGTAGTCAGTTTCATTGAAAAAGGTGTAGAAGAAGGAGCAAACCTTGTTGTTGATGGGCGCGATCCAGTTGTTGAAGAGGATGGCTATTATCTTGGCGCAACGTTGTTTGACAACGTCACACCTGATATGACCATTTGGCAGGAAGAGCTCTTTGCGCCTGTTCTAAGTGTTGTTCGCGTAAAAGATTTAGACGAAGGCATTGCACTGACGAATCAATCTCGTTTCGCTAATGGTGCTGTTTTGTATACGTCAAGTGGGAGAGCGGCGCAGTATTTTAGGAATTCGATTGACGCTGGTATGATTGGCATCAATGTGAATGTACCTGCACCGATGGCGTTCTTTTCATTCGCTGGAAATAAAGCATCGTTTTTCGGAGACTTAGGGACCAATGGCAAAGACGGCATTCAGTTTTACACGCGGAAAAAAGTCGTAACGGAACGTTGGTTTAATTAACACAAAAAAAGAGTGGTCGATTTTCGACCACTCTTTTTTATTTAACAGCTGTTTTTAAATAATCTTCATAGGAATCTTTATCAATAATGCCATCACTCGTTAGCTCAATCACACGATTTGAGATCGTACGAATAAACTGTTGGTCATGAGAGCTAAAGATCATTGAACCTTTAAAGTTAATAAGTCCATTATTCAGTGCAGTAATGGATTCAAGGTCAAGGTGGTTCGTTGGCTCGTCTAATAATAAGACGTTAGCACCGCTTAACATCATTTTTGACAGCATACAACGGACTTTTTCTCCACCAGAAAGAACACTTGCATTCTTCAGTACTTCTTCACCAGAGAACAGCATCCGACCTAAGAAGCCCCGTAGGAATGATTCGCTGTCGTCTTCAGGTGAGAATTGGCGTAACCAGTCAACAAGATTGAGGTCACAGCCTTCAAAGAATTCTGCGTTATCTTTCGGGAAATACGATTGACTCGTTGTAATGCCCCACTTGAACGATCCGCTATCGGCTTCTAATTCCCCTGTCAAAATTTTAAATAGCGTTGTTTTCGCAAGGTCATTTGAACCAACTAAAGCAATTTTATCGTCTTTGCTCATGCGGAACGAAATATTGTTTAACACTTTTTCCCCATCAATTGTTTTCGTTAAACCTTCAACTAACAACAAATCATTCCCGATTTCACGATCAGGGGTGAAATGAATATATGGGTATTTACGAGATGAAGGTTTGATGTCATCAAGCGTAATTTTTTCTAGCTGTTTTTTACGAGAAGTGGCTTGCTTTGATTTCGACGCGTTCGCACTAAAGCGAGCTACGAAACTTTCAAGCTCTTTAATCTTCTCTTCTTTTTTCTTATTTTGGTCTTGCGCCATTTTTAACGCTAATTGACTAGATTCATACCAGAAATCATAGTTTCCAACGTAAAGCTGAATTTTTCCAAAGTCAAGGTCTGCAATGTGAGTACAAACATTATTTAAGAAATGACGATCGTGAGATACAACAATGACCGTATTTTCAAAGTTAATTAAGAAGTCTTCTAGCCATTGAATGGCTTTTAAGTCAAGACCATTTGTCGGTTCGTCTAAAAGTAGAACGTCAGGTTGACCAAACAACGCTTGTGCAAGCAACACTTTTACTTTCTCTGACTCAGATAGTTCGGCAAGTGTTTTATAATGAGCGTCTTCGCCAATTCCGAGCCCTTTTAAAAGAACAGCAGCATCCGATTCTGCTTCCCAACCGTTTAGTTCAGCAAATTCTCCTTCAAGTTCGGCTGCTTTCATGCCGTCTTCATCAGAAAAATCTTCTTTCATATAAATCGCGTCTTTTTCTTGCATCACTTGGTAGAGACGAGCGTGACCCATAATAACTGTTTGCAGTACTTGCTCATTTTCATATTCAAAGTGATTTTGTTTTAACACAGCCATACGGGATCCTGGTTTCATTGAAACATGACCTTGCTGCGAATCGATTTCTCCAGACAGGATTTTTAGAAAAGTCGATTTACCAGCACCATTTGCGCCAATTAATCCGTAACAGTTACCAGGGTTAAATTGTATATTTACGTCTTCAAATAGTTTACGTCCGCCAAACTGTAAACCGACGTTAGAAACAGTAATCATCGTGTAACCTCCTAAGAGTCGTAACAAATGTTCGATTTTTAATCCACTCTCTAGTTTACCTCCAAAGTGTAGAGGTGTAAACGGCAAAAGATAAATTCTTTCACTAAATTGGGTTTTTACTTGCTTACAACAAAAAAACGCTCGTCCGCATTCTGCGTTAACGAGCGTCTGTTTCATTAGCGAGCGTGCATATCGTTTGGATCTGCACCTCGACGTTGATTCCGGTCAAGCTGATTGACTGCGTTCATTTGTTCATCCGTAAGCTCAAAATCAAATACATTAAAATTCTCTTCAATTCGACTTGGTGTTACGGACTTCGGAATGACAATGGTTTCCCGTTGAAGGTGCCATCGTAATACTACCTGAGCTGGAGTTTTTTGATGTGCTTCCGCTATGTGCACGATTACGTCATCCTGCAATAGTTCTTGTCCCTGGTCAAGAGGGCTCCAGGCTTCCACATAAATATTATGCTTTTCACAAAAAGCTCTTAGCTCATTTTGAGCTAGGTACGGATGACACTCAACTTGGTTCAGAACTGGAGGAACATCACATTCATTTAATAAGCGCTCTAAATGCTCAATATGAAAATTACAGACACCGATGGCGCGAACACGACCATCTTTGTATAGTTTTTCTAATGCTTTGTACGTATCAATGTATTGATCAAAATCTGGTGTTGGCCAGTGGACTAAATACAAATCTACATAGTCAAGGCCGAGTTTATTCATGCTCGTTTCAAATGCAGCGAGGGTTTGGTCATACCCTTGATCGGAATTCCAAACTTTTGTTGTGATAAAGAGTTTTTCTCGGTCAATAGTCGACTCTGCAATGGCTTTGCCGACGCCTGTTTCGTTTTGATAAATCATCGCAGTATCAATTGATGTATAGCCAATTTCAAGTGCTTTTGAAACGGCTGGTTGTGCCTCTTCATCTTTCACTTTCCATACACCAAATCCAAGTTGCGGCATTTCGACGCCATTGTTTAATGTAACCATTTTCATTTTTATCACTCCTTTTTCAACTTGATTATACGCTATATGGACGTGTATGGAAAAGCAGAAGGTTTTAACAAAGTGAAAATCGTTTATACAAAGGATAGAATGGATGGAGGTGTGTCAAATGAAAAAGATCATGATGACACTTGGAGGAAGTTTTCTCTTAGTGGCATGCAATACAGTAGACGATGAAGAAATGACTGACATAACAGGTGATGCCTCAGATGATGACGGTGTGAGTGAAACCGTTGTAGAAGTTGAAGAGACGGCAATGGCAGAAAATCTTCAAAGTCCATGGGCCATCGTGAAGGATGAAGATCGCTTCTTTATTCCTAAACGAGAGGGGACCATTTATCGAATAGACGAAAATGAAGAGATTACGGAAGAAACCGTACAATTAAATGAAGATGTTATTCAGGAAGCGGAGTCTGGTTTGCTTGGTATGGTGTTAGATCCTGATTTTACCTCGAATGGCTACGCGTACGCGTATCATTCTTATGAAGGCGCTGACACAGCGATTGAGAACCGAATTGTACGACTGGAATGGAATGAAGCTGATAATGAGTGGACAGAAAATGCGGTCTTGTTAGAAGGGATTCCTGGTGCGCCAACACATAATGGGGGTAGGCTAGCGATTGGACCCGATGGGTATTTATATGCAACAACAGGTGATGCGGAAGAAGTCGATTTGGCACAGGACCAAGAGAGCTTGGCAGGGTCTATTTTACGTATGGAATTAGATGGTGCTATTCCTGAAGACAATCCATTCGATGGTTCACTTGTGTATTCATACGGTCATCGAAATCCGCAAGGACTAACATGGTTACATGATGGGACGATGTATAGTTCAGAACACGGAGCATCTGGTCATGATGAAATCAATGTTATTGAAGCCGGCAATAATTACGGTTGGCCTGTGATTGAAGGCGATGAAGAAGAGGAAGGGATGGAGACACCTATTATTCATTCAGGTCAAGATACGTGGGCACCTTCAGGCATCACGACTTATGATGATGTGATTTATATGGCAGGTCTAAGAGGGGAAGCTGTTTATTTGTTTAACCCTGACGAACCAAGTGAATTGACAGAATATGTATCAGATTATGGGCGTGTTCGAGATGTTGTTATTGAAGGAAATGATCTTTACTTTATAACGAATAATACTGACGGTAGAGGAAATCCAGAAAGTGAAGATGATCGTCTCATTCACATGGAATTAAATTAATCGATTGGCTTAAATCGTTTTGAGCGCATATGTTACACTATAAATGAGAAGAATAAATGAGGTGATAACGTGGAAGAGTTAAAATCAGTTCAGGATTGGGATAAATTTCAAGGAAAAGCAACTGAACAAACTGTATTAGTCTTTAAACATAGCACACAGTGCCCTATCAGTGCAGAGGCATTTGAAGAATTTCAAACATTCACAAGCGAAAACCCAACTTTTGAAACCGCATATGTGAAAGTGATCGAATCGCGACCTGTTTCGAACCAAATTGCAGAGGATTTAAACACTACTCATAAATCTCCCCAGCTTTTTGTGTTAAAGAATGGCCAAGTTCATTGGACTGAATCCCACTGGAACATTAAGAATAAGGCGATTGCAGAACAAGTCTGACGGAAAACGAACGATTTTGCGCTTGCGCTATCGTTCGTTTTTTTGTTTTGCTTGTTGGTCTTGCTTAAAAATGCAGCGATATGTAAATAAAACAAGTAGTATAACGAGAATGGACGCGCTACGCTGTATGATTTCAAACCAAGTCAATGTCATCACCTCATATGGTTACTATTTACAACGTTTCTACTGTTTATACGTGAATTGCCTAAAAAAGAAGTTTCCCCTTTAGCGAAAAAGCAACTAGTGCATTACTCTATTTTTATAGTCTTCAGGCAAACAAACAAGAATGTCGTGCAGGCATTGCATAACGTAGAAGCATGGAGGTGATTCTGTGAATCTAGCAGTTTATGCGTTAAGCTTGTTTGTATCAATCTTAGTCGGTTTAACAAGCGTATTTGGAGCAGTATTTTCGCTGCTTTCTGGACTTGGAAGTGCTTATTTTTTATCGTGGCTAGGTGTAGCTGCTTTTTCTTTTCTAGTGATTTACGTCATTGAATTGAGTGCGCGTGTAGCAGCCATTGAAGCAAGGCTTGAAGAAGAGGAAGAGGAGTAAAGACTAATAAGTTGTAACTTATATACTAAATGGGCGGTATCCCTATAAAAGATCTACAAGTTTACCGCCTATTTAGCTTTACTTATGTATTTTATAGGGGATGTCTAAACAGTCCTTTTTAAATCGAAATATAAAAAACTAGTAAGTCTATTAATAAAATTACCTATTTAATTCGTTCATATGTATATCGCGTCTCATTAACTCTTGTTCTAGGATAGCAAGAAAATCTTCTTCTAGTTGATTTTGCTTTGCTTTCTTATACGCCTCTAGTAGTACTGAATCAGACAATTGTTCAATCATTCGTAACGCTCCTTCTACATATAAATCGTTTCTATAACGTTCCCGTACCCATATTAAAATAGATATAAACAAAAAAAATACGACAAAAACCTAGCTTACTTAAAAACTAGGTTAGTCACCGTACCATTGAATTTTGCCGTTTTTTTCCTCTTTATTAAGCGTAATATAGAAAGAATGCTTTTGATAGAAATGAGTAAGCCGGTCGACGTGACCCCAATCGCGCTGAACAATACGTCCCTGAATATCGCAATTCTCTTTCCATGCTATCTCTTTAAGATAGTTCATACAAATCGACCCGTAGCCTCTACAAGGTTCTCCTTTTATGTCGTCAATAAAAAGCGTGTTTGCTTCTTTGTATTCCGCTTCTAGAACGAAATCCCACTTTCCATCATATGGCTGACTACAATCATTGATCATCACTTGAAAAGAATCATTGTGATAAGATTTTGAGACAATGACCCATTCTTCTTCATCCACTTGCTCAATTCCAATAACTTCCTTCTTTTCTTCTTTTGCTATTTCTTTTACATGTTGTTGCATACGAATTAATTGAATATCTCGTTTATCTGCCTTTGGTAGAGTAGAAACGGACATCTAAACACTCCTTCTCGTCCTTAGGAAATCCGTCATCCATTATAGAAGAATCGAAAGTGGTTTGCAATGGAAATGAATTGAAGAAAAACTCAATGCCGAACACGGGGTGTGGCATTGAGTTTAAGCGTTTTATGGAAGACTGACTTGAGGACGCTCTAATGAAGAAATGGCTGGTAGCGACTCAATGTCGCACTTAATGGCTGAAAGCTCTTTTGATAGCAGTGTCATGTCTTTCCCTGCTGCTAGCTTTTTCTTTACACGATTGAAGCGGGGATCAAGATCATCTAGTTGGTGAAACAACAGATCAAGCGTGGTGTATGCTTGGATAAGCGGTAAAGCGGTTTTCTCACCTACACCGGGGCAACCAGGTATATTATCACTTGGATCACCAAGCAAGGCTTTAACATCAACCCATTGTTCAGGTTCAACTGCATACGTTTGGGTAAATCGTTCGTAATTCATCACAATATCTTGTTTTTTGGCGGCAATGATTTGAGATACTTGTTTATTTATCAATTGAAACAAGTCTTTATCATTCGAATAAATGTAAGCAGGCGCTTCGGGTGCTTCTTCTCCCCATTTTTTGCTAATACTCCCCATTAGATCATCTGCTTCGTAGGGTGAAAGTGTTAGTTGGGCAATTGATAGGGACTCAAGCTCTTTCTTTACCAATTCATATTGCTGAATTAACGGTTCTGGTAATTCATTTCTTGTTTGTTTGTAAGGTGGGTATAGCTGACGCCTAAAGGTATCTTCTCGCGGTATATCCCACGTTACAACACAATGAGAAGCATTGTATTGACTGAGTAATGAATGTACCTTTCTTAGAAAGACATTCAACCCATTAACAGGAATACCGTTTTCGTTTTTTTCTAATGATTCGACAGGACGATTATAACTTGTCGCAAAATAGGCTCGGCTTAGTAAATTAAACCCATCTATAATGAGTAAGCACTTATCTGTCATGAAGAATGCTCCGCTTTAAGTGGGTAGGTCCAGAATCGCTCAATGGTTAAACGTTCTACCGCCTCTTTATTTCCTTCGTGATAGGCCTTTTCTAAACTTGGCAACGTCCAAGCGAGCTGTGAAGCATGGGCTCGCAATGTATCAAGCTTTATTTGAGCGTAGGGACGGACGTCATTTAAAATATCCGGTTTTCCAATCGCTTCCTCATGTCCATTTGAAAAGGCAATGGCATGAAACGTCGGCCGGTCTTTTTCAGGCAACGATTCTAACGCCTCAACAACCGCTTCCCCAGTGGCATCGTGGTCAGGATGAACTGCATAGCCAGGATAAAACGAAATAATAAGGGATGGCTTTAATTCAGTGATTAAGTCTAGAATATCTTGTTTGACTTTACCGGGTGCTTCGAATTCAATCGTTTTGTCACGATAGCCGAGCATTCTTAAATCGGAAATGCCCATCTCTATCGCGGCTTGTTGCAATTCTTGTTTACGAATGTCAGGCAATGATTCTCTTGTTGTAAAAGGTGGATTTCCTAAATTGCGTCCCATTTCTCCTAAAGTAAGACATGCATAGGTGACAGGGATGTCATGTCGAATGTAGTTGACAATTGTTCCAGATACGCCGAATGCTTCATCATCAGGATGAGGAAAAACGACGAGTACATGGCTTTGTTTGTTCATATTAGTTCACTCCTAATGAATTTTAGCGAAAAGGGGTTTTCGATAGCTCCATGGCAATAGCTAATTTCCCGTCTGGTCCATGACCAGCAAGTAAAAGTCTGCCTTCTTCATCAAGCTCAAAATGAGTCAAACCCTCTCCATAAACCCAACCAATATCGAGTTTTAAGCCGACACGATAGGGGCCATCACCGGCAATTTTTCCGTTTTCGTACGTGATTTTCGCATTCCGAATATACGCGCTTGCTGAAAAGAAAGATTCATCAAAGTGAGAAGCATAAGCACCATTTGTTGTTTCTAGGTGTAAGTAAACCTCTTGTGTTGCAAATTCGTTTATATGCAGTTGGACGGTTTCTTTATTTATTCGTTCCATAAGTAGCCTCCATAGTAAAGTAACAGCGACATGCTATCGTTCATTATAATAGCAACAGTCTTTTGCTTCAATGAAGGTGACTTAAAAGCCGTTAAATAAATGTTATAAAAAGAATTTCATGTTGAGAAATGGTATACTATTCGTAACGTATGCGTTGTAGGAGGCATGAAGAACATGTTGGAAGAGGTTGCTAAGCAAGCGGAACTATTAGTGAAAGTTTTAGACTATACACGAGTAGGCATTTTAATTACAGATCCAGATCTTAAAGACAATCCAATTGTCTATGTAAGTGAGGGTTTTACGAAAATGACAGGTTATGAAGTCGAAGAAGTCTTAGGGACAAACTGTCGTTTCTTGCAAGGTGAGGAAACAGATCGTAATAAGATTGATTTACTTCGAGAGGCGATAAAAGAAAGAAAACCAGTCTTGATTGAAATAGCCAATTATACGAAAGACGGAACGTTATTTTGGAATGAACTAACGATTGACCCTGTTTATATAGAAGACCAAGACAAGCTTTATTTTGTAGGTGTGCAAAGGGATATTACGGAACAAGTCATGGCAAAGAAAGAATATGAGCGTTCCGTACAACGCATTCAATCCATTTCAACGCCGATTGTTCCTTTATTGGATGGATTAGCAGTACTGCCTCTTATCGGAGAGATGAATAAAGAGCGGTTTGATCTTATGTTTGATACGGTCACACAAGAAACCGTGCGTTTAGGTATAAAAAAGCTTGTCATTGATTTATCTGGCCTAACGCACTATGATGCATTTGTTGTAGAAGGGATTTTTCAGTTAAGAGATGTTCTAAAGCTTATTGGAGCTGAACTTGTTTTATGTGGTATGGCACCTGGGCTTGCCATTCAATCGGTTCTCAAGGGAGGAAACCAATTGGAAACAATTCAAACAGCTAGTTCGGTTAAGCAAATTTTAAAAGAAGCGTTTGAGCGATTTGAGTAACGACTCACATAACTATGAGGAAGAGCCACCGTTAAGTGACTTCTTAGAGGATGAACCTAAGAAAGAAAAGAAAGGAAGAAGACGTTTTTTTCGAATAATTGCTTTGGTAGTAGCTTTAGCATTATTTGTTCAGACGGTATCCTTTTTATTTGAGCATTATTCTTTAAACGCATGGCACTATATACGGGAAAGCGAATCATTGTTTAATGATGAGGCAATTGAAGCTTGGCAAAGCAGTGTCGTCGTCGTTGAAACAAACACTGGACACGGGACCGGTTTCTTTGTGAGTGAGGAGGGTGACGTGTTAACCAATCATCACGTTAGTGACGAGCAAGGTCCCTTGTGGATTGTAACAGCCGACGGAAAAAGATATGAAGCGGAATCGATAAAACACGACATTGAAAAGGACCTTGCTCTACTGCGTGTAGACGCTGAAAATCAATTGTTTCAACCGTTAAAGCTCGCTGAACCAACTTCCTTTTTACATGAAAATGTTATTGTTATTGGTCATCCTCAAACCCACTCCTTTATTGCAAATGAAGGGGAAGTGTCTGAAGAAGTAGGAGATTACCAACGATTGTCGATTACAAACGATGTGTATCCTGGACACAGCGGCTCGCCAGTCCTTTCTCAAGAAGGAGAAGTCATTGGCATTATATATGCCCGCTCGCTAGAGGAGAGAACCCGTGGAGAGGGACTTGCTGTTCCAATCCAACAAGTCCAAGCGTTCCTTTATCATTGAAATGTAACGTCAGTTCCTTTATTTTCAGCAATGTCTTTTGCGCGTTGAACAGCTTCTTTTTTCGTCTTATACACGTGGCTAGGTTTTTGTGCACCTTCCGCTTGAACGGCCCAGCCATCGTCTCTTTTTTTAACAAGCTGATTGCGTTCATTTAACGTTGGAGAGGATTGTTTTTCCCTGTTTTTTGATGGTTTCATTTGACCATGTTTGTAAAACTGATCAACATCCTCCTTAGGTGTATCCTCGTACCAGCTTTTTGCCTGCGAAATCGCAATTGGAATCGCATCTTTTTCTTCATAACCGTCATCTAGCATGGCATTCCCAATTTCGATCGCTTTTTTCTTTATTGGTGCTTTCAACTGTTTTAAAGCAGGTGGGTATTGTTTCATGTCCCAAGGCATCTTGCTTCACACTCCTTTTTAATGTTCATAGCCGAGGATGGATTAGGTAAAACAATTCTATCATTTTTTTCATTTAACATTAGTTGAAAGTCAACAGAATGTAGTTGCGAATAAAGTAGAAAAGGAGTGGCACAGGAGTGGATTTATTAAAAACGTCGTCAGCAAATGAAAGAGAGGAACGATTGCTGAAGCACATAAAACCGTTTAATAAAATAGGGGCACAACATGATCGAAAGCAAACGGTACCTATTGAAAACATACAAGTTTTGCGAGACTGCGGCTATGCTGCTTTAGCAGTGGAGAAGGAATTTGGTGGCTTGGAAGTACCGCTTTCGGAATGGCTTCGCCTACAAGAGCTTATCGCTAGAGAAGATGGTCCGACTGCTTTGAGCATTGGCTGGCATATGGGAACCATGTATCAAGAAGCGCAAGAGAAAAACTGGCCTAAAATCCATCGTCAGCACGTGCTTAAAGCTGTTGTAAACAATGGCCTTTTACTAAATACCGCAGCCACTGAAAAAGCTACAGGAAGTCCAACGAGAGGTGGCGTTTTTCAAACATCAGCTAAAAAAACGTCTGAAGGCTGGCTGATTAACGGAGAAAAAACGTTCTACACTCTTGCCGAACATCTTGATTATTACCTTGTGCTTGCGACAATTGAAGAAGATGGATCAACAGGCGTATTTCTAATAAAAAAAGGCACAGAGGGCGTAACGATCAACCCAACTTGGGATATGGTTGCAATGGGCTCAACAGGAAGTCATGACCTTGTATTGGATCAAGTCATATTACAAGAAGATGCGCTTTTAAAAGTCCAAGTACGAAAGGAACTGCCTCAAGCGTGGCTTTTGCACATTCCCGCATGTTACTTAGGAATTGGTTACGCAGCAATTCAAGAAGCCGCTACGTACGCCCGTAAGTATGCACCGAATAGTATAGGAAAACCGATTGCGACGATTCCGACTGTTCGCCAACGACTAGGCGAAGCGATGCTGCTTTATCAGCAAAGTCAAAGCATTCTCTATGGTGTTTCAAAACAATGGGATGAAGCATCTATAGACGAACGTAAAACAATGCATTTGTCGTTTATGATGACAAAGCATAGTGTTGTCCAACATGCAATTAACATGGTGGATCTTTCAATGAAAGTAGTGGGGGCACAAAGTCTAGCACATGCTTCACCTTTATCAAGGTATTATCGCAATGTTCGTGCTGGCTTACACAATCCACCAATGGACGATCAAACGGTTGAGTTTGCCGCAAAGACAGTATTAAACGAATAAAAGGAGAATTTAACATGTATGTGGTTCATTCTACTTTCAAAGCACCAGAGGATAAGGCAGAAGAAGTTATAGCTATCTATCGCAATCGTTCTAAAAAAGTTGATTCCGCCAATGGGTTTGTTTCCTTCCGTCTGTTACAGCATCATAAGCGACCGGGTGAGTTAACTGTAGAGCTACAATTTGAAACGAAAGAAGATTATCTTGAATGGGTACGGAGTCAAGAGTTTAAAGATATCCATGATTTGGAGAAGAAATACCCAGATCAAGAGCTAGCGAATATTGTACCAACAGTTCGCCAGTTCGAGGTGATTATCAATGAATGAACGCCTGCCTCATTATTATGAACCGATCGTCCAATCGATTGCTCAATCCATTTATCATGATTTTCCAAGCTTAGTTGAGCGATACGGCGAGAAGGGCTGGAAGCATACGATTGAAGACAATGAACACCATTTTCGCCATTTAGAAGCAGCGTATGCAATTCGTGATTCACAAGTGTTTGTTGATTATGCCATATGGTTAAATGGTATTTTAACGAAACACGGCATGACAACATATTTACTCATTGATAATTTTGAACGAATTCCAGCTGCCATTGAAAAACAACTTGGTCAAGATAAGGAACAACAGTTCACTCACTATATTTCAGCCGCCATTCAAGCCTTAAAAGCGACTGATGAATATGTGAAGAGAGAACGTGTTCCTTTCCGCGAAAAAAATAACGAATAGTAAGTCAGTAAGCAAAGCAATAAATGGGATCCATGACGAGTCTGTAAAAATAAGGTTGTTCTTTACAAAGAGCGTACTCATAAAGAGTATGCTTTTTTTGATTTTTAGCGATAGAATAGTTAGAAAAATTAAACATATAAAAGTTGACTGAATAATCACACCGAAGTATAATCCACTATAAGTAATGTATCTATTTTTAATTAACAAAAAAGTTAACTATAAGGAGAGTGCACATGGGAACGAGAAAAAAAGCAAACATGACAATTGATCCTTCATTTGTTATTGGGGAGATTGATCCGAGAATCTATGGATCCTTTATTGAACACTTAGGTCGAGCTGTATACGGAGGTGTCTATGAACCTGATCATGCTTCTGCAACAAAAGAAGGTTTCCGTCAAGATGTATTGGATTTAGTCAAAGAACTACACGTACCAATTGTTAGATATCCGGGTGGAAATATGGTTTCCGGCTACAATTGGGAGGACGGTGTTGGACCGCTTGAAAATCGGCCAAAAAAGCTTGAGCTTGCTTGGCGTGTGCTTGAGCCGAATTATGTTGGGACGAACGAATTTGCCACTTGGGCAAAACAGGCAAATGCCGAAGTTATGATGGCTGTGAACCTTGGTACGCGGGGCGTCGATGCTGCTCGTAATTTGCTCGAATATTGCAATCATCCTGAAGGAAGTTATTACAGTGATCTTCGCGCAAGTCATGGATATAAGCAACCACATCGTATTAAGACGTGGTGCTTGGGAAATGAAATGGATGGACCTTGGCAAATTGGGCATAAAACAGCAGAGGAGTACGGTAGACTTGCAAATGAAACAGCAAAAGCAATGAGGCTTGTTGACCCGTCGATTGAATTAGTTGCTTGTGGCAGTTCAAATATTGATATGCCGACATTTCCTGAATGGGAGGCAACGACCCTTGAACATACGTACGAAGAAGTTGACTATATTTCTTTGCATCAATATTACGGCAATACATCGAATGATTCAGCAAGTTATTTAGCGAAAACACTTGAGATGGATCGATTTATAGAAACCGTTATTGCTACATGTGATTATATAAAAGCAAAGAAGCGCAGCAAAAAAACGATGTATCTTAGCTTTGATGAATGGAATGTTTGGTATCACTCGCGAGAAGCAGATAGTAAAATGGAACCTTGGTCAATCGCTCCGCCACAGTTGGAAGATGTCTACAACTTTGAAGATGCACTTTTAGTGGGATCGATGTTAATGAGCTTTTTAAAGCGGGCGGATCGAGTCAAAATGGCTTGCTTAGCACAGCTTGTTAATGTCATAGCGCCGATTATGACAGAAAACGGCGGACCGGCATGGCGTCAAACCATTTTTTATCCATACATGCATGTGTCTGTATTTGGAAGAGGCGTGTCGCTGCAGCCAGTTGTACAGACTCCTCATTACGATACAAAAGCGTACACAGATGTGCCGCAGCTTGATACAGCAGTTGTCTATAACGAAGAGAGCGAGCAACTAACCATTTTTGGCTTAAATCGCCATCTAGATGATTCTTTAACGGTGACGATTGATGTTCGTGGATTTGAATCGTATCAGATTAAAGAGCATATTGTTCTTGAAAACAAGGATTTGAAAGCGGTTAATACGAAGAGGAATGAACAAGTTAAGCCGCATTCAAATGGAGATGCAAAAGTTGGAGACGGTAAAGTAACTGCTCATTTTTCTGCGGCTTCGTGGCATGTCATACGTCTAGAAAAAAGATCATAATTAGCAGCTCGTTCGCATTTCTTTATTTGTAAGCGCTATCTTTTTTTAAATGATGAAGAAAAGAGGTCGTTTCAATGAAGCATTCCAAGTACTGGATCGTTGCGGCATGTGCGGTTGCGCTGTTGAGCGGTTGTACACGCTCAGCTGACACAATGGCAGATGGAAGAATAAAGCTCGATTATTGGGTGTTCCTGTCAGGCGGGGATTTGTCCTACATGGAAGCGATTGTTGACGAGTATAACAGCAGTCAAGATGAAGTCTATGTTGACATCATTTTGCAGGATTGGGATGACTATTACACCAAGATTGTTACGAGCGTAGCAGCTGATCGTGGACCGGATATTGGCATTTCCCATGCGGCTTCCTTGCCACAGTTAATGAATCAAGGACTGTTGCAGCCGGTTGAGGAGATGATGACGGGAGCTGGGTTAGATTTTAATCGGTTCCCTGAGAATATTCGTGATGCCGTCGAAGTAGAGGATGAGCTCTATGCTGTTCCAATTGATACACACCCATTTATTCTCTATATCAATACAGATTTAGCAGAAGAAGCGGGTTTGCTGAATGAGCAAGGACTGCCTGAGATCGAGTCGACTCCAACGGGATTATCGGATTATTTTGCGGCAGCGAAAGAAGCGCTCCCTGATAAGACCCCATTAGCCATTTCAACAGGAGGTGTCGATACGTATCGGTGGTGGTGGACCGTCTACTTCCAAATGGGTGGAACTCCAATCTTCTCAGATGATTTGCGTGAACCTGAAATTACATTAGATCGAGACATAGCAATTCAAGCTGCGGAATACATTCATAATTTCTTCGGAGATGTTATCCCGATGCATATTGGTGATTTTTATGAAACCTTTCAGGCTGGAAACGCCGTTGGGATGATGACGGGTGTATGGGCAACGGGCATCTGGGAAGCTGCTGATCTAAATTTTACGGCCATGCCAATTCCTCAATCATTTGATGTTGAAGCTGCCCAAGGTGACGCACATACATTGATTGTTCCGATTAAAGAAGAACAATCTTCTGAGCGAAAACAAGCGATTGCTGAATTTATTTCGTTCGTTAGCGATGAAGGGGCTGAGTGGGCGAAGGCAGGTCATATACCCGCTCGAACCGATGTGGTAGAGTCATCTGAATTCCAAGACCAGCCGTTTCGCGCAGATTATGCGGAGGTCGCATCAAAGGTCGTGTTTACAAACAAAACGATTTATCAAAATCCAGCTGAAACAGACATGATTCGTGCGCTAGATGAGATTATGAGCAATCGCCTAACGCCAGAAGCTGGAATTGATCAAATGTTGAAGGCTCTTGCTGTAACGACAAGACAATAAGCTGTGGCAAGTACCCGCTGAGGAGGGCATGAAATGAAAAAGTTAACGTGGAAAGACGATCTCCGTCCCGTTCCGTTTTTGCTTGCTTTCTTTGTTGCTTATGTGCTTTTTACGATTTACCCAATCTTTAAAGGGATGCAGATGAGCTTCTTTAATTGGACGTTAATTGAACAGCAAGAGTTTATTGGGATGACCCATTACATCAATGTGTTAAGTGATCCGAATTTCTGGGAAGCATTTGGAAACACCTCATTATTCGTTCTGTTGTCAACGCCGACAATGGTCATTCTTGCTTTAGGGCTAGCGCTAATGGCGAATTTAAATACGCGCCTGCAAACGTTTTTTCGGGGCTCGTTCTTTATCCCAAGCATTTTGAGTGTATCGGTTATCTCGTTTGTCGCGATCTTCATGCTTCAGCCATACACCGGCGTTGTGAATAATCTCTTACAGGCCGTCGGTCTTGATGCAGAACCGTTTTGGCTAGCGACCCCTTCACTTGCTTGGGTGAGTATTATCGCAGTCACGCTCTGGTGGACGGTCGGTTTTAATATGATTTTATTTTTAACGGCGCTCCAAGGAATTCCTGAGGAACTATATGAAGCTGCTGAAGTTGACGGGGCAACAAGGCAGCAGATGTTTTGGCAGATCACATTGCCACAGCTTCTCCCAATCGGTCGCTTAATCTTACTGCTCCAAGTCCTTGCTTCGTTTAAAGTTTTTGCACAAATTCTTTTAATTACTGATGGAGGGCCCGGGACAACAACACGGCCAATCATCTTGTACATCTATGAAATGGGCTTCCAACGTTATGATTTAGGTTACGCTGCAGCGATGTCTTATCTATTGTTTATGGTGTTGTTGGTGCTGTCTGTTATTCAATTGCGCTTAGGCGGAAAAGAGGGGAGAATGCTATGAGCCAGTCTGTGCTGACAACAAAACGTGATCCGTTTCGCTGGTTAAAGGTGTCTATTGCTTTTCTGTCTGCGCTTGCCTTTTTATTCCCCATCGTCTGGATGTTTTTTGTGTCAATGAAGCCAGAGGGAACGGCAGCAAGCTCAGCCATCGATTGGTTTTTGCCGCCCTATACATTTAGCAACTACGTCAACATCATTGCCGGGAGCGACGTGTTTTTATGGATTTGGAATAGCTTCTTTGTTGGCGCGGTGACGACTTTGCTGACGCTTGTATTAACATCAATGGCGGCATTCGCTTTTTCGAAAATGCGCTTTCGCTATCGAAAAGCACTTTACCTATTCTTTCTTGCTGGGTTAATGGTGCCGGGAGAAGCAATGATCATCCCCCTTTATGAAATAGTCGGATCAATGGGTTTGCTTGATACGTATGCGGGCTTAATTCTTCCTGGTATTGCTGCTCCTCTTGGTGTCATTATCTTAAAGAGCTTCTTTGATGGAGTTCCAAATGAGCTAATTGAAAGTGCTAGGCTAGATGGCTGTAGCGATTTCCGCCTGTATTGGAGTATTGTATTACCCCTTGCAAAAGCTGCGGTGGCGGCGGTAGGAATTTTAACCTTTATCGGTTCATGGAACAATTTTCTCTGGCCATATTTAGCGATTATTTCTGAGGCTCTTTATACGCTGCCAGTCGGTATACCGATGTTTAACTCAAATTATTCAGAAACGTATATATTGCCGATGACTGTAAACGCCATTGCATCACTACCTGTCATTATTGCATTCCTCTTTTTTGAGAAGCAGATTGTAAAAGGGGTAAGTTTCTCGGGAATAAAAGGGTGAAATCAAAGGGAAAGGGTGATGATTTTTGGAGGCTGCTGGTTTAAGAGGAATTGCCTTGCGTATTTGCGACTGGATCGTGCGCTTAGCTTATGTAAATGGTCTTTGGCTTGGTTTTTCCTTACTAGGCGGCGTGGTTTTAGGTTTTTTTCCAGCGCTGCGAGCAATGTTTGTGGTAATGAGGAAATGGTGCATGGATGAAGATGATTTTTCACTTGTTCCTTTGTTCTTCATAGAGTGGAAGCGCTTTTTTTGGCAGGCGAACAAACTTGGCTACACGGTTTTAAGCATAGGAGCTGTTCTTGTTCTCGATTATATGATCGTGATGCAGCTTGCGTTTACTGGTTCTCAAGCAGTAGCGGCATTTCTTATTTTGTGCCTGATTGTGTACGGATTAATGCTGCTGTTTATCGGTCCTGCTTTCGTCCATTACCCTAAGCAATCCCTCTATCCATTTTTGAAAAATGTCATGCTGTACGCCATCGCTTCGCTGTCTTATGCGCTTATAATGGGACTTTTTTTAAGCATAAGTTTGATTTTATTCTTACTGGTTCCACCGGCTGCAGTGTGCTTTGGTGGAAGTCTATTCGCTTGGATTACAACACATGTTAGCTTGCGCGCATTTGAACGTACAAATCAAATAATCGATTCAACGAGAGAGGCTGAAACGATATGACAAACAGTGTCAGAGCTACCATTGATTTAGAGAAAGCTGGATCTAAGATTAATTCAGCCATTTACGGGCATTTTGCTGAACATTTGGGGAGATGTATATACGAAGGGATCTGGGTTGGTGAAGACTCCCTCATTCCGAATAAAAAGGGACTCCGAACGGATGTATTAACAGCGTTGAAAGAGCTGCAAATCCCGGTTTTACGCTGGCCAGGAGGGTGTTTTGCCGATGAGTATCATTGGAAAGATGGCATTGGCCCCCGTGAAAAAAGAAGGAAAATGGTTAATACCCATTGGGGCGGAACGGTGGAAACGAATCAATTTGGCACGCATGAATTTATGTTGTTATGCGAAGAGATTGGAGCAGCCCCGTATATTAATGGAAATGTGGGTAGCGGCGAAGTGCTTGAGATGCAGGAATGGGTGGAATATTTAACTGCTTCAGAGGGAAGTCCGCTGGCAGACCAGCGGGCGAAAAACGGCCGAGCTGAACCGTGGGACCTTCCTTACTTCGGTGTCGGTAATGAAAGCTGGGGTTGTGGTGGTCATATGCGCCCAGAGTATTATGCTGATTTATACAGACGTTATCAAACCTATGTGCGAAAATACGGCGACAAACCCATTTATAAAATTGCCTGTGGTGCAAATGTCGATGATTACAACTGGACGGAGGTTTTAATGAAACAAGCGGCAGCGTATATGGACGGACTGACTTTACATTATTATACGGTGCCTAGTACATGGCAAAACAAAGGGGCTGCCACAGGGTTCAGTGAACAGGAATGGGATGAGACGATTCAGAAAGCACTGCATATGGACGAATTAATTACAAAACATAGCGCGATAATGGACGAATACGACCCAGAAAAACGTGTTGGTTTAATCGTAGACGAGTGGGGCACTTGGTACGATGTGGAACCTGGAACAAATCCGGGCTTCTTGTTCCAACAAAACAGTATCCGCGATGCGCTTGTTGCAGGTGTGACCTTGAATATTTTTAATCACCATGCAGACCGTGTGCACATGGCTAATTTAGCACAAACAATAAACGTGCTTCAGTCGATTGTTTTGACAGAAGGCGACAAGATGCTTAAAACGCCTACTTACCATGTGTTTGATCTTTATAAAGTCCACCAAGGTGGGAGAGTCTTACCTATTGAGCTAATCGGGGAAGGATTACATCTATCGGCATCTTCTGATCCCTTGGGCAAGACACATATTAGTGTCTGTAATCTCTCCCAATGGGAACCTGTGTCCCTAGAACTAGCCATTAACGGAGAGGCTGATTCAGTTCAGTGGCAAGCAACGATTTTAACCGGTGACAGACGAGATGCTCATAATACGTTTGAGCAGCCTAATCGAGTCAGTCCTAAACCGTTTACAGACTTTAAGATGGAAAATAATCAGCTTATTGCAGCAATGCCACCCATGTCAGTTGCCGTCTTTTCACTTGTATGAGCTGCCATAGATGCCCAGAAAAACTGGGTAAAAGCGAGATCCAGCAGCAAATTGCTGAGCAATTGGCATTTGAAACCAATTTAGTGAGTGAGGAAGTAGCTGTAAGTCGATTAGCCATCTGTGAAAGCTGTGAGCAGTTGATTGACGATAATACATGTGGGTTATGCGGATGTTACATTCATTTTCGAGCAAGGTTGGCAGCAAAAAATTGTCCTGCAAATAAGAGCTGGTAATGGGCTAGGGTTGTTGCGTCTAGCTCCATTCATTATACTTAGACTAATGAGCAGATAGTAGAAAATGGGTGGAGAAATGGAACTAGAATTAGATTTAACAGAACATTCGCTTCCTGTCTATGAAGCGTTAGCAAGCCGAATACGCTTAAATGTATTGCGTCTGCTAGCAGAACGGGCACTGAATATTCGTGAGCTCGCTGAATCACAGCAAGTGAGCAGTGCTATCATGACGAAACATGTGCAAAAACTAGAAAAAGCAGGATTGATTCAAACCGAGCAAGTGCGCGGAAGAGCTGGCATGCAGAAGGTATGCAAACTACGGGTGAAACAAGCAGGAATTCTATTCCCAGAAGGCGCTACCTCTGTCCGTTCTTATCATGAAAGCCATGTATCCGTTGGCCATTTCACTGATTTTCAAGTAGAACCAACGTGTGGACTAGCGACTGGCGAAGCAATTATTGGGGAGTTTGATGAGCCAAGGTATTTCCTTGACCCCATGAGGGTAAATGCAAAAATCTTGTGGTTTTATAAAGGGTTTGTTGAATACAAGCTATCTAACTTTATGCATGCTGGAGAGAAACCAAAAGAATTACAAATCTCATTAGAATTGTCATCAGAAGCGCCTTTTACGAATGAAAACTGGCCGTCTGATATTTCATTTTATTTAAATGAGACAAATCTCGGTCAATGGAGAAGCCCTGGAGATTTTGGCGACCAACCAGGTAAATATACACCCGCATGGTGGCCGCGGACAATTAATCAATATGGCCTATTAAAGGTCATCCGAATTACCGAAGCAGGGACCTTTATTGATGGCAAACAGCTGTCAATCGTGACAATTGATGATGTGGCTATTCGCAACAAAGTATGGACATTTAAAGTGGCGGTAGAGGACGGCGGGAAAATTGGTGGCGTCACTTTATTTGGTTCCTCATTTGGCAACTACAATCAAGACATGGTTTTCCGTTTGTATTATGAGTAATGAGTTGCAGCGGAGGCGCTTTGCCTCCGCTTAAACTGAAAGGAGCACAAATGAGTTTCTATGATAATGACCTAAGAAGCGAACCTTATTATCCAGTTGTTAAATTCTATTACTACAAAGAGTGGAGTCAATTCGAAATGAAGCCTCACGCACATGAAGCAATTGAATTGATGCATGTGCTATCAGGCAGTTGTAAAGTAGAAACAAAGACCGATAGCTACGAGCTTAAAAAAGGACAAATCATTTTCTTAGATGCGAACACAAGTCATCGGCTCATTGTTCAAGAAAAATGCAGAATGTTCAACATTGAGATATCCTTTCAACAGGGTAGAACAGCTTTCCCTCCGTTTTGCGAGGTTTATAAAGAAAATGAAGCTTTGCGTTTAATGATCGATAATAAGAAACCACATATGCTTCTACACGATTCTGATGATACGTATCAATGCTTACGAAGACTTATTATGGAAGTAGATAAAAAAAGCCAACAAACCGATTTTATGGTGCAACTATTGATATGTGAGTATATTATACGTGTTGCGGGTTTGGCAGAAATTAATTACACAGAAACGGATCAACAATACACGAGTAGGGTCATTTCTTATATCCATCAGAACTATGATAGGGAAGTGAGTGTAGCAGAGATTGCGGATGCGGTTCATCTACACCCTGGATATTTACAGCGCGTCTTTAAAGTATCAACAGGCACATCGATTCATGAATTCCTCGTCTCCTATCGAATGAAGAAAGCAAAAGCAATGCTGGCGGAAACAGACATCAGCATTACGGATATTCCCCATTATATTGGCATGAATTCTCAACAGTATTTCAGTACAACGTTTAAGAAATATGAGCAATGTACGCCTAGTGCATATCGAAAAGCGCATCAATATAACGAAAAATTGAGAAGAAAAAGTGAGGATATTAAACATTCAATTGAAAGATAAGTTCGATTATTGAAAGCGCTTTTATATGGTCGGATGTATGATAAAACCACTTAAACCATCAAATCAATAGTAGCCTGAGGTGTTGAAAATAGACACTCATTAGGAAAATGAGGTGAGGATTCCAAATACTTAAAGACATTGAAGGCATCCTGTTTGATATCGATGAAACCATCTTTCAGGATGATCGATTGATAGAGATGGTGAAGGAGATAATTGAAGTTGCAACTGGAAGAAAGACTAAATTGGTTGTTGGCAAACCATCTTGCTTTATGGCAGAAGCGACCCTTGATTTTTTGCGAGCGGTTCCAAAAAGCTGTCTCATTGTTGGTGATCGTATAGAATCTAATATTGGATTTGGCCGGTTGCAGGGAATGAAAACAGCGCTTGTCTTAATTTGTAACGCTAGCAATGTAGAAGCCGATCATCTTCCGCAAAGAATCCGCCCTGTTTCTATTCTCGGAAGTATCGCTCAGCTAAGGAGGTACATATGAATTTACGATTACTAGAAGAGCACATTAGTCGGTCAGAAGAAAAGCTTAATCCTTTACCACTTGAAACAATCGTTGTGGAAAAGAATGCATTAAAAAAAGCAGCAGCATTTGTTGCAAGTCGGGTCAAGCAAAGTATTCTGCTTGTTGCTGATAGCCAGACGTACGCGGCAGCAGGAAACCAATTGACTGATTTGCTACAGGAGGAAGCTGTTTTTGTTAATATTCATCTCGTTAAGCCGAATAAAAACGGAGATGTGCTTGCTGATGAACGCTCCTTAATCGATGTTTTTTTAAGCGTTAAAGAAGAAACCGAACTGCTTTTAGCGGTTGGCTCAGGCACAATTCATGATCTTGTTCGCTTTATAAGCGGAAAGACAGGAAAATCATTCATCTCCATTCCTACAGCTCCATCAGTCGATGGCTTCACGTCGCTCGGGGCACCGATTGTTGTGAGAGGGGAGAAAAAGACGTACCAACTTGTGGCTCCAGTTGCTTTGTTTGCTGACATAACTGTATTGCAAAAGGCGCCACCTGCTTTAATTGCCGCAGGTTTTGGGGATATGGTTGGGAAATTTACGTCGCTTTTAGATTGGCACATTGGATCCATTGTGACTAATGAACCGTATTCTGCTTTTGTTGCTGAACGAACAAAAGAAGCGCTCCAAGCTTGTCTTGACCATGTTGAGGAAATTAATACAAAAACAGAAAAGGGCGTACAGCGATTAATGGAGGCTCTGTTACTATCCGGGCTGGCAATGGCTCTTTTTGGTCAATCTCATCCCGCCTCTGGAGCTGAGCATCATCTGTCTCATTATTGGGAAATGAAGGCGTTGGAGAATGAGGAGAAACAGCTATTGCATGGTGCTAAAGTTGGTTTATCAACCTTAGTCATTACTCAATTCTATAAAGAAATCATCAAGCCAGAACTTCACAGTTTAATGGGTGCGGAAGAAGCAAAGCAGATTCGCCAATTAATTGAAGAATTGCCGGACGTGGAATTCATTCAATCACAACTTGAACAAGTAGGCTGGTCTAAGGAGCTTGTGCCTATTCCACAAAGCCTGATTGAGCAGAGCTTAAAGGAAGCTCATCTACTAAGAGATCGTTACACGCTTTTGCGCTTGTACAACGACTACAAGGGAGGAAGAAGCGATGCTTACCGAACTAAAACAGCAAGTATATGATGCGAATATGGCTTTACCAGAGCATGGACTTGTAACGATGACATGGGGGAATGCGAGCGGTATTGATAGAAGTCGAAATATTGTTGCGATTAAGCCTAGTGGACTGGATTATGCAGACATGACTCCAGACGATATGGTGCTCGTCTCGCTTGATGGAGAACGAATAGAAGGTTCTCTCCGCCCCTCCTCCGATCTCCAAACGCATCTGGTCCTATACCGTACTTTTGCTGAAATTGGAGGAATTGTTCACACGCATTCAACTTGGGCGACAGGTTGGGCCCAGGCTGGAAAATCGATTCCTGCTTTTGGTACAACACATGCCGATTATTTTTACGGTGACATTCCTTGCACAAGAGAAATGAAAGAAGCAGAAATCCGCGGCAGCTATGAGCGGGAAACGGGAAACGTAATTGCGGAAACGTTCGAATTAGGAAACCCGCTGCAGATGCCAGCCGTGCTTGTTCACGGGCATGCTCCTTTTACATGGGGACGTACTCCGAAAGAAGCCGTTTATCATGCGGTTGTCTTGGAAGAGGTAGCGAAAATGGCTTCTAATACGATCGGCTTAAACCCTCAAGCATCTGGAATTTCACAAACGCTACTCGATCGTCATTACTTGCGTAAGCATGGAGAACACGCCTATTACGGTCAAGAAGGGAAGTGATATGGAATGAACAAGCGCTATACAATTGGAATCGATTATGGAACAGAGTCAGGCAGAGCGGTATTAATTGATTTAGCAGATGGGGCAGAAGTTGCTGAGCATGTTACGCCTTACGCACATGGTGTAATAGCTAAGCAATTGCCAAAAGGAGGGGTGGTGCTGGAGCCTGAGTGGGCACTTCAACATCCTCGAGATTATATTGATGTGCTTGAGCAATCTGTTCCTAAAGTGTTGACAGAGGCGGGTGTTCATCCAAGCGATGTAATCGGCATTGGCATTGATTTTACCGCATGTACGATGCTGCCAATTGATGAGGATGGCGAGCCCCTTTGCTTCCATACATCTTTTGCGAACCGTCCACATGCATGGGTGAAATTATGGAAACACCATGCGGCTCAGGATGAAGCAAATGAGATCAATCGAATCGGCGCAGAAAGAGGAGAAGCATTTCTTAAGCGCTATGGAGGCAAGTATTCTTCAGAATGGATGATCGCAAAGATATGGCAAATTTTTAATGAGGATCGGCAATTATTTGATGAAGCGGATGCATTTCTTGAAGGCACCGACTGGGTGACCGCACAGATGACCGGAACGATTGTACGCAATAGCTGCACTGCTGGTTATAAAGCGATGTGGCACAAGCAGGACGGTTATCCTGAGGATACTTTTTTTGAAGCCTTGCATCCTGATTTAAAGAGACTAACAGCAACAAAGTTACGAGGTCATATTCGCGCTCCAGGTGAGACAGCTGGCAATTTGATGAAAGAGATGGCTGACCGAATTGGACTCTTGCCAGGTATCGCTGTCGCTGTTGGTAATGTAGACGCACATGTTTCCGTACCGGCAACAGGGGTTGTAACTCCAGGGAAGCTTGTGATGGCGATGGGGACGTCCATTTGTCATCTCGTTCTTGCAGAAGAAGAGAAAGAAGTAGAAGGAATGTGCGGTGTAGTTGAAGACGGAATTGTCCCTGGCTATTTTGGCTATGAAGCAGGACAATCGGCTGTTGGCGACATTTTTGCTTGGTTTATGGAGCATGGCGTCTCATCCGATCTTGTTAATGAAGCGAAGCAGAAAAACGTACCGCTTCATGCGTTACTAGAAGAAAAAGCGGCTGCGTATCAACCAGGTGAAACCGGTTTGCTCGCATTAGATTGGTGGAATGGAAACCGCTCAACATTGGTTGATACAAACTTATCAGGGGTCATTCTTGGAATGACGCTGCAAACGAAATCAGAAGAAATTTACCGAACGTTGCTGGAAGCTACGGCATTTGGAACAAAGAAAATCATTGATGCGTTTACAAAAGCCGGCGTTGAAGTAAATGAACTGGTTGCCTGTGGTGGCTTACCGCAGAAAAACAATTTGTTAATGCAAATTTTTGCTGATATTACGAATTTGGAAATAAAAGTGGCAGCATCCAAACAAACGCCAGCGCTTGGGGCAGCTATGTATGCAAGCGTCGCAGCAGGTAAAGCGGTGGGTGGCTATGCAACGATTTTTGCAGCAGCAGAAAAGATGGCGCGTGTACAGGATAGGTCCTATAAGCCTAACCCGGAACGGGCGCAAGTCTACAAAGAAATGTATAAGGAATATAGCAAGCTTCATGATTATTTTGGGAAAGGAGAAAACGATGTGATGAAAACACTTCGGAGCGTGAGAGATAAAACAAAAGGAGGGGTTGTTCATGCTTAAACAAAAAACGTCACACTTTTGGTTTATTGCTGGTAGTCAGCCCTTATACGGGCAAAAAACGATTGATCAAGTCGCTGCTCATGCGGAAGAGATCGTCAAAGGCTTGAATGAGTTGCTGCCAGAACAGCTTATCTTAAAACCGGTCGCAACTTCCCCTGAACGTATTACTGCACTCTTGCGGGAAGCGAGTATGGATGAAAACTGTGCAGGAATTATTACGTGGATGCACACGTTTTCACCGGCAAAGATGTGGATTGCGGGACTAAAAGAATTGACGAAACCGATGCTTCACTTACACACCCAGTACAATCGTGACATTCCGTGGTCCACGATTGATATGGATTTTATGAATTTAAATCAGTCGGCTCACGGTGACCGTGAATTTGGCTTTATGGTTTCAAGAATGGGGATTAACCGTAAGGTAATAGCCGGACACTGGCAGGACTCGAATGTCGCCAATCGAGTCGGTGATTGGATGAAAACAGTTCGCGCCTATCAAGAAAGCAAGCAATTAAAGATTGCTCGTTTCGGTGACAATATGCGAGAGGTAGCGGTGACAGAGGGAGATAAGGTTGAGGCGCAAATTCAGCTTGGCTGGTCTGTTTCCGGTTACGGTATCGGTGATTTAGTCGAAACGATTGAAGCCGTTAATGACCAAGATGTCGCCACATTAATGGAAGAATATCGCAGCCTGTACACATTCCATCCAGATGCGGACGTTCGCGCGATTGAAGAACAGGCACGAATTGAGCTTGGGCTTGAAACCTTTCTTGCACGAGGAAACTATCGCGCTTTTTCAACGACTTTCGAAGATTTACATGGAATGAGCCAGCTACCAGGACTGGCGGCACAGCGGCTAATGGCAAAAGGGTATGGTTTTGCTGGAGAAGGGGATTGGAAAACAGCCGCATTTTTGAGGGTACTTAAAGTGATGGCAGGTAACAGTGGAACGTCGTTTATGGAGGATTACACAAATCATTTAGAGCAAGGGAATGAACTGATCTTAGGCTCACATATGCTAGAAGTATGCCCGACGATCGCAGCTGAAAAGCCGACGATTGTCGTAGAACCCCTTTCTATGGGCAACAAAGCGGACCCGGCAAGGCTTGTTTTCAAAGGCAAAGCAGGACACGCGCTTAATGCAGCAATAATGGATGTCGGTTCTCGTTTTCGAATTGTCGCAAACGAAGTGGAAGCGGTCGAGAATCAGCAGGAAATGCCACAGCTTCCTGTAGCTAGTGTCTTGTGGAAACCGCTTCCTTCGTTTTCGGAAGCAACGGAGGCATGGATCTATGCTGGTGGGGCGCATCACACAGTTTTGTCATACGAGATTACGAAAGAGCAGCTGGCTGATTGGTCAAGTCTAATGGATGTGGAATGCCTTGTAATTGGAAAAGAGTCGAGTATAGAGCAAATACGCAAGGAGTTGTTCTGGAACGAGAAGTCTTATCGTTAAGAAGATCAATAATAATGGAAGAATCGGTAAAGAGAGTGTACGAAAGAACCGTTACATCATTATGAAAACGCTTACTCATAAAATAAGGAGGGAATAAGATGAAAAAATACATTGGAAGTTTCGTCGTACTTGGTTGTGTTGTTTTTACAGGAGCATGTTCTGAGGAAGGATCAGGAGAAGGATCAGGGGAAGGCAAAGGAACGATTGGAATTGCCATGCCAACTCAATCCTCTGAACGCTGGATTGCTGATGGTAATCACATGGTCTCGTATTTTGAAGACCTAGGTTATGAAACGGATCTACAATATGCGGAGGATGTCGTAGAAAATCAAGTTTCCCAGATTGAAAATATGATCACACGTGGTGTAGATGCACTTGTTATCGCTTCTGTTGATGGAGAAGCCTTAACAACAGTATTAGAATCAGCAAATGCACAAGAGATTCCAATCATCTCCTATGACCGTCTCATTATGAATTCAGAGTTTGTCGATTACTATGCGACTTTCGATAATTTTGAAGTAGGTGTTCTGCAAGGTCAATACATCGTTGATGAGTTAGACCTAGAGAATGAAGAAGGACCATTTAACATTGAGTTATTTGGTGGCTCACCAGATGACAATAATGCCCATTTCTTCTTTAATGGAGCGATGTCTGTCCTTCAACCCTATCTAGATGAAGGGAAATTAAATGTGCAAAGTGGTCAAACCGATTTTAATCAAATTGCCATTCTTCGTTGGGACGGTGCAGCTGCTCAGAGTAGAATGGATAATTTGTTGAGTTCTAACTATGGTGGTAGCGAAGACCTTGATGCTGTATTAGCGCCAGCGGATTTATTAAGTATTGGTATTCTAGCTTCACTAAAAAACTCTGGATTTACAGCTGATGATATGCCAATTTTGACAGGGCAAGATGCAGATATTCCTTCAGTGAATGCGCTTATTGCAGGAGAACAAGCGATGACTGTTTTTAAAGATACACGCGTTCTTGCAGAAAAAGCTGTTGAAATGACAGAGGCGGTTCTGCAAGGCGATGAGCCTGATGTGAATGATACAGAAACCTATGACAATAATTCCAAAGTGGTTCCTTCATTCCTAGAGACTCCTGTTGTTGTGACGATTGATAACTATGAAGAAATCTTAATAGACAGCGGCTATTACGAGGCGGATCAGTTAAATCAATAAGGGTTATTGCGGTTTTCTCATGAGAGAGAACCGCCTTTATATAGGAGGTGACCGCAAATGGCGGAAGTTCTTTTGGAAATGAAACAAATAACAAAGGAATTCCCTGGTGTTAAAGCGTTGGACAATGTGAACTTGATCGTGAAACAAGGGGAGATTCATGCTTTATGTGGAGAAAATGGAGCTGGTAAATCGACACTAATGAAAGTGTTAAGTGGTGTCTATCCGTTTGGTACATATAACGGTGAGATCTTTTTGAGTAGAGGAACGTGTCAATTCAAAGATTTAAAGCAAAGTGAAGCGGAAGGAATTGTCATTATTCACCAGGAGCTTGCCTTAATCCCTGAGTTAAGCATTGCAGAAAATATCTTTCTAGGAAATGAGCGCAAGAGATTTGGTGTCATTGATTGGGATGCGACTGCGAAAGAAACAAAATCCTTATTAAAAAAAGTGAATTTAGATGAGCCCCATGATTCGCTCATTAAGCACATTGGCGTAGGGAAGCAACAGTTAGTAGAAATTGCAAAAGCATTGGCAAAAAAAGTAAAGTTACTCATCTTAGATGAACCAACTGCTTCATTAAATGAAACCGATAGTGATAACCTTCTAAATCTGCTTGTGGAATTAAAAGAACAAGGTATTACTTCTATTATTATTTCTCACAAACTGAATGAGATTAGACAAGTTGCCGATGCTGTAACGATTTTACGCGATGGCAAGACAATTGAAACGTATGATCTAGAAGAAAAAGAGATTAATGAAGATGACATTATTAAAGGAATGGTTGGTAGAAGTCTAACGAATCGCTATCCTCCGAGCAAATCAGAGATTGGTAGTACGATCTTTTCAGTCGAAAAATGGAATGTGTATCATCCGGTTCAGCGAGAAAGACAAATTATCATGGATGCTGATTTTCATGTAAGGCGTGGAGAAATCGTTGGTCTCGCTGGTCTAATGGGTGCTGGTCGAACGGAATTTGCCATGAGCATATTTGGCAAGGCGTACGGGACACAAATTACTGGAACGATTAAGAAAGACGGGAAAGTAATAGACCTTCAGTCTGTCAGTGAAGCAATTAAGCAGGGTTTGGCATATGCAACGGAAGATCGAAAATCATACGGGCTCGTTTTGATGAACGACATTAAAGAGAACATTTCGTTGGCTAGTTTAAATAAGCTTTCTTCACGCGCCATCATTGATGAGCAAAATGAAGTAAGGGTTGCTGAAGAATTTAAACGGAAGTTGCATATAAAGGCGCCGACAATCTTGCAAGAGACTGGTAAATTAAGCGGAGGAAATCAACAAAAGGTTGTTTTAAGTAAGTGGATTTTTTCTGATCCAGATGTTTTGTTTTTAGATGAACCTACTAGAGGGATTGATGTTGGAGCCAAATATGAAATTTATACCATTATTCGAGAACTAGCAGCGACAGGGAAAGCGATCGTCCTTATTTCTTCTGAACTACCAGAATTGATGGGGATGTGTGATCGTGTATATGCGATGAATAAAGGTCAGATTACAGGCGAGCTCGCTAAAGATGAACTTTCACAAGAAAGATTAATGAAATTAATGACGAAAACAAGAGAGGTTTCCCCATGAAAGCGCTATTGAACGTCATCCAAAATAACGTACGTCAATACAGTATGACATTTGCATTGTTGCTTATTATGATTCTATTCCAACTCTTAACAGATGGTATTCTACTACAGCCATTAAATATCACAAATTTGATTTTACAGAACAGTTATATTCTTATACTTGCTATTGGTATGGTTCTTATTATTATTACGGGGCATATTGATTTGTCAGTAGGGTCGATTGCTGCTTTTATTGGAGCACTATCTGCTATCCTAATGATACAAATGAATCTTGACCCCATTTTATCTGTGTTAATTTGCTTATTGGTCGGTGCGTTAGTTGGAGCATGGCAAGGGTTTTGGGTTGCTTATGTCAAAATTCCTGCATTTATTGTGACCCTTGCTGGGATGCTGATCTTTAGAGGAATCACGTTAATTATGTTGCAAGGGCAATCAATTGCACCATTTCCTCCATCCTTTCAACGATTAAGTTCAGGATTTCTTCCAGATGTGTTTAATGGTTCTTCTTTGCACCTGTTATCCTTGTTAATTGGTGTGTTGCTTTGTGCCATTCTCATTTTTATTGAGTTGCGCGGGCGGAAGAGAAAACAAAACAACGGTACGGATGTGCTAAATCCGACATTATTCATTTTGAAACTTGTTGGTATCGCAGCCGTTATTTTAGGCTTTACGTATATCTTGGCCAGCTATCGCGGAATTCCTTATATTCTCATCTTGTTGATTGCGTTAATTGCTTTTTACGCATTTCTAACGAAGAAGACAGTCTTTGGTCGTCATATCTATGCAGTAGGTGGAAATGAAAAAGCCGCAGCTCTTTCCGGTATTAAGACGAAGCGCGTAACCTTTATGGTGTTTGTGAACATGGGGATGCTCGCAGCCTTGTCTGGTCTGATTTTCGCGGCTCGGTTAAATGCGGCTACACCGCGTGCAGGTAACTTATTTGAATTAGATGCCATTGCAGCTGCTTTTATTGGTGGAGCATCCGCTTACGGGGGTGTTGGAACAGTCATCGGCGCAGTAGTAGGTGGCCTTGTTATGGGTGTTATGAATAACGGAATGTCCATCTTAGGTCTCGGAATTGATTGGCAACAGGCGATCAAAGGGCTCGTTTTACTAGCGGCTGTTGCGTTTGACATTATGAATAAGAAGAGAGGATAGTATATGTCATTTAAAGTCACCTTTATTGGAGCAGGAAGCATTGGCTTTACAAGAATGTTACTACGAGATTTACTATCTGTCCCTGAATTTAAGCAAGTTAGAATTTCGTTCACAGACATCAATGCTGAGAATCTAGAGATGGTAACGGCTCTTTGTCAACGAGATCTAAAAGAAAATGGCTTTAACACCGAGATACAAGCAACACTTAATCGTAAAGAAGCACTTAAAGATGCACGCTATATTTTTTCGGTTGTTCGAATTGGTGGATTGGAGGCATTTGAACAAGATATCTCGATTCCTTTGAATTATGGTATTGATCAATGTGTTGGAGATACCTTAAGCGCAGGCGGCATTATGTATGGTCAAAGGGGCATTCAGGAAATGCTGGCAATTTGCAAAGATATTCGCGAAGTAGCCGAACCAAACTGCTTATTACTAAATCATGCCAATCCTATGGCAATGTTAACATGGGTGTGTCAGACGTACGGAGAAGTAAATACGGTAGGCCTCTGTCACGGCGTGCAAGGTGGCCATAGACAAATTGCAACTGTTTTTGGACTAGACAAAAAAGAGGTGGATATAGTCTGTGCGGGTATTAACCACCAAACTTGGTACATTCAAATAAAACATAACGGAAATGAGTTAACACCGATGCTACTTGATGCATTTGAACAACATCCTGAATACAGTAAGACAGAAAAAGTAAGAATCGACATGCTCAAACGCTTTGGGTATTACAGTACGGAATCGAATGGTCATCTAAGTGAATATGTACCGTGGTATCGTAAGCGCTCTGATGAAATAATGGATTGGATTGATTTAGGGACATGGATTAATGGCGAAACAGGCGGGTATTTACGTGTATGCTCAGAAGGTCGGAATTGGTTTAAAGAAGACTTCCCAAATTGGATGCAGGATCCAGTTCTTATCTATTGCAATGAAAATCGTAGTGAAGAACATGGTTCATATATTATTGAAGCCCTTGAAACAGGGCGTGTCTATCGTGGCCATTTTAATCGTGTCAACAATGGGACGATTACCAATCTACCAAAAGATTGTGTCATTGAAGCACCTGGTTATGTAGATCGAAATGGATTGACTATGACGTTCATTGGAGATTTGCCCCTTGGTTGTGCGGCCGTCTGCAACGCGAGCATCCAGGTTCAGCGGCTAGCAATCATGGCAGCTGTAACCGGAGATGACCAGCTATTGCGCCAAGCTTTTATGATGGATCCGTTAACGGGTGCCGTCTGTACACCACCTGAAATTTGGCAGCTGGTAGATGATCTATTAATTGCGCAAGAAGAATGGCTTCCTCAATATGAAAAAAGTATTGAAAAAGCAAAGCAAAGACAGTCAACTGAGCCTAGGCTAGTGACAAAAAAATCATCAGGAGCAGCAAGATTAAAGCAAAAAACGATTGAAGAGCTAAAGGAAAATCGTGCAGAAGCAATAAAAAACGCACAAGCAGCTGACAAAGCGAATGATCGAGCCGCGCGTTCCACTTGAGGCTGATAAAACGAATAAGTGTAAAGTAGAAGTAAAATCGTTAAAGCCGATTTTACTTCTTTTTTCGTTTGAAATGGGGTTGGATGATGGCGACTGACATGGACATTTACTTTTAGAAAATCAGTTGTTTGCGTTCAAGAGCCTGAGCCAAAGTAGAATGAATGGTAACGTCAGAGAAAGAAATACCAAGCTGTACAGCTGTTTGAGCAATTTCTGGACGTAACCCAGATAAAGAGGTTTGAACACCAATAAGCTTTAACCCTTTAATAAGCTGGAATATTTGTTGTGCCACCATCGTATCAATAACGGGCACACCTGATAAATCAATGAATAGTGTATGAATATATTGCTCCGAGCAATGTTGGAGTGTATGATCAAACATTACTTTTGCACGGTGGGTATCAATCTCACCTACAAGTGGCAATAGAGCTGTTTTTGGAGCCAGTTGAATAATTGGTGAACTTAACTCATCAATCATTTGTTTTTGTGCATTTAATTGATAGTCTGATTGCTTTTTATTTTGCCTAGAAAACTCTAAAATGACTTCGTTAACTCCTTGAACGACAATTTCGTTCCAACGATAAACATCCTTAAGAGAAATAGATTCTTGTTTAACCGATTCGGCATAAGATAATATAAGATCCATATACTGTTGCTGTGTTCTAAAAAACTCGCTCAAAATATTGTTGAAGGGTGTTCGTTGATGAGCACGATCATTCGCAATTGATTCAATCCATTTTAAAAATTCTTCATCGTGAATTCCATTCTTAGTCGGGTTAAATAATTCAGTAAAAAGAGTGTGGAAAGCACGATTTTGGTCTTTGAGCAATTCAATTTGACGAGGATCGGAAGTACTATACACACCGTCTTGTGATTTGTCCAAAGACTTGTACCATTCTTCTGTCAGCTCGTCTGTTTTTGATTTTATATATGAATACAGTCCATCTGTTGGCAAAGGAAAGCCCCCTAAAGAGTTAAGAAATTAATTCTAAACTCTATACCCACTCTATATAAATTATAAACCTGTTTTAAATGAAATGTATAAAAATTCATGTATAAAGAGGACCGTATCGGCAACATCGCTTCAGCCGGTCACTCTGTTTAACTAGTCGGTTGAGTAGGTTTCATCGATTCTGTGATTCAACTAAAAGATAATGAAGCTATAATGAGAATGAAAATAAGTATAAGAAAAACCAATTAATTCGATACATTTTTTCGAATTCCTACTTTATCTCTTAAGCGACTTAACTCCATGAACCACTGCTTGTCCTTAGTGAGTAGTGCTAGTTCTTGTAAAGCTCTTATATCAGATTCTTTTAAACGAGCTTTGCTCGTTTGCAAATCTTCTTCATTTGCAAGTAGTGGTTGTTTGCCATTTAAAACTCGTTGCTTCGTGTAGAATTGATACATCGTTTTAATCGGTTCATTTGAAGAGCTTGACGCAATAACTTTAGCATCACTGATCCATCCTAATATACTTGTGCGACCAGCTTTATAAATCACCCATTCTCCATTTCCGAACATTCTATCAACTCCTTTAAATCATCGTATTCAAGTCTGAAGTTGAATATGTATTGCAAGCGTAAAAAAGTCGAGCTCGATTTCTGAAGCTCGACTTTTGCACTGTTAGCTAATTGTACAAATTTGAGAAAGTGTAAATGTTCGAGTTTGTACACCATCTGTAAACACAACCGTACCATTCGCAAGGTTAAACCCAATAAATATTCCTGTGAATGTGCTCGTAGCTGTCGTAATTGTTACTGGGGTGTTAGCTGGTAAAGCTAAGACGGTATTTGCAATCGCAACTAAAGATTGACAGTTGGTGCCTCTCGAAATTGGAAACGGAAAGAAAGGAAAACGACATGGATTTTGACACTGACAGTCACAATCATTTCGCTTTTCATTCTTTTTCTCATCGCGTGAACGAGACAAGTAATCCACCACCTTTTTGTAGGATACTGTAGACTATTCGCAGAAGTCAAAATGAGGTTGGATGATTCACCGAGACCAATCGCCCTTTTTCGTTTCTCTCACTAAATTCATTGGACAAACATGAAGAAGATGTGCAAGAAAATAGGATAGCGATTACAAAAAGCGGTTACAATGAAAAACAGGTAGAAACCAATGAATTCACAGTTCAAAATGTAGCTAAATGAAAGAGAAACTGGTATCATGAAAAGCACTAACCTTAGTATGAGGATAGAAAATGATAAGCGTTGTGAAATAGAAAGAGGGTATACTCATGAAAGATAATAGACAGTCAGAGGCTGTTTTTGTTATATTTGGGTCAACTGGAGATCTAGCAAAACGAAAATTGTTTCCATCTTTATACAATTTATATGTAAAAGGATTGCTATCGAATAAATTTGCTGTCATAGGATTAGGAAGAAGAGAGTGGAGCGACGAAACATTAAAACGTGTCGTTCAAGAAGCGCTAGAAGAAACCAATCAGCAACTAGATAAAGTAGAATCATTTCTTACTCATTTTTCTTACATGTCATTTGATGTAACGAATAAAGATTCCTATAAAGACTTAAAGCAGGAAATCGAGACAAAAGAAGAAGATTTCCAACTGCCAGGGAACCGAATTTTTTACATGGCAATGGCGCCAGAATTCTTTGGGCAAATTGCTCAGTCTATACATAAATATGGCTTAAAGGAAACAAAAGGGTGGACAAGACTTGTTATCGAAAAGCCATTTGGAACAGATTTACAAACGGCCAAAGTGCTAAATAGTGAAATACGTGAAGCGTTTGCTGAAGATGAAATCTATCGAATTGATCATTATTTAGGAAAAGAAATGGTGCAAAATATACAGGTCATCCGCTTTGCAAATGCCATGTTTGCACCGCTTTGGAACAACCGCCATATTGCTAACGTACAAGTAACCTCTAGTGAAAAGCTTGGTGTAGAAGGCCGAGGTGGCTACTATGAAAAATCTGGTGCATTACGTGATATGGTACAAAACCATATGCTGCAAATGGTTTCCTTATTGGCAATGGACGTACCATTGCAATTAACAACAGACGAAATAAGAAGTGAAAAAATAAAGGTGCTTCGAGCACTGCGTCTTATTACGAACGACAATATTGATGATACCGTTGTTCGCGCACAATATCATGAAGGTAACATGAACGGTCAACAGGTTCCAGGTTACGTCGAGGAAGACAATGTCGACCCTCATTCTTACACAGAAACCTATGTTGCGGCTAAATTAATGATTGATAACCACGTGTGGGCAGGTGTTCCTTTTTACATTCGAACAGGGAAACGGATGGCTGTCAAATCAACGAAGATTGTGATTGAATTTAAAGAGATGCCCCTTAATCTTTATGCGAAGGAACATAAAGCAACAGGACCTAACTTGCTTATTATTCACATTCAGCCAGACGAAGGCATTACGATTGTGTTAAATGGTAAAAAGATCGGCTCTGCCGACACAACCCCAGTCCATTTGGAATATCGCCATGATAGTGAAGATCGTGTTAACACACCAGAAGCATACGAACGTTTACTTTATGATTGCATGATGGGTGATGCCACAAACTTTGCTCATTGGGATGAAGTAAGTTTATCTTGGTCACTCGTTGATGCTATTTCAAATGCATGGAAAGAGTCTGCTCATAAACCGGTAAACTATCGAGCAGGGACAATGGGTCCTAAAGAAGCAGATCGTTTGCTGGCAGGTGATGGTCACGCTTGGTGGCCTGTTGAAGAAATGTAGACAAATAAGCAAGGTGACGGGAAGGAGTATACATGCTCCTTCCCTTATTTTTGTGGGTACAACTATGAATAGAATAAAGATCATGCAAACGGCTAAATTTGTATTAGAACTGGGAAGATTATCCTGATTTTGCTCTATAACCGTTAAAATGATTGTATTCATTCTTCTATTCCTGTAGCATTGTCCATCCGTCATCTTATACAAATGAAAGACAAATAGAAATGTAGATAAATCGATATGAATAAGAGAGGAGACCATTTGTTTAGTCCAACTGATTGGTTACGGTTGTTTATGGCAGCTCTTTTTATCCTTCCGATTGTCACGGTTATACGTGAATCAGGTTATTATTTGGCTGCAACACTGCTTAGAGGTGAAAATAAAAAATTAATTATCGGTAGCGGTCCTACTTTTTTTAAGCTCCGAACGATAGAGGTTAGACGTTATTTCTTTATGTACAGCTGGATGGAATACGATGAATTAAAGCCAGGTAACCGTTTTTGGCATGGTTTCATCTATGCTGCACCAATTATTACAACAGGCACTTTTGCGTTTCTTGTAAATTCACTCGTGCTTGGTGACGTTTTACCGCCTAATATCTTTTGGACCACCTTTATTTTTTATTGCTTCTACTACATGCTTTTCGATGTGATCCCAGTCTATCTTCCAGACGGACAGCCTACTAATGGACGTGCTATTTTTGATCTCATTTGGCACGGTGAACGGTCAGACTTCAAAAAGCTTAGAGAAGAAAACGAGTTGAATGCTCAAGGAAGCCATGAACGGAGTAATACAGTAGCTCAAGAAGAAACTATGGAAAATCGAGATCGAGATGATGAAGAAAGAGACGATCATACAAATCCGGAATCCAATGAAACAATGGATGATTCCGAGTCAGATTTTGATGAACGACGTAGTTATACAGAATCTCAGGAGCAAACGAAAGAAAATCGAGATCGAGATGAACGTGCAAGAGGAAATCATGTAGAGCCAGATAAGTAAAGGAACAAGTCAGTATGTTATTCACGCACAGATACTGAGAAGCAAAAAAAGCGCCGACGAACGGCGCTTTTTTTTTTGAACAAGAACGAACAGGTTGAAGAAGTTTTACTAAGGAAAAGCCGGTAAATGAGGGGTATGAACACTTGATAGAAATAGGCAATTTTTGAATAGAATTGTACGACAGAAACGGAGCTTTACCGTTTACAGTAAATAGTAAGCGTAAAAGAAGGGAGAAGTTCAAATGGAAAACATCTTATTGAATAACGGAATAAAGATGCCTGTTCTCGGTTTCGGTGTGTTTCAAATTGACGATCATCAACAGTGTAAACAAGCAGTTGTACAAGCAATTGAATCAGGCTATCGATTAATTGATACATGAGAGTGCTACTCAATTTAATCGCGTGTATGCACGACTATTTGGACGTCCGCCAAAAAAAGATAAGCTTCAATATAATCAAAACGTTTAACGAAATAGATTTTGTCAGTTTTGATGAATGGCTTGTTACGTTGAGAAAAAGTTTAGTGACATGCCTCATGTAAACATGAAAACCGCGATGGATAACTAAATCCACCGCGGTTTACTTTATTAATCGTCTAATTTATACCCAGTTCGTATGGAAAATACCGTCTTTATCAATACGCTTATACGTGTGAGCGCCGAAATAATCACGCTGCGCTTGAAGCAAATTAGCTGGCAAGCGTTCACTTCGGTAACTGTCATAATACGCAATGGCGCTTGAAAAGCTTGGGACAGGAACGCCGTTTTCAACAGCAAGCGAAATGACTTTTCTTAATGAGCTTTGATAAGAAGAAGCAATGTTTTCAAAGTAAGGATCGAGCAATAGGTTTGCTAGCTCTGGGTTACTTGAAAAAGCTTCCGTAATTTTATGAAGGAACGCAGCACGAATAATACAGCCTCCCCGGAAGATTCGTGCAACTTCTCCATATTGGATATCCCAATTCTGCTCATCTGACATTGCTTTTAATTGAGCAAAACCTTGAGCATAAGAAAGCACTTTACTAAAGAAAAGAGCTTTACGAATCTCTTCAATTAACGCTTGTTTGTCGCCTGAATAAGAAGAGATTTCTGGTCCAGAAAGCACTTTACTTGCTTGAATACGCTCTTCTTTAATTGCTGATAAGAAGCGAGCGAAAACGGACTCAGTGATGATCGATAGAGGAACACCTAGATCGAGGGCACTTTTGCTTGTCCACTTTCCTGTACCTTTTTGACCTGCCGAATCAAGAATAACGTCAACAAGTGCTTGTCCAGTTTCTTCATCTTGTTTTGTGAAGATGTCTGCGGTGATTTCAATTAAGTAGCTGTCAAGTTCGCCTTCATTCCATTCTTTAAAGACATGGTGAAGTTCCTCGTTTGAAAGACCAACAATCTCTTTTAATAGAGCATAGGATTCAGAAATAAGCTGCATATCACCGTACTCAATTCCATTATGAACCATTTTCACATAATGACCTGCACCATTAGGTCCAATGTATGTTGTACATGGTTCGCCATTTACTTTGGCAGAAATATCTTCAAAAAGTGGGCGAACGAGTTCATAGGCTTGCTTTTGTCCACCAGGCATAATAGAAGGACCCTTTAGTGCGCCTTCTTCGCCGCCTGATACACCAGCGCCGATAAAATGAACACCACGCGCTTCAACTCGTTCAGATCGACGAATGGTATCCGTATAATACGTGTTTCCTCCGTCAATTAAAATATCTTTTTCATCAAGTAAAGGAAGCAATGAGTCGATTACAGAATCAGTTACCTCGCCAGCTTGAACCATGAGCATAATTTTGCGAGGTGTTTCTAAAGAAGCAACAAGTTCCTCAAGGGAATAAGTCCCTACTAAGTTTTTCTTTTTCTCTAAGGCAATGATTTGGTTTACTCGTTCTTCGGAAACATCGTATAAAGAAACACGATACCCTTTACTTTCAAAGTTAAGGGCTAAACTTCTCCCCATCACGCCAACACCAATAACACCGATATTTTGCTTCGTCATTTCGTACGTCCTTTCTCTATTGCTTACCTGTAGTCAAGGCATGATTCTCTAAAAACTAATCATGCTCGAAGATTCGCTATGACCATACCACATGAAAGCGATTTCGAGCAAGCTGGGATTCTTACGTTTCTGTTTTTGACGCTTTTATGATAATGTGGCCAATTTTATCTTTATAGTTTGCCATCAATAATTGGTGTTGATGCATCTTTTCATAGAACTGGGTATTAATCGTCTCAGACGGTCGCATATCGTTTCCCTTGTCCGTTTCATCGTGCTGTAATGATTCTGCTGTGTACTTCTCCATCGTTTGAATGGTGCTAAAACCTGCCTGTGTTAATCGTTCTACCCATTGGTCAGATGAATAAAGTGCCGTAAATCCATAGGCGTTTTGTAGTACAGTTCGCTCGTCATTTGACAAAGGGGCGAAGCAAACAAGCTCATTGATAAAAAGGGTGCCGCTTTTTTTAAGCACTCGATATAGTTCAGCTAAAGCGCGATCAATGGACACGAAGCTTAATACAGATTCTGTTAGAGCATAATCAACATAATCTTGCTCTAATGGAATCGCTTCTATAGATGCTTGATGTAAATCAACAGGTAAAAGGTTGTCTGTAAAACGTTGCTGTGCTTTTTTAAGCATAAGAGGATGGCATTCAAGTGCAACCATCTCACAATCAAATTGTTGTTTAATGTAGGCGGACGTTTGGCCAGTTCCGCACCCACAATCAAGAACAGTCGAACGTTCATCAATGTCCATATGCATAATCATGGCTATTGATTTTTTAAAACCACCAGGGTGGGCGCTACCAATTCCAAAGGCAGCAAGCATATCTGTGTAGTTGGTCATACATATCTCCCTCTTGTTTTTTACTATCGTATGACCTAGTAGTGGTTTCGTGCTTTTTATGACCGTTATATTGTTACAGATAGGTTACAAAAAGATTAAATGGACTGTAATAAGTATTAATTTAGGACAACGACGAGTAGGTATGGAACAGATTACAAGAAGGAGGCGTTCATTTTTTTATGAAGACTTCAGAGGCTTTTCGCCACCGTAACAAAAGGGGATTAATGAAAAATAGGGAAAAAGCATATAAGGAGAGGTTCGTAATGAAATATATGATCGGTATGATCGCTACATTCCTAATGGGGGTACTATTTTTACTGCCAGACCATACATATGCAACATCTGTTCAAACGATTGAAACAAACGAAGAAAGTGAACGGGTAGAGTGGTTACAAAGCCAATTAGTGGAACAAGATTTCTTAAAAGAAGAGGATATGTCTTCCATATTCGATGATGCAACGGTTGAAGCGGTGAAAGCCTATCAAGAAGAGCACGGTTTAAGTGTAGATGGAATTGTTGGAAAGCAAACGTTAGGTGCGTTAGAAATATTGCAAGAGGGGAGTCAAGGATTGCTTGTAGAAGCATTACAAAAAAAGCTGCAGGAGCTAAATTATTATAGCAGTTCAATTGATGGCCAGTTTGGTCCTCTTACAACACAAGCGGTGGTAGCTTTTCAACAAGCCAATCATTTACTTGTAGATGGCATTGCCGGTCCAGAAACACATGCACATCTTTATTACAATCAAACAAAGGTAGCCAATGTTGTTGAATCAACTCCGGCTACTAAGCAACAGGAAGAGCAAGAGGCACAAGCGGAACAAACAGAAGATACGACTACTAGTGAGGAAGAACAAACAGTAGAAGTGACAGCGGAAGCAGAAGTGAACAATAAAAAGAAAGAAGAAACGACTATAGAAGAAGAAACGACAGCAGTTGAAGAAGAAACGACTGTAGCAGTAAACGAGTCTGCTGGTCAAACCATGACAATGGAAGCGACAGCATATACTGCTTATTGCGAAGGCTGTTCAGGTGTTACGAGAACAGGCATTGATTTACGTGCAAACCCAAATCAAAAAGTAGTCGCTGTTGATCCGAACGTTATTCCACTTGGTAGTAGGGTCTATGTAGAGGGCTATGGCGAAGCAATTGCCGGAGACACAGGTGGAGCGATTAAAGGACATAAAATTGATTTATACGTGCAAACAAAAGATGAAGCATTTCAATTTGGGCGTCAACAAGTACAGGTGACCGTGTTGAATTAAACAAGTAAGAAGCTGCAGAAACGACTGCAGCTTCTTTTGTTTTACGTTGTATCTGGCTCAACATGTACGGTTGTCTCTGTCACATCGTGTTGATCGCGAAGTGTTTGCTCGATAAGGTCGGCAATCTCGTGACTAGTACGAACACTCATAGACGGTATGACTGTAATCGTTACATCAGCGTAGATGGTTGAACCGACTTGCCTTGCTTTAATGCCCAACAAATTTTGTACACCGTCAATCGCCAAAACCGTTGATTTAAATGGCTGGAGTGCTTCTTCACTAAATCCATCAGTTAACGAGTGACTCGCTTCTTTAAAAATAGACCATGCCGTATAACAAATGATAAGACCAATTAAAAAAGCCATTAAAGGATCAATCCAGCTCAAATGAAGATGGGAGCCAATAATTCCAATAACAACACCAATACTAACTAGGGCATCATTCTTATTGTCTTGTGAGGCCGCTTTTAATGCTTGGCTATTAATTTTTTCTGCTAGCTTGCGGTTAAAACGGTAGACGAAAAGCATAATAATCGCACTAAATCCAGCTACCCAAGCAGTAATGAAACGAGGTGCTTCAACTGGTTCATTTGCAAGCAGCGTAGTCCCAGCATTTAGGATAACTTGTAAGCCGATGACAGCCATGATAAACGAAGCTAGGAGTGCTGCAATATGTTCAGCCCGAAAATGACCGTAAGGATGATCGTGATCAGGTGGCTTTTGAGATATACGCAAGCCAACAAGAACAGCTACAGAAACAATAATGTCAGCAGCATTGTTATAGCCGTCAGCCACGAGGGCTTGCGACAAAAAGAGGTAACCGATAATTAGTTTTAAGCTAGCTAAGAAAAGGTATGTGCCTATACTTAGCCATGCACCACCTTCACCTTTACGCAATTCCTCGTAACGTCTCATTCTTCTTCCTTTCTTTGGTGCATATTTATTGTTCGTCATTAATGTTTAAACTGTTTGAAAATACAAATTCGTGTTATAGTTATATGATAAAAAATCCTATTTTGATTTAGTATGGACAAAGATACTTATTTTATAAGGAGTAAGAAAGGAAGCTTTTTTATGTCAGAACATACACTGGAAATTATGAAATGTACCCACGAAAAGACAAAGCCAGATCCAGATTCTCTCGTTTTCGGAACAGTCTTTACAGATCATATGTTTATTATGGATTATTCTGAAGAAAAGGGTTGGTACAGTCCTCGTATCATTCCATACCAGCCCTTAACACTTGATCCAGCTTCAATGGTATTTCATTATGGACAAACCGTTTTTGAAGGGTTAAAAGCGTATCGATCGAAAGAAGACGGAACCATTCGCTTGTTTCGACCGGATATGAATATTAAACGTCTTAATCGCTCTAGTGAAAGGTTAACGATTCCGCCTGTTGATGAAGAACAACTATTAAGTTATTTAAAAGAATTGTTGATTATTGATAAAAAGTGGATCCCCGAAAAAGAGGGAACCTCGCTTTATATACGTCCATTTATTATTTCAACGGAACCGAATTTAAGTGTGGCACCTTCTCATTCTTATAAATTAATGGTTATTTTATCGCCAGTCGGCGCTTACTACAAAGAAGGAATGTCGCCAGTTAGTATTTTAGTCGAGGAACGCTATACGCGCGCTGCTCCTGGAGGAACTGGTACAGCTAAAACAGCCGGCAACTACTGTTCTGCTTATAAAGCTCAAGAACGTGCCACGGCAAAACAAAAGTCGCAAGTATTGTGGCTAGATGCAAGCGAGAAGAAATACGTTGAAGAAGTCGGAAGTATGAACGTCTTCTTTAAAATAAATGGCGAGATCGTCACACCAAAGTTAAACGATAGTATTCTTGATGGTGTGACGCGAAATAGTGTCATTCAAGTTTTAAAAGACTGGGGATTAACAGTAAAAGAGCAGCAAGTTGAAATTGAAGAAATCTTTCAAGCTCATCGAGACGGTGTCTTAGAAGAAGTGTTTGGAACCGGAACTGCTGCGGTGATCTCACCAGTTGGACAATTAGAATGGAACGATGAAAACATTACCATTCATAATAATGAAACGGGTCCTTTAGCTCAGAAACTATACAATTACTTAACAGATCTACACGTTGGAAAAGAAGAAGATCGTTTCGGCTGGATTGTTGAAATCGATAATGATTAATGGTTAAAGCGAGGGAGCCGATGATAAAAGCCGTATTTTTTGATTTAGACGATACATTACTGTGGGATAAAAAAAGTATTGCCTTAGCATTTAAGCAGACGTGCTTGCAGGCAGCTGTTGAAAAAGAGCTCGATCCAAAGGAACTAGAGGAGTGTGTAAGGGAAGAAGCAAGAACGCTTTACCAATCCTATGAGACGTATCCTTTTACAGTAAACATTGGCATCAACCCATTTGAAGGATTATGGGGTAGCTTTCGCGACGAAGAGGAAGGCTTTAAAGCGTTAAGAGAGGTTGCGCCAGTTTATCAAAAAGCGGCGTGGCACGAAGGGTTAAAGCGAGTGGGGATTGACAATGAAGCGTTCGCACAACATCTTGCAAATGTATTCCCAGTCGAGCGTCGTAAGCACCCAGTTGTGTATGAAGACACGTTCTCAACGTTAAATGTGTTGAAGGATAAAGTTCATCTTGTTTTACTAACAAATGGCTCTCCTGATCTACAAAATACAAAGCTAGAATTAACGCCAGAGCTTGTACCATACTTTGATCATATTCTTATATCTGGGTCTTTTGGAAGAGGGAAGCCGGACGTTATGATGTTTGAAGACGCATTACATCGTCTCCATCTTGAACCTCATGAAGCGATAATGGTTGGTGATAATCTTCATACGGATATTAAGGGTGCAAATGCAAGCGGGATTCCATCCGTGTGGTTAAATCGAGATAGCCGATCAAATGAAACATCTATTCACGCCACATACTCGATTGAATCGTTAGATGAGTTGTTTCGTTTAGAAAAAGTCAAACATTCCCTTGATAAAGCTTCAAGAATGTGATCTAATTAGCTTAACAAAAAATTATAAATGCCACTAGGGGTGCGAAGAGCTGAGAGAGGATAAATCCTTAACCCTTTACCTGATCTAGATAATGCTAGCGAAGGGAAGTGCGATATGTAGAATGATTGGTTGTTTGTAAGTCCTAGCCAGTTTATTTGCATGCGTCGTTCCGTCGTTTAGATGGAACGTTTTTTGTGTTCGTAGTGGTGGACAGGAGTCGAAATGAAAAAGAAGAATAGGCTGACGTTAGCGGATATTATTGTGACAGTTATGATTGCCACTGTGTTTGCGGTTGTGTACCGATTATGGAGTCCTGTTACAGACGTTGTTGGATTATTTGGTTTACAACTGGAACAGCTTATCTATGGCATGTGGTTTATTGCAGGTACAATTGCGGCTTTGATCATTAAGAAGCCGTTCGTAGCTTTAATTGCTGAAACGGCTGCGGCGTCTGGAGAATTTATCGCAGGCTCCCCGTATGGTGGCATATTGCTTATTTATGGAATTCTTCAAGGAATTGGAATGGAATTAGCCTTTGCGCTATTCCGCTACAAAGTGTACTCCATCTGGACTGCCATGCTGGGTGGCGTGTTCGCAAGTTTTGCTTCAATTGGATTAGATTTCTTATATGCCAATATTGGTCAGTTGACAACGTGGGCGCTCGTTGTGCGAGTAAGCTTACGAACGATTGGTGCCATTCTCATTACAGGCGTTTTAGCTGCTAAACTGGTACAAGCATTGCAAAAGACAGGGGTTCTCGATTCGTTTGGATCGCACCACAAAGGAAGGCCGTTCTCATGAATGCGCATCAACCAATTGTATTAAAGGAGCTCACTGTACGAGATCAACAGAACGGGAAACTCATTTTAGATCGAGTTTCCTGTACAATTAAACCAGGTGAAAAAGTATTAATTGTAGGGCCAAGTGGTGCGGGGAAATCGACTTTATTACAAGTGATTGCTAAACTTCTTGATACAACGAACCAGTTTGAGGTAAAGGCTGAATCGTATCAAGTCCCACCGTGTAGCTATGTATTTCAAGATCCCGATTCGCAGTTTTGTATGCCTTATGTAGACGAAGAGCTTGCGTTTATGTTGGAGAATCAGCAAGTTGCTTCAGAAGATATGCTCGCTATTATAAAAAAAATGCTAACGACGGTTGGTTTACAAAAGGATCAACCCCATACTCCGATTCAAACGTTATCAATGGGAATGAAGCAGCGATTGGCATTGGCCTCTGCCATGCTCCATAACCAAGAATGCATGTTGTTAGACGAGCCTTCTGCATTACTCGATCCAGATGGTGCAGTCCAATTATGGAAAGAAGTGGCGAAGCATTCTGAAGGGAAGACGGTTGTAGCCGTTGAGCACCGTATTACGGAAGCACTCCCGCATATGGATCGCATTCTACTCTTTAATCATCGCGGACAGCTGGTAGCCAATTCTAACGCTACTGTTTTCTTTAACGAGTATCGAAAAGAGGTTATAGCTGCCGGCATCTGGCACCCACATTCATGGAGTGACTATGCAAGTGAAAAACAGTTTGCTAGCAGTTTTAAAAAGAAAAAAGAAGTGCTATCGCTTAGCGATTGGCAGCTGTTAAGACGAAAAAAACCACTCGTTACCGTTAAGGAAGCAACTGTGTATCAGAACGATTGGATTTGTATAACCGGCGTTAATGGCGCAGGTAAATCTTCGCTACTTTATGGATTGATGAATCTACTTCATCATAAAGGCAGATACACATTAAATGGGGGACTCGTTCATCGTAAAGAAAATGTGACAGATCGAATTAACTTTGTCTTCCAAAATCCAGAATTTCAATTTGTCACAACCAACGTGGAAGAAGAATTGCTCTTTTCTGCAACGAATCCCGAAGAAGATGCGCTAGTGAAGACGATCTTACAGCAATTTGGTCTTTCTGAACACCATGATGTGCATCCATACCGTCTTTCTGTTGGTCAAAAAAGACGGTTAAGTGTAGCGACAGCGTTTGTTCATTCAAAACCGTTTCTTTTTCTTGACGAACCTACGTTCGGTCAAGATGCTTTTCATACGTTTACATTGCTTGATTTAATGGAGGACTTTCGTCAATCAGGTGGGACAATTGTGATGGTTACACATGATGAAACGTTAGTTCAACTCTTTGCAACTCAAGAATGGCATGTGAAAGATGGAGCACTTTTTTCTAGTGAAGGGAGGCAGCTTGAAGGTGTACTCGCTACATGATACATTTCTCACAAGCATTAATCCAACAGTCAAACTCCTTTGTTTGCTAGCGCTTTTTTTTGTCATTGTGCTCATTCATAATCCAAATGTATTGTTGTTTATGGTTGTATGTGCACTTCTCGTAACAGTCTTCTTTTCGGGTCATCCAAAACGATATGTCCTCTTGTATGTTGCATCATTCGTGTTGCTATTTGTGTCTGCATCAACGACAATGATTTTTTTTGGACAAGGTGAAACAACATGGGTAAAATGGGGGCTACTTCATATTACAGAGGAAAGCTTCTACACAGGTCTTCATCTAGGCTTACGAGCAACATTATTTGCAACTCTTGGTTTACTGTTCCTTTTAACGACAAAGCCTGTACTCTTATTTTATTCCCTGATGCAACAGCTTAAACTACCACCGACGTTTGCTTATGCTTTTTTAGCGGCAGTGCGAATGCTGCCGATTATGGTAGGAGAGTTCCAAACGCTTCGCCATGCCTATCAAATTAGAAACGCGAAACAAAAGCCAAGAGGAAAACGATTGTACCGAGCTGTTTCATTTTACGTAATCCCGTTACTGACACAAGCGATTCGACGAGCACAACGACTAGCTGTAGCGATGGAAGCCAAGCAGTTTAACCAACAAAAACGAACTTTTTACTATCCTTTGACTTACCGTTGGGTTGATGGACAATTTCTCTTGTTGTTGGTCGTCTTTGTAGGAATTAGTTATACGCTAGGTCAAATGCTACCGATTGTGCCAACAACAGATATTCGACTGAGTTAATCGGAAAGGACATTTCTATGATAGTGGAAAGGATGCCAGCCAACTTTTATGCTCAATCAACTATTGAGTTAGCAAAAGCACTTATCGGGAACTACTTAGTTCATTTTCTTGATGGGGAGTTACTAGCAGGCAGAATTACAGAAACAGAAGCATACTTAGGTGTTTTGGACCGAGCTTGCCACAGTTACGGTAGAAAGCAAACCAAACGGACCCGAATTCTCTACGAGGAGCCAGGACATATTTATACGTATACGATGCATACACATTGCCTGTTAAATGTAGTAACGGAAAGAAGAGGTCAGCCTGAAGCAGTGCTCATTCGAGGGATTGAACCTGTATGGGGAATCGAAAAAATGGAATCTTTAAGAGGAAAGTCTGCTCTAGACAAACAGTTTGCAAATGGACCAGGTAAATTAACAAAAGCATTGGGTATTACAATGGAAGCTTATGGGGAGTCATTTATTGACGGTCCGCTCTATATTGGTTACAACGACAAGAAAAATGTAGCACCACTGCTGGTAAAAGCGACGAGGAGAATCGGAATCGATAACACGGGACAAGCAAAGTACTTTCCCTTTCGCTTTATTGAAGACAGATAAAAACGTACAAGCCTCGCATAAAAGCGAAGCTTGTACGTTTGTTTTATTGTGCTTTTTAAATCGTTGTCCGCAATTCCCAAAGCTCTGGAAAGAAGTAGTCGTCGAGCACAGCCTTTAAATAATGAACCCCTGCTGAGCCTCCTGTGCCTGATTTCATTCCAATAATCCGTTCAACTGTTTTTAAATGTCGAAAGCGCCATTGCTGATGCCAGTCTTCGAGATCCACGAGCTTTTCAGCGAGCTGGTAAAGGTTCCAATAGCGATTCGATTGTTGATAGACGACTTGCCATGCGTCTCTGACTGACTCGGTCGATTGATGACTTTTTGTCACATCTCGCTCTAAGACGGTTTTATCGGAAAATAACCCCGCTCGCGCAAGTGCTTGAATGGCCTCGTCGTAAAGGGTAGGCTTCTCGTAATCCGCTTGCAATCCTGATAAGATGGTCGGCTCGTTTTCATAAATTTTTAAGATATGAGGTGTTTTTTTCCCTAATAGAAACTCAAGCTGACGGTGCTGATAAGATTGAAAGCCAGAAGCTTGCCCTAAACTATCGCGGAATTCGACATATTCGCTCGGTGTCAATGTAGCGAGAACATCCCACGCTTGAATAATTTGTGCTTGGGTTTTTGAAACTCGAGCGAGCTGCTTGAAGGCAGGTTGAAATTGATCTTGTTGAAGGGATGTAATCGCACCACGTATTTCGTGGAGCATTAACTTCATCCACAGTTCGCTTACTTGGTGAATCACAATAAACAGCATCTCATCGTGATGATCTGACAGTCGCTTTTGACTATTTAAAATCGGTTCTAGCTGCAAATAATCACTGTACGTCATTTTATCTTTAAAGTCTGTATAGGCAGAATGGCTGTTCTTTGTCATGTCAATCACTCTCCAAAGGTTTAATAATCGCTCGTACTGGGCTGCCATCACCGCCAACAATGCGAAGAGGTAGGGCAATAAATTCATATAAGCCCTCCTCAACATGATCAAGTACAAGGTTCTCAATAATGGCGATATTTGCTTTACCTAGACTATGATGACCGATTAATTCCTTACTCGTGACCGGATCAACACTTGGGGCATCTACACCTAATAAGAAAACACCTTTTTTATGTAGATAGTTCGCTCCATCTTCTGTAACGTATGGAATATCTGTTGGAAAAACGGTTGGATCCGTTTTCGTTTTTGTTTTAATGAGTAGACGTCTAACACCGGTTAAATCATACGTTTCAAGTAAAGTTTGATTAATGGCTCGTGCGCCAATTGCAGTCATAACCGCTGCTTGCCCTACATACGTCTCTAGCGGTAACTCATCAATTGTTGCGCCTGTTTCGTGATAATGAAACGGTGCATCAGCATGAGTACCTGTATGAGTACTGGTTGTGATTTCACCTATATTCACTGAGCCCGTTTCTTCCATAGGAGCCGATAACGTGTATGAGAAAGGTGTATCGCCTGGCCAATGGGCAATCTGGTTATGTAGCGGCATTGTAATATCAATCCAGCCCATTTATGCAATCACTCCTCGTTTATTTTCAAATTGTAGATACGTTTTCTTTTTCATTATAGTTGCAAGGGTATGCGCTGTCTCATAAACATCCGTAAACGAATTATAAAGAGCAACTGGTGCAATGCGGACACCGTTGGGACTTCGGAAATCAGGAATAATACCTTCGGATTTGAGTGCTTTGCAAATGCGTGCAGCTTCAGGGTGCTCAAGAAGAAGGTGCCCTCCGCGCTCCTCATCATGCACGGGTGTAGAAATCGTAAACGACTGTGTGTCAGGTAGCTGGTGTAGCAGGTTGCGTAAATAATGAGTGAGCGCCAATGATTTCGTTCGAATTGCTTCTATACCGACGTCAGTAAACATGTCTAACGAGCCAATGAGTGGTGCCATTGATAAAAGGTGAGGAGTTCCAAGCTGGTAGGATCCAACAGCTGCACTTTTATGGAACAGTGGACTCATATCAAATTGTTTCGATTTATCAGAGCCAAACCATCCTCTAAGACCTGGTAATGTAGTGTGATGCTTTTCATGAACAAATAGACCGCCAACACTACCGGGTCCCCCGTTTAAATGTTTATAGGTACACCAGAAAGCAAAATCAACATTCCATTGCTTAAGTTGATGAGGCACAGAACCGATAGAATGACAAAGATCAAAGCCGATCAAAATCCCTTTATCGTGTGCTGCTTTTGTTAATCTTTCAAGAGATAAAAGCTGCCCGCTTCGATAGAGTACGCTTGATAGAACCACCACAGCAACGTCATCGTCAAAGGAGGCAATAATATCTTCCTCAGATAATGTATGACCGTCTTTGCTTTCAATTAAACGGAGCCCTTTTTCATGAGAGATGCTATGGAGATCAAGATGCGAGTGAATTGCGTAAAGGTCTGTCGGAAAGCTAAGGGCTTCACTGACAATAACATAGCGGTCGGCTGTTGGTTGATAAAACGTAGCAAGCAATTGATGAAGATTGACCGTTGTTGAGCCCATTGCTAACACTTCTTCAGTTGATGCACCAACGAGTGGCGCCATTGATGCGCCTAATTTCTCAGAAAGGGTGAACCAGGGGTACTGACCATCTGTCCATCCATCAATTCCGTATGTTTTCCAATCTTCAAGCATTTGTAAGACTGCCTGTTCAGCTCTCTTACTTAGTAACCCAAGTGAATTGCCATCCATATAGATGGTGTTTTTATCAAGATAAAACTCTTTTTGATAAGGAGCTAGCCTATCAGTTGCATCGAGTTTCGCTGCATACTGCTTTGAAGTGTCCATCTACTCACATCCTTGTTCATAAATTTATGACTCTAGTTAAACGTATCAAAATCCTATTCAATTGAACAGTGGGAATTAAGCGGAGAACGTTAAATATGTGCGTTTCCTGCGCTCCTTACGTCTAATCGAATTCTTTCCATCTCACATAAAGTAGTTACATAGAATGTATGGAGGTGGAGAAATGATGTCAGCCACATTTTCTGTGGTGTTTCGTTCAAAAATAAAACAAAAAGAAGAGACAATTCTAGTACCGACATGTTTGAGAAAATGGTTCACTTATAAACAAATACAGTTATCGTATGGACTCGCATCTTGTAATCTAACAATCTCTTATTATGATGAGAGAGAAAACGATTCGTTGTCCATTTATGTTCATAAGAATGTTCAAAAAGAATTAGCTCTTCATAAAAAAGAGAGTTATCAAGTAAGAGTGGATCAGAACGAACTAACCATAGGTCCCTATATTGGCTTATTGCTAGGGGATCAGCCAGCGAATTATACCGCTGCATTTATGAAAGAACATTATGAAGAAAGAATGAAGCTACAAACCCAACTCGGTGTACGAGTAGCTGCTTTCTCAATCAAATGGGTTGACCTAGAACAGACAAAAACAAAGGCACTAACGTATTGTGTGGAAACAAAAAAATGGAAAGAAGAAGTAGTTCCGATTCCTAAGATTATTTATAGACGTCATTTGCGTCAAGACGAATTCAATGCGTTTAAAAAGCAAATTATACAAAAAGGGGGAACGATTTTTAATTCTAATCGACCAGATAAGTGGGAACTTCATGCCTATTTTAGTGAAGATAGCACGTTAAAGAGTGTTTTGCCTGAGACAGAAAAGTGGACAAAGGAAGGTCAATTAGAGCGTTGGTTACAGGAAAAGCCAAAATTTGTATTGAAACCGATTTTAAATTCGCAAGGTCGGGGTATTTATATGATTACAAAATTAAAGCAGTCGAATCAGTTTTTAGTCTATGATTATGCCAAAACCGATCAAGCAATAAAAAGAAAGCTAACCAAAAAAGCGCTGTTACGATTTTTTCATAAACGTAAATTACGATCGAAAGACTATTTAATACAAGAGTGGATTTCATTAAAGAAATGGGAGTCACGACCATTTGATGTCAGAGTATTTTTACAAAAAGAAACGACTAATTGGCAAGTAAACGGAATCGAATGTCGACAAGCTCAAGTTAAGCAGCTTATTACTAATTTTTCAAAAGGGGGAAGAGTTCTCCCTCTAAACGAAATATTTGGTGGAAACACAAAAGTAAAGGAAGCAGAAATTGAACAATTGTGTGTAGAAATAGCGAATAAGATTGAATCGATTTATCAAGATGATCATTTTGCTGAATTAGGAATTGACCTTGCTTTTGATGTGAAGCAAAAGCGTTTCGTCCTTATCGAAGTTAACTTTCGACCAGGATACAAAGGACTTAAACTGTTTGATGAAGACGCTTATTATCGGGTTGCATGGTCACCGTTTAAGTACGCCGCAAAAATGGAAGGGTTTTAAGCAAAAAAACTCTGGGGAATTCCCCAGAGTTTATTCATGTGCAGCGTTTACTTGTAACATTCCTTCTTTAAGAACCACTTCTATATGCGTAATGTCGCCATCTTCAATAAGAAGCTCGGTAATATCGTCTTCAATTGTATCTTGAATAACGCGGCGTAATGGTCTTGCACCAAAAGAAGGGTGATAGCCTTTTTTCGCTAGTTCTCGTTTCGCGTCATCACTTACATGAATGGTCATATTTAGCTCATCTAAGCGAGTACGAAGATCATCTAGCATCACATCAACAATTTGAATTAAATCGTTTTCTGTTAGTTGATTAAACTCAATCAATGCATCAAAGCGATTTAAGAATTCTGGCTTAAAGTAGTCATGCAGACTCTCAAGAATTCCAATCGTTTTACTTTGTTCAGCGTTAAAGCCAAGGGAACGAGAAGTGGAGCCAACACCTGCATTTGATGTCATAATGACCATGGTATCTTTAAACGAAACGACTCGACCTTGACTGTCAGTTAAACGACCATCCTCCATAATTTGCAAGAACATATGTTGTACATCAGGATGGGCTTTTTCAATTTCGTCTAACAAGATGATGCTGTACGGATTGCGGCGAACTTGTTCAGTTAATTGGCCACCTTCTTCATGTCCAACGTAACCAGGAGGTGAACCGATTAATTTAGAAACGGCGTGTTTTTCCATAAACTCACTCATATCAAGGCGAATCATATTTTCTTTATTCCCGTAAACTTCTTCGGCTAACTGCTTCGTTAACTCAGTTTTACCAACGCCAGTAGGCCCGACGAAGAGAAAGCTAATAGGGCGATTGCCTTGCTTCAAACCAGCGCGGCTACGTTTGACTGCTTTCGCTGTTTTTGAAACCGCATCTTCTTGTCCAATGACTTTACTAGCAAGACGGCTTGTTAAGTCACGCATTTTTTGCTGCTCATCTTTTTGCAGTTTCTGAACAGGAATACCTGTTTGTTTTTCAATTAATGCTTGGATGTCTTCAATTTTAACGTTAATCGGCGTTAAGCTTGATGCCGTTTCTTTAAGTTTCTCTCTAATGACATTTTCCTCATCACGTAACGTTGCTGCTTGTTCGTATTGTTCATTTTTAGTAGCGGCGTGTTTTCGTGCGCGAACATCATTTAATCGCTTTTCAAGAGACGTTTTATCTTCATGTTCAATAGAAAGCGACAAGCGGGATCCAACCTCATCAAGTAAGTCAATTGCTTTATCCGGTAAATAGCGGTCTTGAATATAGCGGTTTGAAAGACTTACAGTTGCACGTAGTACTTCATCTGAATAGGCTACACCGTGATACGCTTCATAGACTGATTTCAAGCCTTTTAAAATCTCATATGCTTGCTCTTCTGTTGGCTCTTTTACAGTCACTGGTTGGAAGCGACGTTCAAGTGCGGCATCTTTTTCAATTTTACGGTATTCATTCAGCGTTGTAGCACCGATTAACTGCATTTGCCCACGTGCGAGTGCTGGTTTTAAAAGGTTGCTTGCATCCATATTACCTTCACCAGAAGCACCAGCACCAACGAGCATATGAAGCTCATCAATAAATAGAATGATGTCTTCGCGTTGAGATACTTCATCAATTAATTGCTGCATGCGTTCTTCAAATTGACCTCGATAGCTTGTTCCAGCAACGAGAGAAGCAAAATCTAGAGAAAAGATTTGCTTATTTAGCAGTTTTGCAGGCGCATTGCCTTGTGAGATACGCAATGCTAAGCCTTCAGCAATCGCTGTTTTCCCAACACCAGCTTCACCAATTAAAACGGGATTATTTTTCGTTCGGCGACTAAGGACTTGAATGACTCGTTCTACCTCTTGATCGCGACCGATAACTGGGTCAATGTTTCCGTTCTCTGCTTCATGGCTCAAATTGTGTCCAAATTGAGCCAAAAAGCTGTCTTTCTCGTTTTGTTGTTCTTTTATTTGTGTATGATGAGGCTGTTGTTCTTGCCCACCCATGAACGATTGAAAAAAAGATTGGGCTGGGGCCGCCTGACCATTTGCTTGTCGTAATTCTTGTAAACACGTTTCACATAAGATCATCTGTTTTTTATGCTGATTCACAACAAGATTTAATGATACTGTGGCATCATTTGTTTGACAGTGTTGACATTTCATCTTCAATTACCCCCATGTTTAATATTTATTGACTTTGACTATATTTGACCATTAGGTGTGTAAGAAACAGCTATCGCAAAGGAGTAGCTGTCTTATATAGACTTATTATAACTGATCATACGATATTGTTCAACCGATATCGACTTTTTAGGTCAAATATGATCAGTGAATATACTTTATCACTCGATCATATTCGTGTCAACTATTGCTTAGAAATAGTCAGAGAACCAAGGTTGATTGTCTGGAATTAACTCTTCTAGATAGCTAATAGTTGTATTTGTCGCTTCGATACGCCCGATTTCTTTTAAGTCTTTTGCTCGTTTGTAGTTGAGCAGGAGGGTGACGAGCGTTTGAATATCAAGAGATGCATCAACAGGCGTATCCTCACTCACTCGTTCTACTGTTTGCCCGTTTTCAAACGTCAGTTTAAATACATCTTCATTCCATTCAAGCATTGGATCAGTAACCTTTAAAACAATGGCTTGTTTTGCATAAGAAGTAAAGGGAAAGCCACGTAGAAATTCTTCAACATCAACAATCCGCGCCATATAGTATGGGGAGATCTTTTCTTCAATTTCTCCATCTTCAAGGAAGAAGGAGAGTGGCTCATTGGCAAAAATCTTCCCTTTTACGTAATAGACCATTGAAAAGTGAGCACCAATAAAATTCCATAACCCGCGACGGGCTTCTTCGTTATTAAAGATCATTTCTTGAACGAAAAAGGTTTCATTTTCAACTTTATAATACATATAGCCAGTTGGTTGTTCTTTTTCATCGTAGTAAACACAAGCGATCAGATCATCTCGCCCCCACTTAAAATGTTCATCCCAAGCAAGCTCATTACGGATCATAGCACCATTTTCTTTTTTTGAAAATTGCTCGTATGCGTTACGGATATCTTTATCATGAAAAGAAACGCGCTCAATGCGTCCAGGTACATCATACGGCTTCGGAATTTGTGTATCACGAACTGTATAAGTGATTACATCGGATATAATTTCCCAGCCTTTCTTTCGATAATAGGGAATCGAATAGGGGAATAAATAAGAGATGGTTTGTCCTTTTTCCCGCATCAACGTTAAACTTTCTTTCATTAAATCGTTCATTAGTCCAAGTCCTGCATATTCAGGATACGTTCCAACTCCGGTAACACCACCCATTTTATAGGCGCGCCCGTGAATGTTAACTGAAAAAGGATACACAACCATTTGTGAAATCAGCTTGTTTTTAGAAAACCATCCTAAAATCGAACTTTGCTCAAAGATGGGTTTTTTCCAGAGCGCCATTTGCGACTCGCCAATTTGGGAAACGTCTTGATTCGTTACTTGAAACACGTAGTTCAACAAATCAAGAGAATCTTGCGTATGTTCTTTTGTAACAAACTTCAGTTCTAAGTCATCTTTTCGATTCTGACTCATGTGATTTCGACCTCTTTCATTAAAATGACTGATTATCATTCATTCTAGTAAAATCAATGCAAACAGTCAAATCGTTTGATTTGAAACAAGTGAAAAGAATCGCTACACTAACTAAGGTAAGAAAGGTGGCTTTAGGATGACAAAGCAAATAAAACTTTCAGCGTTAAATCTAGCGCCAGTTCGTAAAGGAAAAACAGTAAGAGAAGCATTACAACATACAATTCGCAGCGCAAAAGCAGTTGAATCATTTGACTATCATCGTTTTTGGGTTGCGGAACATCATAATATGGAAGGTGTTGCAAGTTCAGCAACTGCTGTATTAATTGGACAAATTGCCCAAGAGACAACACATATCCGTGTCGGTTCAGGAGGAATTATGCTGCCAAATCATGCACCGTTGATTATTGCAGAACAATTTGGCACCCTTGCGGCTCTTCATCCAAATCGAATTGATTTAGGGCTTGGGCGAGCACCTGGAACGGACCAGTTAACGGCGCAAGCCTTAAGACGAAATGGTCAAAGGGCGGAAGATTTCCCTAGTCTTGTGGAAGAATTACGTCATTATTTTAATCCTGTGTCCTCAAGACCACATGTACGGGCGATACCCGGTGAAGGAGAAGAGGTTCCCATTTGGCTCCTTGGCTCAAGTGGCTACAGTGCCCAAATGGCTGGTGAATTAGGCTTACCATTTGCGTTTGCTGGTCATTTCTCACCAAAACAAATTGTACCAGCATTAAACCTTTATTATGATACGTTTAAACCTTCTGCGGTATTAAGTGAACCGTACAGTATGATTGCTGTAAATGCAATTGCTGCGGAGACTGAGCAAGAAGCCCAAATGCTTGCTAGCTCTCTTTACCAACAATTTCTTTCCATGATTCGAAACCAACGAGGAAAATTACAGCCTGCCGTTGAAAATATGGATGTCATTTGGACTCCTCACGAAGAACAACTCGTGATGGAACAACTAAGCGGTTCTTTTATCGGTGATGCCAACAAGGTCGCTAAACAGCTTTATGATTTTGCTATGAACCTGCAAGTAAATGAAATCATGCTGCAAACGACTATTTTTGATGAAGATAAGCAAATTGATTCCTATAAGCGTATAATGGATGCTTGGCAAGCACTCTAAAAACCGAGCTAGCGCTGTATGATAAGGTCGTTCCGTGAGCCTTTATGCATACAGCGTTTTTTTATTCTAGTCACAACGAATGAACACTGAGGACGTGAACGCCTTGAATAACGGCTTTTGATAAAAGAGTGATAGAAGAAAACCGGCGATAATGGTGCTAATATGAAGGGATGGTTGTGAAGGGTAACAGCATTCATTTGCTCCAGCTCGTACCAAAGTGAAAATTTGTTCGCCTATTTGCATTTTCCCAACAAAAAAGATCTCTTTTTATTGCTTATGCGACATATTCATACAGAAAAAGGAAAAGGGGGCAGTTCGCATGCTGTTACTTTATCAAATTCTTGTATGGTTTAGCGTAAGTGGACTAGCTTTTTATGTGTTTGCTTCTTGGAAATGGGAAGATGCAACAAAAAGAAGACTTCCTTTTATACGAAAAATTTGGTATTCCTTATTTACAATCGGAGCAGCTTTATCGTGGACGCTATTCCCAACTAGTTTATTTGAAAACTGGCACCATTATCTCATTGTTGCATGTTTGTTTGTTATTATTGACGCCTTTGTCTTTTTAAGTGCTTACGTACAACGATTTGGGTCGAATTTATTTACAATTGATACTGGTCAGCTAATTGAAACAAACCAAGAAGTCTTGCAGCTTCAGGAAAAACGCTTAAAAGCCTTCTTCCGACTTTTAAAAAGTGACACAATTAACGTCTATTTTGGCGGGCGTGATGCATATATTACAGGTGTGCGAGAAATTTTAATGAAGTTCGCTGAGAAAACCGATATTGAAGCGAATCTTTTTCCTTTCATGACAAAGGCTGAAAAAGATCATCTTCTGTTTCATTTTTCAAATCGAACGGTTGTGAGTGCAACGCTTGAAAGGCAAGATGTGTATTACGGAGAAAAAGATCGCTTAATCTTTATCCCGGTTATCTTAAAAAGGGAGCATTATGTTATTAAGCTGTCGTCAGAAGAGCGAATTATTGAATACGATGCCTTATTATTTGCTTCTCTCGTCGCTATTTATGATTTACTTTCCTTTAATGAAGAGGATGAGAACAAGGCTCACCAATTGATGTAAAGAAGAATATCGTAAAGTATATAAACTTGTTTAAGTGGGTGATACCGTGAAAAAAACAGCAAAAAAGTCAACAGAGAGTATTTTACCGGCGTTTTTCTCGTCTCCTTTTACGATGAATTTACAAAAAAAGAATAAAGAAGCCATTCAATTATTCAATAAATGGAAAAAGGATGTAAAAGAAGACCGAGGTTCTGCATGAATTGTGGGCTGTGAGGGGATATTAGTTGCTAAATTCGACTAATTTCGATACGGTATATACTAAGCTATGTTAGAAAGAAGGTTCCATTGGATGAAACTTAGTATCCTCGATCAAGTACCACGTTCATCTGAATCAACAAATGAGATTGCGCTAAAAGAAACAGCTGATTTAGCATTAGCTGCTGAAAATCTGGGCTATCACCGCTATTGGATTGCCGAACACCATGATTTAGATGCGCTCCTGTCGCCATCGCCTGAGATTTTAATTGCTTATATCGGTGCAAAAACCTATTCCATCCGATTAGGCGCTGGAGCGATATTATTACCACATTATCAACCGTACAAAGTTGCTGAAAATTTCAACATGCTCGCCAACTTGTTTCCTGGCAGAATTGATTTAGGTTTAGGGCGTTCGCCTGGTGGATCAGCTGAAGCATCAGAAGCATTGTCTGAAAATTTCATTGAAAATGTTCATCAAATGGATGAGAAGACAGAAACGTTAATGCACTTTTTAAGACGTGATTTTCCTGAAGCACATCGTTTTGCTACGTTAAAAGCAGCACCTGTGCCTTATGAAAAGCCACAGGTCTTTATGCTGGGTACGTCTGAGAAAAGCGCTCATTTAGCAAGTAAACATCATCTTAATTATGTTTACGGTCATTTTATGAATGGTGAAGAGGGGAAGCATGTTTTAAACGCATTTCGCAGCAAGAAAAAGGATGGACAAGCATTTGCTTGCGTGTCAGTTCTTTGTGCAGATACACAAGAAGAAGCTGAATTGTTGCATCGCTCAGTACGAGTGTGGCAAGCATTTCACTCAATGAACCAGCCTATCGGTGCGATTCCAACTAAGAGTGAAGCGGCTTATTTATTAAACCAGCTTGATGCGGAAACACGAGAACAGATAGAGAAGAGAGAGTCAACGACAATTGTTGGGGACAAGATAACGGTAAAAACAAAGCTTGATGAACTCTCAGAGGCCTTACAAATAGAAGAATTAATGGTGTTAACCCACGCTCCAGAGCTTCGTGATCGCTTGCACTCCTATCGCTTACTTACAGAAATTTATCCACAGCTTGTCTCATTATAAAACATTTGTCGTAAAGGCAAGTGTTCTTTTTCGCGTAATTTATAATTTCACGTACCGAATTATTTTTGAATAATAGGCACACACACAGACAACCAACATACGATACAGTATCAAGAGTGAATGAGGTGAGAGGATGGATGTTCATTTTCATATTCACGAACTCATTGGAAAAACACCGATTGTTGAATTACGTTCGTTTCCTATTCCTCAAAATGTACGCTTGTTTGCTAAATTAGAAAGCTATAATCCTGGTGGAAGTATTAAAGATCGCTTAGGCAAACAATTGCTGTATGCTGCTTTAGAGAGCAAGAAGATTAGTCCAAAAGGGACAATTATTGAACCAACAGCCGGGAATACTGGCATTGCATTAGCTTTGGCAGCAATTGGAACGGAAGTAAATGTAATAGCTGTCGTCCCAACATCCTTTAGTCTCGAGAAGCAACAGCTTATTCGCGGCTTAGGTGCAACGGTCATTAATACACCTAGCGAAGAGGGAATAAAAGGGGCCATAAAAAAAGCGCAAGAATTAAAAGCAACAATAAGCGATTCCTATTGCCCACTTCAATTTCAGAACCCTGAAAACCCATTAACGTACTATAAAACACTTGGTCCAGAATTATATGCTCAACTAAATGGTCAAATTGACGTCTTTCTTGCAGGTGCGGGATCGTGTGGAACGTTTCAAGGAACAGCTGCATATCTAAAAGAACAGAACCCAGATATTGATACAGTTGTTGTTCAGCCAGAAGGATCGATACTCGATGGCGGCACAATCGGACCCCATCGAACAGAAGGAATTGGTATGGAGTTTATTCCACATTATGTGGTTCCATCATTATTTGATCGTATTCATACGATTCCAGATGACCGAGCATTTCTTCGCGTCCGTGAGTTAGCGAAGCAAGAAGGGATTTTAGTAGGAAGTTCATCAGGTGCTGTGTTTGAAGCTGCTTTAAAAGAAGCGCGAGAAGCGACAACTCCGAAGAATATTGTGATGATCTTTGCTGATGGCTCAGATCGATACTTAAGTAAAGGGATTTATGAGGAGGATACGATTTGAGACAGAAAACAAAACTGATCCACGGTGGTAAAGGAATCGATCAAGCAACTGGTGCTGTTAATCAAGCAATTCAACTTTCTAGCACATTTAAGCAAACACAAATCGGAACATTTCACTATGAGTATGGAAGAACAGGCAACCCTACGAGAGAAGCACTTGAAAAATTACTAGCGGATATCGAGGAAGGCGAACATGGTTTTGCGTTTGCATCAGGTATGGCAGCGATTACGGCAGTAATGAAAATATTTTCGCCTGGCGATCATATCATTATTACGGACGATGTCTATGGAGGTACGTATCGTTTTTTTACACAGTTTCTTGAAAAAGAAACCATTTCGATTACGTTCGTTGACACAAGTGATGTGACGGCAGTAGAAGAAGCGATACGAAAGGAAACAAAAGCCGTATTTATTGAGACGCCAACAAATCCTTTGCTTAAAATTACAGACCTTAGTAAAATAGGTCAAGTAGCAAACGACCATGGACTTCTCTTTATTATTGATAATACGTTTGCAACGCCTTATTTTCAAAATCCGTTACGATATGGAGCGGATATTGTTATTCATAGTGCTACAAAGTATCTAGGTGGTCATAGCGATGTGATTGCAGGCGCAGTGGTTGTGAGAGAGAACGCCCTTGCAGCAAAACTTGCGTACATTCAAAATGCCACTGGAGCTGTTCTTGGACCTCATGACGCGTATCTCTTAATGAGAGGCATTAAGACATTAGGTGTGCGTATGGAGGAAATTGAAACGAATACACGCCAGTTAGTGAAATTTCTTCAAAGTCATCCGAATGTGGATGAGATTTATTATCCTGGATTAGTAAACCATCCGGGGCATGCAACACATGCTTTACAATCTCGCGGGTTTGGTGGAATCGTTTCGTTCACAACAAAATCTGATGAGCTTGCTTTACAAACGGTCGAGCGAACACGCTATTTTACGTTAGCAGAAAGTTTAGGTGCAGTAGAGAGCTTAATTTCAATTCCGGCAAAAATGACCCATGCTTCTATTCCGAAAGAGCGGCGAGAAGAGTTGGGTATTAAAGATTCTCTTATTCGATTGTCGATCGGATTAGAGGATGTAGAAGATTTGGCAGAAGATTTGGAAATTGCGTTAACAGAACAGAATGGCTGCTAATAAAGCAGTCTTTTTTTACATAGAAGAGGAGCGACGTTAAGAAATGAAGTTTATTTCATGGAATGTTAATGGTATTCGCGCATGTGTTAAAAAAGGGTTTCTCGATTTTTTCCATCATGTTGATGCGGATTTCTTTTGTTTACAAGAAATAAAAATGCAAGAAGGACAGCTAGAGCTTGACCTACCAGGCTACCAACAGTACTGGAATTACGCTGAGCGAAAAGGTTATTCTGGCACTGCTATTTTTACAAAGCACACTCCGTTAAAGGTTCACTACGGTTTAGGGGAGGATTTCCATGATGATGAAGGACGCGTCATTACCCTTGAATATGAACAATTTTACTTAATAACTATGTATACGCCAAACGCAAAACGCGATTTAAGTCGGCTTTCTTATCGAATGGAATGGGAACAAGAGGTAAATGCTTATATCGAAAAACTGCAGGAGCAGAAGCCTGTTATATTGTGCGGCGATTTAAACGTGGCCCGAGAAGGAATTGATGTGAAAAATGATCGTGCGAATATTGGAAACGCAGGTTTTACAGAGGAAGAGCGCGGCAAGCTAGAAGAACTAATAAATCACGGATTTATTGATTCCTATCGCTATTTCTACCCAACAGATGATGAATCGTTTACATGGTGGTCGTATATGGCAAAAGTGAGAGAGCGAAATATTGGATGGCGGATTGATTATTTTTTACTGCATGAGCGACTCGTTCCACAATTAAAAGACGCAGTCATTTACGCACATATCTATGGTAGTGATCATTGCCCAGTCGGAATAGAATTAAAAGAAGGAAGCGAATGATTAGCTTCCTTTTTCTCCATAGGTTTTTACGATATAAGCGAGGTCTTCGTTTCCGAAAACTTGAAGGAGATTGATCACGGTGTCTGTTGCGATAGGGCTTGATTCATCTTTTGAAACAGTTAAAGCAAGTGCTTCTTTCAGTTCGTTATTGTTTCCTTGCTCTGGATAGGCCTCTCTATAAAGTGCAGTTGGATCGTGGTCATTATTGATACACCACTGAGAGAAAACAAGAATCATCATTTGTTCATCTTGCTGATAACTTTTAATAATATGATTCGCTGTTTCAGACTGATCGTGCATGTCTTCGCCTCCATTTCTCTTCTTAAGGTGATTATAGAGGATAAGAAGGGAGGATGAAAGCAATCTACGCACAATTCTATTTTTGCGTTATAATAAAGATGAAATAAATGGAGAAAGAGAGTGACAGGTTATGGGGCGTAAATGGAATAACATTAAGGAAAAAAAAGCGTCAAAGGATGCGAATACAAGTAAGATTTATGCAAAGTTTGGACGCGAAATTTATGTTGTCGCAAAGCAAGGAGAGCCGGATCCTGAAGCCAATCAAGCGTTAAAAGTCGTACTAGAACGAGCTAAAACATATAATGTCCCGAAAGCGATCATCGAGCGAGCATTAGAAAAAGCAAAAGGTGGCGCTGATGAAAATTATGATCAGTTGCGATATGAAGGTTTTGGCCCAAATGGCTCGATGCTAATCGTTGACGCATTAACAAATAATGTGAACCGTACAGCTTCTGATGTGCGCGCCGCATTTGGGAAAAATGGAGGGAATATGGGTGTTAGCGGTTCTGTTTCCTACATGTTTGACCACACAGCAGTCATAGCATTTGAAGGAAAAACAGCAGACGAAACACTTGAACTATTACTAGAGGCAGATTTAGACGCCAGAGATATTTTAGAAGAAGACAATATTATTATTATTTATGCTGAACCAGATCAACTTCAAGCTGTTCAAGAGGCGTTAAAACAAGCAGGTGTGAATGAATTCAACCTCGTTGAAACCTCCATGCTGCCACAAACGGAATTATCTTTAGGGGAAGAAGATGAAAAACAGCTTGAAAAATTAATTGATGCATTAGATGATTTAGAAGACGTTCAGCAAGTCTATCACAATGTCGCGTTAAGTGAAGACTAAGCCATTTACAAACTCGTAAAACCTCGTTTTTACGAGTTTTTCTTATAGAATATAAAATAGCTCGAATGCCAAGGCTACGTAATCAATTAATCGTGCATGTCTCAATAGGAATACATGTTTATGAGGCTTGTGAAATGGAAGACAACCGACTGTTTGAATGCGTAATGAGTCTACTGAGCTTCTTTTCAGCAACATGTAATAGAAGTTGAAATGCAAAAACAACGATAGCCACCGTAGAACGAGCTTCATTAAGACAAGGATTAATAAAAAAATCGTGCCTATGCATTTTTTTGAAACGGAACAGTATGTCATTTCGTATAAAATCGTTGTAAGGGAGGGATTAGGGTGATCGTCGTGTATGGAACGATTATAGGTGTCATTGGGATACTGATGATTGTTTTTAGTTTAGTGATACTAAAAACAAAAAAATATCAGTATTTATCAGGCTTCGCAACGAGAAGTAAAGAAGAACAGGAGCAATTGATCAAAAAAGACTTGCCACGAAAGCAAGCCACTCTCATGCTATGGACGAGTGTACTACTTCTGCTTTTACTCATTCCTGTTTTGTTTTCCGTTCCGGGGGCTCTCCCATTCCAATTGCTTGTTTATTTAATATCGTTACTTGGTGGATTAACCTATTTGTCGCGATATGAACTGGCAGGAAAGCGAAAGCGTGCTTACATAGTAAATGGTGGAATTGCAACAATTACTGTGGGCATAGTCGGAAGCGTCTTTTTCTTAGGAGCACAAGCACACGATTTCGTTATACATGAGGATTCAATTGAAATTACCGGTCCTTACGGCTCTAAATGGCCAATTGCCGAGCTCGATAACGTCGAAAAAATTGAAGAACGCCCTTCTATGACAAGATTAAATGGTATCGGTACACCAGATGTGTCAAAAGGTCATTTTCGGCGGCAGTATGATCGAGAACGAGTATTAGTCTTTAGAAAGGGAACGGAATCGGACTATTTACACTTACAATTTCAAGATCAAGAGATTTACGTCAATGCGCCGTCAAATGAACAATTAGATGAGTGGTATGAAGCATTAATCAGCCGACGGTAGTCAGCTGTTTTTTAGCGTCTTTAACTCTTGTAAAATGGGCATATCGGATAGATCAGTATCAGGTACTTGATCCCATAAAATACCGGTCGGCTTAGGGTGAGTGCTGTGGGTTGGAATGAGTTCTTTTTCTGTGGCGATGTAGTCCATAGTAACATCATACGGATTGAGTGGGAGGTCGGTCTCGATCAGCTGTGAAGAATGAATCGTTGTAAAAACTGGCATTTCTTTTTGACCAAGTTCTCTTAGGATGGCATATTCTCGATCTGCATAACCTGCACCTTTTCCAATGCGACGTCCCTTTCGATCAACAGCAACAGACCCCATGACCATCAAGTCGATTTGCGGCAAATCCTTAAGGGGGATTACTTTTCCGTACGATTTTATATGCGTTAAACTAGCTGCTTTTCGGTATTCATTTGGTGGAACCCACTCTGGCTTCACTTGGATAAAGCCATCTTTTAATCGTGGTGTGGGCACAAATAAGATCTTTCCATCAGCTAAAATGGATGCTCTTAATGGTAGTTGGGGAGAATCAGGATTGACCTTAATGATGGTTGCTTGCTTGTAAAGCTCTGTTTGACGTATCCATTCGGCAGCAGCTTCGGCGCCTTTAAAATTTGGGATACGTCCTTTAATTGGAAAAGGAAAGCGTGCTACTTTTTCATTCATCATCTGTTCCCATACGTGTTCTCTAATTTCTTGTTTATTCATCGGAATACAGCACCTTTTCATTGTCACGTTTAATTGAAATTGCTATCATAACTGTATACAAACTAAAGCTCAATAGCAAGGGGACTACTAGATGAAGATTTATGTTATTCATGAAAATGAGGAATGGTCCGCACCATTGTTTAATCGGTTAGAAGAAATAGGTGTCCCGTATGAAAACTGGAATCTATCAGCTGGATCTATCAATTTGCAAGAGGCACCACCTGAAGGGGTCTTTTATAATCGTATGAGTGCATCTTCCCACACAAGAGGCCATCGATTTGCACCTGAACTAACAAGTGCTGTACTCGTCTGGCTAGAGCAGTATGGCCGAACCGTAATTAACGATTCGCGTGCATTACGATTAGAATTGAGTAAAGTCGTTCAGTACGCAGAATTGGAGAAAGAAGGCGTGAAAACGCCAAAAACGATTGTGGCAGTAGGGAAAGAACAGCTATTTGAAGCAAGTAAAGCATTCGAAAACGAACCGTTTATTACAAAGCACAATCGAGCTGGAAAAGGTCTTGGGGTGCAGTTATTTCAATCAAGAGCAGCATTAAGAGCGTATCTTGATAGTGAAGCATTTGAAGAGCCTGTTGATGGAATCACATTGTTGCAGCAATATTTTGAATCAGAAGAGCCGTATATTACTAGATGCGAATTTGTTGGTGGTGAATTCATTTATGCTGTAAAAGTGAACACGTCTGACGGTTTTGAACTATGTCCAGCCGATGCATGCTCTATCGAAAATCTTTACTGTCCAGTTGGGGAAGAGCCAAGTTCAAAATTTGTTATTGATCCAAGTTTTTCTGAACCTTTTATTGAAGATTATAAACGTGTTCTTCAGCGTAATGGTATCCAAATAGCAGGAATTGAATGTATAAAAGATAAAGATGGCGTGTTTTATACGTATGATATTAATACAAATACGAATTACAACGGAGAGGCTGAGGAGAAAGCAAACCAATATGGGATGTTAGAGATAGCAACGTTTCTACAAACAACATTAACGCATGTTAAATCATGCACTTAAAACAACAAGCGTAGTCCTATTTGGGACCACGCTTGTTGTTTTGTTAATCGGTAACACCTAATGCAATCTTCGCATATCGAGACATTTTATCTTTTGTCCACGGTGGGCTCCATACAATGTTGACATCAACGTTGCCAAGCTCACCTAATTCCTGAAGCTCTTTAAGAGAATTTTTCACGTCGGATACAATCGTCCCAGCTAACGGACAGCCCATAGCGGTTAGCGTCATCTCAACTTCAGCATTTATGTTCTCATCTAAGTGAACATCGTATACAAGACCAAGATTCACGATGTCGATGCCGAGTTCGGGATCCATGACGTTTTCAAGCTCAGCCATTACGCGATCTTTTGTTTCCTGCAATTCTTGTTCTGTCGGCATAAAAACACCTCCGATTAAAGTATACTTTTAGTATAGCAATCATTTAGGACGAGTTAAAAGAAACTGCTCATGTGTTTCTGAAAGCCGTTGATTGGTTTTAATCATCCGCTGTAAATGACGTTTAAATAAAAACATGACCCATATATGCATTTTTGCCTGTGTCAATGTATAAAGGATCCACGGAAGTGAAGGCTGGTATTCATGAATAGCAATAATGCATTCATTCTTGTATGGAATTTTGCGGAATTCCATTCGACCTCTTCCAGGTTCAGCATTAACGTTTGCGAAGGCTCCTCCTGTTATATAATAAAGGGCGCGTTGCTCATGACTCCGTTCGTTGGCATAGGTAAACTCAAGCAGCTTTTTATTCAGCAAATAAATGGCTGTCTTATCAGAGTGATCACTTTTAGCATTGAGAAAAGGACGTCCTTGCTTTTCTAGCCATTGTAAATAGTAGCGACCTAACCAGTCAGCACTATAATTATCTGGGAGCGGTACACGTTGAATGGACCGAACGTCGGCAATTTTTTTAACTTCTTTTTTCTTTTTCGCAGTAGGTTTTTTTTGTTGGGCATTCTCTTCTTCTATCGCAGCAAGTGCAGCATCGCGAAAAGTTGTTTTACCATAACTAAGATCTGGCTGCATGCGTGACGCTTCAGCAACCATTGGGTGAACTAAACTTTCGATTAATGGATAAACCATTTCTTTTGGCGTTCCTGTTGTCACAGATACCCATAATCTAGATAGCTTAACAGACATAAAGGGGACGTTTAGCATATGGCGTTTTTTCCCCATTACATCGGCTGTTTCTATCATCATTTCTCGGTACGTCATCACTTCTGGGCCAGCAACGTCAAACGAACGGCCAGAAACGTCTGTGTTGCCAATTGATCCATCTAAAGCATGGAGAACATCTGGTAAAGCGACTGGCTGTGTTTTTTGTCTTGTCCATTTTGGTAGCGCCATAAAAGGGAGGCGTTTGACCAATTTTTTCACAATTGGAAAAGAGGAGCCACTAGGTCCAACGATGAGACCGGCGCGTACGGTTGTGACAGGAACATCATACGCATTCAGTACTGTTTCCACTTCACGACGGCTTTCTAAATGTCGAGATAGCTCCTTTTCGTTTTCAGGTATAATGCCACTCAAATAAATGATTTGTTTAACGTTATTCTTCGTCGCAGCTTGAGCAAAATTGTCTGCAAGAATAAAATCCATATCTTCAAATCTTGCTTGTGTTAAACGTGCGGACGGCAGCATGGAATGTACAAGGTAGACAGCGTAATCTACTCCTTCTAAAGCAGATTCTGCATCGCCAAGAGAAAATAAGTCAGCTTGTCTCCATGTGAGGTCATCTGTATGCTCCTTGTGCTCAATGGAGCGAGACAAAGCAATGATATGGGCTTTATCTTTCAATTGTTTAATTAAGTTCTTCCCAATATAGCCGCTAGCGCCACTTATCGCAATGACCGGTTTATTTGCCATATTCGTTTCCTCCTTACATGTGCTAACGATTGTTATACCCTTTGTTCTCCTTGTTTAATCGGGTTAGGTTCTTATTGAATAAGTGGACTTTACATTATTATAAAGGAAAAGCAGGAATTTCTTTCTTTTTGTGGGAAGCGGTTCTGAGGAATGGCTATTGACGAATGCAAAAAGGTTCGTTAATATAAAAACTTAGCAACTTTATTGCATAAAAGCATAAAAGCGATAAAGTGTTTTAGGGAAGTAGGAGGAATACAATAGATGGAAAAGAAACTAACGATTGGCTCTTCTGTTTTGTTACTCGCGCTCATGATGGCGCTCATTATCACTAGCATGACAGCTTTTCAAGCTGAGCCACATATCCCGCTATTAATCTGTCTCGTTGTTGTAAGTATAATCGGTCTATTTCTTAACATTAAATGGGATGAACTCGAAAAAGCAATGATAAAAGGTGTTACAGACGGAACAAAAGCGATCATTATTTTATCGTTAGTAGGGATTGTCATTGCCGTTTGGATGATGAGTGGAACCGTTCCAACAATTTTATTTTACGGACTAACATTTATAACACCAGAATGGTTTGCTGTTAGTGCGCTCATTATTTGCATGATCGTCTCAAGCTTTACGGGAAGTTCTTTTACAACAATCGGTTCAGTTGGCGTGGCGATGATGGGAATTGGCTTAGCATTAGGCGTAAACCCAGCCATGGCAGCGGGTGCCATCATTTGTGGCGCTTGTTTCGGGGATAAAATGTCGCCTTTATCAGATACAACGAACCTTGCATCGGGCGTAACAGGGGTAGACCTATTTGTCCATATTCGTCATCTGATGTGGACAACCATTCCAAGTTTCTTGATTACGTTAATCATTTTCTTTTTTATTGGTCGTTCTTACTCGACGACTAATGTTGAAGGAATTCAGGAAATGCTAACAACACTTGATGCTTCATTTTCAATTAGTTTTTTGACGCTCTTATCTCCATTAATCGTTGTTATTCTAGCGTTTATTCGCTTTCCGACAGTACCAGCTCTTGTGGTTGGAATTTTAACAGGGTTAGTAACGGTGGGTTTTGTTCAAGGGAATTGGCTCATTAGTGAGTGGTTCACTGTTGTACAGCATGGCTTCTTCTTAGAAACAGGGAATGATGCGATCAATGCGATTGTAGACGCTGGTGGTTTACAATCAATGATGTGGTCCATTTCACTCGTCATTATTGCGCTTTTACTTGGTAGTTTAATTCAACGAATAGGATTAATTGATGGGTTGCTGGAGTTTTTTCGTTCATTTCTATCAAACAGAGGGAATCTTATCGGCGCAACTGCCGCCTCTTCTATTAGTGTAAATGCGTTAACCGGCGAGCAGTATTTATCCATCTTGCTACCGGGAAAGGCGTTTGAAATGCATTATGAACGTTTAAACATCGCAAAAAAGAATCTATCAAGAACACTTGAAGATGCAGGCACACTTGTTAATCCACTCATTCCTTGGGGGGTTAGTGGCGCATTTTTTGCTTCTACATTAGGTGTGGCTGTTATGGACTATATTCCTTTTGCATTTTTTCTCTTCTTATCTCCGATTCTAACCATTCTTTTTGGCTATCTTGGAATAGGTGTAGGGAAGTCAATAGAGTCATAAACAAATGAAAAAGGATATAGGGCTGAAAAGGAAAACAATGGTTATTCTGCGGATGAGAAGCACCTTGCATGCTTAAATGGGGTGAGTAAACCAGCGTTCTTTATCATGAAAAGAGAACGACTGAATAGAGGCATAGCGTGAACAAGCATCTTGAATTGAAATGAACCATTTATTACACAAGCTAGCAATAACAGTTTGAGCTGCTTAAATAAAAAAGCTGAACCCATTTAACGTCTATACGACCTTATGGGACAGCTTTTTTTCGTCATTATTTGGTTAAAGCAGGTTGTTTTACTTTTACATCAAAACGATCATTATTCATCACTTTTGTCCAAGCCGCAACAAAATCTTGCACAAATTTACCTTTATTATCGTCTTGTGCGTACACTTCCGAAATCGCACGGAGAATGGAGTTCGAACCGAAAACAAGGTCAACACGTGTTGCTGTTCGTACAACTTCTCCTGACGTACGATCGCGACCTTCATAAACATTGCCGTTAACAGACTTCCACTCCGTGCTAATATCAAGTAAATTCGTAAAGAAGTCATTTGTTAAGGTACCTACATTTTCAGTGAAGACACCATGGTTGCTACCATCGTGATTCGTACCAAGAACACGCATGCCGCCAATTAATACAGTCATTTCTGGAGCGGTTAAATTCAACAGATGTGCCTTATCAACAAGCAATTCTTCTTCTGACACACTGAATTGCTTCTTTTGATAATTACGGAATCCATCAGAAGTAACCTCTAAAACGTCGATGTTTTCAACATCTGTTTGTTCTGCTGTTACATCTCCGCGACCAGGAGTGAAAGGCACAGTAATGTCGAAGCCAGCTTCTTTAGCAGCTTTTTCAATGGCAGCACTTCCCCCAAGTACAATAAGGTCCGCAATACTTACATCCGCATCTACTTGTTGCTGTAATTGTTCAAGAGTAGCAATAACTTTGGTAATGGATTCGTTTTGGAAAACATCCCAATCTTTTTGCGGAGCAAGACGAATGCGAGCACCATTTGCACCACCACGATTATCTGAGCCACGGAATGTGCTAGCAGAAGCCCAAGCGGTTGCAACAAGGTCAGACACACTTAAGTCTGTCGCTAATATGCGTTGCTTTAACGTTTCAATTTCTTTATTAGATAAATCGTAGTTTCCAGCTGAAATGGGGTCTTGCCACAATAAGACTTCCTCTGGTACTTCTGGTCCTAAATAACGATCGCGAGGCCCCATATCACGGTGTAACAACTTGAACCAAGCCCGAGCAAATGCGTCAGCAAATGCATCTGGATGTTCGTGGAAATGACGAGAAATCTTTTCATAAGCAGGATCCATACGTAATGCCATATCTGCTGTTGTCATCATTGTCTTTACTCGTATAGAAGCATCTTCCGCGTCTGGAGCAAGATCTTTTTCTTCTACATTAACAGGTGTCCACTGGTGCGCACCGGCAGGGGATTTCGTTAACTCCCACTCATAGCCAAATAAAAGATCAAAGAAGCCATTATCCCATTGGGTAGGGTTTTGTGTCCAAGCACCTTCAATCCCACTCGTAATCGTATCCCGACCTTTTCCACTACCATGTGAGCTTAACCACCCTAAACCTTGTGCTTCAATTGGAGCTGCTTCTGGTTCTGGACCAACGTGACTTTCAGCATCTCCTGCACCGTGAGCTTTACCAAAAGTATGCCCACCAGCAACAAGGGCAACGGTTTCTTCATCGTTCATTCCCATACGGCCAAACGTTTCACGAATGTCGCGACCACTTTGTACAGGGTCAGGGTTTCCGTTAGGGCCTTCAGGATTCACATAAATTAATCCCATTTGAACAGCAGCGAGAGGATTCTCTAATTCGCGGTCACCGGAGTAACGGTTATCACCAAGCATCTCCGTTTCATTACCCCAATAAATATCTTCTTCAGGGTGCCAAACGTCCGCGCGACCCCCGCCGAAACCAAATGTTTTTCCACCCATCGATTCAATAGCGACGTTTCCAGTTAGCAACAATAAGTCAGCCCATGAAATCTTATTTCCGTACTTTTGCTTAATTGGCCATAAAAGGCGACGTGCTTTATCGATATTCGCATTATCTGCCCAGCTGTTTAACGGAGCAAAACGTTGTGCACCGGCAGAACCACCACCACGTCCATCTCCTGTACGATATGTACCAGCAGAGTGCCAAGCCATTCGAATAAACATTGGACCATAGTGACCATAGTCTGCTGGCCACCAATCTTGGCTATCTGTCATTAATGCATGTAAATCTTGTTTTAATGCATCGTAATCTAACTTCTTAAATTCTTCTGTATAATCGAAGTCTTCATTCATTGGATTGGATTTCTTATCATGCTGACGAAGAATAGATAAATTCAGTTGATTCGGCCACCATTCACGTTCTGGCGTACCAGAAACCGTCGTATTTGTTGTGCTACCGTGAAAGAATGGACATTTTCCACCTGAGTGATTTGCTTCAGAAATAATGTTGTTCTCGCTCATAATCAGTCTCCTTTTCGTAAAAGATTAATAGAATAACTGTGATTACCTAAAATCAACTATTAGGTAATAATAATTATTATGTAATCATTATAATAAATTTTGTTGAATTTGAAAAGGATTATATCGTTGTTTTAGAAAGTTTTTGTGAAAGAGCTTCACTTTAGCTGAGAGAAACACAATGGAAGACATGTGGATTAATGGAAATAATAACCGCAAACAAGGTAATTGATAAAATAATAACGTAAGTGAGAGACATAGATGATAAATGAAGGGTACGCTTGATAGAATCATCGTTTTTTAAAACAGATCGAATGAAGAAAGTAGGTTCTTTCAACTGGTTCTCTATCAACCATTTAACACAAGGATAGGTCTGATGAAAACAAAGAGTAAGGGTAGAATTAGAAGTTTATATGTTTGAACTCTAGTATAACAAAAAGTCGGAAAAGAATAAATAAAAGGATTGAATTGAAAGCGCTTGATATTAGAAAATAAAAATTTAATTGACAATTAAAAATGAATCAACTACAATTACCTCATCTTCTACTGGACAAACCGCTTAGTCTTCCTACATTTAATTAATACGTCCATTGGAAAAATTAATTAGGGGGAATTAAAAAAATGAAGAAATATCTAAAGTATGCGGCAATGTTTGGTGGCTTAACCATGATGCTTACTGCATGTAATAGCGGAAGTGAGGAAGGAAGTGCAACAAGCGGAGAGGAAGAAGTCACACTTGATTTCTGGTTTTTCACTGGTGAAGATGATCCAAACGGTGAAAATACGATTAACCCAGTGATTGATTCGTTTATTGAAGAAAATCCAAACGTTCAAGTCAACTTGCGACAGCTAACATGGGATAACGGTCTTGAACAAATTACCACTGCATTTGCAGGAAACTCCGTACCGGATGTGATTGAACTTGGTGATACGTGGTTTGCGAACTTTGTAGAAGAGGGCGTACTTGCAAATGTGTCTGACTTAGTAGAACCCATTTACAACAATCACGTAAACTGGGATACCGTTACATACCAAGATGAAGTTTATGGCATGCCATGGTTAATGTCATCACGAGCCATGTATATAAATACAGATTTATTTGAAGAGGCAGGATTAGATCCAAATCGTCCGCCAGAAAATTGGGATGAAATGCTAGAATACGCGAAGCAAATAGAAGAACGTACAGATGCATCTGGATTTGGTATACATGCCGGTGAACCAGAAGCGACCTGGCATTATTTTATGGCAACGGCATGGAGTAATGGAGCAGACGTTTTAAATGAAGATCATACGGCAAGCACGATCAATTCTCCAGAAATGATTGAAGCCCTTGAATTTTATAAAGAAATGAGTAACTACTCGCTTGTTTCTCAAAGTGAAGTCATTGATAGTGAATTCCGAGCTGGGAATATTGGCATGTCATTTTCTGGTGCTTGGGGTGTGTTTTCCATACCAAGAGATGCACCGGAATTGAACTTTGATGTTGCACCAATTCCTGATGGCGCACAGTCTACAGCTTCTAGCTTTGCTGGTGGTGAAATTTTAGTTATTCCTGAGGGTTCGGATCAAAAGGAAGAAGCGTTTAAATTGATGCAACATGTGGCGTCTGAAGAGCAAGCCCTTGATCATATGCAGCGAATTGGCTCTATGTTTGCAGCTGTCCCAGGAGTAGAAGAGCATGCGTTTTTTGATGAACATCCACAGCTTTCTGTTTTTGCTGGTCAGTTAGAAAGTGCGAAGTCATCTCCAGCTATTACAGAATGGCAGTCCATTAGTCGACATGTTGTCGAAGCAGTTGAGCAGACGCTACTCAATAATGTTGATCCGAAAGAATCTTTAAATCAAGCACATGACAAGATTGAAAATGAGCTTTAAGAAAATTGAAATCCCTCGTACTATGCGAGGGATACCCTTTTTCATGGAGGTGTAGCGATGCAAACTTGGACGGAAATGAAGCGTAACAAGATGGCATATGTCTTTTTGTTGCCTTGGTTCTTATTATTTGCTGTATTTAGTGTATACCCATTAATACAATCCTTTATTTATAGTTTTCATGATGTGAAAATTTTGCGAGGCGAGATGGATTTTGTAGGGTTAGAAAACTATCGTAATTTACTACAAGACCCGGTTTTTGGCAGAGCGCTGTTAAACACCTTTATTTATGTTGTAGGTACGATTCCTTTTACCGTCTCCATCGCGCTAATTTTAGCGCTTGCAGTTAATCAACGAATTCCATTTAAAAACTTTTTCCGAGTAGGCTTCTTTTTACCGACGGTTACGTCTATTATTGTTGTCTCAATGATGTTTAATTTCATGTATTCACCATCGGGTTTTCTAAATATGGTGTTAAATCTCTTTCATTTACCAACGATGAATTGGTTGATGGATACAAGAACCGCGCTTGCATCGTTAATGGGGTTGTCTGTCTGGATGTCTTGCGGTTTTTACATGTTAATATTCTTAGCGGGGTTACAATCGATACCGAAAGATTTATATGAAGCAGCAACGGTTGACGGCGCTTCAAGATGGAAGCAATTCTGGCATGTAACACTCCCGCATATTCGTCAAATTGCCATAGTTGTTATTGTTATTAATACGATCAACACGTTTCAAGTATTTCCAGAAGTGTACACGTTGACAAGCGGTGGTCCGTTAAATGCGACAACCACTATCGTATTCTATTTGTATGAAGAAGCGTTTAAGCAGTTCCAGTTTGGCCCAGCGTCAGCCACTGCTTATGTGCTGTTCGTTATTATTATGGGAATTTCACTCTTGATGCTAAAGATAATGGGGATTAATAAGGGGGTTGGAGATTAATGAATCAGCCATCTCACCAGCCAAAAGCACCGCTTCTAATGCAGGAACAAGTAGCGCCTATTCCTCCAAAAAAGAAGCCTAAAAGAAAGCTATTTGATTACAAACCGAGGGAAATTTTACTATTCTTCCTTTTGTTTATTCCATTGAGTGTAATGCTAATCCCGTTTTTGTATATGGTCAGTATTTCAATTAAGACGGATGGGGTTGTTCTAAGAACGCTTGCAGATATTCTTCCAAGAAACCCTTCCTTCGATAATTATGCGACGGTACTTGCAAACGGAAACTTCGCTCGCTACCTAGGGAATAGTTTATTTGTTTCTTCTTCTATTGTGATCGGAAATGTGTTTTTTTGTACAATGGTAGGCTACACGTTTGCGAAAATGACGTTCCCAGGGAAAAATATGATATTCATTTTAGTTCTTACAAGCTTTATGATTCCATTTCAAGTAACCATGATTCCTGTTTTTCAATTAATGCAAAACATTGGCTGGATTGATACGTATAAAGCGCTTATTGTGCCAACCCTAGTGACACCTTTTGGGATATTCTTAATGCGCCAATACATTTCGGGATTACCTGATGAATTGATCTACGCGGCAAAAGTCGATGGAGCTTCCGAATTTCGGATTGTTTGGCAAATCATTTTTCCACTAGCGAAACCGATTGTTGCTGTACTGGTCATTATGACATTTCTGAACTCGTGGAATGACTTCCTTTCACCACTTATTTTAACAACGTCACCAGAGATGAGGACAATTCCCCTTGGTCTAGCAGAATTTAGTTTCTTAAACAATACGAATTGGGGGCATTTAATGGCGGCCTCGGTCGTATCCTTATTACCAGTGTTTATTATTTTTGTGTTTTTCCAAAAGCAAATTATATCTGGCCTTGTGTCAGGTGCCATTAAAACCTAAAGCTCCATTTGAAAAGAGGGATGAGACATGGAGACGAAAGTAGTGAAACGCTTAACGATACGTGAAAAGGTAGGGATGTTGTTCTCAATGGGTGCTCCAAGTAACAGCATTGATCAAAAATTTCATCAGCGTTTTGATGAGTTGCCTTTTGGAGGCATGAGCATTTATCCCTATAACATTGAACATAAAGAGCAATTACTAGCGCTCTTCAATGATGTGCAGCATTTTTACAAGCAGAAGGGCTATGAACATCCATTTCTAATGGCCCTTGATGAAGAGGGAGGGACTCTGTCTACGCTTGATCGATTCTATCCCTCCGTACCAGGGAATCGTGCGCTAGGGTTAAAAGATAATCCTGAGCTCGCTTATGAGAATGGGAAATTATTAGGCAGCATGATGAATGCATGTGGTATTGCAATTGATTGGGCGCCTATTTTAGATGTCAATACGAATCGCAAGAATTCCGTTATTGGTGTTCGAAGCTACGGGGAGGATACGAGACTTGTTAGCGAATATGGCGCAAAATACATACAAGGAATTCATGAAGCTGGCGTAGCGGCAACAGCTAAGCATTTTCCTGGTCATGGGGAGACAGAAGCCGATTCCCATCTAGGTTCTGTTGTCTGTAGTTTAAAGGAGGAAGATCTATTCAATAAATTAATTCCGCCATTTGAACGAGCCATTGAAGCAGGTGTTGATGCCATTATGGTTAGCCATGTTATTTATGATCAAGTTTCTCAGTCTAACGGTTTGCCAGCAACCATGTCGCATTATTGGATGACGAACATTCTTCGCGATAAGCTTGGTTTTAAAGGAGTTATTTGTACGGATGACATGGAAATGAGTGCGATTAAAGATCATTTTCCTGCAAAAGATATTGGCGCACTTGCTATTGAAGCTGGAGTAGACCAGCTGTTAATTTGTCACTCTCCATCGTTCCAGCAAGAGGTATTTCAAGGCCTAGTGCAAGCGGTCGAAACAGGTAGAATTAAAGAGGAACGAATTGATGAGTCGCTTGCACGATTATCGACATTGAAGAAGGCTATTCAAACGTATCGCAATAAGGCGATGCCAATTCCGGAACAAATGTGGAAAGAAAAAGCCCTTGAGCTCTCAAAAAAGAGTCTTCATCTTGAACGAGATCCGAAAAAGTTGCTTCCATTAAAAAAGGATCTTTCCTATGCCCTGATTTTGCCTAATCTTGAAGCACTAACACCTGCTGATTCAACCGGTGGGAAACGAGTAACACTAGAAAGTAAACTCGTTGATTTACAAGTAGAAACCTTTTCGCTATCATTAAAACCAACGAATCAAGAGATTGATCAAGTCATAAAGAAAGTCGATGCGAAAGATGTTGTCATAATTGGCACCGTTAATGCTCATTTATTTCATGAACAGCAAACGCTATTGCATCGGTTACATCATAAAGACTGTATCGCGCTTGTCTTACGTGATCCATATGATCTAGATGTCATCCCTATTGAACAAACAGTTATGCTCATTTGTTCTACTGGTGAATCTAGTATGGAAGCTTTTGCGCTTAGGTACAGTTAGAACGGTAAGGAATGGAGTGGAGTTAGATGCAAGCAAGACAAGGAAATCAAAAATTATTAAAACAGTTTAATAAATCAAAACTATTAAACCTGGTTAATCATCTTGCGCCAATTTCCAGAACAGACCTTGTTCAAAAAACAGGCTTAAGCCCTACAACGGTTTCCTCGTTAATAGAAGAGAGCTTACTCGACGGCGTCCTAATTGAAACGGGCTCGGTTGGGGAAGGGGTAGGAAGAAAGGCAACTTTACTGGAAATTAATGCGCACGGAGGCGTCGTAATTGGAGTGGACCTCAGTTTTGCGACAGAATTAACACTATTGAACTTGCGAGGTGAATTGTTGACGACGGAGCGGATGGACGAATTGTCAGGTGAGGGACTATCGGACCTGCCTCACTTATTGGACGCGTTTATTACGAAGCATCAGATTAAGCGGGATCACATAAAAGGTATAGGGTTATCGCTACCTGGAATTCTCGATGAAGAGCGGAAAAAAATTGTTTTTTCCTATAATTTGAATGTGAGAAATTACCCGTTATTTGATCTTGTCACAAATGCATTTCAAGTCCCCGTTCATCTCGTTAATGATGTCAATGCAGCAGCTTTTGCTGAACAATATAGTGGGCAAGCAGTTGGGTGTCATAGTTTAGTGTATACGTTACTTAGTCAAGGTGTCGGAACAGGTATTATCTTGAGAAACGAGATCTATAATACCGGAGAGACAGGCAACTCTATTTTGGCAAGCGATTGTTCAGGGGACGAATCCATTTTTCATCCTCTCAATATTTATTCCATTCACAATCTATCAAAAGGCATCAGAGAGCGCCATCCCGAAGAGTTTGCCCATCTAACAGAGAATGAGGCTGTCATTGATCACTTTTTTAATCGAGCTTTTACCGACATAGAGGAGCCCTTTTACAGTGAAGCAAAGCGAATGGCTCATGACATTGTGACGTTGCTATGCAATTACGCCTTGCTGCTTCAACCAGAAAAAGTATTGGTTAACGGCTGGGTTGCGAAACAAGATTTGTTTTTCCAATATATGTTACAAGTTTTAAATGGGCTTGAGAAAACGACCAATGTGCCAATCCAGTTAGAGAAATCTTATTGGAGAGAGAAAGGCCCCTCCCTTGGGGCTGCAAGACTTGCGTTGCATCATATTTTCAAAGAGATGCAATTTTCTTAGGGTGAAAAATGAGGACTAGGTGTTAACGACAGATATAAATTGTGTGGTCATACGTATCTCGTTACCTCTATCTACCTGTACTTGTATTTACGAGCTATAGTGTGACTTACTACTAGACAGATCCTTTTTAATAGACGCTTCTATAAGAGGCGTCTTATTTTGGTTTGCTTTTAGTGCCTGACGTTTCGGTTTTAAGAGCTACTTCTAACATCAGCTAAATCGTTTCTCCATCATTCATCACTTTCTAATAGACTTTTTTATATTCTATGGAAGATTTTCTGATTTTTATAAAGACATATTCGACAAAAAGTGCTATATTCAATTTTAAGTTTTAAGGAATATAAAAAGACATGTCCGAAAATGGTGGTGTAAAAAATGAATGATTTAAGACAGAACAAGACGATTGGTTCAAGATTGCTAGATACAGTTGAGCGAGTCGGGAATAAGTTACCGCATCCATTTATGTTATTCTTATACTTAGCGGTAGCAGTAATTCTTTTTTCATGGTTCATTGCAAGTCTTGGGGTTTCTTTTATTCATCCTGGAACCGGTGAGGAAACGACGGTTAACAGTCTTGTGTCAGCAGAAGGATTTATGTACATACTAGATTCAATGATTTCAAACTTTATCGGCTTTACGCCACTAGGGCTCGTGCTAACAATGATGCTTGGGATTGGACTTGCGCAACAAGTCGGACTAGTCGAAACGTTTATTAAAAGTACGATTTTAAGGGCACCAGCAAAATTAGTAACAGTCGCTGTTGTAACAACCGGTATTATAGGAAACATCGCTTCAGATGCGGCTTACGTACTCGTTCCACCCCTTGGTGCGATGATCTTTTATGCGATCGGTCGACATCCTTTAGCGGGTATGGCGGCAGGCTTTGCTGGGGTAGGCGCAGGCTTTACAGCCAACTTCCTTCCTGCAGGTACAGATGTTCTTTTGTCTGGTATTTCGACGGAAGTCGTTCAAACCATGAACCCTGATATGGTCGTTCATATGACCGATAACTACTTTTTTATGTTTATTTCATCTATTATGCTTATTATTATTTGTACGGTTATTACAGAAAAAGTAATTGAACCAAGACTTGGAAAATTTAATCCTGCATACGGAGCGAAAGAATATGTCGATCAAGAATTAGAGAAAGTGGGACCAAAAGAAACGAAAGCATTGCTTATAGCGGTTTTTACTGGATTTCTTTATTTAGCGATAGTTTCATTCTTTATTGTTCCAGAAAGTGGCATTCTCCGAGGTGAAGGTGGAAGCATTGTTCCTTCGCCATTTATTAGCAACATCGTCCCTATTATTTTGTTCTTGTTTTTAACCGTATCAATTGCTTATGGCGTTGCAGCTGGTGTTATTAAATCAACTCGTGATGTGCCAGAAATGATGGCAGAAGCGATTAAAAGTATGGCAGGTTACATTGTATTAATCTTTGCAGCAGCTCAATTTATTGCTTATTTTGATTGGAGTAATATTGGTGTTTGGATTGCTGTAAGTGGTGCGGAATTTTTAGAAAGTGTCAATATGACCGGTATAGGTGTGCTCGTTGCTTTTATCTTTTTAACAACATTACTAAATTTGTTTATTTTTAGTGGATCCGCTCAATGGGCGCTCATGGCACCGGTTTTTATTCCGATGTTTATGCTACTAGACTACCATCCTGCGCTTGTTCAGTTAGCCTATCGAATTGGGGATTCATCAACGAGTGTTATAACGCCAATGAATCCATATGTGCCAATGGTTCTCGCATTTATGAAAAAATATGATTCTCGTTCGGGCTTTGGGACGTTATTTTCGATAATGCTTCCATATACACTTGTCATTTTGGCGCTTTGGATTGTTCTGTTCCTCGTCTGGACATGGTTTGGACTACCAATTGGTCCTGGCGTAACAGATTATAAAGGGTAGCGCAAGAAAAGAGGAGAGATGAGATGTTCTACAAATCAGCAACAGCCATTCACGAGCAAGTGATCGAGTGGCGACGTCACCTTCATCAATATCCTGAGTTAAGTCATGAAGAGAAAGAGACACGGGAATTTATTTGCCGTGTCTTGGATGATGCAGGAATTGCCTATGAAACAATGAAAGCAAGTTATGGGGTTATTGGTATAATTAAAGGAGAGAAACCTGGCAAGACGGTTGCTCTTCGCGCAGATATGGATGCCCTGCCAATTCGTGAAACAAATGACGTTCCATATCGATCAAAGAAAGAGCGAGTTATGCACGCGTGTGGCCATGATGCACACACGGCGATGTTACTTGGAACAGGGGTAACCTTGCAAGAGAATAAAGATGAAATAGCTGGAACCATTTTGCTACTATTTCAACCGGCTGAGGAAGATGCACCTATTGGTGGTGCACAAGCAATGATGGAAGATCCGGCGTTCCTTCAGTGGAAACCAGATGCTATCTTTGGCCAGCATGTTTGGCCAGATTTACCTGTTGGTCAGATTGGTGTACGAGACGGGGCAATGATGGGTAACTCGGATCGGTTTTCAATTGTTATTAATGGTAGAGCTGGGCACGCAAGTATGCCACACCAAGGTATTGATGCAATTGTTGTAGCCAATCAAGTGATGTCGAGCTTGCAAACGATTGTAAGTCGGAACGTAGATCCGCTAGATGCTGCTGTTATTACAGTTGGCAAAATTACTGGTGGAGATCGGTACAATGTGATTGCGAGCGAGGTTGTGTTAGAAGGAACCGTTCGCACGCTTTCATTGGCAGTGCGTGAACAGGTTGAAAAGCGATTAGTGAGCCTTGTTGAACAGGTTGCAGCTGGTCTCGGAGCGAAAGCGTCTGTAACGTATCAAAAAGGATATGTCTCAACTATTAATACAAGTAAATGGGCAAGTCATATTAAAGAACAAGCGAGACACTTATTCGGCGAGGGAGCAGCACCGGATATAGATCCAAGTCTTGCAGGAGAGGATTTTGGCCGGTTTTTACAAACGTACCCAGGTGCGTATTTTTGGTTAGGAACGGCGATTAAGGAAAGATCAGTTCAAAGTCCGCTTCATGATGCGTCTTTTGATATTGATGAAGAAGCGCTTGTATACGGTGTCAATTTAATGGCTACAACAGCAGTTACGGCTTTAGAGCAACTCAAAAGAGAGGAGAGCTAGCCTATGAGAAACGAGATTGATCAATGGGTGAAACAAAAAGAATCAGACATAAAAACATGGCGTCAAGAGATGCATAAAATCGCCGAAGTTGGTTTCTGTGAGTACGAAACGACTTATTATATTTTTCAACAGCTGGAGGGGCTTGGCTTTACCCTTCATACAGGTCGCGCAGTGATGAACGAAGAAGCACGTTTTGGTGTTCCGAGTGAAAAAGAATTGGCAAAACATGAAGAACGAGCGTTAGCGAATGGTGTGCCTGCGGCTTTTCTTGAAACGATGAAAAACGGCTTTACAGGTGTCATTGCTGTTCTCGAAACAGAAAAAGAAGGACCCCACACGGCGATGCGATTTGATATTGATGCGCTTCCTATTGAAGAAGAGATAGCAAATGAACATATTCCTGCTAAGAACGGCTTTCGGTCACGTAATGACGGAATGATGCATGCATGTGGACATGACGGACATGCAGCCATTGGGTTGGGAATAGCAACGTTTCTGTCAACGTGGAGAGGTCACTTATCAGGAACGTATACGCTTATTTTCCAACCGGCTGAAGAAGGAAGCAGAGGTGCTAAAGCCGTTGTTGAAAACGGCTGGCTTAATGGCGTGAATTCTTTTTTAAGCGGACATCTTGGCATACGTTCTCAACCGGTAGGGACGCTTGTCTCTGGTGCAACCAATATATTAGCGACAACGAAAATTGACGCTCGTTTTACTGGGAAAACGGCCCATGCTGGAATGGAACCGCATAAAGGAAAAAATGCAATGCTAGCGGCAGCAACAGCTGTTTTAAACTTGCATGGCATTTCTCCACACGGGGAAGGTGAAACCCGTTTAAATGTTGGTCGCTTTGATGCCGGGAGTGGAAGAAATATCGTTCCTGGCGAAGCGTTCTTACAGCTTGAAACGAGAGGGAAGTCTACTACTGAAAATGCGTATATGAAAGAGGAAGCCGTTCGTCGTTTAGAGGGTGCGGCTCATATGTATGATGTAGCTCTAGAGTATGCCATTGTTGGAGAAGGACTCGCGGCGGAAACAGATCAATATTTTATTGATAAAATTCCTAACGCTACGCAGAAGAGTCAGTTTGTTAACGAAGTAAAAGACCTCATGCCATTAAATGGTTCGGAGGATGTAACGTATATGATGCGTCATGTTCAAGATCAAGGTGGATCTGCATGCTATATGATTTTTGGAACACCACTTGCTGCTGGCCATCACCATAAACAGTTTGACTTTGACGAGGATGCGTTACTCGTTGCTGTTAGTGCGCTTGCTCATCTAATCATTGAATAGGTTGTAGATGCCTTTAATTTGAAAGAAGGAATTGTATGACAACGCAGATTGGTTTAGTTGGGCCAAAAGATTCGGTACGACAAATGCAGCGGATTATTAAAGAATACCCGAATTTTGTCGCTGTGCCGATTATTTATAAAGAACTAGAAGAAGCTCCTACCTGCTTAAATCAGACGAATGTGACGATTGATCAATGGTTATTCTCTGGCCAAGCGCCTTTTTCTTTATGCTTGCAAAAAGGACTAATTACGAAAGAAAACGCATGGTTCGTTCCCCATGAGGGGTCAAGCTTATTAGGAACATTTTTAAAAGCTTTCTACCATACAGAACAAAAACATACTCATGTTAGCCTAGATACGATCTCCCCTGAATATACAAATTGGTTAATAAGCGAATTTTCCTTAGCCCATTTATCAATTACGCTCTTTGATTATCCGGACTATGTAGAAGAGGACAAATTGATCGCTTTTCATAAAGAAGCCTTTAGAACTGGAAAAGCAACGCTCGCTTTAACGTGTTTAAGAGGGGTCTATCGTGCATTAAAGCAGTTAGGGATACCGTGTTACCGCATTAAGCCTGCAGAACCAGTGACACGGAACATTTTAGGAAGAATTCAAGAACGAGTAAATTTTCTATATGTAAAAAAAGCTCAAATTGCGGTTGTTGGCGTACTTGTCTCGTTCACGCAAACAGAGCAGAAGGAAATTGCCTATTCGTATAAATTAAAGCATCAAGAGCTACTCGTCAGAAAAAGACTGCTAGACTATGCAGAGTCTTTACAAGGGTCCTTTTTAGAGCTCGGTAATGGTTATTTTGAAATATTCACGACCCGTGGTGAGATTGAAGACCAAGGGTGGCCATATGAAATCATTGAAGATATCAAACAGGCGGCTAAACTAACGGTTTATTTGGGTGTTGGGTACGGTCGAACGGCTCTTGCCGCATCTAAACACGTACAAGTCGCGATTGATTACAGTAAGCGAGCAGAAGACGATATGATTGTGTTAGTTGACGAAGAGAAGCATGTATCAGAAGCAAAACGAAATGAAGAAACTCTTCATTATCAACAAGTACAGCTAGGTCACCATGTTGCAAATATAGCCGTTAGCCCAGCGACGATTTCTCGTCTCTATGCAAAAGTATCTCAACAAACCTATACTTATTTCTCGTCACAGGATGTGGCGTCTTGGCTGAACAGTACTGAGCGAAATGCCAGACGCATTTTACACGCACTGGAAAAAGGGAATGTCATTGAGCAAGCAGGGGAAGAGCAATCTGGAAGACGAGGAAGACCAAGAAGAGTTTATCAATTTAAAAGTAAACCTACTAACAACCAAGCCACCCATGTTTAAAAGTAAACAGGGTGGCTTCTGTGTATTCCGTTTTTAATCTTCCGACATAGATTCAGTTGGCTTCAATTTTGATAGCGTATGTTCAATGATTGATACGAGCTTCTGATTGTCTTGTAATGTAACAATAACAAGTGATTTCTCAATGTAATCAATACCTTGCTGTGTATTTCCTAACAAGGAATGAGTGTAGCCGATTTGATAGAGGGCATCTCCTAATAAGGAAAGATGATTGCTAGATACCGATAGATCTAATGCAGCTTTGGCATGGCGTAATGCTTTATCGTACTCTTTTTTACGGTTGTAAACATTTGATAAATTGAAGTGTATTTTAGTCATTACTTCATAGACAGACGAATCGGTTTCTAATTCTTGGATCTTCTCTAAACATTCGAGTAACATGTATTCGCTTTCACTATAGTGTTCTTCTTCATAATAAATACTTCCTAAGCTTAATTCAAGCTCTACTCGCTGGACTAAATCAGCTTTTTGATTGGTCGTTTGTAAATCAAGTGCACGTGTATATATACTAATAGCTTCGTCAACGTTCTTTCTTTCATAGTAGCTGCAAACGGCTTCGTGCCACAATAAATATTGCCTTTCTGCATTTGATAAATGGACGGACTTGTTCTTTTCATTTTCTACAATATAGTTGAGCGCAGCGTAATCACGTCTTGTTTTTAGATTTTTGATTATCTTGCTTACTTCCGACTGACGAATATCTTTAGATGTCGGTAAATGCTCACTATTCTCTTGTCCGTATAAATAGCTCATTGTTACACCTAAGCGCTCACTTAATTGAAAAAGAATGTTTGATGACGGGTTCTCTTTCCCATTCTTCCCCTCAATATTGCTAATAACACCTTGTGTACAAATGCCTTTAGCTAATTCACTTTGTGTATAGCCTCTCATTTTTCGAATGGTTCTTAATCTTTCACCTAATACAAGTGTTTGTTTTTGCATCAGATTCTCCTTATAAAGAATTTACTAATAATTATATCATAATAATGAATGATGTTAATATTAACGTGTTGATAAAAAAGCAGTTTCTAGAAGGTGAACTCGACATTTATTGGGAGTATTAGAAAGAATAAAGGAGGAATTAGAAGCTTTTAGTAGATTCACAGAGCTGAGTTGTTTTGACTAAGAGAGGCTCATTCTAATTCTGTTTAATGTACAATCAAACCGTTCGATTTTTATATTGGAGGGATGCTATGATAATGCAGTGCTTCTGGGGAGCAATTCTTAAAAATATGAGCAACTGACGAATAGCAATAAGAAAGGGAAATCTCGTTAGGGCTGACCTTAATCGAATAAGGCAGTTTCTTTTTTTACAGAAAGGATGTCGATTCACATTTCAATGCAAATAATTGCAGCTATTATTGTTTATTTACTAATTATGATTTTAATCGGATGGTATGGGTACAAAAAAACAGCTAGTCACTCAGATTACACATTAGGTGGTAGAGGGCTTTCTCCTGGAGTGGCAGCTTTAAGTGCAGGAGCATCGGATATGAGCGGTTGGCTGATGCTAGCACTACCTGGCTCAATGTATTTAACAGGATTAGGTGCAGGTTGGCTAGCGTTAGGTCTTATTATTGGTGCATACTTAAACTGGATCCTCTTAGCTCCGCGACTGCGGATTTATACAGAAACGGCAAATAACTCCATTACGATTCCTGCTTTTCTTGAAAACCGTTTTATCGACTCAACTAAGTTATTGCGAATTCTATCAGGACTCATTATTATTTTCTTTTTTACCATTTATGTATCTTCTGGAATGGTATCAGGTGGTCGTGTATTTGACTCTTTGCTTGGTATTAATTATCACGTAAGCTTGTTGATTGTGGCTGGAGTTACGATTCTGTACACATTGTTTGGTGGATTTTTAGCGGTGAGCTGGACGGATGTTGTCCAAGGTGGTATTATGATGCTTGCTTTACTACTCGTTCCTGTTTTTGCCTTAGCCGAAGTAGGTGGTGTAACCACTACATTCGATCAGGTTCGTAGCATAGACCCGCAATTGCTAGATGTCTTTAGAGGTGTCACAATTATTACCATCATTGGTTCCCTTGCATGGGGGCTTGGTTATTTTGGACAGCCACATATTATCGTTCGCTTTATGGCGCTTCGTACAGCGAGAGAAGCAAAGCCTGCGCGCCGGATCGGGATGGCGTGGATGATTTTATCTATTGTTGGTGCGATGATGACAGGCTTAGTTGGTAGAGCTTA